>JAOKVV010000037.1 GCA_028336925.1 Vicingaceae bacterium | reverse complement strand
TGATAACAACTTGTATTACAATAATATCATTTCGTTAGACAATACCGGAGCTACCGGAGGAACTACCCGAGGGTATTACCAATCTTCAGCTTCAACAGGTTCAGCCTTTCAGAACAATATTATCTCTATTACTAGAGGTGGAACAGGAACCAAGCATGGTATTTACCTTAACGGTTCACCTAGTGCTGCCACTAATAATAATGTATACATTGGTTCAGCGTCTGGTACTAATTACTACGGTTATGCAGGAGCCAACCGAACTACTTTGGCTGATTATCAAACTGCAGGTGTTGGTGCAAATGATGTAGAAGGTGATCCACTTTTTGTAGACATTACCTTAGATGATTATCAACCAACGAATTTATCGTTAAATGCCGCAGGTTTTTCTGCACCACAAGTAGTTGAAGATTTTAACGGATCTCCAAGAGTGGTTACAGCCAACGATATTGGTGCTTTCAAAATTTCATCACCTGCTTTAGATGTTGCAGCAAGCTCTATTGATATTGCTACTCCATTCTGCGTAGGAAATGAAAATGTATCTGTAACAGTTTCTAACAATGGGACTGCTCAAGTAACAAGTTTAACTATTAATTGGTCGATTGATGGAGTTGGACAAACACCAATCAACTACACGACATTAATAGACACGATTGGATCAGTTGCTGGTAATTCTGCACAGATTCTATTAACGAACTATTCATTCTCTGCTAACACGCCTGTAACATTTGAGGCAGTTGTAAGTGGAGTAAATGCAACCACAGTTCCTGATGCATTTCCGGGTAATGATACAACATCATTGACAGCAGGAGCATCTATCTCAGGAGTGTTTACCTTGGACGGAAGTATTGCACCTGGAGCAACAAACTTTGTTTCATTTAGTGATTTAGCGTCTTCATTAAACTCCTTTGGAGTATGCGGTCCTGTAACAGTTAACGTTGCACAAGGTGTATATTTCGAAAGCTTAAACTTGAGCAATGTAATCGGAACAAGTTCTACAAATACGATTACCATTGATGGAGCAGATTCATCAGGTACGTTGCTGTCTTTTGATGGTGTTGGTGGATTTGGTGCAATTTCTATAGAAGGAGCTGATTATGTTACCATCAAGAATATGACGATTGAACATACGGGAACTACTGGAGCAGCATTAATCACTGCAAATGCTAATCATATTAGCGTAGAGAATTCAGTATTGTCTGTAGACACGAACAGTACTTCTTCTTTATTGTATCCAATCTCCTTGTCAGCAAGTACAAGTTCGCATACAACAGGGTCAATTTCTGACTACTTTAATTTATCGAACAGTATTTCTAAAGGTGGATATTACGGTATCCGAGCTTATGGAGCAAATGGAAACCCAATAAAAGGTATTTCATTAGTTAATAACGAGTTTACGCAGCAGTATTATTATGGAATCTATTTCTACTATACTGATTCGGTAGATATTATTAATAATCATATTGATATTACTGATCGTGCAAACACTTTTGCTGATGGAGGTTATGTGTATTATACCAATAACTTTGATTTTTCAGGTAATACAATATTTGCACCTGATTATGGCGTATACTTCTATGATTTTGGGAATTATAATCCAACTACCCGTGGAAATGTAATTGCGAATAACATAATTTATTCAAATAGTGATTATGCATTATATACTTACTATGTGAATAGTGTAGATATGTTCCATAATACATTAGTTTCAAACAGTAGTTCTTTTCCAGCTGTTCAGCTTTATAGTAATACTTCTTATCCAATGTCAGGATATGATGTAAGAAACAACATTTTCTATTCGAATGGTTCATTCGCATTGCGCACGAATTATTCAGATACGATGTTTACAGCATTGGATTACAACAATTATTACACAACAGGTTCAAGCTTGTTAAGTATAAATTCAGTGACACATGCTAACTTGTCTTCTTACACTACAGCGAACGCCTTGTTTAATGCAAATACATTAGAGGGCGATCCACAATTCTTAAACTATCCTTTAGATTTTCATGTATTGGGAGCTTTAGTGAATGATATGGGTGATAATACTGTGGGTATTACTATCGATATCGATGGGGATGCTCGTCCTGCATCAGGATCAACTGTAGTAGATATGGGAGCAGATGAATTTTCACCTCCATCTTGTGCACCTCCAACGGCTGTTAATTTTACGAACATTACCATATCAGGAGCTGATATCACTTTTGTTGGTGGAGTAGGTTCTACATGGGAATATGAGTATGGCACCGTAGGATTTACACAAGGAAATGGAACGTTGGATACCGCGCTTACCGCAACAGTATCGTTAACAGGACTTGCATCAGGGTCAAGCTATGATGTGTATGTTAGAGAATTGTGTTCTCCAACCAGTGCATCACCAATCGTTGGTCCTTATGCATTTGGAACAGCCTTTTCTATTCCATTGAATGAAGATTTTGAGACCTTTACAGTTGGTAATGTTGGAACTTCATTTGCGAATGGTTGGAATAATAGCGGAACTACAACGCCACAGTGGCAAGTAGAGGATGCTTCTGGAGCAAATGAGAATTCATTATCAACAGGTCCATTTTATGATGCAACAACTCCGGGAGTTGCAGGTGGTAAGTATATGTACTTAGAAACCTCAGGAGGAGCATTAGGCAATCAGAACATTTTGTCTAGCCCTGCTGTATTTGTGCCAACGAATGCAAATGCGTTGACATTAGAATTTGATTATCATATGTATGGTGCCACAATGGGTACATTATATGTTGTAGTTGATACCAACAATGTATCGGATACAGTAGTTACTTTAGTTGGTCAGCAACAAACAGCGGGTTCTGATGCTTTCATAACATCAACTACCCCATTAACAGGTTATGCTGGTAAGTCAATTATTTTGAAATTTATCGGTATTAGAGGGTCTAGTTATACAGGTGATATCTCTATTGATGAAGTGGCGTTATTTGAGCCGTCTAACCAAGAGATAGGAATTACGGCAATGACAGCACCTGTAACTCAATGTGGTTTAACAGCAACAGAAGCAGTTACTATCGATATTACGAACTTCGGTTTAACAGCAGCAACAGGTTTTACAGCCAATATGATTGTAGATGGTGGAGCGACTATTACAGAAACAGTAACAGCATCAATCGCTCCTGCAGCTACTTTTAGTTATACGTTTACTGCAACAGCTAACTTAGCAACTGCAGGAGCACATACGGTATTTACTTATGTAGTATTAGCGGGAGACCCTGTTCAAACCAATGATAGTTTGTTGAAAACAGTAACAAGTATTCCACTAATCTCTTCTTTCCCTTATGCGGAGAGTTTTGAAACAAGTAATGGCGGCTGGACTGCTAATGGATCAACTACATTCGCACATGGAGTTCCTTCAGGAACTACTATTGATACTGCATCGGATGGTACTCAAGCGTGGGTTACTAACTTAGCAGGTATTTACAATGCAAACGAATCAGGATGGATTCAATCACCATGTATGGATATGTCATCAATGGGTATTCCAATCTTAGAATTTGATGTATGGTGGAATTCTGAAAACTCTTGGGATGGAGCTGTATTGCAGTATTCATTAGATGGAGGAGCTTCATGGACTAAATTAGGTGCATTTGGAGACCCAGGAAACTGGTATACGGATAATTCAATTAATGGATTATCAGGACTTGAACCATCAGGTGAAGGTTGGACAGGAACTCCTGGAAGTGGATCATGGTTACCGGTGAGAAGACTAGTAGATACTCTAGCTGGTCAATCATCCGTATTGTTTAGATTTGCCTTTGGATCAGATGGATCAGTTCAAAATGGAGATGGATTTGGAATGGATAATTTCAGATTGTATGATTCAGTACAAACTAACATCCAAGTAGATTCAATGTTAACTTTACTATCTGATTGTGGCTTGAATGCTAATGAAGATATTACTGTTAGCTTGACAAATGCAGGTTCAACTCCTTACATAAATACACCAATTACGTATATTATCAATGGAGGAACTCCTGTGAACGAAACCATTACTGATACTATCTTAGGAGGTACTAGTTATGTTTACACGTTTAACACTCAGGCTAACTTTAGTGTAGCAGGTGGATATGCGTTAGACTTATACGTTACTCAAAGTCCTGCGGATAGTATTCCATCGAATGATTCAATTTCAGTAAACATTGTAAGATCACCATCAACCACACTTGATAGTACATCAGCTACAGTGGCTTACGATTTTGAAGCAACTAATGGTGACTTCTCTGCTTATGGAGCAAATAGCTCATGGGCACATGGTGTACCGAACACGTTCTATATTAATGGAGCACGATCAGGTAGCAATGCATGGGTAACAGGATTGGCAGCTAATCACAACGCAAATGAGTTATCTTATTTAGAGACTCAATGTTTTGATATGTCAGGCTTCCCATCAACTGAGCCATTGTTTATGTCTTTCTATACTTTATTTAAGACCGAAGTATCGGCTGATCAAGTATGGTTAGAGTACTCTACCAATAATGGAGGAGCATGGAATAAAGTAATGCCATCAGTAGCATCTGTTAACTTCTACAACAACACGACAGATAATGTATGGGAAGGCTTCTCAAGCGGAGGAGTTGGAACATGGATACCTGTATTGAATGATATCGTAGGATTAGGCGGAAATCAGAAAGTTAAATTCAGATTTGTATTTAGTTCAAATGGAACAATAGAAAATGATGGATTTGGTATTGATGATTTCCAAATTAATATAGCAGTTGGAAACAAAGAATTAGTAGAAGGTGCAACACGTTTGACTATTCAACCAAACCCAACGAGTGGTATAGTAAACCTAACATTTGGTAACTACGCGAAAGGCGATTACCAAGTAGATGTGGTGAATATGAAAGGTCAGATTGTTAGCAATCATGTGATGTCAATTGGAACCGATTTAGATACAAAAACAATTAACCTAGACGGAATAGAGTCAGGTGTTTATTTTGTAAGAATTGTAAACGGTGAAACAGTTACAACAGAAAAGTTAATTATTAGATAATTCAATTAAGAGTAACTAAAACTTTAATTTACTCAGTCCCTTGCGCTTAGCGTAAGGGACTTTTTTTTTATGTTACTTTTTATTATATTGTGGCTAAACTAATTATAATTTAAACTCTTATTATGAAAAAAGCAACATTGTTTTTCAAAATGTTAGTGGTCACTTTTTTTGCTTCAGCGCAAAATAATATCGCACCACTAGCAACTGCTACGGCAGATGGGGCAAATGGCGGTGGGTGCAGAACAGGAGCATGCACTACTTTAAATGATTTAAATTTTGGTACCTGTGGAACCCAACAAATGTGGATAAGTACCTCACCTCCAAATGCGGTAGGTGTTGATTATATAAGATTTGATTTTCCGAATCCGGAAACTTTTGATACCATTGTTATTCATCATGCTCAAAATAACGCTAGGTTTTTGACAGGCGGAACCATTCAATATTTTGATGGTACTAATTGGATTACACATTCATCTTTCTCTAATTTACCGATGCAATGCATTAATAGAATTGGATTCCCAAAATTAACAACTGATGCGGTTAGAATTACATCCTTTTTAATGCAAGGAACAGGACAACTCTCTAATCCTAACTTTAGAGAGATAGAAATTATTTCAGCTCCAAATGGTACGAATGATGCAGCTGTATTATCAGTAGATTCACCATCTGTTTTTTGTGCAGGGATGCAAGATGTATACGCAACAATTGCTAATTTAGGTTTAAATCAAATTGATTCTGTTACAGTGAATTGGGAAGTGAATGGTATTATCCAAACCCCTGTAGTCTATAACCAAACATTAGATACAATACCGGGTGTAGGTAATTACAGTGCTCAAGTATTGCTAGGATCAGCGATGTTTAATTCAGGTTCGAATTCAGTAACTGTTTATACAACCAACCCAAATGGTGTTCCTGATACAGTAACTGCTAACGATACATCGATTGTATTTCCTACAACTGCAACTCCTCCTCAGTCAGTTGTCGCCGTAAACCAGCGATTAACTTCTGTTGATATACAAGTTAATGGATATTTAGGTACTTTGGCCTATGAATACGACTTGCAGGGATTTACACTAGGTTCAGGAATTTCTGGAACCGCGAGTACTTCACTTATTTCATTGACTGGATTAGGTCAAGGTTCTACTTATGATGTTTATGTGCGGTCAATTTGTGGTGCAGGAGATTCTTCAGCATGGGTTGGACCTGTGACGTTCAATACTTCTTATGGAGTTCCATATTTTGAAGATTTTACAACTTTTACAGCTGGATTAAATAATAATCCATTCCCAAATGCATGGAGTTCTACTAATGGAACATCAAATCCACGATGGGAATCTGAGGATGCTACAGGAGCCAACGAAAACTCATCTGCAACAGGACCTTTTTATGACAATACAACACCATCAACAACAGGAGGTATGTATATGTATCTCGAGACTTCAGGTGGTGCTGGCGATTCTGCTGATTTTGTTAGTCCTCCAATATACATAGATACTAATATGACAAACGTATTGTTTGAATTCTATTATCATATGTATGGCGCTACTATGGGTGACTTAAAAGTATTCGTTGATACCAATGGTGTCTCTAACTTATTAACTACTATTTCAGGACAGCAGCAAGTTGCCGGAAGCGATCCGTTTAATTTATTTGCAGCTAATTTGGTAGGATATCAAGGTACATCTGTAATACTTCGATTTAGAGGGATAAGTGGGTCGTCATTTAACAGTGATATGTCTATAGATGATATAAGAATATCTCCTGTATCTGCACTAAACGCTGGTGTTGTTGAACTACAAAGCCCAACAGGCGCTTTATGCCCAGGTAGTTTAACTCCTGTTTTAGGAGTAAAAAACTTTGGATCTGATACCTTGAATACAGTTAAGGTGATGTGGAATATTAACGGAGTAGTTGATTCTTTAAACTATACGCAAGGAATCAATCCTGGGGATACGGCATCAGTAACGTTACCATCTTTTACGGTTAGTTCAACTCAATTATATGATATTAGATTTTACACTAAGGATCCTAATATGACACCTGATCCAATTCCTGCAGATGACTCATTGTCATTTTTAGGATTAAGAACAGGTCTTTCAGGAATTTATACTGTTGATCCTAATATTGCAGCATCTGTTACCAATTTTATAACTTTCGCTGATTTAACTACTCAATTAAGCAATTATGGGGTTTGTGGAGGTGTTACAGTAAATGTAGCGAATGGCGTATATTTAGAGCCATTAGAGATTGATGGAATAGTAGGAGCGAATGCTTCAAATACATTAACCATAGATGGAGGAGACTCTAGTTTGACAATTGTATCAGAAGATGGAACAAATTCATTTGCTGCATTAACGATAGCCAATGCAGATTATGTAACGATACGAAACATGTCGTTCATTTATGGAGGAGCAACTGGTGCAGGAGCGATTTTGGCCAATGCGAACCATAACGTAGTAAGTAACTGTCAAATCATTGCTGATACGACTACAACGACTTCATTGATGTATGGTGTTTCATTATCGGGTGCTTCAGGAAGTCATTCTACCGGTGCTCGAACAGACAACAACATCATCCGAGATAACGTTATTAAAGGTGGTTATTATGGTATTAGAGCTTATGGATCAGTTTCAGATCCTGTTAACAACCTAGTTATTGAGAATAATAGTATTGAAAAAGCTTACTATTATGGTGTATACATGTATTATGCTGATACCTTAACGATGACAGATAATACTATAGATATGGAAGCAAGAGCAAATATAAATGCTGATGGTGCTTATATCTATTATACTACCAATTTTGATATTTCAAGAAATAACTTGAGAGCTCCTGATTATGGAATGTATATTTATGATTTCACAGGTGCGTTTACGCAAACAAGGAAGAATAGATTTGCAAACAATATGATCTATTCGAACTCTGACTATGGTTTGTATATGTATTATATAGATAGCACTGAGCTATTCCATAATACAATTGTGACAAATGGTACAGGTATTCCTGCATTACAGATTTACACTTCTACTACTCGTAGTATTGGAAATTATGATATTAGAAACAACATCATCTACTCCAATGGTAGCTTTGCTTTAAGAACTAATATGCCTGATACTGTTTTTCAAACAATGGATTACAATGCATATTATACTTCCGGTAATGATTTATTAAGTATTAATAGTGCTACGTATAGTAACTTGAGTGCATATACAACAGCTAATTCAGCATTCAACGCTAATTCAGTTGAAGGAGATCCAACTTTCATTAACTACCCGCTAGACTTACATGTTTTAGGAGCATTAGCTAACGATGTAGGTGATAATAGTGTTGGAATAACAGTTGATTTAGATGGTGATACAAGACCATTCCCAGGTTCTACTACGGTAGATATGGGTGCAGATGAGTTTAATCCACCGAGTTGTACACCACCAACGGCAACAACGTTTACAAATGTAACTATCAATACAGCTGATGTTACATTTACAACAGCTTCAACAGCTTCTAGCTTTAGATATGAGTATGGAACAATCGGGTTTACTCCAGGAGCAGGTACGAGTGTGTTGACAACTACAACGACCTCTTCTATAACAGGTCTAGCATCAGGTACAACCTATGAATTGTATGTCACAGAAATTTGTTCTCCTACAGACTCAGCTCCGACAGTAGGACCTTACTCATTTGCAACTGCATACTCAATTCCATTGAATGAAGACTTTGAGACCTTTACAGCAGGAAATATTGGAACTTCATTTGCGAACGGTTGGAATAATAGCGGAACCACAACTCCACAGTGGCAAGTTGAAGATGCTTCAGGAGCTAATGAGAATTCACTAAATACAGGGCCATTTTTTGATGCCACTACGCCATCTGTTATAGGTGGTAAGTATATGTATTTAGAAACGTCAGGTGGAGCATTAGGTAGTAGTAATGACTTGTCAAGTCCATCGATTTTCGTGCCTGCAAGTGCTGGCGGAGTCGTATTAGAGTTTGCATACCATATGTATGGAGCAACAATGGGAGACCTACATGTATTAGTAGATACTAATAATGTATTGGATACTGTTATCTCTATAAGCGGGCAGCAACAAACTGCAGGATCAGCTGCATGGATAGACACTAGCGCATTGCTTGTAGGATATCAAGGCACATCTATGAAGTTAGTCTTCCGAGGAGTACGAGGAAGTAGCTTCACAAGTGACATGTCTATCGATAATATACGCTTGTTTGATACTGTAGCTGTAGATGTTGCATTAGATACAATCGTTTCTCCAATGTCTGACTGCGGATTATCAAACGCGGAAGATGTTACGATTGCGATACAGAACTTAGGTTTATCGCCAGCGAGTGGAATCAGTGCTACTTACATTTTTGATGGAGGTACTCCTGTAACGGAGACTGTTCCTGTAACTATTAATCCTGGAACAACTTATAACTTTACATTTGCTACCAAAGTAAACGCATCAGCAATCAAGAGTTATACGTTAGATGCTAGTATTTCATTGACAGCAGATGGTGATCCAACCAATAATGCTTTAACAGGTTATACTTTTGTTGGAAGCTTCTCTGATTCAATTAGTGCAAACTCTCCTCTAAAGTATTATACTTTTGAGGGTAATGATGGAAATTGGGTTCCTTCAGGTATTAATTCATCTTGGGAATGGGGAACGCCTAGTTCGTTCTATATCAATGGAGCTATTGGTACCAAAGCATGGGTAACTTCTGCAGCAAATAACCATAATGCTAATGAGATGTCTTACTTGGAGTCTTCGTGTTATGATTTATCTACCATTGCTCCTACTACCCCTATTTTGTTAAATTTCCGTACATTGTTTAAGACGGAAATTGGTGCAGATCAAGTATGGATGGAGTATTCAATTGATAATGGAAGGAACTGGTCAAAAGTTATGCCTTCAATTGCATCAGTAAACTTCTATAACAATACTACAGCAAATGTTTGGGAAGGATTCTCAGCAGGAGGCGTTGGAACATGGTTACCTGTGTTGAATGATCTTCAAGGCTTAGGAGGTAATTCAAAAGTGAAGTTTAGATTTGCATTTGTATCTAATGGTACAATTGAAAATGATGGGTTTGCTATTGACGAATTCCAAGTTGGAACAATTGTAGGTATTGATGAGCAAATTAAGAATGGTTCATCAACACTTGGATTAACGCCAAATCCTGCAAAAGATGTATTGAATATGACCTTTGGAAACTTTGCAAATGGTAATTACCATGTAAGTATTATCAATACAAATGGACAGGTGGTTCAAGAAGAGATATTAACCGTTGGAAGCACATTAGATGTGAAAGAGGTGAATATCTCAAGCATAGAAGCAGGTGTTTATTTTGTAAGAACATTGAATGGAGAGCAAATCTCTACTCAAAAGCTAATCGTGAAATAATACGATTAGATTTTGAATGAATTGAAAAGCCCGGTACTTATAGAAGTGCTGGGCTTTTTGCTTTGCAATAATTCAAGTATACTTTTCTATGGTTTAATGTATTCAGCAGTAACTGATTTTTTACTCTTAACTAAATCCTGTGGTGTACCTTCAAAGAGTAAATGACCACCATTTTTTCCGCCTTCAGGACCTAAATCAATTATCCAATCGGCACATTTAATCACATCAGGGTTGTGCTCAATAATCAATAAAGAATGTCCTTGATCAATCAGTGCATTAAAAGCATACAATAACTTATTGATATCATGAAAATGAAGACCTGTAGTAGGTTCATCAAATAAGAATAACGTCTTTTGATGACGATCTCCTTTAGCTAAATAAGAAGCCAACTTAATTCGCTGCGCTTCACCACCACTTAAAGTATTCGATGATTGGCCTAATTTTACATAACCTAAACCTACGTCAAAAAGGGGGGTAAGTTTGTCGGTTATTTTTTTAGCAATTCTATTTTTTTCATCTTCTTTGAAAAAGTTTAGAGCATCTTCAATGGTCATCTCCAAAATATCAGCAATGTGTTGTCCTTTATATTTTACTTCGAGAATATCCTCTTTGAATCGCTGACCCTTGCATTCTTCGCACAAAAGATGGATGTCAGCCATAAACTGCATTTCAATCGTCACTTCACCTTCTCCTTGGCAAGTATCACAACGTCCGCCATCGATATTAAATGAAAATACACCCGCTTTATAACCTCTTGATTTGGAAAGTGGGAGGGAAGTATATAGCGCTCTTATATCATCATAAGCTTTTACATACGTTACTGGGTTACTTCTCGAAGACTTTCCAATCGGGTTTTGATCGATGAATTCGATTTGCTTAAGTGACTCATGATCTCCTTTTAGTTGCTCATCTATCGTATTTTCATGAGCTACTATTTCTTCAGTTATCACTTGCACCTCTGACGAGGCATCAGCAGTTTTACTATCTCCACAAGCAAATAATACAGCGGTTAATACTATAAAAAGTAATTTCGTTTTTTTCATACGTCAATAAATTAAAAATGCCCTGCTTAGTTTCCTAAGCAGGGCATAAAATTAATTATTTAAATGCGGTTACGCACCTTGCATTTTCTCTTTGATTTTAGTTTCTAACTCTTCCATCAATTCAGGGTTGTCTTCAATCAATAATTTCACGGCATCTCTACCTTGCCCTAGTCGAGTTTCTCCGTAACTAAACCAGCTTCCGCTTTTCTTAATTACATCTAAATCAACACCCATATCAATTATTTCACCCACTTTAGAGATTCCTTGTCCATACATAATGTCAAATTCAGCTTTTCTAAAAGGAGGAGCAATTTTATTTTTCACAATTTTCACTTTAACGCGGTTACCCATCACCTCGTCGCCATTTTTAATTTGTGAACTTCTTCTAATATCTACACGTACAGAAGAATAAAATTTCAATGCGTTACCACCTGTAGTCGTTTCAGGATTACCGAACATTACACCAATTTTCTCTCTTAGTTGGTTAATGAAAATACAACAACAACCAGTTCTGTTAATTGTACCAGTTAATTTTCTCAATGCTTGTGACATTAATCTCGCTTGAAGACCCATTTTAGAGTCACCCATTTCGCCTTCAATCTCCGCCTTAGGAGTTAAAGCTGCAACAGAATCAATCACAATTAAGTCAATAGCTCCAGAACGAATTAAATTTTCAGCAATTTCTAAAGCTTGCTCACCATTATCAGGCTGAGAGATAAATAAATTCTCTGTATCTACACCAAGGTTCTCTGCATACGTTTTATCAAACGCGTGCTCTGCATCAATGAAAGCAGCGATTCCACCCGTTTTTTGAATTTCAGCGATTGCATGAATAGCCAAAGTAGTTTTACCAGAAGATTCTGGTCCGTATATTTCTACGATTCTACCTCTTGGAAAACCGCCTACTCCCAAAGCTAAATCTAATGCAATAGAACCAGAAGAAATAGCCTCTACATTCTCTACTGCTTTATCTCCAAGCTTCATGATAGAACCTTTTCCGTAGGTTTTCTCTAATTTATCAATCGTTAATTGCAGCGCTTTTAACTTCTGTAATTGCTCTGTGTTCTCTTTTGGTTCCTTGTCTTTATCCTTAGCCATATCTTTAATTTATTATGCAAACAGATTTAATATCTGCTCTGTGTGATCTTTCGTTTTTACTT
>JAOKVV010000036.1 GCA_028336925.1 Vicingaceae bacterium | reverse complement strand
CTCCGCAGTATAGTGGGTTAGAACCGATGGAAATTACAGAGAACATAAACTTTGTAAATATTGGTGAGCGAACCAATGTAACAGGTTCTAAGAAGTTTGCACGATTAATTAAAGAGAAAAGATATGAAGATGCATTGGCTGTAGCGCTAGACCAAGTAGAAGGTGGAGCTCAAATCATCGATGTGAATATGGATGAAGGAATGCTGGATTCTGAGGAGGAAATGACGGCCTTTTTGAATATGATTGCATCTGACCCTGAGATTTCTCGGGTTCCTATTATGATTGATTCGTCTAAATGGTCGGTGATTGAAGCTGGCTTAAAATGTACTCAAGGTAAATCTATTGTCAATTCAATCAGTTTAAAAGAAGGCGAGGAAGAGTTTGTAAGACATGCGAGATTAGTTCGTAAGTATGGTGCGGCGGTTATAGTTATGGCTTTTGATGAAAAAGGACAAGCAGATAATTTTGAGAAGAAAATCCAAATTTGTGAGCGTGCATATCACATTCTAACCAAACAAGTTGGCTTTCCACCTCAAGACATCATTTTTGATCCAAATATTTTAACCATCGGCACAGGAATAGAAGAGCATAATAATTATGCAGTTGACTTCTTTAATGCTACCAAATGGATTAAGGAGAATCTACCAGGAGCTTTAGTAAGTGGAGGTGTAAGTAATGTCTCTTTTTCTTTTAGAGGGAATAATGTAGTTCGGGAAGCCATGAATTCAGCATTCTTATACCATGGGATTAAGCACGGCTTAGACATGGGAATTGTTAATGCCGGAATGATCGAAGTGTACGAAGATATCCCGAAAGATTTATTAGAAAAAATTGAAGCTGTACTCTTAAATAAAAGCTCAGAAGCCACAGACGACTTACTCACATTTGCAGAATCTGTAAAAGGAGATGGCAAAGTAGTGGTTAGAGATATGGCTTGGAGAGATGCGCCTGTAAAAGAGCGTCTGACGCATGCTTTGGTAAAAGGAATTGTCGAATTTATCGATGAAGATAGTGAGGAAGCTAGATTGTTATTCGATCAACCATTAGAAGTTATCGAAGGGCCATTGATGGATGGGATGAATGTAGTGGGAGACTTGTTTGGCTCAGGCAAAATGTTTTTACCACAAGTGGTGAAGAGTGCCCGAGTAATGAAAAAGTCAGTGGCTTATTTACTGCCATTTATTGAAGAAGCCAAAAAAAGAGGCGGAAGCGAGAAAAAGAATGCAGGTAAAATATTAATGGCCACTGTAAAAGGAGACGTGCATGATATTGGAAAAAATATAGTTGGTGTAGTATTGGCGTGTAATAATTTTGAAGTAATTGATTTAGGGGTAATGGTGCCGCCTGAAAAGATTTTAGAAGAAGCACGAAAACACCAAGTAGACATGATTGGTCTTTCGGGATTAATTACACCTTCATTGGACGAAATGGTGTATTTGGCAAGTGAAATGCAGCGAGAAGGATTTACTATTCCATTACTAATCGGTGGAGCTACCACTTCTAAAGCGCACACTGCTGTTAAGATTGCACAGAAATATAATCATCCTGCGGTGCATGTATTGGATGCTTCTAGGAGTGTGCCGGTAGCGAGTACGTTATTGAGTGACAATAAGGAAGCAAGGGATGTATTTGTGGCAAATCTTGATGTTGAATATGAGCAAGTAAGAGAGGCGCACAACAATAGAGCAGGATATAAAGAATATGTTTCTTTTGAGGCTGCGAAAGCCAATAAGTTTAAGATCGATTGGGAAAAGGAAGAAATTAAGACACCGAAGAAACTAGGCGTGCATGTTTTTGATGATTATTCGATAGAGGAACTATCCAACTACATTGATTGGACACCATTTTTTAGCACTTGGGAATTGAAAGGAAAATATCCGGCTATTTTTGAGAATGAATACGTAGGCGAAGAAGCGAAAAAAGTATTCGCTGATGCTCAGAAAATGTTGAAACAGATCATTGATGAAAAATGGTTGACTGCGAAAGGTGTATATGGAATATGGCCGGCAAATACGGTTGGTGAAGACATAGAAGTATATGATCCTGAAAGTGGAAAATTGATTAAACTACTTCATTCATTGCGTCAGCAGAATAAAAAGGCAGCTAACATTGCCAATTTAAGTTTAGCTGATTTTATAGCACCAAAGGAATCAGGAAAGCAAGATTATATTGGCGGATTTGCCGTAACTACAGGATTAGGGATAGAGCCCTATGTAAAAAGGTTTGAGGACGATCATGATGATTACAGCAGCATTATGCTAAAGGCATTGGCGGATCGATTGGCAGAAGCATTTGCTGAATTATTGCACAAAAGAGTCCGTAGAGAATTTTGGGGATATGTAGAATCCGAGACCTTGGATAACGAAGAGCTAATCGAAGAAAAGTATCAAGGAATTCGCCCTGCTGCAGGTTACCCTGCCTGCCCGGATCATACGGAAAAACCGCTTATTTTTGAATTGTTAGATGCGCAAAAGAATACTGGTATTGAATTAACAGAATCATTTGCTATGTATCCGACTGCAGCGGCAAGTGGGTTGTACTTTGCAAGCTCTTATGCGAAGTATTTCGGATTGGGTAAGATAGGTAAAGATCAAGTTCAAGATTATGCAAAAAGGAAAACCACTTCTGATGAGTACATCGAAAAGTGGCTTTCTCCTAATTTAAATTATTGATTTGAAGTAGCTTTTTCAAAGTTCTCAACTTTGGAAAAGCTACTTATTATCTACCTTCTCAGTGTTACACTCCCTTTTAAGGTTTCTTCTTTTCCATTCTTTTTGTAGGTTCCCATATAAAAGTAAACCCCATTTGGAGCCATACTCCCATCAGGATAAGTTCCATCCCAGAAACCATATTCTCCTGTCCAATTGTGTAATTCTTTATAATTCTGATCGAATATCTTTATGGATAACTGGTCAAAACCTTCCTCTATTCTAAATACGTCATTCATGCCATCTTGGTTAGGCGTAAATATGTTTTGAATAACCGTTGCTGTAGACTTTTCAGCATCTATCATCTGAATAGATTGTGCTGTTTCATCGCCTTTGGTAATGATGAGTTCAAGTTTTTGTGTTCCTCTTGTAGTTACTTCTATTGAACTACTCTTGTTATTACTAATAATCAAACCATTTAATTTCCACGTGTAGGTATCGGCGTTTTCAGGTGTATTAAATGTCAACTGAAATGGAATTTCGCCATTTACTTGATTCACATTAATTATGGCTGCCAAAGGAGCTACTTCTTCTATGATATTCTCATCTTTTTGACTTGGCTCAACTGCATTACTATTTGTTATCTCCTGCTTATCTGAAACTGCATCATTACTCTCTATAATTTCCAAAGAAGTTTCACCGGTTTCTGTTCTTTGGTTTAATTTAGCTAAACCTTTTACTGTTGATGAATTGGTTTTATCATCAGAAACTTTTACTTGTTTCTTAGAATTTTCAATTGTCGAAATCACTTCAATCCGATCAGTGCTAGAAACTGATTCAGATGCTAAGTATTCTGCCTCTTCAGTTATAATTTCAGTTGAATTATTTTCTTCCTCAACTACTGCAGTAGGAATAGTTTCTTGCTGATTTATTAATTCTTGTTGAGCAACTGTAACTTCTTTTTCATTTACATTAATGAAGCCAACATACAAAGTAGTGGCGATAACACCAATTGTAGCTACCGCAATGCCGATTTTTGCACCAATACTCATAACGCCTTTTGTTGCGGCTGCGACACCTGCTGCTGGTGCATTTATTCCAGCTTGAATGCCTGACCAAACATTGCTGCTTGGCGTTTTTTCAAAGTGCTCGAAAGCATCTTTAAAAAGGTCTTCTATGGGTTTATTTTCTTTATTCACTTGATGTTATATTTATGTCTTCTAATTTCTTTTGTAAAAATGTTCGAGCTCTTGAGTACTGCGATTTTGATGTATTTACAGTTACTCCTAACTCTTCTGCTATCTCTTTATGCGAGTATCCTTCTATGGCAAATAAGTTAAATACAGTTCTATAACCTGCAGGCAGTTCTTGAATAACTTTCAATAAATCTTCAGCTGCCAATGCTTCTAAAATTATTGTTTGATCGGCTAGTAAATAGTCTACTTCATTTACATCCATATGAAAGCGTTCATTTTTGCTCTTTCGGATATAATCCAATGCTGTATTAACAATAATTCTTCTGACCCATCCTTCAAATACCCCTTCGCCATTATAGGATTTTAATTTACCGAACACTTTAATAAAACCATTTTGGAGCACATCTTCTGCTTCTTGTTGGCTATTGCAGTATCTCAGCGCAACACCCATCATCTTTCCTGACAAAGAAGTGTAGAGCGCTTTTTGTGCTTTTTCGTCCTTTTTCAGGCTCCCCGCTATCATCTCTTCTTCCGTCATGTAGGTCTCAGGCATTTTATACTAATACAGCTTTGTTATAGATGAATAAATGTAGTGATTGGTTGCATGATGCATCCAAAATAACTGCTTTTTTCTAGAAATTTATGAGCTTACTTTTTATCGGCTTTAGCCAATGTAAAGGAGAATGTAGCTCCTTTGTCTATACTACTTCTCACATTGATGGTTTGGTTATGCGCCTCAATAATGTGTTTTACAATAGCTAAGCCCAATCCTGAACCACCATCATGTCGTGATCTACTTTTTTCTATTCGATAAAATCGTTCAAATAATCGTGGCAAATGCTCTTCTGATATTCCTCTACCATTGTCAGCTACTTCTACTAATATATTTTCATCAAAATCGAAAAAACGTATTTCTGTTTTTCCACCTTCATTTCCATAATAAATAGAGTTAACGACTAGGTTAGTAAGTACCTGAGTAATCCTGATTGGATCAGCGTTTACCCAAAGTGGTTTATCGTCTGCTTTTTTGATAATTAATTTGATTTTTCTTTCCTTGGCTTTAAAATCTAATGCGTCTATCACTTCATCTACTAATGAATAGATATCAATAGTACTAAGGTTTACTTTTAGCTGGGCCGATTCAAGTTTTGCAATCTCATCCAAATCACTCACCATATCAATCATCCGATCCACACTCTTTTCTGCACGTTGTAAGTAAGAAACATTAATTTTTGGATCTTCTAGGCCTCCTTCTAAAAGGGTAAGAATATAGCCCTGAATGCTAAAAAGGGGTGTTTTTAATTCGTGAGAAACATTTCCAATAAACTCTCTTCTAAATTTTTCTTGATCAGTTAATCGTTCTATTTCCTGTCGGTTTCTTAGATCCCATTCGATTACATCTTTTCTAACCTCTGTAAGAATATCTTTGTCTACATCAAGGTCTTCAAGGATTGCTCCTTTCTTTCTTCCAACCTTTAAGTTGTGGATAGTTTTGTAGATTAGGCGAATCTTTCGATCGATAAAGTTAGAAACTGCCCACAGGAAAAAGAAATAACTGGTTAGATAGGAAACAATAAATAAGATAAATGGAATCCACCAGGTAATTTCTGATGCTAAACCTATAATTAGGCTAGAAATAACCGTAATTGAAGCAGCTACAAAAAAGCCGATACGGCTAGCTAATGCATTTGGAGTATTATTATTCATAACAGAAAGGTAGTAAAATAGAAGCTATACTTCAAATTTGTACCCTACGCCTTTCACTGTTTTGATATATAAATCGCCTAGTTTTTCTCTCAATTTTCGAATATGTACATCTATCGTTCTATCGCCTACTACCACTTCGCCACCCCATACACTGTCTAGAATTACCTCACGTGTAAATACTTTGCCTGGCTTAGACATTAAAAGCGCCAATAATTCGAATTCTTTTTTAGGAAGATTAAACTCTACCCCATCTTTTTTCATCAAGTAACGCTCTCGGTCTATAGAAACACCATTAGCCTCTATTGCTGATTCTTCTTCTTGAGTGCTTCCTTTTCTTCTTAGAATAGCCCTTACTTTACTTACCAAAACACGAGGTTTGATAGGTTTGGTTATGTAATCATCAGCACCTGCATCAAAGCCAGCAATTTGGGAATAGTCTTCACCTCTTGCAGTTAGAAATATAATGAGTGTATCTTTTAGCATGGGCATGTTGCGCATTTGATGGCAAGTTTCCATACCATCCATTTCAGGCATCATTACATCTAAAATAATCAAGTCTGGTTTAAATTTTTTAGCGACCTCTATGGCATCTTTTCCATTAGATGCTGTCTCAACATCAAAGCCTTCTTTTTTAATGTTATAACCTAAGAATTCTAAAATGTCTTGATCATCATCAACTAAAAGAATTTTTTCAGTACTCATTTTGTAAGTGTTGGTTTATTATAAAAACAAAGTTAATGCAGCTATCTAGTGTCTATGTTAATTTAAGTTTAAATAATCTCAATATATGTATCGTTAATTACGGTCTGGGGAAAATTTATACCTTAATATATGGTTTCAAAAATACACTTATTAACATTCATTTAAAGCTATCGTAAGTTTTTAATAACGGCAAGTATATGCTGCGATAATAAAAGTGATACATCTTTGCAGCGTCAATTTTAAATAAAAACTAATAATTTAAAACAAATAGCAAAATGAAAAATTTAAAACTTACTAAAAACGCATTGGTAGCTGTTTTCTTCTCTGCTGCTATGTCTGCTTCATTAATCTCTTGCGATGATGATGACGATAAGCCTAAAACTAATTCCAACTCTAATGTTGTTAATCTTTGTGGAGATCCATTAGTTTTCATCAGTGGAGATATTTCTTCTAACACTATTTGGACAAAAGGAAATGTTTATGTACTGAACAATCGAGTAATTGTAAAAAACAATGCAGTTTTGACGATTGAAGCAGGTACAATTATTAAAGGAGGATCAGGTTCAGAAGCAAATGCGAAGCCATTAGTAATTTCTCAGGGTTCAAAAATCGAAGCTAGAGGTACTGCATCTGAGCCAATTATTTTCACTTCTGTTTTTGATGATATTTGTATTGGAGAAAAAGCAGGTACTATTTTAAAGAAAGATGATAGAGGCTTATGGGCAGGTGTTATTATTTTAGGAAATGCACCTATTTCTCCTGCGTCTTCAAATACAGCTCGTATTGAAGGAATTCCTGCTTCTATTCCTGAAGGAATTTATGGAGGTTCAGCTCCTGCTGATAATTCAGGTACATTAACGTATGTTTCTATTCGTCATGGTGGTGTTGAATTAGTTCCAGGCGGAGGTAATGAAATCAACGGCCTTACTTTGGGTGGTGTTGGTAATGGAACTACTATCAATCATATTGAAGTAATCGGAAACTTGGATGATGGTATTGAGTGGTTCGGTGGAACTGTAAATGTAACTAACGCTTTAGTTGCTTACCAAGGTGATGATGCCTTTGATGTTGATCAAGCTTATTCGGGAACAATTACCAACGTATTGTACATTGCAGGAGATGATTCAGATCATGCCTTGGAAATTGATGGTCCTGAGGGTACTGCTGTAACTCCTGATGGATTTACAATGACAGGTGGTGCATTAAAAGGAGCTGGTGTTGGAGAATATGCTGACTTTAGATCTGATGCTAAGGGAACTGTTCAAAATTTATATTTCTTTGGTTTTAATGCAGCTGCTGATGTAGAATTAGATAATGACGGCGTATCTGCAAACTATGCAAATGGTGCTTTAGTAATGAGTGGTTGTGTATTCAATGCTGCTGCGGGTGTTACATTAGCAGATATTTCAGCTGATAAAGCTGCTACTCCTCCTGCAGGTTTTGATTTTGATGTAGAATTTGCTGCTGACAACAATACGTTAGGTACAGCTGCTCCATCTTTTGATAAGTCTCAATTTATTGGATGGTCGATGGCTGATAATAAGGGTTTATTATCTGACTTTTAAGCGAACGTTACCAATATTAAGATTATGTAAACAAAGCCTTCTTGCCCTTGTGGTAAGAAGGCTTTCTGTTAATATTGCACTCTGAAAAAACAAACCAAAATGAAAAAGAATTTCTTTCTTCTAGCCGCAATGTTTATCACTACTTTAGGGGCTTTTGCGCAAATGGGAACCATTAGAGGTACTGTTATTGATGATTTAACAGGTGAGACTTTAATTGGTGTAAACGTTGTAATTGGTGGCACAATGACTGGTGCATCAACTGATTTAGATGGTCAATTTAGCATTCGTGTTGCTGAAGGGACTTATAACGTTGAAGCTACTTATATTTCATTCGCAAAATTAACGGTAAGCGGAGTAGTTGTAAAAGCTGATGAAGTAACTGTGGTTGGCGAAATGAGGTTGATGCCGGATGCAATACAAGCAGGAGAGGTTGTGATTACAGCCACCCGAAGCAGAAATAATGAATCTGCAATGGCGACTATGCAAAAGAAATCAGCTAACGTAATGGATGGTATTTCTTCTCAAACATTTAAAAAAGTAGGTGATGGAGATGCCGGGGCAGCAATAAAGCGCGTAACAGGAGTTACAGTAGAAGGAGGTAAGTATGTTTTTGTAAGAGGATTAGGTGATCGATATACTAAAACTACACTAAATGGTATGGAGATTCCAGGTTTAGATCCTGACCGAAACTCTATACAGTTAGATATTTTCCCAACTAATTTGATTGATAATTTGTCTGTATTTAAGACATTTACACCTGATCTATCAGGTGATTTTACAGGTGGGTCTGTTGATATTATCACCAAAGACTTTACAGATGACAAGGAGTCTAGTTTTTCAGCATCTTTAGGTTTTAGTCCTGCCATGAATATGAATAGTGATTTTGTATCTTATGAATCTACTGGTGCCGACTATGTTGCTTTTGGAAACGATTCTAGAGAAATCCCTATTGATAGAGCCATTGATCTAACAGCTTTGCAATTTCAAGATAGAGCTGAACTGGCAGATCTTACTCGCCAGTTTGACCCTGTAATGGGAATAGATCGCAAAACGAGCTTATTGAACACAAGTTTAGGTTACAGTACTGCGAATCAATTTAAGAAAGGAGATTATACTATTGGTTATAATGTAGCCCTAAACTACAGTTTGAATTATAAGTATTACGATGATTTTATTGTATCTGAATACGCAACTTCTGCAGATTCTAACCAAACAGATCTTCAGTTGTCACGAAAGGATTCTAGTGAAGTAGGTATTGAGGAAGTTTTTTGGAGTGCTTTTGCAACTACTTCTATCAAAAAGCAAAATTCAAGCCTATCATTATCATTGATGCATTTACAAAATGCTGTTAAGCAGTCATCATTGACTGATGGTATCACTACAGGTTTTCCTGAAGGACAACCATTGGTTTTGAGAAAGCAGGTGTTGTACTATAATCAAAGGAGTATCTCTAGTGCTTTGTTAACTTTTAAGCAATATATGCCGGGAAAAAACTTAGAGTTAACATTTAAAACTGCTCCAACATTGGCATTAAACAAAGAGCCAGATTTTCGTCAAACGGTTTTTTCTATAGATGATCAATTGGCAACTATAAAAGTCGGTAATGGTGGTTTGGCCAATAGAATTTATAGAAGCTTGCAAGAAGTTAGTTTAGGAAATAGATTAGATGTAAAGTATAATTTTAATCAATGGAATGGTGAGAAATCAGTGTTTAGAGCAGGAGCAGCCTATACTTACAAGAAAAGAGAATTTGATATTTTTACGTATAAAATTCTTGACGAGAAATCAAATTACCCCGGTTTAGATCCAAATGATATTTTGCTAGATGATAACATCTACCCATCAACAGGTGATGGTGCTAGAGTAGAGGGGTCTGAGCAATTAAACAATATTTACACGTCTTCATCTAATAACTTTGCTGCGTATGCTATGGTTGAATTGCCAATTACCAATATTTTTAAGGTTATTGGAGGGGTTCGATTAGAGCAGTTTACGATTAATTACACAGGTCAGCGACAGGTGGTAAACACTTCGGACGATATTTTTGATGATGAAAGAGTATTGGATGAGTTGAATATTTTGCCTTCTATTGGAGCAGTTTACACGGTAGCGGAAGATATGAATGTACGAGTTAATTTCTCTCAAACGTTAGCTCGTCCATCGTTTAAAGAAAAATCAGCTGCAGAAATAGTTGATGCATTAACCGGAAGAACATTTATTGGAAATTTAGCCCTTGAGCAAACGAATATCTCCAATTATGACATTAGATGGGAAAAGTACTTTACAGGTGGTCAGTTAGTTTCTGCAAGTGTGTTCTATAAAGATTTAACTAACCCAATTGAATTAGTTGCTTTTGATCAAACTGCTGTAGATCAGTTTACACCTCGAAATTCTTCTAGAGCTCAGTTGTTCGGTTTTGAGTTAGATGCTAAAAAGAATTTGGGCTTTATTTCAGAGTCATTAAAGCAATATAGTTTGGGTGCTAACTTTACGTATGTGTATTCTCAATTAGATCGTAGAGATATTTTTGCCCCAGGTGTTGATGGTATTTTAGGAACTGCTGATGATGTTTCAGAATATCAGGAGCGAGTAGAGAATAAAAGAGCTGGTGAGAAAGTAGATAAGTTTAGACAATTACAAGGGCAATCACCCTATGTGATCAACGCTTATGTTAACTACACAAACGACTCTTTAGGTTTAGATGTGAATGTAAGTTATAACGTACAAGGCAAGCGATTATCTGTAGTAGGTATTGCTAGAAACCCTAATGTGTTTGAGCAAGAGTTTCATAGTTTAAATTTGAAAGTGGCCAAGTCTTTAGGCAAAGATGATAAGATGAGTATTAGTTTATCTACTGAGAATATTTTAAATGATAAGCGTGAGCAATTCTATGAATCTTATAAAGCAGATGATCAGGTTTATTCAAGTTTTACACCAAATAGAGTTTTTGTAGTAGGGTTTGGTTACAAGTTTTAAAAGGAATATTAATCTATAAAAAAAGGTCAGCTTGAATTGTTCTAGCCGGCCTTTTTTCTGTTTTTTAAAGAGATTAAAAAGCTTTCTCTGAAATTAAATTCTCATTTTCATCCCACATATACCAAGTATCAATCTTTTTGCCATTATCATAAACCATTTGGTAGCGCATCTTTCCATTTTCATCCCAAATAAACCATTTTCCGTCTTTTACGCCATTTTTATAAGAAGCAGTAGCTATTCTGTTTCCTTCAGCTGTCCATCTTGTCCAATTGCCATCTTTTTGATTATTTTTATATTCTCCTTGTTCTTTTTTGGCGCCGTTTGCATAAAAATAAACGACTCTACCTTCTAGTTTTCCATTTTTAATGGTTGAAAGTGTTTTTTGAGATCCATCTTCGAAGTATTCATTAAAGTCTCCTGTGTAGGGTTGATTATCAAAGATAAAGAGTTCGCCATTCTTTTCTATTCCTGCTTGTGCTAATAGGTTGCTTGTCATTAACAACACTATTCCGATCATCATCATTACCTTTTTCATATCCTCTATTTTATTTATGATGACACAAAGGTAATGAAAATTTAACATAGAGTTAACATTGTAAGAAAAGTTAACAAAAAAGGTCTTGCGCATGCGCAAGACCTTTCTAGATTTATATTGGTTGGTTTTATTTTTCGTCTAAAACAATTGTCATTTCCGTTGAATTAATTTCAACGATTTTATCCTCATAAGAAACGAAAGATACATTAACTGCTTTTCCTGTCGCGTTTGAAATTACGAAGTTTCCATCTAAGTCGGTATAAACTTTTTCTTCCATACCTTCTATAGAAATTAAAGCTCCTGCAATTACTTCATTGTTATTATCTACTACAGTTCCTTTTAAAATAGATGTTGAGGTATTTTTCTCACCACCTGCAAATGCACTTAAAGTAGTTGTTAAAAAAATCGCTGCTGTTATAATAATATTTTTCATAGTTGTGTTTTTTTACACAGCAAATGTAGGGTGGCAATCTGTTTGCTGCGTTAATTTAGAATTACCAATCAATTAATCAAACGTTAAGTGAATGTTAAGTCACGAGGTAGTGTCCTTTTGGCGAAGATTTTGTAATTTCACGCTTCTATTAATGAGAACATGATGAGAAATAAAATACTATCAGTTTTAGCCATTTCACTTAGCTTAATGGCTTGTAATTCAGATGAAAAAAGCAATTCAATGAAGGATGAAAAAAAAGTAGAAATTAAAGAGATTTCTACAGCAGATGCCCACACATATGCGAAACCAAATGAAGTGGTTGTAAAACATTTGGATTGGGCGGCTACAGTAGACTTTGATTCTTCGATGATTGTAGCAACTGCCAAGTGGACCATTGAAAATAAAACAGGAGCGAAGGAAGTTTATTTTGATACTAGAGGTTTGTCGATAGACTATGTTACTATAGGAAATAATGACGAGTTCACCACTTTTAGATTAGAGCCGGAAGTAATGTATGTCGGCCAAAAATTAATTGTTGACATTACACCAAATACAGATGTAGTTCGCATTTATTATCGCACCACGGAGAAGTCTGATGCATTGCAATGGTTGACCAAAGAACAAACTGCAGATAAAACACATCCATTCCTGTTTACTCAATCGCAAGCTATTTTAGCAAGAACATGGATTCCTTGTCAGGATAGTCCAGGTATTCGATTTACTTATAATGCACGTGTAAAAGTGCCTGATAATATGATGGCACTTATGAGTGCATACAATCCTACGGATACTATGCCTAATGGAACCTATGATTTTCAGATGGAGTATCCAATACCTTCTTATTTAATGGCTTTGTCGGTAGGGAATATTAAATTTCAATCGGTTGGCCGTAATACAGGAATCTATGCAGAGCCAAGTATGTTAGCAAAGTCAGTAGCTGAGTTTGAAGATATGCAAGAAATGGTAGACAGCGCAGAAGCGCTTTATGGAAAATACCGTTGGGGGAAATATGATGTATTGGTGTTGCCTCCGAGCTTTCCTTTCGGTGGAATGGAAAATCCACGCTTAACCTTTGCTACACCAACTATATTGGCAGGTGATAAATCATTGACATCCTTAATTGCACATGAGTTGGCGCACTCTTGGTCAGGTAATCTAGTGACGAACTATAACTGGAATGATTTCTGGTTAAATGAAGGATTTACCGTTTATTTTGAGAATCGTATTATGGAGCAGGTGTATGGCGTAGATTATGCAAATATGTTGGCCCTCATTTCTTATCAAGATTTAAAATCGGAATTAGAAGATTTCGGTATGGAAAGTCCAAGAACTAAACTAAAGTTAGATTTAGCAGGTCAAGATCCGGATGAAGGGATGACAAGTATTGCTTATGATAAAGGGTTTTACTTCTTGAAATTGATTGAATTTACCGTAGGAAGAGAGAATTTTGATCAATTCTTGAAAACGTATTTTGACACCTATGCTTTCAAATCCATGACTACTGAAGGTTTCATAGATTATATCAATGCTGAGTTGTTAAGTAAAAATGAGGAGTGGGCTACAGCAATTAATTTAGATGAGTGGATTTACTCACTTGGTCTACCTGCTAATTGTCCAACAATTCAATCTGATCGATTCGAGAAAGTAGAAGCTGATCTAGTTAAATGGCAAGATGGAACAGCGGCTG
>JAOKVV010000035.1 GCA_028336925.1 Vicingaceae bacterium | reverse complement strand
CTGTCATATAATCAACGGTGTAACGATTAGTGCATTAGGAAGAAAAATAGATAATGTAACACGGCAAATTGGTTACCAACCATTTATAGATCAAGAGGTATTAAGAGGAATGGTTGTTCATATTGATAGTTATGGAAACGCAATCACCAATATAAGCGATGTAATTTTCAATAATTTTGTAAAAAATGACTCCTTTACTATTTTCTATAGAACAATGAGCAGTGGAATAAATAGAGTTTCGTACACCTATAGTGATGTACCTGAGGGCGAACCATTAGCTTTGTTTAACTCTACTAATTTTCTGGAGATAGCGCTTCATAAAGGAAAGGCTTCCGGCCTTTTAGGTATCCAATTAAATAGTCACATAAGAGTTGTAATCAATGATCATTAGAATAGTAAAATTAACCTTTCAAGAAGAGTATATCAATGACTTTATAACTATTTTCAATGAAAGCAAAGAGTTGATTAGCAAATTTGAAGGAGTAAAAAAACTCGAATTATTACAATGTAGTACCAATGGAAATATCTTTTTTACTCATAGCCATTGGGAAAGTGAAGAAGCTTTAGAAAAATACCGCCATTCTGAACTATTCAAAACTACTTGGGCCAAAACAAAACCACTCTTTTCAGAAAAAGCGGAAGCTTGGAGTAATTTTAAGTTGTATTAAGCAAGGCTTAGCAAATATATCAAACTTCAGAATGAAATAACAAAGTCACACAAACTGCGCTCTTCGGCTCAATCAGTATCCTTATTTAATTCATTGAATGATTAATTAATTAGCCGATGAATTTATGGTTTCATTAAACTAACTAACCCATAGATTTTATTGTCTAATTGGCTCATTAATTAAACCATCACTACACCACTAACTTCCTAGCCCTCTCCAAAGCAGATTCTATTCCGCTTGGATTTTTACCACCTGCAGTTGCAAAGAAAGGCTGACCGCCTCCACCTCCGCCTATTTCTTTGGCTAGGTCTCTAATGATATTTCCAGCATGTAAATCATGTGTTTTTACCAATCCATCGGCCACTAATATAGTCAAGGTTACTTTGCCATCTGCGTGAGAAGCTAGCACTAAAAATAAGTTCGCTACCTCTGATTTTAGTTGAAATGCTAAATCTTTAATAGATCCGGCATCTAAATCTACCTTTTCAATAATTGCGTTAAGCGTTCCTACAGTTTGTATTTTACCTTTCAACTCTCCCTTTACATTTCCTGCTGCAGCGCGCTTAAAATCTTCTACTTGCTTTTGTAATTCAGAATTTTGCTTTTGCAGTAATTGTATCGATTGCATAACATCTTTTGGATGCTTAAACGTGTCATTAATCGAGTCTAATAAATCCAACTTGCTCTGTACGAATTCATCCGCTTTATCTGCTGTAATGGCTTCTATTCTTCTTACTCCTACGGCTACAGCGGATTCACTTACTATTTTAAATTGACCAATAATAGAAGTCGATTTTACGTGTGTTCCGCCGCATAACTCAACTGAATCGCCGAATTTAATCAAGCGAACTACATCACCATATTTCTCTCCAAAAAGGGCCATTGCTCCCATCGCTTTAGCTTCATTTATTGGCATAGATCTGCGTTCATCTAATTCTATATTCTCTCGGATTAAATGATTCACTCGTTGCTCAATCCTTTTAATTTCTTCGTCAGAAACCTTATGAAAATGAGAAAAGTCAAATCGTAAATGCTTAGAATTAACTAATGAGCCTTTTTGCTCCACATGCTCTCCCAATACTTCGCGCAAAGCGTAATGCATTAAGTGCGTAGCGGAGTGATTATTAGCCGTCAATACCCTATTTTTCTCATTTACCTCTGCTTGGAATGACGTTTTTACGTTTTCTGGTAATTTGTCGGCAAAATGAACAATTAAATTATTTTCCTTCTTGGTATTTGTAATGCTATATTTCACGCCATCGGCTTCAATATAACCTGTATCACCAACTTGGCCGCCACCTTCAGGATAAAATGGTGTAACGGTGAATACTAATTGATAACTTTCTTTTCCTTTGGCGATTAGTTTTCGATAACGTGTAATCTTAACAGCTGCAGAAGTATAATCATATCCGATAAACTCTCCCACTTCGTCTTCACGCACAATTACCCAATCTCCAGCATCTACTTTTGTAGCTTTTCTAGATCGCTCTTTTTGAATTTGAAGCGCTTTTTGAAACGCCTCCATGTCTACATATAGGCCATTTTCTGTGCCCATCAAATGCGTTAAATCGATTGGAAAACCAAACGTATCATATAATTCAAAAGCAAACTGACCATCAATTACTTTTCCAGTTAAAGTAGAAGTATATTCTTCAAATCGTTGTATTCCTTTTTCTAAAGTTCTCAAGAAGGTATTCTCCTCTTCAAATATTACTTGGGTGATTAGTTTTTGTTGTGATTTTAATTCACCAAACTGATCGCCCATTTCAGAAACCAATACTTCAACCAACTGATTCAAGAACGGCTCTTTTAAGTTCAAAAAGCTGTAGCCATAACGCACTGCTCTTCTTAAAATTCGTCGGATTACATAACCTGCACCTGTATTAGAAGGTAATTGTCCATCAGAAATGGCAAATGAAATAGCACGTATATGATCGGCAATAACACGAATAGCAATGTCTTTCTTCTCTTGAGTTCTGTCATAATCTACACCACTAATTTTTACAACTTTATTAATCAACGGCATGAACACATCCGTATCATAATTGGATTGTTTGCCTTGCAACGCCATACATAAACGCTCAAAACCCATTCCAGTATCTACATGCTGATTTGGCAGTTTCACTAAACTACCATCCGCCATTCTATTGAATTCCATGAACACCAAATTCCAAATCTCAATTACCTGAGGGTGATCTTGGTTAACAAGCTCTTTACCCGACATTTTAGCTTTCTCTTCAGCAGATCTTATATCTACATGAATCTCCGAGCACGGACCACATGGACCAATATCGCCCATTTCCCAAAAATTATCTTTCTTAGAAGCTTTTATGATTCGATCTTCAGAAATAATGCCTTTCCAAATGTTGTAAGCTTCGGTATCTTCTCCTAATTGATCACCTTCATCTCCGCCGAATACGGTAATATATAGGCTATCTTTATCTAATTTATATACTTCGGTCAATAATTCCCACGCCCACTTGATAGACTCTTTTTTAAAGTAATCACCAAATGACCAGTTGCCCAACATTTCAAACATGGTGTGGTGGTATGTATCTACACCAACTTCCTCTAGATCATTATGCTTACCTGAAACCCTCAAACACTTTTGGGTATCCGTGATACGCGGATATTTAACCGTGGCATTTCCTAAAAACAAGTCTTTAAACTGATTCATTCCAGCGTTGGTAAACATCAGCGTTGGGTCATTTTTTATCACCATTGGTGCTGAGTCAACTACCTTATGTTCTTTACTTTTGAAAAATGCTAAAAACTGTGCTCTTATCTCTTTTGAAGTCATTGTTGTTGAAAACTTTAAATACATAGCGGCGTAAAAACTAACAATATTTAACTCCTTTGCAGTATTGAAACAAAAGATTTATATGGTTAAATTAGCGCCTTAATTGTGCGCAAATTTAGCTATTTAAACCACAATAACAATTCAAGAAAATGTCAAAAGTTAAGTATCGTTTTAATACCCGAACCCTTAGTTACGAGCGTGTAGAGCTCACTACCAAGGTTAAGTTACTACGTGTACTCTCATTTTTACTATCCAGCTCTATATTTGGAATACTCTTCTTTTTTTTAGTCAATAACTACATTGATTCCCCGAAAGAGAAAATGCTCAAAAGAGAAAAAAATCAATTAGCTGCTCAATACGAGCTACTTGACAAACGCATGGATCAGGTAACGAAGGTTTTGGAAGATATTCAGCGTAGAGATGATGAAATATATCGTGTAATATTTGAAGCTGAGCCTATTGCTGACAACATTAGAAAAGCCGGTTTTGGTGGTGTAAATCGTTACAAACAATTAGAAGGATTTAGAAATTCTGAACTTATTATAGAATCAGCTCAAAAGCTAGATCAAATTTCGAAACAATTATACATTCAGAGTAAATCATACGATGAAGTATATAAAATGGCTACCAGCAAAGAAAAAATGTTGGCTTCTATTCCTGCTATACAACCAGTAGCCAATAAAGATCTTAAGCGCATGGCTTCAGGATACGGAATTCGAATGCACCCTATTTATAAGCGTCGTAAAATGCATACTGGAATGGATTTTTCAGCTGAGCAAGGAACAGAAATATATGCAACAGGTGATGCTGTTGTTGCTGAGGTTGAAAATAGCAGAAGAGGATTTGGCAATCATGTTGTTTTAAGCCATGGGTACGGATATAAAACATTATACGCTCACATGACGCAATACATTGTGCGGAAAGGCGAAAAAGTAAAACGTGGGCAAATCATTGGCTACGTTGGGAATACAGGAACATCTGTAGCGCCTCACTTACACTATGAAGTAATCAAAAATGGGGAAAAAGTAAATCCGGTAAATTTCTATTTCAACGATTTAACACCTGAAGAGTACGAGAAAATGATTGAATTTTCTTCTACTCCAACCCAATCATTCGATTAATCTACTGAACAATGAGCTTACCATTAGAAAACACCAAGCTTTATTACACAATTGGAGAAGTGAGCAAACTTTTTAATGTAAACGCCTCACTAATAAGATTTTGGGAAAAAGAGTTCGATATACTGCAACCAAAGAAAAATAAAAAGGGTAACCGTTTATTTACTCAAAAAGACGTAGATAATTTACAAATCATTTACCATTTAGTAAAAGAACGTGGCTATAAATTGGACGGCGCTAAGAAAAAACTGAAAGAAAACAAAGAGGATACCATGAACGAAATGGAAATGATTTCCTCTTTAAAAAAGATTCGTTCGTTTTTGGTTTCGCTGAAAGAGGAAATGTAGGTGAACCTAATCTTGTAATTTCCGGCAAGATCAATTTAAAGTTACTTGCCAATATTTATTTACCAGATTTTTCTAACTTGTGATACCAATTAGGATTCTAATTGTTTTAGTTCCATAAATATAGTCTAATGAAAAAAATCCTTACACTTCTTTTCGGTGCAATGCTTGTTTTGACAGCTTGTGAATATAAAAATATTGAAGAATTACGACCAATAAAATTAGTTGATACCTGCACCACCGATAGCTTAACTTTTCAAACAGATATTGAGCCGATTTTTAGGCAAGATTGCAACAACTCTGGTTGCCATAATAGCGGCTCCTCCTTTGGAGACTTTACTTCTTATGCCGGAATAAAAGCCAAAATAGATGATAACGATAAAATTAGAAGGCGTGCAATTATAGAGCAAACCATGCCAGATGCGGCTCCGCTGCCTGATTGTGAAATTCGCAAATTAACTGCTTGGTTAGATGCCGGAGCACCAAACAATTAATTCAGATGAAAAAAGTACTATTTGCAAGTTGCCTCTTGGCGTTCGTCCTAGGCTCCATTGCACAAGAAACCACCAATCATACTGCTGCTACATTTAATGATACCCGTATCGTAAACGGACAATCAGTAGAAACGAATGAAGAAGGTCAATTAAAATTTCTGATTTCACACCGTTTTGGATTAATCAGTGAAGGATTTGATAATTTCTTTGGGTTAGATCAGGCCACTATCCGATTGGGATTAGATTATGGTGTCACCGACAGATTCACCGTTGGAATAGGACGAAGTTCATTTGAAAAAACAGTGGATGGTTTTGCTAAGTATAAAATACTGAGGCAATCCTCTGGAGCAAAAAATACACCCGTAACCATAACTTGGCAAAGTAATGCCGCCATTAGAACTGCAGATTTCTCAGAAATTCCTGGTGTTGATTATGATTTTGCTAATAGAATGACGTATGGCCATCAAGTAATGATTGCACGTAAGTTTTGTGATGAGTTTTCTGCTCAATTAATGCCCACATTTATACACCGAAACTTAGTAGAAACAAGAGAAGAAGAAAATGATTTATTCGCCATTGGCGCCGCTACTCGTTATCAATTAACGAAAACCATTTCTTTTCAGGCGGAGTACTATTATGTATTACCCAACCAAATGGCCGATGAATTTACCAACTCTCTATCTTTAGGATTTGATATTCAAACTAAAAGCCACGTTTTTCAATTGCATATATCCAACTCACAAGGGATGATTGATAAATTCTTTATTTCTGAGACGAGAGAAGATTTTTTTAAAGGAGATGTATTCTTTGGCTTTAACTTTAGTAGAAATTTTCAGCTGAAAGGCAAAAAATACAAGTAAAATGAAGAAAATTACTTTAATCCTAGCCGCTTCACTTGCCTTTAAATTAATCAGTTGGAATGCCTATGATAATTTTATTGCGTTTCCGCCTACTGATAAATTAAGCGATTTATTAATCTCGCTTGGCGATGAAAAACCAACACATTACAGAGAAAATCCTACTGCAGAGTTAATAGAGCGCGGAAGAGCCCTTGTGCACAATGGAAAAGCCATAGGCCCTGATGGAAAAATGGGACCGTTTATCAGTAAATATTTTGCGTGTACGAGTTGTCATAATCAGGTGCAAGAAGATCCGATTATCACCAAATTTGATCCACAAGCGCGATTAGATTATGCCGCGGAAAATGACCTTAAATTTTTGCCAGCAACTACTTTTTGGGGTATTTATAACAGAGAGAGTTGGTATAATGATGATTACATTTTAAAGTATGGCGACTTAGTGGTGCCTGCGAGTAAAAGCTTGGAAGAATCTACTCAACTTTGTGCTAAAGTATGTTCATCAGGTAGGTATTTAGAAGATTGGGAATTAGAAGCTATTTTGACGTATTATGAATCCATTCAACTGACCATTAATGACCTAGATTTAACAGAAAGTGACCGAGAAGTGATGCGTTCTGATGCTCCTAATGAAGAAAAGTTAGCACTTATTAAATCAAAATATGCGACTAAAAGCCCGGCGACTTTTCCTAAAGCACCTGAAAACAAAATAGCAGGTTATGCAGGATTAATTGGGAATCCTGCTAACGGTAAAAAAATCTATGAATTAAGCTGCCAAGCTTGCCATCAAGATGGAGGTGTTTCTCCTATCTTATTAGACGATGCTAAACTAACCTTCAAAAAGTTCAAGAACAACTTTAATAAAAATGGGGATTGGAACATTTATGACATTATTCTTCATGGCACTTATGCTGATAAAGGCAAACCACGTTATATGCCTCTTTATCCTGAGGAACGAATGAGTCCGCAGCAGATAGAGGATTTGAGAGCGTATATAGTTCAGGAAGCGAGATAAGATTAACAAAAAAACTCCCTTCAACTAAATAGCTAAAGAGAGTTTCAATAATAGTTAAAAGCAGTTTAGTCCGCTAACTTTTTATACTTAAATCGGGTTGGTTCTTTGCCCAATCGTTTTGCTCTATTTTCTTCATAATCAGAATAGCCTCCTTCGAAGTAATACACATCACCATTACCTTCAAAAGCTAAAATGTGCGTACAAATTCGATCTAAAAACCATCTATCGTGAGAAATCACCACCGCACATCCTGCGAAGTTTTCGATACCTTCCTCTAATGCTCTTAAGGTGTTTACATCAATATCGTTAGTCGGCTCATCCAGTAGCAATACGTTCGCTTCTGTCTTTAACGTCATGGCTAAGTGTAAACGGTTACGCTCTCCACCTGATAAAACGCCTACTTTTTTATTCTGATCAGAACCTGAGAAGTTAAATCGTGAGATATACGCTCTAGCATTCAGTGTTTGTCCACCTACTTCTATGTGCTCTTGTCCATTACTGATTACTTCGTAAATCGACTTTTCAGGATCTAAATCTTTGTGCGTTTGATCTACATAACCTAATTCTACCGTTTGACCAACAGCAAATTCACCGTTATCTGGCTTTTCTTCATTCATAATTAAACGGAAAAGAGTTGTTTTACCAGCTCCGTTTGGTCCAATAATACCTACAATTCCTGCAGGTGGTAGTCTAAAGTTCAAATCGTCAAATAAAATTTTACCATCAAATGCTTTGGCTACTTTCTTGGCTTCAATTACTTCATTTCCTAATCTCGGGCCGTTTGGAATTGGAATCTCTAATACCGATTCTTTCTTCATTCCACCTTCGCTCATCATTTTATCGTAGTTGGTCAATCGTGCCTTCGACTTACTCTGACGACCTTTAGGACTCATTCTCACCCACTCTAATTCTTTCTCTAAGTTCTTTCTACGCTTGCTCTCCGATTTCTCCTCCTGAGCCATTTTCTTCGTCTTCTGATCTAACCAAGAAGAGTAATTACCTTCCCATGGAATACCTTTTCCTTTGTCTAGTTCCAGAATCCATCCTGCTACATTATCTAAGAAGTATCTATCGTGAGTTACAGCAATAACGGTTCCTTTATACTGCTGTAAATGGCGCTCTAACCAGAATACAGACTCTGCATCTAAGTGGTTGGTTGGCTCATCCAGCAATAATACATCTGGTTCTTGTAATAATAGACGACATAGTGCTACTCGGCGTCTTTCTCCACCTGACAATACGGTTACTGAAGTATCACCATCAGGACATTGTAATGCATCCATAGCACGCTGTAAACGCTGATCTAATTCCCAAGCATTGTATTGATCTATCTTTTCAGAAAGTTTTTCTTGCTCTTTCATTAAAGCTTCCATTTTATCTGGATTCTCTAACACTTCTGGGTCGCCAAATTTTTCGTTACACGCTTCGTAAGCTTTCAAAACGTCTACCACTTCTTGCACGCCTTCTTCTACAATTTGCTTTACTGTTTTCTCAGGATCTAAATACGGTTCTTGCGAAAGCATCCCCACTTTGTATCCGTCAGAGAATACTACTTCTCCTTTTATATCCTTATCATCTCCTGCTATAATTCGCATTAAGGTAGACTTACCTGATCCGTTTAGACCAATAATTCCAATCTTAGCACCATAGTAGAAAGACAAATAAATGTTACTTAAAATCGTATTTCCCGATGGCAAAACCTTGGAAACATTCACCATTGAAAAAATAATCTTCTTATCGTCGCTCATATTATTCTATTATTTGATATCAGTTTCATTATTTTATGCAAATTTGGCAAAAATACCACCACTAGCAAATAGAGATTAAGAATTAATAACTTAAAATGGCCAAAAAAGAGAAAGTTTTAATTGGAAGGGTTGAGTATCTTGACTTTCCAAGCTTAAACCTAAACCGTATTGCTGCCAAAATAGATACAGGAGCATACAGCACAGCCTTGCATTGTCATAAAATGTGGATCAAAGAAATCGATGGAAAAGCGATTTTACACTTCGATATCTTAGATCCGGAGCATCCAGAGTATCAAGAACGGATATTTACGAGTAATGATTTTAAAAAGAAAAAAGTAAAAAGCTCTAACGGGCGAAAAGAAAATAGATACGTCATCCGAACGAAAATTACACTCGCAGGAAAAACGTATTTGACCGATGTAAGTTTAACTGATCGACATAAGATGAAATACCCAGTATTGGTGGGCAGAAAACTGCTGCAAAATGGCTATATTATCGATGTATCAAAAATAAAAATATCCTAAACGCAACCAATTAAAATGAAAATTGCCATTCTTTCAAGAAACAAAAAACTGTATTCCACTCGTCGTTTAGTAGAGGCGGCTGAACAACGAGGACATGAAGTGCATGTGCTTGATCATACCAAATGCTATATCGTAAATCAAAAGCAAGATCCTGCAATTTATTACGGGAGCGAGAAATTAGAGGGTTACGATGCCGTAATTCCTCGTATTGGTGCTTCTGTAACGTTTTACGGTGCCTCTATTATTCGGCAGTTTGAAATGTGTAATGTATTTACTACTGTAAAATCAGTTGCACTTACTCGATCTCGCGATAAACTAAGAAGCATACAAATTATGTCTCGTGAAGGATTAGATATTCCTAAAACAGCTTTTGCTCGCCATCCGGATGACATTGCAAATTTGATAAAAAGCGTAGGCGGTACTCCACTAATTATAAAAGTACTAGAAGGAACTCAAGGACTAGGTGTGGTATTGGCGGAAACGCAAAAAGCTGCAAAATCAGTAATTGAAGCCTTTTGGGGATTAAATACCAATATCTTAGTTCAGGAATTTATCAAAGAAGCAGGTGGAGCAGATATCAGAGCTTTCGTGGTAAATGGAGAAGTAGTTGGCGCTATGAAACGACAAGGGAAAGAAGGTGAATTTCGTTCTAACCTGCATCGAGGAGGTAGTTCTACCAATATAAAACTTAAACGATCTGAAAAGACTGCAGCGATAAAAGCTGCAAAAGCAATGGGATTGAGCATTGCAGGCGTAGATATGTTGCAATCAGAAAGAGGTCCATTAATTTTGGAAGTAAACTCTTCTCCTGGTTTAGAAGGAATTGAACATTCTACTAAAGTAGATATTGCAGGTAAAATTATCGAGTACATCGAGGGTAACGCAGGCAAAAAAAGTAGTTTAAAAGATAAGGTGGGTGCTTAATTAATCGTGCTGAATTATGAGTAAAATGATTTCCATCAATAAACAAGGTGTAAAAGACGGCGAAAATGCTGTAATTACCTTAAATATTGCTAGACTGGCTTCAGGAACTAAAATCGACCTACCGATTTATGTTTACAGAAGTAAAAAGCCCGGGCCAATTTTACTATTAAGTGGCGGCCTTCACGGCGATGAAGTTAATGGTGTAGAAATAGTGCGTCGGATGGTCGCCAATCATACATTCGAACATTTGCATTGCGGCTCTGTGATTGCTATTCCGATTATGAATATTTATGGATTCTTAAACTTCTCTAGAGAAGTTCCTGACGGAAAAGACATTAATAGAAGCTTTCCGGGAAGTACTACAGGCTCTTTAGCCGCGAGAGTTGCGCATAATTTAACGCATAAAGTGTTAAAAGAAATCGACTTAGGGATTGATTTTCATACAGGTGGAGCTAGTAGATTTAACTATCCACAATGCCGTTTTTCACCAACTGATGATTACAGTAAGAGTATAGCAGATGTTTTCAATGCTCCAATCACCATGACTTCTAAGTTAATCGACAAAAGTTTACGGAAGGAGGCATTTAAAATGGGAAAATCCATCATTGTTTTTGAAGGTGGCGAATCCATGCGATTTGATGAGCACGTTATTCAAAGTGGCATAAGAGGTGCAAAGCGGGTAATGAAACATTTAGGAATGACCAATCAAGCAGCTCATGAAGAAGAAAATGTGTTTTGTAGCAATAGTTTTTGGGTAAGAGCCAAGAGTTCAGGTATGTTTACCGCTACTATTCAATCTGGAAAATCAGTGATTAAAAATCAAATTATCGGTAAAATAACCGATCCATTCGGACAGTTTGAAACGAAAGTAAAAGCATCTCACACAGGAATTATCATTGGCCATAATAATATGCCATTAGTAAACCAAGGAGATGCCCTTTTCCACATCGGGATTCATTAAATTTGCCTAAAATTAGATTGAATGACAACTGCTCCCGTTAAAAATTTTCTATCACTTGTTAAGTTTAGTCATACCTTATTTGCGCTTCCTTTTGCGTTAATTGGTTATTTTTTGGCACTTAACTTTTCTATCTACACCTTTGATTGGATTACCTTTATACCAATGATTTTGTGCATGGTGTTTGCTAGAAATGCAGCCATGGCATTTAATCGATACATCGATCGGGATATTGATACGGCCAATGAACGAACAGCAACCATACGTGAAATTCCAAACGGCACTATTTCTCCAAACTCTGCCAAGTGGTTTGTGATCATTAATAGTGTTTTGTTTATTGCTACTACATTTTTTATCAATAAAATCTGCTTTTATCTTTCTCCAGTTGCCTTGGCAGTAGTTTTAGGATACAGTTTAACCAAACGTTTTACGGCACTTTGCCACCTAATTTTAGGTATTGGGTTGGCTTTAGCACCTATTGGAGCCTACTTGGTAGTAGTTGGTTCATTTGCTTGGCTTCCACTCTACTTTTCTTTTGCGGTATTATTTTGGGTTTCAGGATTTGATATTATTTATGCCCTTCAGGATTATGAATTTGATAAAAAGATGGGATTGAAATCGATTCCAGTTTTTTTAGGGAAAGATGGAGCTTTGGGATTTTCTACATTCCTTCACCTATTTACGGCAGGATTTATCGCTTATGCAGGATATCATGCAGGTTTTGGCACATTTTATTGGATTGGAACAGGTATTTTCTTGGCTTTATTAACGTATCAGCACCTCATCGTAAAGGCCGATGATTTATCAAGAGTAAATCTTGCTTTCTTTACCACAAATGGAGTGGCTTCAGTAATCTTTTCTGTTTTCGTACTGTTAGAGCTGTATGTAAGTTTGTAGATCGAACCCTTTTTGCGATTTTTTAGTACACTGTGTGAATTATACACTACACATTTGTAGCATATAATGATGAATGATTGTTTATAAATATCGAATAAACAAAACTTAGCAATCTATATAAGTTATTGGCTTATAATGGTTAATTAAATAAAAGTGCATTCAAAAGAAGAATAATGCATCAGATGATTTAGATAATATATCTGATGAGGCTAAAGAGGAATTTCAACGACTTCAAGATAAGTATGAAGAGATGAAAAAGAATTCAAAAGAGAAAATGTAGATTTCTGAAAAATAGATTAATTAGGAAGCCTGAGCCAGAAGCTCAGGCTTTTTTTTGAAAATAAATATTTACTAGTAATTAAGGTTTTTCAAAACTTTTAGCCTACCCTAAAAATTTATTTTCTACTAACTAATTTAGGCGAATCTAAATATATATATTTGCAGCTCTAAATTTTACGGCGTAAATGCATTTTAAAATCATTCTATTTGTTTTGGCCTCTATGCTATACAACGTTTCTATAAGTGCACAAACAGGATCAATCCAAGGAACTATTATTCAAGAGAATGGCGAAAAAGTACCTTATGCAAATGTGTATTTAATTGACTCTAAGATTGGAGCTGCAAGTGATGAAGAAGGCAATTTTGAAATCCTCAACATTCCTATTGGAAAGCACATTATTCTTGCTCAGCTTATTGGATTTGAGCGACAAACGCTTCAAATAACCATAAAAGAGAATGAAATGCTTACAGTTAATTTCAAGCTCAAACAGGGAAAACAGAACATTGAAGAGGTCGTTATTACTGGAACGATGAGGGAAATATCCAAAACAAATAGTCCGGTACCTGTAGAAGTGTACAGCGCTAATTTTTTTGAAAACAATAAAAATCCTTCTGTTTTTGGATCCCTTCAAAATGTAAATGGAGTTCGGCCCCAACTAAATTGCAGCGTTTGTAATACTGGAGATATTCATATCAATGGTTTAGAAGGGCCTTACACCATGGTTTTAATTGATGGAATGCCCATCGTTAATGGTTTATCTACCGTTTATGGGCTTACAGGAATTCCTGCTTCATTAATTGAAAGGGTAGAAATTGTAAAAGGTCCTGCTTCTACTCTTTACGGCTCCGAGGCGGTGGGCGGCCTTATTAATGTAATTACCAAAAAGCCAAGTGGGGCACCACTTTTCTCGGCAAATGTATTCACCACTTCATGGCTAGAAACTAATGCAGACTTATCAGATAAATTTAATTTAGGTAAAAAGGCTACTTCACTAATCGGTGTCAACTACTTTAATTACAACAATCCACTCGATTTAAACAACGATGGTTTTACGGATATTACTTTACAAGACCGCATTTCTATTTTCAATAAAATATCATTTGATAGAAAAGATAATCGGCAGTTCAATATCGGTATGCGCTATGTTTATGAAGATAGATGGGGCGGAGAAATGAATTGGCGACCTGAGTTTAGAGGGGGTGACTCTATATATGGAGAAAGTATCTACACCAGCCGTTGGGAAGTATTTGGTAATTATGAATTACCTATAGAAGATGAAGATTTTAATTTTCAATTTAGTGCCAATAGCCATCAGCAAAACGCTGTTTATGGAATGGATGAATATATTGCGGATCAACGAATTGCTTTCGGACAGCTTACCTGGAATAAAGAACTGATTCCTGCTCATGACTTTTTAATCGGAGCGGCTTATCGATATACCTATTATGATGATAATACTGGTGCGACTTTCAATACAGATAGCTCAGGAAATAGTCCATCAAACATTTACCTTCCAGGGATTTTTGTGCAAGATCAAATTGCATTAAATGAGTTCAACACATTACTTTTAGGTGCTCGATATGATCATAACAATGTACATGGAAATATCTTTTCTCCACGAATTAATTATAAATGGAATTCTAAAAATGAGAAAACTATTCTGCGGCTAAGCGCCGGAAATGGATTTCGAGTTGCCAACGTATTTACAGAAGATCATGCTGCGCTTACGGGAGCTAGAGAAGTTGTTTTCGAAGAAGAATTAAGACCAGAGCAATCGATCAATGTGAATGTAAACGCCGTTCATAAAATTTATACCAAAAACGAAACCTTTATCAATTTAGATG
>JAOKVV010000034.1 GCA_028336925.1 Vicingaceae bacterium | reverse complement strand
GCTCTAACTTTCAAATTGACAATATGATTAGTTTCGGATTAAGGACGATGCTTAATAGGAGAAGTAGAGAATTGTAAAAATTATCTGTATTCGATTTAAATAAGCCTTTTTTGCTTTCCTGACTTGAAATAATTCTTAATTTTGCCGTTCAAATTAAATGGAAATCCATTTATGAGTTTAACTGCAGAAAAAGAGGCTATCCATTCATTTAAGTTACTTCCATTGGTGTGCGCCAGTGATTGACCAAAGTTGGTGTATGACTGAGTAGCTCCGGAGTGAGCATACGTGTAAGGTCTGATTAGATTATACTCTACTCTGCTTCGAAAATCACCACCGGCAAGCTCCCAATACCCCTTCCAGCCAACTTGAATTCCAAACTTATTTGCCCACCAGCCGCTATCTCTCGATGTATCCGGACTTATTGCTTCCGCCACATCGGCCCTTACTTCCTTTAAAAGAAATTCATCTAGCAATAATTGACCATAGAAATACTGATGATCAAACAAACGAAATTTTGTGTTTAATCCAACCAATACATTATCAGGAGAACCAATTGAAAATTCCACAGGGCGATAAAATAACAATGGATTCGAATAATTTACATCAAACCCACGATGATATAAACTATCATCCGTTTGCCAAACCACTGTTTCAAACAGCCCGATAGAAAATCGCTTAGTAATATTCCAGTCTAAGTAATGAGAAGCAGTATACTTTCCTAAATAGTCATCTTTTACAAGCATTGAATTCACATCATAAGGAGCGTATATAGTTTGGTGAAAAGCCCAAATATTAGTGTAACTGATATTCCAAAAATTGGTACTTAATTTAAAATAAGGTGAATTATTTGCGTTATCAGAAAGGAGCATACTGCGATAGCCTTCACCTATAAATTGCTTCCCATTTCCTAATTCAAAATTAAAATGATTATTGGGCGAATAGGAAACGTAGGCTTGAAGAAAGTTAAACTGATAAAGATCTCCACTCGTAGATTGAGTGCTGCTTAAACCGGGAGAAAACCCTCGAAGGTGTGCACCTTTTAAATAAGGTAAATCATTTTCAAATTGGCGATAATATGCAAACCCAAACGCTAACTTTTTATGGAGTGTTCCCGAAATATCTATTCCTGCAGCAGCAGAGGTCTTAACACCTGAAACTCCTGCAAATGAAAGACCTTCTATATAAGGTTGTATAAAAATAGACTTCCCATTGTTCCCCTTCTTTGAAAACCAACTTGGATTAAATGCTAAATCCATTAATATTTGGCTTTCATCTTTAATAAAACTAGTTTCATTTAATCGATAAGGCTGAATAGAAGAGTGATTTTTTTGATTTTGGAGAATCGCTTTCTCTACTTTTAAAGGAGTTAAACCAATGCGTGAATTGAGCGGCTGGGCATTAATAGCCAGTACTGCTGTTAATAGAATAGTTAACGAAATCGCCGCTTTCTTAAGCATCATACTTCCTGTTTCTTGATCAGAAGAAATAAGAGACTTCCAAATGCAATAAAACCAACTATAGCGAATACTAAACTTGGATTATATCCTGCTAATATAACAGGTAGTGTAATCATCAGTATATTAAACGCGTAAATTATCAATGAAGTTTTTTTATGGCTTTTGGTCCAAGATAAAATTCTATGATGAATATGATTTGAGTCGGCCTCAAAAGGACTTTTTTTATTAGCCAATCGATAGATAAAAATCCTCATGGTATCTAACAAAGGGTAAACGAGCACTGTCATCGCAAAAATTGGCTTCGATATACTGATTATCGAAGTTGGTAAATCAGTTGGTATAAATTCAATTAACTCTATTGCTAAAAAAGCAAGAATGAGCCCAATAAACAAAGAACCCGAATCGCCCATAAAAATTGATGCTGGGTTAAAGTTATACCTTAAAAATCCCAACAACGCACCGGCTAATGAAAATGATACAATTGCATAATCATAACACCCAGCAATTAAAAACCATACACCAAATGCTGTAGAAGCAATAAACCCAACGCCTCCGGCTAATCCATCTACACCATCAATTAGGTTGAATGAATTAATCACCACAATAAAAGTAAATACCGAAATAGAAATACTAGCCCACTCAGGTAATTCTCTAATATCAAAAAGCCCGTATAAACTAGTAATTTTAACTTCTGCCATCAGAACCATAATAAAAGCTACAAGAAGATGTGCCATTAGTTTCTTTGCAGCAGAAGTACCAACTATATCATCTTTAATTCCAACAAAAAACATAATAATAATAGCAGGAATGAGGTATCTCAAAAAGCCTAAATCTTGATAAGGGAAACAAATGAATATGGCAAAAATGGTCGCAGCAAAGATCATAATACCACCCATAGAAGGCGTACTCCTTTTGTGTTGTTTCCGATTCTCAGAAGGGATATCAAATAGATGTTTCATCTTAGCCACCTTTATATACGAAGGTGTTGCTAATAGCACTATAAAAAAAGAGATGATTGTGGCTAATGCAATTTCCATTGAAATAATTTAAAAACAAATTTATTAAAAATCACGATATCTATTGATTAACGCAGTTTTAAAAGAAACGTAAAGATAGCTTGTATTGGAAGAAAAATCATCGGGAGATTCTCTTATTTTGCCCATTCGCTCTAACATACCTACTGAAAACTGCATATTAGTAGCAGGATTTACTACAATTCCAAGCTCCGCTCGACCAATAATCTGTTCGTTATTTAGTAAGTATTGGTGGTATCCACCAGGCCTTAAAATAGCTTTATCATAAATAGTATAATTTCCCCCAAGCTCCATTACAAATCGCTTATACTTATAATTCAACAACATGAGCACTTCGCTAAAGCGTTCACCATAAGCATGACCTAAAAATTGATTATAATGGGATTGTGACGCAGACTCTATTGTACTTCCAATAACGTTAGTACCTGAATGATTCCACTCCCCGCGCCAAAGTAAACCCTCAATACCGCTAAAAATTGCTCCAATTTGAATTGCTGCATTACTTAAATCAAGTTCATTGAAAGCTAATTGCCCATAAACTAACATCGTATTTAGAGGCCGAAATGATAAATTAACTCCTTGAATGCTATGAACTAACTCATCATTTTTACCATTAATCAAGCTATTCAACCCAATTATTGGATTTAAGAATGAATAATTAGCCTTAACTCGAGGTCCATTCCCTTGTCTAGCCATTGCATCTACCAAAACAGTGGATTCAAATAGCCCAATTCTTAATGACGGCAGTGGATTATATTCTAAGAAATGGTAACTCGCCGTTTTTCGTTGAAAGATATTTTCAGTTTGTGCAAATCCATCCACACGAACAAGGTCTTGAAGGCCCGCAATCATTGACATATAATTCAGCTTGCGATCAAAGAAATTCACTTGTGATGAAATAAATGGATAATTGAATGAATTATCAGACAACAAAAGTGACCGATACCCCTCACCGATGAAATTTTTATCCTGACCAATCGAAATCATTAAATGATTATTAGGAATATAATTAATTCTAGCAGAAGCCATTGCAAAGTCATATCCTCCATCCTTAAAATTTTTAACTCGCCCTTGACCAGGTACTACGCCATTAACAATTATGAATCGATTCAAATAATCAGGATACTTTGCTTGATTTTCATAGAAGCTTGCAGTAAACGTGAGTTTATTTTTCCATGTACCTCGAACTTGAAAACCACGTGTATTTTGAATCAACACATCTTTTTCATCTGCTTTTGAATCTGTGCCAGCTTCCAATAAAAATAAAGGATTAATAGTTACCTGAAAGTCTGAAGTGTCGATAACTATAAGAGGCTCAAAAAACAACTTCCTAGCAGCATACGATCGGTATGGACGCTTTGCAGGATGTGTATATTCAAAATTATGATATTGAGGAATCAATGGTTTTATCGTATAATTAATCAAAGAATCTGCTTGATAGATGTCACCTAACAAACTGCTAGAAAAATTATTATTCAATGGAACCTCTTGTGCAAAACCAGCTGCACAAAAGAGCAAAGAAAATATAGTCGATAAAATCTTCATTTTAGCATTATGCGTTAAAATCCATTTCTTTCACTTCCTCGTATACTTGACGAATTCCATCTTCTAACTCCACTGTATATTTCCATCCAGCCTTTTCTAATCGACTAACATCCATTAACTTTCTTAGAGTTCCGTCGGGTTTACTTGAATCAAACACTATTTTACCTTTAAAGCCTGTTACCTTTTGTATAGTCTGTGCTAATTCTTTAATTGTTAAATCTTTACCAGTCCCAACATTCATCCATTCTTCACCATTATATTCTCTCATTAAAAAAAGACATGCATCAGCTAAATCATCAACATAAAGAAACTCTCGCATTGGATTTCCTGAACCCCATACAGTCACTTCTTTTTCGCCATTTAATTTAGCGGTATGAAATTTTCGCAATAATGCAGGAAGCACATGTGAATTGTTCAAATCATAGTTATCATTTGGTCCATAAAGATTAGTTGGCATGGCCGAAATAAAATTACACCCATACTGCCTCCTATACGATTCGCAAAGTTTGATTCCAGCTATCTTCGCAATAGCATAAGGCTCATTGGTATGCTCTAATTCATCTGTCAATAAATACTCTTCTTTCAAGGGTTGAGGAGCCATTTTAGGATAAATACACGATGAACCTAGAAATAGCAATTTGTTTACCCTATTGACATATGAGGCATGAATGATATTGGATTCAATCATCAAGTTTTCATACAAGAAATCTGCTCTATAAATATTATTTGCTTGTATCCCACCCACTTTTGCAGCAGCCAAAAACACATATTGCGGCCTTTCTTTTTCGAAAAACTGATTAACAGCAGCTTGATTTCTTAAATCTAATTCAGAAGATGTTTTATAAACTATATTCGTATATCCTTCTTGTTTTAGTGCACGAACAATGGCCGAACCGACCATTCCTCTGTGTCCTGCAACATAAATCTTATCCCTTTTATTCATTTGAGTTTACTACTTTATGTCCGCCTTCCATTAAATACTTGTCTCGTTGAAACAAAGCTAAATCAGAAGTCATCATATCATCAATTAACTCATCAAGCGTGTGCGTTGGTTTCCAACCCAATTCTTTTTCTGCTTTTGAAGCATCTCCAATTAACAAATCTACCTCTGTAGGTCTAAAATAATTTGGATCAACCTCTACAATTACTTCGTTGGTCGCTTTATTTTTACCAATTTCATATACACCTTCTCCTTCCCAAACAACATCAATATTAGCTTTCTTGAATGCTTTAGAAACAAAATCACGAACAGTTGTTGTCACATTGGTTGCCAACACATAATCCTCAGCCACATCCTGTTGCAACATCAAATACATGCCTTCTACATAATCTTTTGCATGTCCCCAATCTCTTTTTGCATCAAGATTTCCTAGGTACAATTTTTCTTGTAAGCCCAATTTAATTCTTGCAGCGGCTCGTGTAATTTTTCGTGTCACAAAAGTTTCTCCTCTTAGCGGACTTTCATGATTAAATAAAATTCCATTACAAGCGTACATTCCATAAGCTTCTCGATAGTTTTTCACGATCCAAAAACCATATAACTTCGCTACCCCATATGGGCTACGTGGATAAAATGGTGTCTTTTCTGTCTGTGGAACTTCTTGCACTTTACCGTACAACTCGGAAGTACTTGCTTGATAAAAACGACAAGATTTCTCTAATCCTAAAGTTCGAATAGCTTCCAAGATTCTCAACGTTCCCATTGCATCAACATTAGCTGTGTACTCTGGCATTTCAAAAGATACCTTTACATGCGATTGTGCAGCCAAATTGTATATTTCTGTTGGTTGCACTTCTTGAATAATTCGAATAATATTTGACGAGTCTGTCATATCTCCGTAGTGCAACTTGAATTTTACATTTTTTTCATGTAAATCCATGTAAAGGTGGTCGATACGGTCGGTATTAAATAACGAACTTCTCCGCTTGATACCATGAACTTCATATCCTTTACTCAATAATAATTCAGATAAATAGGCTCCATCTTGTCCTGTTACACCTGTAATTAGTGCTACTTTACTCATAATTTTTGGGTTATTCTATTTGGTTACCAAGAACCAATTATTTAATAAGTTTTCTCTATTGTACACCATGGATTCTTTGGTAGATTGGTCAATTACTTGACCACCCATTGCATTTACAATACCTTGTCCCGCAGCAGTATCCCATTCCATAGTCGGAGCAAATCTAGGATAAGCATCTGCGATACCTTCAGCTACCATGCATAGCTTTAATGAACTACCTCGCGAAATAATCTCAATATCACCGTATTCTACTTTAGCCTCATTAATAAAAGCTTCCGTTTCTGGTGACATATGCGAACGACTACCCACAACTGTATAAGTTCTTTCTTCCTGATCTATTGGCAATTCTTTACCTGCTTCTAATAATATTTCGATTGTGTTAGCCCCGTGCAGTTCGTCATAAGCTTCAATCTTATAACTTCCCAATCCATTCAAGCCAAAATACATCACTTTAGTTACAGGTACGTAAATTACCCCAATCACCGGATCCCCTTCATTAATCAATGCAATGTTTACCGTGAATTCTCCATTACGCTTTACAAATTCCTTCGTTCCATCTAATGGATCTACAATCCATAAATTAGCCCAGGCAGCTCTTTCTTCAAAAGGAATGGATTTTCCCTCTTCACTTAAAACAGGTATTTTAGTTTCCATTAACCCATCCATGATAGCTAAATGAGCTCTTTTATCTGCCTCAGTTAATGGGCTATTGTCGTCTTTTAATTCTACTACAAATTCAGAATCATACACATCTAATATTTCAAGACCACCTTTGTAAGCTGATCTTATTGCTGTAAACAACAATTCCTTTAGTTCATTTTGTGTCATTCTACTCTTTTGTATTTTAATATGATGCTTTAGCTGCTCCAATTACCTCTATCGGATGCCAAGTTGTTTTTACTTCTTGAAAATCATTGATGATATATGGATTTTCTACCTCAACAGTAGTTAAATCATACATGTAGGATTTGATTCGTTTTAAGTTATCAATTGAAGCTTCTTTTAGTTGAATCAATTCATCTTTAATTCCATCGGTGTAGCAAACCGCATTCACATCCATGTGCGATCCAATCTGACTCAACAATTCACTTTTCTTGCCAGTTAGAATATTGACAACTCCACCAGGTAAATCCGATGCATTCAACACTTCTGCAAATGAAATCGAGCACAATGGCTTATTTTCTGATGCTAGAATAACGCAACTATTCCCACCTGCAATGATTGGCGCCATATAACTAACCAACCCTAATAGTGAGGAATCTTTGTTAGCCACAATTGCTACTACACCAGTTGGCTCCAAAGCAGAAAAGTTAAAATGTGAGCTCGCAACAGGATTCACCGAACTGAAAATTTGTTGGTATTTATCGCACCATCCTGCAAAGTAAACCAACCGATCGATCGATAAATTGACTTCCTTTTCCGCATCTTTTCGGCTACTATCTTGTTGCATTAATTCAGCTATGAACTGTTCTCTTCTACCTTCCAGCACTTCGGCCATTCGGTATAAAATCTGACTCCTATTAAATGCTGTTCTATCGCTCCAATCGCCAAAGGCTTTTCGTGCAGCAACTACCGCATTCCTAAAATCTTTTCGCGAGGACAAACAAATGTTCCCCAATGATTCTTTCTTTGCATTCATCGGATTATAGAAACGCCCAGATTCTGTTCTTGGGAAGCTTCCGCCGATATATATTTTATACGTTTTCAAGATGTTAATTCTTTCGCTCATGAGTTCTAAAATTAATCGAATTTAAGATAAGCCGACAAACCGTGTAAACCGCCTTCCCTTCCAAAACCACTTTCTTTATATCCACCAAATGGCGAAGTTGGGTCAAATTGATTATAGGTATTTGCCCATACGATACCTGCTCTTAATCTGCTCGTTAAGTTAAAAATCTTCGATCCTTTATCTGTCCAAACGCCTGCTGAAAGTCCGTAAGGTGTATTGTTGGCTTTTTCAATCACTTCGTCTACCGTTCTAAAAGTTTGCACGGCTAGTACAGGCCCAAAAATTTCTTCTTTTGCTAATCTACTTGATTGAGCTACTTTGGTAAATAAGGTTGGCTTGATGAAGTAACCATCCTTTGGCATTTTGCAAGACGATTGAAAAATCTCCAATCCTTCCTTTTTACCCAATTCAATGTATCCTTGTATGGTTTCCCATTGGCTCTTCGAATTAATTGCTCCAACATCGGTATTCTTATCCATTGGGTCACCAACGATAAGCGTCTCAATTCTATCCTGTAATTTCTTTATAAGAATATCTTTGATCGACTCTTGAACAAATAATCGAGAACCTGCGCAACACACATGACCTTGATTAAAGTAAATCCCGTTTACGATTCCTTCTACAGCTTGATCAAGTGGTGCATCTTCGAAAACAATGTTCGCTGCTTTACCACCTAACTCAAGCGTCACTTTTTTATCTGTTTTAGCAATGGTTTTTTGAATCAATTTACCTACATCCGTTGATCCTGTAAAAGCGATTTTATCGATTCCATCATGGCTAACTATTTCAGCTCCTACTTTACCGTCGCCGGTTACAATGTTCACTACACCATCAGGCAAACCACTTTCTTGAATCAATTCTGCTAATTTCATAGCTGTCAATGAAGTAGTTTCAGCAGGCTTCAACACTACTGTATTTCCGCAGGCCAATGCAGGAGCTATTTTCCAAGCAGCCATTAATAATGGAAAGTTCCAAGGAATAATTTGACCCGCAACGCCAATTGATTTGGGCTTTCGATTGGGGAATGCATAATCTAATTTATCGGCCCATCCTGCATAATAAAAGAAATGAGCTGCCGCCAATGGAATATCAATATCTCTTGATTCTCTTATTGGTTTGCCGCCATCAAGTGATTCAATCACGGCAAATTCTCTTGCTTTCTCCTGAATCAATCGCGCTATGCGGAATAAATATTTTGCACGCTCTGAAGCAGGCATTACCGACCAAACATTATCATATGCTTTACGAGCTGCTTTCACTGCTTTATCGACATCTTTTGAGTTTCCTTCGGCCACAGCAGCTATTTTCTTTGCTGTAGCTGGATTAATGGAGTCAAAATATTTACCAGACGATGGTTTTTCAAACTTTCCGTTGATAAAATGATCGTATTTTTCTTTCAATTGGATATGACTAGCGCTTTCAGGCGCAGCAGCATATTCCCAATTCATTTTTTCTGTCTCAATTTTCTTTTTACTCATAATATATTAATCTATTGAGATGTAATCTTTTGATTGATAACCCCCTGTGCGCTGTTTTTCTAATTGCAACAATACATCATTGGCTAAACTACTCGCTCCGAAACGGAACCACTTATTAGTCAACCAAGCATTTCCTAATATCTCTTTGACCATTACTAAATAATGAATTGCCAATTTAGAAGTAGAAATACCGCCTGCAGGTTTCATTCCAATCATAGTTCCTGTCTTCAAGTAATAATCCTTAATTGCATAGAGCATAGTTAGCGTAACCGGAATGGAAGCTGCTGATCCAATTTTTCCTGTAGAAGTTTTTATAAAGTCTGCTCCTGCATAAATGGCAATATCTGAAGCTCTTCTCACATCATCTAATGTACCAATTTCGCCTGTTTCTAAAATTACTTTTAGTCGAGCTTGATTTCCACACAGCTCCTTAATTTTAGCAATCTCATCAAACACAAAATTGTATTCCCCTTGATGGTATTTCCCTCTCGAAATAACCATATCTATTTCATCAGCTCCTTGATCTAAGGCAAATTTTGTATCGTCGGCTTTAGTAGAAAAAGGCGTTTGCCCAGATGGAAATGCGGTAGAAACAGAGGCTACTTTTACTCCACTACCTTTTACAGCAGCTTTTGCAGTTGCAACCATAGCAGAATAAACACAAACTGCGGCTACAGTTGGTAATCCAGGATAATCATCATGCAAATGCTGTGCTTTGTAGCACATTTGATTGACTTTTTCAATGGTATCTTTACCTTCAAGCGTTGTTAAATCAATCATATTCAACACCATTTCAAGTGCTTGAATTTTACTTTCATTCTTGATGCTCCTCGTCTGAAAACGTGAAGCACGTTCAATAATACCTACCTGATCCACCTTTGGTGAGCGTGAGAAATCTGGAATTTGTATGCTATTCTTCAATTGAAAAGGGTTGAATTATTAAAAAATCAAAGATATAAATATTCCATCAGCTATCGAGCAACTATCTAATCTGTAAATGAAGCGGTATTCTATGCGGTCTACCTCCTTTATTTTATTAAATTTGCTTGCTTTATGAAAGACGAAGGAAGAAATATATTTTCAGTTTTCGATGAAATACTACAACGAGAAGTTAAAGAAAAACTACTGAATCAGAGAGGTTTAACCATATGGCTGACCGGTTTATCAGGTTCAGGAAAGACCACCATTGCGATGGCTCTTGAACAACTTTTGAATAAAAAAGGCTTCCTCACTCAAGTACTAGATGGCGATAATGTGAGAACAGGGATTAATAGTAATTTGGGGTTTTCAGAGGAAGATAGAACAGAAAACATTCGCAGGATAGCAGAAATCAATAAGCTATTTATCAATTGTGGAATAGTTACTATCAATTGTTTTGTAAGTCCTACGAAAGATATTCGGGCTAAAGCAAAGGAGATTATTGGCGCTGATGATTTCTTGGAAGTATTTATAAATACTCCGATAGAAATTTGCGAACAGCGAGATGTGAAAGGCCTTTATGCGAAAGCAAGAAAAGGAGAAATTAAAAATTTTACAGGAATCGATGCGCCATTTGAAGTACCAAAAACCAATTTTATCGATTTAAAAACGGCCAATTGCACGCCTCTTGAAGCTGCAACACAACTAAAAGACATTGTTTTAACCAAAATAATTAAGCGATAATAAATGCAAGCATATAATTTATCACACTTAAGCGAATTAGAATCAGAAGCCATTTACGTGCTTCGTGAAGTAGCCGCACAATTTGAAAATCCTGTATTGTTATTTTCAGGTGGAAAAGACTCCATTACTTGTGCACACTTGGCTAGAAAAGCATTTTGGCCGGCTAAAATTCCATTTACATTTATGCATGTAGATACTGGCCATAATTTCCCTGAGACCATCGAATTTAGAGATTACTACTTAAATAAACTAGGAGTTAACCTCATAGTTGCGAGCGTTCAGGAGTGTATCGACCAAGGTTTGGTAACTGAGGAGAAAGGTATTTTTGCAAGTAGAAATGCATTGCAAACGGTAGCACTTTTAAAAGGTGTGGAAGACAATAAATTTGATGCAGCAATTGGTGGAGCCAGAAGAGACGAAGAAAAAGCACGTGCAAAAGAACGTTTCTTCTCACACCGAGATGACTTTGGACAATGGGATCCTAAAAATCAACGACCTGAACTTTGGAATATATTTAATGGTAAGAAAAACTTAGGTGAAAGCTTTCGAATTTTTCCTATTTCCAATTGGACAGAAATGGATATTTGGCAATACATTCTAAAAGAAGGAATGGAATTACCTTCATTGTATTTTTCTCACGAAAGAGAATGCTTTATGCGTGATGGCGTAGTAATGTCTACAGGGGAGCATGTACCTCAAAGAGAAACAGAAACCACAGAAAAAATGATTGTTCGGTTTAGAACGATTGGAGATATGACCTGCACAGGAGCTGTTTATTCTGATGCTGATTCTTTAGAAAAAATTATAGAAGAAGTAGCGAGCACTCGAGTTACTGAAAGAGGTACTCGATCTGATGACAAAAGATCTGAGGCAGCTATGGAAGACCGAAAAAAGCAAGGCTACTTCTAAATAAATTATAATCGAACTGACACCGTTTTAATCAACGATAGATACAAAAAATACCATGAGTAAAGACCCTTATTTAGATATGGAATTATTGCGCTTCTCCACTGCGGGAAGTGTAGATGATGGAAAAAGTACATTAATTGGTCGAATGCTTTACGATTCAAAATCAATTTTTGAAGACCAATATGAAGCCATCGAAAAAACAAGTAAAAAGAAAGGCGATACACAAGTAAACCTTGCCTTATTGACTGACGGATTACGTGCAGAACGTGAGCAAGGAATTACGATTGATGTAGCCTACCGCTATTTTGCAACTCCTAAACGTAAGTTCATCATTGCTGATACGCCAGGACACATTCAATACACCAGAAATATGGTAACGGGTGCATCTACTTCTAATCTCTCCATCATTTTGGTAGATGCTCGGAAAGGAATTATAGAACAAACATACCGTCATACATTCATTTCATCTTTATTGGGAATTCCTCATGTTGTTTTCTGCATCAATAAGATGGATTTAGTGGATTACGATGAAGCGACTTTTCATAAAATCAAAAAAGACATCGAGGCTTTTTCATCAAAGTTAAATGTAAAAGACATTCACTTTATTCCAATTAGTGCCCTAAATGGTGATAATGTGGTAAATAAATCAACCAATATGGATTGGTACCAAGGTGGAACTCTTTTATATTTACTAGAAAACATTCACATTGGTAGCGATCACAATCACATTGATTGTCGTTTCCCTGTGCAATATGTTATCCGTCCGCAATCTGCAGAATTCCCTGATTATAGAGGTTATGCCGGTAGAATAGCAGGTGGCGTATTTAAACCAGGTGATGAAGTAGTTGCGCTGCCTTCAGGATTTACATCAAAAGTAAAAACCATAGACACTGCTGATGGAGAATTAAAACACGGATTTGCTCCACAGTCGGTTACTATTACCTTAGAAGATGAAATAGACATCAGTAGAGGGGATATGATTGTTCGGGTAAATAATCAGCCAAAGGTGAGCCAAGACATCGATATGATGATCTGCTGGATGAGCGACAAACCATTAATCAAAGGTGGAAAATATGCGCTTATTCACACGACTAATGAAGCAAGATGTGTAATTAAAGATGTAAAATATAAAGTAAACATCAACACACTTCACCGTGAAGAAGAAGATAAAAATATTGCCATGAATGACATTGGTCGTATATCTATTAGAACCACCAAGCCATTGTTTTTTGATAGCTACCAGAAGAATAGAAACACAGGTAGTTTGATTTTAATAGATGAAGCAAATAATGAAACAGTCGGTGCTTGTATGATTATCGATTAAGTTCATTTATGAAATGATATAAAATAGCCGCTCTTGTCAAAGAGTGGCTATTTTTTTGAATTTAAGTTGGTATAAATTAGTTGGTCATTAATTCCATAATTGTAAAAAAAGACCACCTATTACTAAGCAGTCTCCTCTCCAAAATTTAACAACTACTTATCCAATTTGAATATTTATAGGAATAATGTACCTAACATTCGCCTTTCTCCCGGTTTGTTCACCAGGTGAAAATTGTGGTAATAAATTAATCACTCGCGTTACTTCTTTGTCCATAGCTTTTGCGCCTGCTAAACCTCTTAGAATATTCACATCTTCAACATTCCCTTTTTTATTTACTACAAACGATACAAAAACTTTTCCGCCCTCCCCTCGATCTTTAACAGAAGGGGGTATATTAATATTATCAATTATAAATGCTTGTATCGCCTGCTCGGTGCATAATGCTCTAGATGTTTTATCTAATAAGCTGCATTCACCAAGGCCGGGCATCAGCTCAACATTTACAAAAATCTCATTCTCATCAATTATTTCAGGTGGATTAGTCGCAATAATAATATTAGGTGGTAGTTCTACTGTTTTAGGTACAGGCGCAACAGGGCTAATCACGTCAATTGTTTTCACCACTTTGAATTGATTCGTTAGAGGTTTTGGTGGCTTAGGCTTTGGTAAAGGTTTTGCTGATTTCATTATTGTAATGGGGATAATATCCTCATCAATCGTATACACTTTTTGGTCTTTAACTTTTGGAGTTAGCTTAGGTGAGGTGTACTGGAAAGCAACCAATGCAAAAGATAGACTAGTAACTAATCCTATCTGAAAAAACATTCCTCTTTTGCGTTCAAGATTTTTTGAAGCACTCTTTTTAATTTCCATAACATTTAGATTAAAGATGAATAAAAAGTACAAGTGCTACATAATTTGGAATGATTGGTTGATAATTTTAAACGAAACTACCTTCCTATTTATTGTCTAAAATACAAATCAGGAACTTTTAGAACGAAAAAAGTCCTTCTTGGAAACCAAAAAGGACTTTGTAAATCTATTGTAAAGATGATTATCGAAGTGTAAAGTTCACAGGTATGTTATACCTTACTTTGGCTTTCTTACCTCTTTGCTCACCTGGAGTAAAAGTAGGCAATGCTTCAACAACTCTCGTTGCTTCTTTATCTAAGGCTTTACCACCGGCAACACCCTTTAATACTGCCACATCAGAAACTTTCCCTTTCTGATCAATTACAAAAGTAATAAATACTCTACCCGTAATTCCTGCATCTTTCGCCATTGGTGGATAAACCGTATTGTTGGCTATAAAACGTTGTAGCTCCAATTGAGTACATGCGTCACGCTCCGCCTTTGGTTTCTTTTCACAACCAGGATAAAGTGGCATATTTTCTACAATCATGAAAATTTCTGCCTCTTCAATTACCTCCTCAGGTTGCTCGAAAATCTCAGTATCCATATCTGCCTC
>JAOKVV010000033.1 GCA_028336925.1 Vicingaceae bacterium | reverse complement strand
ATTCTTCAGGCAGAGTAGCAGTTTTAGAAGACTTTACAGGTGTTAGATGCGGGTTTTGCCCTGACGGCCATGATGTTGCTAAAGATGTTAAACAACAATTAGGAGATAAATTTATCGTTATTGCTGTTCACGGTGGTAGTTATGCTCAACCTTCACCAGGTTGGATGGACTTTACTACGTCATTTGCGCAAGGTTTGATTAGTCAAGCACAAGTTTCTGGTTATCCTGCCGGTCAAGTAAACAGAATTTTAGCTACAGATTTAGGTGCTACACCTCAGCAAAATGGTATGGCTATGGGTAGAGGTTCTTGGAAATCGGCTGCAGAAGCTGTAGTGCAAATGCCTGCTCCTGTAAATGTTGGTGCAAAAGCAACTTGGAATTCAGATTCTACCGAGATTTCGATTAAAGTGGATGTTTATTACACTAATGAAGAGACGATGACTAATCATATAAATATTGCAGTTCTTCAGTCAGGAATATCTTCTAAGCAATCTGGTGGAAATCCTCAAGAAGGATACATACAAAACCATGTGTTAAGAGATTTAATTACTGGTCAGTGGGGTTCTCCTATCACAGATGCTACCACCAAGGGTGCAAAAGTTTCTGAAACATTTTCTTACACTTTACCTGCTGATTATAACGGTTCAGGTCCTGATGGTGGAGGGCCAATTGTTAAATCACAAATGGATATTGTAGTTTTCGTTTCTAGAGGGAACTCGGATATTTTAAATGCAGTAGAAATTGATATTGATTAATTCAATTGATATTACATAATAAAAAAAAGGCCTTGGTAAATATTTGCCAAGGCCTTTTTTTGTATTCTATTCGTTTTAATCTTTGTCTTTTTCGTTCCGCTTAGCTTCTCTAATTGATATCTTTTTGCCATTATTAAATGCCACAATAAAAGCATCATTAATTCCACTCAGCAATAATTTGTCTTTGTGGTTTGCTGCATCATCATAATGATCAAATTGGCCAACTAGTAAAAGAGTTAGATCTTCGTAGTTGGTTTCATCAATTCCCTCGACTGTTAAATAGGTAGCAGCAATGGCTTCAGGAATGTCATTTTTAAATGCGCCTACTTGTATTTTATACACTACCTTTCCAACGATCCCACTTTTTAAGTTGACATTGTTAACGCTCACAACCGATTGGTTAAACTTGTTTGGATTATTTACATCAACTGTAAAAGCATCTTCAACGCCTGAATTTCTAATTACTTCTAGTAATGATTCGGCTTGTTGTTTATAAGCAAAATGACCTACTACATACCTAATTAATCCTTTTTCGTCAATGAATGCATCAACGTTTTTTATTTGGTTGAACCTACTAGTTGGAATCACTTCTTTAAATGCTCCAATTTGGACACCCCATAAAGGAGATTTGGTGGTGTAGCTGATTGTTTTAGTCACCATTCCGGCTAGTGGGTCCAAAGGGGGTTTTACTGTTTTGGGAGGGCTAACGACTGTGGGTGTTTCTTTAACAATTTCTGCTAACGGCGAGTCCTCTTTTTTTAAAACTTTAGGTGCTGCATTGTAATCGCACTTTTGCAGATTCCTATCAATTTCTCTGATGAAATAAGCGTCAATTTTATCGCCAAACTCTTTTAATTTTTCTAATGACTTTTCTGCATCCGTACACAAATCATTGTCAACTTGTGCAGTAGCTAGATAATAATAAGTTAGCATAGGTGCTTTCGACTCTGTGTAGGACGAAGCGTCATAATTTTCGCTAATATTTTTAACTGCTTTCTTAAGATGAAATATAGCTGACTCTCTATTCGTTCCGAGTTCTCTAAATGCAGCTCCTAGTAGGAAGTTATAGTTGCTATTTTCAGGGTTCATGCTATACAGTGTTTCCAAGCTAGGTATTGCTTCATTGATTTGCCGCATTGCTAATAGCTGCCTTGCCTGATTGAATAGTTGCTCCTCCGAGTTCTGTGAATGGATTAAATTTACTGATAGTAGAGAAAATAACAGTATAAACCACTTTAAATTTGATTCTTTTATCATTGTAGAATTGTAATTGGATTCTCGTGGGTATAATTTAATGCTTCAATAAGAGGTATCTTTTTCTTTTTATTAAATGCTACAATAAAAGCATCAGAAACCCCAATCCTAACGTATTGGTCTTTTGCTTTTATTGCTTGTGCATACCTGGGGTATGAGGGTGAAGTTATGAAAGTATAATCGCCTTTTTGAAACTCTTCTATGTGGCTTATCTTCAAATAGGTTTCAGCAATTTCTTTTGGGATAGCTGATTTGAAGGCACCCAATTGAACCTTAAATTCTATTGTTCCGCTTATTACAGATTTCAGATTCATGTTGTCAATACTTACGACCGATTCAACATACTTTCTCTCACTATTAACATCTACAATAAAAATATCAGGGTAACCTGCTCTAATGATTACTTCCTTTAGCGATTCAGCTTGTGATCGGTATGAAAAATGACCAATGACATATCTTACCCAGCCTTCTTTGTCTACAAAAGCGTCAACATTTTTTAGGTCAGAAAATCTCCTTACAGGCACTATTTCTTTAAAAGCCCCAACCTGAACCCCGTAAAGAGGCATCGTAGTTGTGTATTCAATATCTCGTGTAATAACCTTTGGAGCTTTTCGAGCAGGTTTGACTTTATGAATCACTTTATCTACAAAATCAGTAGCTGTATCCTGTTTTTTCGCTAGTTTTAGTGTATCAGAAACGCTTGCTTTAGTCAATGGGGTTACTTGTTGCTTTAAGAAACCAAGGTCAGAAACGATAAGTTCATCATTCAATTCGCATTGTTCTATCCAATGTTTTGACTCATTAGGATAATATTGATCTTCATAGGTGTAGATTTCAATAAATCGATCTTGGGCTAATTTAGCTTTTTCACATTCTTTGTTCTGACTATACGCAATCGACAAATAATAATGGGCATAAATAGGCGCGTGTTTTTCTAAATAACTATCCGAATCATAATCTACTTTTACCTCCGGTATAGATTTTAGTAAAAACTGTATCGATTTTTCTGTGATAATATTGCCTTCCACAAAACAAACCCCAATTAAGTAGTTGATATTAGCGTTGGTACTATCCATCTCATGCAACTCTAGTAAAGTGGGCAGCGCTTTTATCATTCGTCTTTGAGAAAGCTCATGCTTTGCCAAATTGAATTTAAATTGAAACATCTTTTCTTTGCTCTGGCCCTTTAAAACGATACAAAATTGCAGTAGCAGAAGGGTAATTAGGATTCTTACATGCATACTATTCTATTTGAAGCAAATGTATTTTAATATACACAACTTTTCTTGAGATTAGTGGCTTTCTATTAACACTATTAATGTTTAAAACTAAGGCATGCTAATATCATTTACCCTCATGTTGTGCCCTTTATTTTTAAATCTTCTGTTTTTAAAAATGGAACCTATTGCCCCTGCGCTTAGTAATGGAGTTGTCACTTTTAAGAGGTGGTCGTCAATGATTGGCGTGCTATTGTTTGAAATTCTCGTGCCTCCATCGAGTAAAAGGTAGCCAATACTGGCTCTAAAACCAATTTTTCTGATGAAACCCCAAATGAAGGCAATTCTGGGGTGAATTACATAATTTATAGTTGAAATCGGAACAATAACATCACTAATTGTTAGCGAGGAATCTGTTAATGCTGTTATGGTTCCTTTGATTCTGTTATCATTAACTTTAAGCTGTATTTCTTGGCCTTTAAAGTATTTAATTCGTTTTATCTTGCCGCTTTTATTGATATTAAAAGATTGTTGACCGATAACACTAACGAAAGACAAAAGAAAAGTTATTATCAATATCATCCCTTTTAAACCTTTCATTATATTACAACTATTATTTACTTATTGATACTTTATACATACGTTTTTGGGTTCGGTAAAAAATTGAAGAGCCTCATTTCCTCCCTCTCTGCCAACGCCACTTTGTTTTACTCCACCAAAGGGGGTTCTTAAATCTCTTAAAAGCCAACAATTAATCCAAACAATTCCAGCATGCAAATTTTTTGCAACTAGGTTAGCTTTTGAAATATCTTTTGTCCAAACACTACTAGCTAGACCATACTTGGTGCTATTGGCCATTTTTAAAACCTCTTCAGTGCTTTCAAATGGAGTAATTGTAACAACTGGGCCAAAAATTTCTTCTTGATTAGTTCTGCATAAATAATCCAATCCTTCAATTACTGTTGGAGCAAGGTAGTATCCATTTTTAAGAGGTCCTTCTAGTTGCACCCGTTGGCCACCGCATAAAATGGAGCCACCTTCTTCCTTCGCTAATTCAATATAAGAAAATACTTTTTCAAGATGTGATTTTGAAACTAAAGCACCTTGATTGGTAGAGGGGTCTTTTGGATCTCCAACTTTCAGTGCGTTAACTTTTTCTATAAAAGCTAGTTTAAACTTATCGTAAATAGTCTTTTGAATAAATATCCTGGAACCGCATAAACATATCTGGCCTTGATTGTCAAAAGATGATGCTGTAACGGTAGCAAGCATTTGATCAAAATCGCAATCATCGAAAATAATTGTTGGGTTTTTACCCCCCAACTCTAATGATAATTTTTTAAACATTGGGGCGGCAATTTGCGCTATGTGCTTGCCGGTTTGGGTACCTCCTGTAAACGAAATTAATGGAATGTCTGGGTGAGAAACGATTGCCTCTCCTACTTTAGGGCCAAGGCCGTGAACAATATTTAAAACACCATCTGGCAAGCCTGCTTCAATACAAATCGAAGAAAGTAAGAATGCCGTCATGGGGGTTATTTCTGATGGTTTTGCTACTACACAATTTCCTGCTGCGAGGGCAGGAGCAATTTTCCAAGAAAAAAGATAAAGTGGTAGATTCCAAGGAGAAATACAGCCTGCAACTCCAACCGGATCTCTGTGGGTGAAATTGACAGCTTGGTCTTCCATATGGTGAGATTCTGAACTGTAGTGGATAATAGCTGTAGCATAAAATCTAAAGTTGTGTGCCGCCCTTGGAATATCTACCCGTTTTGCTAAGCTAAAAGGTTTTCCATTATCAATTGCTTCTGCTTCTGCTAATTTATCAAGATTTTGTTCTATTAAATCAGCAATCTTATATAGAATTTTTGATCTTTCGTCTTTTGATGTGTTACTCCATTTATCAAATGCATTGGATGCTGCTTCAACTGCAGTATTTACATCATTTAAATCAGAGTCAGGTATTTGACCATAAACCTCTCCGGTAGAAGGATTGTAATTATCGATGTAACGCTCACTTTTTGGTGAAATCAACGCACCGTTGATATAATTTTTTAGGTAAATCATTTTGTGGACTTATTGAGCAGATAAATGTAAGCAATAAGGAAATGAAAATAAAAAATGGTTTTAAGGAGTTTAAATTCTATGTATAAGTTCATCAGACTTCTTAGCGAATGTTTTTGATTTTGTTGGGATTGGTGAATTAAAACAATTTGTTTCTTAATGAGTTGTTAAGCAAGGAATAAGGCGTGTTAATAATAGTTAAACAACTGTAGAGTTCTACTTTCTGTAATTATCTTCGTATTGTGAAAAAGTCAAATTTTTTATTGCTAGTTATTGCAACAAGTGCAGTGCTTTTTGGCATATTGCTTATTCAGCTTTATTGGATTGAGAATGCCATTGAACTACGTAGAGAAAAATTTGATCAGGCAGTGATGGAGAGTCTGGATAGAGCCATTTTTAAGCTTGAAAAAAAAGAAGCGATCACACAAGTGAGTAAAAAATTTAATCAAGCAAACTCTTCCGATCTAAATGTTTACTTGCAAGAGGAAATAGATGATGGAGTAGAGTCAGCTGGATTAAGTAGTCCAATTGTTAGCTTAGATTCTTCAGGTAGAAACCCAAATAAGGAACAATTTAAAATAGAATTTCCGGGTCCTGCTTTCAAAGATTCGAATACTTTTATTATTAGGAAAACACAAAAAAGAGTTCTGAGATCAGAGAATTTGTCCAGTTCATTTAATAAAGGACTCACCCCTGATCAGATTAAAAACAAATCAGTTTTGATTAATGATATTGTTAATGAATTGGCATTTATAAGTATTAATAAGAGTACTGCCGAAAGGATAGACATTAACACATTAGATACTTTAGTAAGGCAAGAGTTAAAGATACATGGAATAAGGGCAGAGGCGATTATTGATGTTTATAGCGCTAATAATAAAGAGCTGCTAGCTAATCAAGAAAGTGAATGGGCAGAAGAGTTGATCAATTCTACTTATCGGATTGAACTATTTCCAAATGATTATTTGATGGAATCCGATTTGTTGCTAATTCTTTTCCCCAACAGGGCGAAATATTTACTCAAAAAAGTTTGGCAAATTTTAGTTGCTTCATTTATACTTATATCAATTCTGATAGGTATTTTTTACTTTACGTTAAGCACTATATTTAAACAGAAAAGAATATCAATCATTAAAAATGATTTCATAAATAATATGACCCATGAGTTAAAGACTCCAATATCTACAATATCTTTAGCTTGTGAGGCGTTATCAGATCAGGATATGACCTTTGATGAAAATCGAAGATCTAATTACTTGAGAATGATTAACCAAGAAAATTCTCGTCTTGGGGTGTTAGTTGAGAATGTTTTGAAAAGCGCTTTATGGGACTCAGGTAATTTTGATTTAAAGCGTAAAAAAATTAGTTTAAATTCTATCGTGAATGATGTAGTAAATAGTATCGAAATTCAAGTCAAAAATCGTGGAGGGATAATTACAACATCTTTTACAAAAGAAACAGACACGATAGAAGGAGATAAAGTGCATATCACTAATTTGGTTTTTAACTTATTAGATAATGCAATTAAGTATTCAAAAGATCAACCAGAAATCTACGTTTCAACAGAAATTAAGGGGACAAATATTGTTTTGATTGTAGAGGACAAAGGAATAGGTATTTCTAAAATTGATCAAAAGAAGATATTTGAAAAGTTTTATCGAGTCCCAACTGGAAATATTCATGATGTGAAAGGCTTTGGATTGGGTTTAAATTATGTAAAGGAGATTGTACAAAAGCATGGTGGCAAATTGTTTTTTACAAGTAAATTAGGTTTAGGAAGTAAGTTTTCTATTTATTTACCTTTAAACAAGAAAAAGTGATATGAAAGAGATTAATGGAAGTGTATTATTAGTTGAAGATGATGAAAATTTAGGGACATTACTGAGCGAATATCTTAATTCTAAAGGGTACCAAACAACCCTTGCCAATGATGGCGAAAAAGGATTAAGAAAATTTTTGAATCAATCATTTGATATCTGTATTTTAGATGTAATGATGCCTGTTAAAGACGGATTTACCTTAGCTAAAGAAATAAGGGAAATCAATAAAGAGATTCCAATTGTTTTTTTAACAGCAAAAAGCATGAAAGAAGATGCTTTAGAAGGTTTTACAATCGGAGCTGACGATTACATTACAAAGCCTTTTAGCATGGAGTTATTATTAATGCGCATTAAAGCGATTTTAAGAAGATCGCTGGACGGAGGTATTGCAGCTAATGATAAAACTTCATTTGAGGTTGGGAGTTATATTTTTGATTCTGAAAGAAGGGTGCTATCTCGTGATGGAAAGGAGGAAAAGCTTACCTCAAAAGAAAACGATTTACTAAAGCTTTTAGCAATGAGTGATGGGAAAACGTTAGAAAGAAAAGCTGCTTTGATGCTGATTTGGGGAGATGATAATTATTTTAATTCTAGGAGTATGGATGTTTACATTACCAAACTTCGAAAGTACTTGAAGGCAGATGAAAATATTGAAATAATTAATATCCATGGAAAGGGATTTAAATTGTATGTCAAAAAAGATGGCGATCAATAAGTACAAGATAAATTAAGGGTAGCAGATTCCTCAAAAATTTACTTTCCGTTATTTAAGATGCATTGGTTTTAAAAACTACTACCTTTCTTATTTTACCGGAGATAAATTAATAACACCTCACGCTTAGTCAATTCAGTTTAGTAGCTTTGCATAAAATTTTGCTGATTTGTGAAAACTCGTATAAAGCACCTTAAATTCCTTCAATTACTTGTTTTTCTTATCGTTTTAATTGGAACTACATCCTGCAATAAAGGGTTTAATACTCCTAGTAGAGCAAAAAAAACCGCCTTCAATACAGCAAGCACCGGTAAAGATGAGACCTCTAGGAAAGGTTATTATAGTAATCCATTTAAAGGAGGAACTCGCGCTGCTCTTAAAAAGTATAAAAAGAAGAAACAACGAAAACTATTTAAAAGAATTAAGGTTAAGTCCCCTAAAGGACCTAAGAGTAATTTCAATATGAAGAGGACTGTAAAAAAGAGCAGGTTGAAATCTTCAGGGAGTAATTATAAAAGAAGCAGAAACAGCGGAGGTCAAAGAAAAAACAAGAACCTTTTTAATACAAGAAAGAAGTAAATGGCACTGATGATAGATTGCTTGTACAAGAAAAAGTGTTATTTTAGAGGTCTTAAATAATACAACATATAATAAATTGAAGCAAATCGGTTATATCTTAGTCTTTTCCATTGTGTTTTGTTTTGGATTTACCGAAACGCACTCATCTAAGATTGATACGAACTCAAAAATAAAAGCCGTATTCTTATATAATTTCACAAAGTATATAGAGTGGCCAACCGAATACAAGAATGGTAATTTTGTAGTTGGGATATTGGGTAATAGTGCTGCTTTATACAAAGAACTTTCTTTAATGTCAAAAACTAAGAAAGTCGCTAGCCAAGAATTTGAGATTAAAATATATACATCAGCAGACGATATAAATGATAAGATTCACATGCTTTATATTCCTGATGAAGCTTCTGGTAGTATAAAGAATGCATCTCAAAAATTGAAAGGAAAGAGTACGTTAATAGTTACAGAAACTCCTGAACTAAGTACACAAGAATCAGGAATAAATTTTATTATTGTTGCTAATCGGCAAAAATTCGAATTGAACAAATCCAATGTTGAAGGCCACAATCTGAAAGTAAGTAAAAGTTTAGAAGATTTAGCGGTTGTAGTGAATTAAAAGATGAAAGCTCAGTTATACATATTAATCCTAGTTGTTTTTGCTTCATTACAGGGCTTGTTTGCTCAAAATAAGTTAACTAATGCTGTGAATGCACTACAAAATTCTGAATTTGTAAAGGCACAAGAATTGATTGATGCTGCAATTCAAGATACTATTTTTAAAGATGACTTAAGAACTTGGTATTATAGAGGAAATATTTATAAGGAGCTTTTTAAACAAATTGAATTAGAAGATAATCGAAATGAGCATAGATCTATCGCTGTTTCATCTTTTAAAACAAGTTACGATATGGATAGGGATAGTGAGGTGGCTATGAGTAATCAAAGTAATCTTAATTACTTGGCTTCTACTATGTTTAATGACGCTGTTAATCAATTAGATAATAAAGATTACACATTAGCAATTGACAATTATGAAGGGTATAAATCAATAATCAAATTTATAGAACCTGGTAGAGATTTCATAAAAGAAGATATTCAATTTAAATTAGCCCTTGCTTCTTCCTACACAATGCTTTCTGAAATAGACACTCTAAATCTAGGCATCTATCTAGAAAAGTCTAAATTGCTATATGAAGAGGTATTATTATTAGATTCTAATAATATTAGTGGGAATTACAATATGGCAATATTATATTACAATCAAGGTGCTGATATTATTAATAATATGGATTATAGTTTAGATTTGAAAGAGTTAACTATGATACAAGAAGATGTACATGTTTTATTCAGTAAGTCTCTTCCCTTCATGCTAAAGGCTTATACAATGAATCCAAACAAAATGGAAACCTTAATAGGGTTAAAAGGGATTTATTATAGCATGAACAATATGGAGAAATCAGATTTATTTAAGCACAAAATTGAAGAACTAGAAAATAAAGAGATAAAAAATTAATAACTCTCAAAAGCAATGAATTTTAGATTTAATATTGGGAGGAAAATAGGCTTCGGTTTTGGAATCTTAATAGTACTTACCTTGGTTCTATTTGTAATAACCCATTTTAGACTCCAAGATTCTAGGATTTTAAATGATAGGATCAATAATGTTTATAGTCCTACAACTGCAAATCTTCAAGAATTAAGATTTATGATTTTGGAGTCTACCTCTCTTATTGCAAAATGGCCAACAGAACCCAAATCTGACGAACCTTTTAAGTTAAGGCTTAATAAAATAATAGATGTAGAGTATCCCGAATTACAATTAAAATTAGAATCGTTATTTGAACAACAAGAAGGCGCTGAGGAAGACAGCCTTAATCTCATTTTTGATGAGATATCAGCACTTTTTATATCCTACCAAGAACTCAAAGACATTTACAGTGATTTTGAAAGTTATGGAGATTTACAAAATGATTTTTTTGCTGGCTTTTTATTAGCTGAAGGCGGAGATATTGATTTAACAAGTAAGGAGTTACATCAAAAGTTAGACAATCTTATTTTATTGAAAAGAAAGCAGTTAAAGTCGCAAATAGATTTTATGACGCGGTCTTTTCAAATGTTACAAAATATTGTAAAGTATTTGGGTCTTTTCTTAGTGTTAGGAGGTATTGCGATTGCAATTTATACAACCAGAAGCATTGTTAAACCAATTCAGAATTTAAGAGAAGTACTTGTCAGATTGGGTAAGGGAATTTTTCCAAAAAGTAAAATTAAAGAAGGTCACGATGAGATTGGAGATATGATTCGTGCAATGAATAATGTTGTAGACGGGTTAAAGCGAACCAAGGATTTTGCAAATGAAGTGGGTCAGGGGAACTTTGATTCTGTTTATACACCACTTAGTAATAGCGATCAATTGGGCTCCGCTTTACTTAAGATGCGCGAAGATTTAGCTGAAAATGAACGTGTACTTGAAGAAAAAGTCCGTATGCGAACAGCAGAGGTTGTAAAACAAAAAGAGGAAATTGAACAGCAAAAGTTGCGAATAGAAGAGTATTATGTTCAGGTAACAGACAGTATTAATTATGCCAAAAGAATTCAGGATGCCATATTACCACCTGAACGACTTGCAATAGAGTTGCTTCCACAATCATTCATTTTATTTAAGCCTAAAGATATCGTTAGTGGAGATTTTTATTGGTTAGAAAAAGCAAATAATAAAGTGTTTTTTGCAGCTGTAGATTGCACGGGGCATGGAGTTCCCGGTGCTTTTATGAGTATTGTGGGTCACAATAACTTGAAAAATGCCTTGCAAAAAACAAATGGTGAAAGTCCTGCTAAAGTATTAGATGAATTGAATAGGGGTGTTTCTGAAACGCTACATCAAAAAGAGGACGGTTCATCAAGTAAGGATGGAATGGATATAGCCTGCTGTGCTATAAATTTTGAAACGTTAGAATTAGAATATGCCGGAGCTTACAATCCACTTTATATTTTAAGGGATGGGGAAATAGAACAGATTAAGGCTAATAAATTCCCCATTGGCTCATTTTTAACTAAAAAGGTCGACCAATTTACAAACAATAAGGTTCAATTGAGAAAAGGAGATATATTGTACTTGTTTTCTGATGGGTACGCCGATCAGTTTGGGGGGGCCAAATCAAGGAAGTTGATGTATAAGAGGTTTAGAGAACTATTGATTAGTATTTCCTATTTACCAATGGCGGAACAACGAAATCAATTAGATGATTTTCTTAACGACTGGATGGGTGATGAAGAGCAAGTAGATGATATTATTGTAATGGGAGTTAAGGTTTAAACTAAAGATTGATGAGGAAAGATTTTGTGATACCAGAAGTTAAAGGAGTTTCTGTAGCCATAATTAATGAAGAAGTTGAGGGTGAACAAGGATGGTACGTATACTTGATTAACGAAAATAAGGAAGAACTTAAAAATGTACTAGTTACTTCTACAGGATATAAGAAAGAACAAGATGAGGTTATTAAAACATCAACTTTAAGACATATGATAGCTGATTTGCCTGCAAATAGCTATGCGAGAGTAGAATCTATTATGGATGATGTTTTTCACTTGAATAACCAATATTGGGTAAGCTTCCAGAAAGAAGGTATAATGTGTGATAAAAAATACATCTTTATACCTGATTCTATTCAAGATAAGAATAAAACCTATGTGCCAGTTGTAGGTAAGTCAGGTATATTAATTAGCTCGTAGAGTTATACCTAATCATTGTTTATTTTTACAATTATAAAACCAAACTCACCGTTACATGCTGGATCAAATAAAATTGGAGAAGGTCATATTCATAGACATTGAAACCGTACCTCTTTTTCCGCACCATGATTTTTTATCTGAAAAATGGAAAAAACTATGGGAAAGGAAAGCCGGTTATTTATCCAAAGAAAATGAAACACCAGAAGAGATCTATAATAGGGCAGGAATATATGCTGAGTTTGGAAAAATTATTTGTATTTCAATAGGAATTATTAGAGATATTGAAGGGAAAAAAAGTCTACGGATAAAATCTTTTTCAAGTGATGACGAAAAATCACTCTTAGTGGATTTCTCTGCATTATTAAGAAACCATTTTAAAGCTTCAGATTATTTACTTTGTGCACACAATGGCAAAGAGTTCGACTTTCCATATATTGCAAGACGAATGCTTGTAAATGGGTTGAAAATTCCCTATTTGTTGGACACTGCGGGTAGGAAGCCATGGGAGATTCAGCATTTGGATACGTTACAATTATGGAAGTTTGGTGATTACAAGCACTATACTTCTCTAGACGTACTAACAACTTTATTTAGTATTCCAACTCCTAAATCAGATATGGATGGCAGCGATGTGGCCCGAGTGTATTGGGAAGAGAAAGATTTAGAAAAAATAGTCGCCTATTGTCAAAGAGATGTAGTAGCAGTAGCACAATTAATTTTAAAATATAAAGGAGAAGAGTTATTGGATCCTAAATCAATAATAGTAGCATAAGAATATGATTAAGAAGTTGTTTGTAGGTATCATGATAGTTATCATTTCCTTGTTTATTTCAGGGTGTGGCGAGTCCAATAAAAAAGATTATAGTGCTGCAAAAGAAAAAGGGTTCGTATACGTAGAAGGAAATCGTTTTATGCAAAATGATTCTGTATTCTTTCCTGTTCTTATAAATTACTTAGTGGAATTTATGAAAATTGAAGATCAGTTTATTCCTGTAACCAATATTCAGTATGATTCTACTCACAAGCATGAGGGAGTTGGAATAGAAGGTCAATTAGAACGATTGAATACCCATTTTAAGTATATCAATCATTTGGGGTTTAATACAATTCGCTTGGTTGGTCTTGGTGGTCAAGATTACAATGAGAATGGAGAGTTTACTATGAAATGTTTTAACATTGATGATAGTTTTAATTCTTATTCATATGAAGAAATCAAGGAGCAATATAAACAAGCGGTTGTAAAGATTATCGAACTTGCCGAGGCTAATGACTTGAGGGTGATGATTTTGTTTCCTACGCATCGATTGGATGAAAGACAGAATGAATCACGTATCGCTTTTATAAAAGATATCATGAGCTTGTTTAAGGAAAACAACACTATTTTTAGTTATGATTTTTTTAATGAGCCGTTATACTTTGATAATTCAGAAAACGAAGACTATAAAGTTCGTCAGCGTTCTAAGGAAAGCGCGTTTAAAGTGGTAAACTCTTGGGCAGACTTAATGGCAAAGTACGCACCAAATCAACTTTCCACTATAGGTTTTGGAGAACCTTTGGAGGTATTTGAGTGGGATCCATCTATTCTTCCGATAGACTTTGTATCATTCCATACATACCATCCATTGCGAGTTCCGAATGAGATTTATTGGTGGAGTAAGTACATCAATAAACCTTGGATGATAACAGAAACTTCTTTGCCTGCGGATAACGATTCTATTTCTTATTTGGAGCAGCGCCAATTTATGATTGAATCATACAAAAGAACAGTTAATTGCGGTGGCGGTGGCTTTGGATGGTGGCAGTATCAGGATGTGGACTGGGGGAATAACTTTGAACATAACCATACTTCTTTAATAGACCACACCGGAATTACTTATTTTGAAGATAGTAGTGAAGTTATTTTTGGGACACCAAAGGATGCCGCATTGGTGTTAAAAGATCTATTGAAGTATATACCAACCTATGAATGTGAATGCGCACCTAACTACTATAATATGTTAGGATATAAGAATATTAAAATAGAGGGGAATATTATCAATGCATATACGGGAGAACCTATAGAGGGCGCTGTAATACGCGGATGGACTAATTATTGGAGAATTGCGAGTAATACATTTACTAACTCAAAAGGAGAGTTTAATATTTTTTCGAATGACGAGTATATTCATTTTGAAATCTCTGCCCCTGGGTTTACAAAAATTAAGTTTGACCAGCGCATCGCATATAGACATAAAGATAAGAATGCTAGTGCCTTCACAACGCTTTATGATAAAAAGTTAGAATATCATGATATTCATTATTACACATATTTGAAAAAGCAGCCTACTGACTCTTTATTATTAGCTGAGGGGACCTTTGACAGCACAATTGTATTTGATTTTGATCCTAATTTATTCAATCAATTTCAGTTTGTTGGAATTATGGGAACAAAGATGCTTTATCCTTTAGATTTTATAGTAAATGAATAATAAACTCCTTCAAGTTGTAAATTTGACTACTGATTTTCTGTCGGATGGAGTATTCTCTCCTGCGGTAAAAGGTATTAACTTTGAGTTGAATAGAGGAGAAATTTTAGCAATAGTGGGTGAATCAGGTTCAGGTAAATCTGTTACTTCATTATCCGCTATGGGGTTAATAAAAAAGCCAGGGAAAGTAAACCCAAATAGTCAAGTTATCTTTCATCAGAAAGATAAAGAAGCTATTGACTTTATCTCATTGCCTGATCAAGAAATGAGGAAGTTCAGAGGAAATCGTATTGCAATGATTTTTCAGGAACCGATGACTTCCTTAAATCCTGTGTTTAAATGTGGTGATCAAGTTGCCGAGGCGTTAATTTTACACATGGGCATGTCTAAGAAAGAGGCAAAGCTCAGAACAATAGAACTTTTCAAAGAAGTACTTTTGCCACGACCTGAAGCTATATATGAAAGCTATCCACATCAAATATCAGGTGGTCAAAAGCAACGGGTAATGATAGCGATGGCTATTTCTTGTAACCCGGATATTTTAATTGCTGATGAACCAACTACAGCCTTGGATGTAACTGTTCAAAAGGCTATTTTAAAACTGCTTAAATCCCTTCAGGAGCGTTTAGGGATGGGGATCATCTTTATTACTCACGACTTAGGAGTAGTAGCTGAAATTGCTGATCGTGTGGTTGTTATGTATCGAGGTGATATTGTAGAAGAGGGCAATGTACCGGATGTTTTTTATCAGCCGAAACATGCCTACACCAAAGGTCTATTGGCTT
>JAOKVV010000032.1 GCA_028336925.1 Vicingaceae bacterium | reverse complement strand
ATTGTTTCTCAGCTTCTTTAAAAAAAGAAAGAGCTTCATTACTTTTGCTGTAACCATCAGCATAGAGCAATGAAGAACTTTTACTAAGTTCTCCTTTCAAGGAATTAAATTGTTGTTCTAACTTTGATACTTCAGATATAATTGATGTAGCTTGGTTAAGGTCCTTCACCTCTTTTTGGGTTTGATTAACCTCTGAAGCCCTAACCTCTTCATTTTTTGCAGTAGTTGTGGCATCTGCAGGTGTGGAGTCAGTATTAGCAGACTCTAACAAATTTCTGGCTAAAACCATAGCCTCATCAGTATTTTTATTCATGTTTGCTTGGCGAGTTAGCATACCGGGGGAAACAATTGGACCACCGCCGTAATCAGCTAGATTAGTTGTACCATCGAAAATATTTTTAATTACCAACTTTTGAGCATCTTCTTCACCAACTAAACGTAGTTCCTGACCTAATATAGTAAATTCTGTTTGCTGAGGAATTTGTACAATACCTGAGTGAATTGGAGCTTCATCGGTAGTTTCAATATTGAATTTATATTCACCGCCCTCCTGCTCTACTTCTATATTGTATGCACCACTTTCATCTGTTTCGTAAACACCAACTGTTTCATTTGTCTTAGCATCAACAACCGTTATTTTTGCACGCTTCAAATTGGGTATATTCTCAGCAATAAATTTTCCTTTGATTACAAATAGATCAGGTTTTCGAGGCGTAGTGCCTACTTTATAAACATAGTATTGATCGCCTGTGTTATTACGATCTGATGCAAAATAAGCAATAGATTGATCTGCATTAGATAAAAACATCACATCGTCGTTAACAGTGGAATAAGGAAATTCTAAATTAACAGGCGCAGTCCAATTTCCAATACTCTCGTCAAACGTAGACTTAAATAAGTCATAACCTCCAATTGAATTATGTCCTTTAGAAGCGAAGTACATTGTTCTGCCATCAGGTAGAATAAATGCAAACTCCTCATCATAAATAGTATTAATGGAATTTCCAACATTTACAGCATCACTCCATTTGCCGTTTCCTAATTTTACAGCTTTGTATATGTCTCTTCCATTGTCTCCATTTTTACCGTAAGATGAAAAGTAAACTTCATTTGCATCATTTGGTAAAAACATTATAGAGTTTTCATCATTCTTTCTATCATATTTTGATTTAAATTCATCAGGCTTAACAACAAGCTTTCCATTTAGCCCTTCCATTTGATAAATTCTAAAAAAATCTTCCTTTGCGACAGACTCCTTTGAAATTACATCTAAACTATTAATAGATTTAAGTAACTCATTACCGCTTTTAACCATAGCAATTTGCTGATCTATTTCATATTGCTTTCGTTCAATAGATGAAGCTTTTGATTTAAATCGATTATAATTTTTGAGCGCTTTTGAAAACTGATAGTTTAAATGATACCCTTTACCTGCGTAGAAATAAGCTCTATTATCAACTGATGGCTTAGAGGTAGAAAAAGCCAAATACCTTAAAGCTTTACTTTTATCTGCATCTGAATAAAGAAGACATGCACCATATTTAAAGTTATAGTCAGGCTCTTTTGGATATAGACTCAATAATTGGGCAAATAAAGGAGTCGCCTCGATAAATTGTTGATCTTCGAAAAGCTCTGAAGCTTTATTCTTTAAATCTTCCTCTGATTTAAAAGCATTTTGAGCACTTAAACTGCTCGATACTGATACTAAAAGCCCGAAAGCTATCATTATATTTTTAAAAGTCATATTCTATTTCTAATTGACTAAAACTACTACATTACCAACAACTTATGAAGCATCAATACTTTAAAATCAACTTTTAAAAAATGAATGCTATTACTTTTACTTGTTGTAACTACAAATATGGGTAAAATACTTAATTAGCTCCTAATTATTTGATAGGAAGAATATAAAAAGTATTTATTCCTCTTCAAATTTCTTCAAAAAGATCTCTTTCTTTTTTGGATTTCCGTACATAAACGAAAAAGGCTCTTCTTTTCTAGCAACATCTGCTTTTCTTTTATCATCCTTTAATGATTTAATTTGTTCATTAAACCCCTCATTAGTAGAAGCTACTTGCATTAAGCCTCTTCTATAATTAAAATAATACCAATTGTTTGCATCCGTCTCTAAATAAACATCTAATATATCTCCACTTCTTCTTTTGGTAAGCTGTACTAAACCATTCATATATTTATTTACTTGCTCCTTAAAAAAATTAGAAACCCCAATAGGGCCAAATGAGGTAAATGTATTTTCTTCTTCGTCCCATTTAAACTTAATGTCGTTGAACACGATAGTCTTATCAAGTTCGTCTGGGATACGCTTATATTTACCATTCAAGTTTAACTGAGAAATTAATTTGTCAGCTTGATCAAGTACCATAATTTCTTTAAGTCCCTTTTCGAATACCTCTCGAGATAAATCAACAGGTTGTAAGGTTAGGTTCTCGTTTACTTGATCTGCAGCCTTCTTCATTGCGTTATCATCGAAATGAAAATCAAGTGTCATCATAAAATCACCAATTACCTCATTAATATCTTCTCTATTCGGCTGATTGTGAATCAACCTACCTGCTGTAATCATCTTAACCTGACCTAAATCAGATGATAAGTTAACCAACCCTTCCCCTGATACTTTGCACGTATTAGCATCCAACTCTAAATAGTTTCCCGGTAAATTAATTGAATTAATTTTCTCTTTATTACTAATTTTATAGGTATTTTTTTCTTTATCAAAATACATAAAACCATAAGCAGGAAGTAATTCACGATCACTATGAAATATTTTTTGAGATACAAATGCTGAATAAATAAACATGGTATCGGTGTTTAAATTAATACTTGATGAAAGAATAGTTTTGGCTGTAGAAACGATACCAGTGTCAATGGGAATATAAATTTCATTCGGATTAATCTCAGATCTAAACCTTAACCAATCAATTCCGATTTGCGCGCATGCATGGCTAATTCTTACTCCGCCATCAAAAATTAAAAACTGATTATTAGCTAATAAATCGACCTCTCCTTTAAACAAATGCTGAGCACTTAAACTAAATTCAGTAGAATCTTCAATAACACCATGACCAACTGTTTGGCCTGTAGTGTCCACATTCAACGTTTGCAAATAAATTGATTGTGACTGTTTACTTTCATCAACATAATCTATGTAACCTGAACCAAAGTAGCTCTTCTTCCCTTCAATTTTAATGTTTGCATTATAGATATTGTGATACTCTGTAACTGCGTTAGCTAGTACCCCGGAATTCAACAACTCATCCATATTAGCACTTTTACGAATTACAACTAAGCCACTATCAGGAAAAACTTTTGCATCTCCTGTAGCTATGTATTGAACATCCATTGCGGTGATTAAATGTTTTCTAGAGTCAAATCGAGCAATTGGGGAATAAAAGAATAAACTATCCTGCTCGGCCTTGGTTGATATAAATTTAGATCCTTCAAGTTTTACATCTGCTGAAACGGTATTTTGTTTCTTCCCTGTTAAATCTATCATACCATTATCCATATACCACTTAAATTCTTCCATATAACAGAGGTATTGATTGGTAGGGAAAAATATTGGATCATCTTTACCATTGGAAACAAATTCAGCAAATCTTCCTTTAAAATCTACGTGCGCTTTTACATTAGCTGTATTCAATGCAAAACCACTCGTATTCTCTTCTAATAATTCAAAGTCAGCTGTATCTGAATCAAATACTGTATTCTGAAATACAAATTGATTAGAAATTAAATTGGCCCTTTCAAATAAAAATATTCCGTTACCTTTTAAACCTAATGGTGTTAACGCAGATGTACCTCTAAAGAAAGATTTCATATCATAAAATGCCAACGAACTATCGTTATCAGATGTAGTATAAAAGACATCATCAAATGGCTTCCAGTCTATCAAAACATTAACCCCTTCTACAGGTGGAAACTCTGTTCCCGTTTTAACTTCTGCCAATACATGAGATTGTGCAAACCCTTCCACCGATTTAGGATAAAAAATAAAATCGTCAGACAATGTGGTTGATGTTAAGTATTCTAATTTACCATCTCCTCTTAAACCCGAATGAGATAACTTAATATCATTGTAAAACTGACCTTTGCCTCCATATGTTGGATAACCTCCCGGTGGTGTTTTACGCACAAAACCTAATGACATATCCGGCTGTACGGATAATTCCTCATCAAAAGTTGGAAATATATTTGAGGTAAACGAACCATCGAATACCAATTGATCATTTGAGAAGTTATCTAAGCTATCTATTTGAAAAGGCTTCACCTGAAAGTAAAAATCATTTCGATTATAAACTCCTCCTTGCACTTCCTTTTTATCATAAAACACGTAAGAATCATCAAAGCTATTAATCACCGGAAACTCAGGAAATTCTTTCAAACCCGACTTGTTGGCAAAGTTATCAATGAGTAATTCTCCATTAATTCCCTCAATAACTGTTCGCACAGGCTTCAGTACAGGATTTCCATTACGATCAACTTCATCAGAGTATGCTTTTAATTGTAATGAATCTACGTTGGTTAAATTAATTTTAAATGCTTCATAATCGAAAGAAAACTCTTTTCCATAAAAATCAAAAACATCTACCGCTTTGATTTGTCCTTGAAAAGTAAAGAATCGATTCTTTTTCATTACAACCTTCTGATCTGATGGAATAATCACCACTTTTTGTGAATCACTAAGTAAGATACCTTCAACACCATTAATCGTTAAATCATAATTCAATAAATTTACTTGAGCATTATTTTTCCCTTTTACATCAGACTTGATGGAAATCACATCATAATCTATTTTACCAAAACTAGCTTGAACATATTGAGTTAATTTATTTTTAACAGTAAACTCCTCTTTTTTAAAATTATACTTCAAAAAACCTCTAGTTGCTAAATACATAATCATGCTTTCTGCCGCCGCATCGCTAATATTCATGTGGTAGGTAAGTTCTTGTATTGTTAAGTCCTTATCATTAACCTTATCCGATAATCGTTGTATCGCTAACAATGGATTAAGATCTCCTCTCCCTCTCAGGTATTCGTATTCAGATAATTTAAAGAAATTTTCAGAAGTGAAGGTCGCTTCAGTTCTTGTGCTCCCCATTAAACTTGTCATTTCTATAATAGGATCTTCTTGATTCCAATTTAATACTTCGCAATCCATGTCGATGTTATGAAATGTGTCAAAGTAAGGTGAAATCGCAATTCCTTCGTTATCGCGGTAAAGTGTTACTTCCTTATCTGCTATAAAAAACTTAAAATTTAAACCTGGATGATGAATCGAGTCTTTTCCTAAATAGAAACTAATTGCAGAATTATCTGAAACAATTCGTTCAGGGTTTATGATAAACACTTTTGAAGAAGCTCTTAAAAAGGTTGTATCGTTTCTATAAAAAATTAAATAAGCATCATTCTCTTCATTACCACTACCGATAAACTTAGAACCTTGCATGGAGAAACCCCCATCATAATCAACAGCAGGAGCTATATTTTGAATAACCAATCGCTTGTTATAAGAATCAAAACGCGGATATGTTGATTTCTCAGGTGTGTTATTCGCTAATATTTTATCTTCTAAAGACCCTAATAAGGGACGATCAAAATAGAATGAATTGAAGAAGCTTACCGAATCAGCTGTGTAAGAGTATGTTTTTGTATTAATTTCATAATTAGAAAGCGTAGCATACACTTCGTCTCCCATCATTCCGGCTTTATCCCATGTTACCGTTCCTCCTTCTCCAACCCACTTATCTTCTGTTGGATAATAAATCCCTTTCGTTCCTTTGATTGTTAAACTATCTCCTCTAGCAAAGCAAACGAGATCAAGTGATTCGAATTTCAAAATTGGTAGTTCCTCGAAACCAAATATGTAGTTGTTATTATTTGCAGCCCACTTGGTTGAAGATGAAACATAAAGCGCGTTTTCAGAAAACAATCCATCTGAAAAAGTCAAATAATTGGCAAAATTTCGCTTATTTCGGTCATCAAGTAATTTTAACAAGGTAGCTTGCCATTGATCGAAACTACTCTCGGTTTGAAATTCAGAAGTTACAAAACTTCCTACCGTGTACAAGTAATTTCTAAAATCAGGAAAAGCACGCATCTTTTTATTCAGCATTTGATTGGTGATGTTGTAAACCCCCCTTCTTTGAGCCTCTGAAAAGTAACCACCATACCATACTTCCTCAAACTGTTTCATAAAGTCTTTACCCTCCTTTCTGGCGTCGGTTAAAAAAGTCTCCATTTGATTAAAAAACTGAATAGAGTCTGAAGGAAAGCTTTTTATGCCTTGTGCTGAACCCTTATAAATTCCTACTACATATACAAAAAGAAAGGATAGTAATACTTTTCTCATAAATTACTTTTTATAGTGCAATGCACACCAATTGTTTCGATCCACTTTATTTACTTGTGTTAATCCAAGTGCCATCAATTTTTGATGCATTTGATCGAAATCGGTTACAAAAAAGCCGCTCAATAATAAATCGGCTCCTACTGCCATGCTTTTTACATAAGTATCTAAATCGCGTAATAAAATATTTCTATTGATATTTGCGATGAAGATATCAAAGATACTGGCACCAATTTTATCGGCTCCACCTTTATGAATTTCAATAGATGGTGAATTATTACGCTCACAATTCTCAATGGTATTTTCATACGCCCAATCATCAATATCTACCGCCACGATTTGTTTTGCCTCTTCTAGAAAAGCCAAAATAGCCAACACGCCTGTACCACAACCCATATCCATTGCGCGCTTGCCTTTTATATCTAGCGTTCGCATGAGTTGCATCATCATGAAGGTAGTATCATGATGGCCAGTTCCAAAACTCATTTTAGGTTCAATATGAATTTGAAATTTTACAGCGTCAGAAGGTTCATGAAAAGGTGCAATGATTTCACAATAATCATCTACCGTAACCTTAGGAAAATTCCGCTCCCATTCTGCATTCCAATTCTGTTGTGGGATACTCGTAGTTTGATAGGATAAACTAACACCTTCTTGCGTAAAAAGATACAATTCATCCAAGGATTCTTTATTAAACTCGCATTCTGCTATGTAAGCCATAACTTCTTGCTCATCCTGGGTAAAACTCTCAAATCCAATATTTCCTAATTCATAAATTAAAATATCTTGAAAAGGATTTACCGGCTCTATTTTAAACTTAAACTCTAGATAATTCATTTTAATAAGAATTTGCAATTTGAATAAAATCAGCAGATTTCAAAGATGCACCACCAATTAATCCACCATCTACATCAGGTTGGCTAAAAAGCTCTTGTGCATTTGCCGGATTGCAACTTCCACCATATAAAATACTCATATTTTCTGCCGCATCAGCCGTATAGTTTGTTGCTATTAACTTTCGGATATATGCATGCACTTCTTGAGCTTGAGCAGATGAAGCTGTTTTACCAGTACCAATCGCCCAAACAGGCTCATACGCTATAACAACTTGTTTTAATTGATTCTCATTCAAGTGAAATAATCCTTCAGCTAGTTGTGCTCCAATCACATTAAAATGACGATTCTCTTCTCGCTCAGGCAAGGTTTCTCCGCAGCAATAAACTGCCGTCATTCCTTCATCTAATACTGCATCAACTTTCTTAGCTAACAGGTCATTTAATTCATTAAAGTAAGCCCTTCTTTCAGAGTGGCCTACCAACACGTGACTAATTTGTATTGAACTTAACATTGGCGCAGATACCTCTCCGGTATATGCTCCATTCAAAGCTGTGTGGCAATTCTGAGCACCTACTTGTAATTTAATCGCACGATCTTTTACAGCATACAAATGTGGAAATGGTGGAAATACAATCAGTTCATCGGCTTTAACACCCTCGCTTATTCCAACATTCAACTCCTCTACCAATGCAACACCTTCGGATACATTTAGATTCATTTTCCAATTTCCCGCTACTATTTTCTTTCTCATAATCCTTTTTTAACTCACTCGCACTCTTGGATCCAAAACTCCATAGAGTATATCTACAATCATATTTATCACTACAAAAATGACTGCAATTACTAAAACTGCACCCATAACTACCGGTAAATCATATTTTTCTAGGGCATTTACCACTTCCCAACCTATCCCTTTCCAAGCAAAAACAATTTCTACAAAAACTGCTCCAGCCATCAAACTTGCAAACATGCCCGAAACTGCCGTCAATACCGGATTCAACGCATTTTTTAATGCATGTTTTAAAATCACGATATGCTTGCTTAGCCCTTTGGCAACTGCTGTTCGAACGAAATCTTGGCTCATAACTTCAAGCATAGAATTTCTGCTCAATTGCACAATTACCGAAAGTGGACGAACACCCAATGTCATGGCAGGTAAAATTAAATTACTTAACGCCAAGTATTCTCCTCTACCTAAATCATCTACTTCATACAAACTACCTGTCATGTTTAAACCTGTGTAATCTGCCAACAGATACCCAAATACCCAAGCGATAATTATTCCAACAAAAAAGGAAGGCAACGCCATACCAGATGTCGCGAATAACAAGCTAATTCTATCAAGCCAACTATCTTTATAAATAGCTGACAGTATGCCTAATAAAACTCCTAAAAAGGTAGCGAACAATATTGCTGAAACGGCTAAAACAGTCGTTTCTAAAAGCGTTTCACTAATTATTTCATTTACTTTCTTCTGCGATTGATACGATCGACGCAAATAAGGCGCTTTTATAACCACTTGATAACCTGAAATAGTAAGTAACGAAAAGCCTCCATATTTCTCCGCTGTCCATTTAGTTCTGCTATCTACATCACTTGTATTGTGCAATGAAATGGGAGATAAATCATTTAAATACAGAGCAAATTGCACAGGGAGCGGTTGATTCAACCCCAAATCCTTATTAATAGCCTCAATTGAAGCTTTATCCGCACGCTGACCTAACATCATGCGAGCCGGATCACCTGGCAACACATTAAATAAGAAAAATACAACAGAAATCACGCCCAAAAGAACGAAAAAACCATAGGTTATACGCTTGGTAATAAATTGAATCAAAATTATTTATCTAAAAAATACTGCTCATTAATTTCCTGATAAGTTGGTAAATCATTACTATGCCATTTGGCCACTACAGTCCCTTTGCTTAAAAGAACTAAACCAGGATTAGAGCGAATAATAGTTTTAAGCACAATTCCATCAGTGGTATAAAATGGAAATGGGGTTTGATATTGGTGTCTAAACTCTTCAGAGTATTCAGCTGTAGCAGCTGTAAGTGCAGCAAATGGAATCGCATCCGCTTCTGCTTGCTTTGCAATTACATTGATGGCATCTATTTTACTTACATCTGTTTTACCTAAATCATACATAATGGTTAAGAAAATCAATTCTTCATCTAAAACACTGTAGGTAATATCATTTCCTGATTCATCTACCACTGAAAAGTCAGTAATCTTTGCTACATCACCTTCTTTAACTAATTTACTTTCTGTATTTACCCACTCCCAGTTATCATCATCCCAAGGATAATTTTCTTGCGTAAACTCCTTTTCCTCGCCTGTAGTTTTATTTTTATAGGTTAAAATGTTTTCATACACCGGCTGAATCGCATTTTCTGGCAATTCCATTTGCTCCGAAATATTTTTACCTTCAGCATAAGGCCTAAAGTCCATCTGCGGCAAATGCATCACACAGTTTACTGAAAATACAGTACTACTAATCAATGAAACTAAAACAGCTACCATTGCTTGTTGCTGCTTGTTAATCATAAACATTACCAAACTACCGCCCAATACTATACCAGTAAGAATAAGTGGAAACTCCCAATTTAATTGATACGATAAAGTGCCCATCACTGCCACAGAAATTAGAAAGTAAACGAGTGAAGGTTTTATTTCTGTAAATGGCTCGATTACGTTTCGTTTTACGAATAAAATCAAGATTAACGCAAGTAAAATCAAATCTTTATAAAATGATTCCCAAGGAGTAAGCGGAATAGCATCACCAAAACAACCGCAAGAACGCACAATTTCAAATACGGCAGATGCGAACGTAAGAACGGTAAAAAACAAAATCATCGCCAATAAAACCCAGCTCACTTGTTTCATTCTATAACCCACTAAGACGGCTATACCAAGCACAATTTCTACAATACAGATAGCTGCTGCCAAAGGCATTGCAATTTCAATTAACCAATCCCAATTGGTGCCAAACTCTTCAAAATACTCAATTAGTTTATAGGAAAAACCCAACGGATCATTCGCTTTAACCACTCCTGAGAATATAAACAAGTTACCTACAAAAAGCCTTGAAAAATGCAGTAAAAATTTCATATCAATATAATTAGTTGTTTGCTAGTTCGTCCATTTTTATCAATGCAAAAACGGCATAATTTATCATATCCAAATAGTTAGCATCAATTCCTTCTGAAATTAATGTCTTGCCCTTGTTGTGCTCTATTTGTTTAATTCGTAATATTTTCTGTAAAATCAAATCGGTTAATGAGCTTATCCTCATTTCTCTCCAAGCCTCATCATAATCATGGTTTTTATTCATCATTAAGTCTTTGGCAGTTTTTGCATATTGATGAAAAAAGTTTTTTAATCGATCTTCTTCCATGTGCAGCTCTTCCGAAACGCCTAACTCCAATTGAATCATGGCCATAATAGAGTAATTTACCAACGCAATAAACTCAGGTTCTACCCCTTCATCTACTTTACTCATTCCTTTATCCTCAATACTTCTAATTCGCTTAGCCTTGATGTAAAGTTGGTCTGTTAATGAGCTCGTTCTTAAAACTCGCCAAGCAGTTCCATAATCTTTACTTTTTTGACCGAAAATGTCGTAGCATTTGGTTATTATTGAATCATATTGTTCCGATGTATTATTCATTCTAAAATCTATTATGACAACTCCACTTAAAGACCCGAAAGATACTGTTTTTCCAACAAATTTGACGCTAAACTGTGGAGGTAATTTGGTCGATTTATCCACACCTAAAGTGATGGGAATTGTTAATATAACTCCCGATTCTTTTTATGAAAATAGCCGATTTACAGAAGAAAAAAAACTCCTTGAGCAGGTTGGCCAACAACTAACAGATGGAGCAACTTTTATAGATTTAGGTGCTATGAGTACACGACCAGGCTCTAAAGAAATAAGCGAAATGGAAGAGACTGAAAGATTGCTTCCCGCTTTAAGAAGTGTTGTGAAAGAATTTCCATCCGCTATTATTTCAATCGACACCTATCGATCTGAAATTGCAAAAAAAGCAATCGACCTCGGCGCTCATCTCATCAATGACATCTCAGGTGGAAAGTTTGATACCAATATGATTCCAACTATTAGCAAACTTAAAGTTCCTTATATCATGATGCATACATTAGCAAAGCCGGAAACAATGCAACACAACCCAGTTTACTCAGATGTTATTAAAGAAATTATCCAATTCTTTTCCAGACAATTACAGGCTTTACGTGAACTAGAAGTTCAAGATGTTATTCTAGATCCAGGTTTTGGTTTTGGTAAAACTATGGAGCATAATTACCACATTCTAAAACATTTCAATGAGTTTAATTTACTTCATTGCCCACTTCTAGCCGGTGTTTCAAGAAAGGGAATGATTTGGAAATTATTAGAAATCACTCCCCAGAATGCTTTAAACGGAACCACCGTAGCACATACACTTGCTCTTCAGAATGGAGCAAAAATTTTAAGGGTACATGATGTAAAACCTGCTGTGGAAGCAATTAAAATTGTGGACTTTTACCAAAAGCAGTAATTTCGAATTATGTTAATGCAACACATCAGTTTTTTTACCTTTATTAGTATTCGATGGCTCGATTTTCTAGATATTTTCCTAGTGGCCTTACTGATGTATCAATTATATAACTTACTGAAAGGCACAGTTGCTATTCGGATCCTGTTAGGAATTTTGTCGCTTTATTTGGTTTGGAAACTTGTGGAGTCGCTAAAAATGGAACTACTAGATGAGATTCTTGGTCAATTTATTGGCGTCGGGGTTATCGCTTTAATCATTGTTTTTCAGCAAGAAATACGCCGATTTCTATTAATTGTTGGTAACAGAAGTGTTTTGGCACAACCGAGAATTAGAAAACGTTTTGGTAATTGGAAATGGAATGAAGATAAAACAGCAGCCATCAATACCAAAGCCATTGTAAAGGCCTGTTTTAATATGTCGAAAAGTAAAACAGGTGCATTAATCGTTATTTCAAAAGACAATGAACTTAAGTATCATGCTTCTACGGGCGATCGAATAAATGGTGAATTAACCGCAAACCTATTAGAAACAATCTTTTTTAAGAATAATCCAATGCACGATGGCGCCGTAATTATTCATGATAATAAAATAAAAGCTGCTCGTTGCATTATGCCAGTTTCAGATAATCCAAAAATTCAGGATAACTATGGATTAAGACACCGAGCCGCTGCTGGGATTACAGAGAATTCTACCGCCGTAGCTGTTATTGTTTCTGAGGAAACCGGAGAATTATCGTTCTGCAAGGATGGAAATTTAAAATCCCGCCTAGACATTGATGGGTTAAAATCGCTGCTAGAACGGGAATATAAAAATTAAGATTCTTTCTTACTCTTCGCTTCGAATTCCTTAATTAACTCATCAGGAGATTTTCCTAGGTTCGCTAAAGAGTAGGTTGCATCATCTGCCATTGCATGATCTGGAAATTCTACTAAGAATTTTTCATACGTCAGCTTTGCGTCATCTAATCTACCTAAGTTATTTTCATAGATAAATGCTTGTAAAAACAATGCGAATGGACGTTTCTCAAACTCAGGATAATTCTTGTACACTTTTTGATAAAGACCTAATGCTCTCGGCGCTTGATTCATTCCTAAACTAACTTCTGCTGCTTTAAATAATAGGTTGGCGCTTTCTGCTGCCTCCGGATAAGAATCTCCAAAAAGGATATATCCCTCAATCAACAAATTAGCATTGGTTACATCCATCGTTCCATCTTGCTTGAAAACTTTCCCTTCAAACTCATTCACTTTCGCCAATAATGCCTCTTGATCTAAACCCTCAAATGGATTTACATAAACCTCTTCTGTATTTTCCGTAGTTGTTTCTGCCGCTTTTTCAGGCTGATTACATGCAAACAATCCTGCTGCTAAGCAAGCAATAAGTACATTTTTTTTCATGGTTTTACTTTTTTGGAAATTTCATTCTATAGTTCACACTAACGTTACCTTTACTAACATTATTGAGTCGTTTCTTTAATAAAGTACGTTTTAATGGTGCTAAATGGTCGGTAAATAAAATACCCTCAATATGATCATACTCGTGCTGTATGATTCGAGCGGCCAATCCATCGTATTGTTCTTCAATTAGATTCCACTTTTCGTCATAATACTCAATAGTAATTTTCGGAAGGCGATTTACGTCCTCTCTAACTCCGGGAATACTCAAACAACCTTCATTAAATGCCCACTCCTCGCCTTCTTCTTCAACGATTATTGGATTTATAAAAACCTTTTTAAACCCCTTTAATGATGGTTCCTCTTCTTCAAATGGTGATGCGTCTACTAAAAACAAACGCAGCGATTTACCAATTTGTGGAGCTGCTAAACCAACTCCCTCAGCATTATACATGGTTTCCCACATATCTTCTATTAGCTTTTGTAATTCAGGACTGTCTTTTTCTATGTCTTCGGCTTCTTTCTTTAATACTGGGTCGCCGTATGCTACTACTGGTAAAATCATCCTACAAAAGTAATAAGACTACTCAAAATTGAAAGATATTTTTTTACAAAATAATGAGCAGTCGCCTTAAAATTAATTTTTATTACCCCATTTAAAAGTTGAAAGTAGTGTCTGAAATTTTAAAAGTCTCTAAGATTAAATAAACATTGGTAGCGACTGTTAAAAAAATAAAGTATTCAGTCCATTAACTCAATTTTCTTTATCACCTCTTCTGCCTCAGCTCTCACCATATCACTTTGCTTTCGATCAGTTGTGGATAATTGGAAAGATTTTTCCATCAATTTTTTGTATTCTTCTTGCAGCTTTTCTTTTTCAGTTTTCTTTTTAAATAATCCGAACATGATATTGAGTTTTTATTTAAATAACAAACACCCTAAATAGTAGAATGTTTTATGCTTTGGGTTGAAAGATAGACCTTATCTTTGTGACACATTAGCGATTATTATTATGACATTTTCCCAACTTGGTATTTCCACTGAATTAATTAAAGAATTATCTAATCAAGGCATTACAGCACCTTATCCAATTCAAGAGAAAGCAATACCTGCAATACTAAAACAGCGTGATGTTTTAGGAATTGCACAAACGGGTTCGGGAAAAACAGCGAGTTATGCACTGCCCATATTAATGAAACTCAAAGGAAAAACGGCGACTAAAACACGTGATGTAAATACGTTGGTATTAGTTCCTACTCGTGAATTAGCTGTGCAAGTTGGAGAGGTATTTACTTCACTTTCTAAATCACTTTCTTACGCAGTAAAAACAATGTCGGTTTTTGGTGGTGTTTCCATCAACCCACAAATGAAAGGAATGTATGGAGTAAATGTATTGGTAGCTACACCAGGAAGGTTATTAGAGCTGTTAGAAAACAAAGCGTTGTATATTTCTAATGTGGAAACATTGGTTTTAGATGAGGCCGACAAAATGCTCAACTTGGGTTTTAAGGAGGAGATGAATAGTATATTTAGGCTATTACCTTCGCTACGTCAGAATTTGCTCTTTTCTGCAACACTAAGCCCTGAAGTTCTTTCTATAGAGCGAGTACTTTTGAATAATCCGGAAACGATAAAAATTCAATCAGCCGAAACGAACATTGAATTAATTACTCAAACTGGTTACTTTGTAACAGAAGAAAACAAAGGGCCATTATTACGTAAGCTAATTAACGACAACAAAATGAATCAGGTATTGATTTTCACTTCTTCTACAAAAGAAGCGGACAAAGTTTCTGATAAATTACATAACAATGGTATTTCATCTCGAGCTATTCACAGCAAAAAAACGCAAGGAAACAGGCAAGAGAGTTTGGCTCTGTTTAAAAAAGGAAAGCTACAAACATTGGTTGCTACAGACTTACTTTCTCGTGGCATAGATATTGAGTTTTTGCCATTCGTTGTAAATTACGAACTACCAAGATCTCCAAAAGACTTTATTCACCGAATTGGGCGAACAGGACGAGCGGATAATCCTGGAGAAGCCATTACGTTTGTAACAGAAGAGGACAAACACCACTTTAAGGTGATTCAAAAGAAAATGAAACGTTGGGTAGATATGGTGGACACTGCAGAATGGAGAGATTTGTAATTGTTAGCTTATTTTTACTAAGTTATAAAGTCTGTGTTATTAGGAAACTATAATTCAATCACCTCAATAAATTTAGGCCTTAATTTACCAAAAGGGGGTAAACTAATTGGTGGTTAATTCAGATAACAGAGTTCTATTTACCTGTAAAGTAGCCAAAGATCAGATTTATAAGCATTAAACTTTAAATAGTAAAGCTAGCTGTAAGATACCTGTTGGTAGAAACAAGTGAATACCTTTTTATTATTCGGTAGAAGGTTAAACTTCAAGTGGAATAATTTTTAATCAGAAGTAATAATCACTAAATATTACCTGCTTTTATCCTTTGCAAAAAAAGGACTAAAAGAAAAAGCCCTATTTCGGAAAAAACAGGGCTTAGGCTTAAAGATTCAAATTCTATAAATATTAAGCAAGTTTTACGTTAACAGCGTTAAGGCCTTTTTTGCCTTCCTGCAACT
>JAOKVV010000031.1 GCA_028336925.1 Vicingaceae bacterium | reverse complement strand
ATATAAAATAATTATACCTCCAAGACTTAATAATTAGGTATGCTTTTGTTTTTTTATCGGACACTAATGGTTGAATATAATTTACTATAAATCAATCAAAATAATTTTTATGAAAATAAAGATAGATGAATGTAAGCTGTGTTCAACCTATAATCGCAATACATCTATTGGTTTAATTAAATTGGCCTTCATTATTAACTTGATTTCCATTTACGAAAGTTTTTAATTATTTGGAATGGAAAGTAGTACCTTCTAATGGTGACCACCCACACTTATATAAAATATTATCTTTACTTACTGTAAATGAGTCCTTAAGGTCTACAAGTGTTAAGTCAGCGTGATAACCTTCTCTTATAAACCCTCTTTTCGTCATCCGGTATAGAATAGCAGGATTGTGACACATTTTCTCAACTATTTTTTCGAGCGAAATTTTACCTTGATGATAGAATTCTAACATACAATTAAGAGAATGTTGCACCATTGGCGCTCCCGACATAGATTGGAAATACGGTTTCATTTTTTCCTCTAAAACATGCGGAGCATGATCCGTAGTGATTAAATCAATTCTATCATCCAATAAAGCTTTTAATAATCCATCTTTATCTTTTTTAGACTTAATCGCAGGATTCCATTTAATTAAAGTTCCCAATCGATCACAATCCTCATCATCAAACCATAAATGATGCACAGATACTTCGGTGGTAATTTTTTTATCTTTTAAAGGAAGATGGTTATCAAATAAATCAGTTTCTGCTGCGGTAGTTAAGTGCAGAATATGTAAACGAGCGCCATGTTTTTTGGCTAGGCTAATGGCTCTTTTACTTGCTTCATAGCATGCTTCAGAACTCCTAATATCTGGGTGGAACTTTACAGGAACGTCATCACCATATATGGCTCGGTACTTTTCCTCGTTTGCTTCTACAATTTGCTCTTTTTCAGAATGTATGGTTATAATTGATTCACAATTAGAAAATAACTTTTCCATTGTTTCAGGATTATCCGCAAGTAGGTTTCCCTTTTTAGTGAAGTATAATCCATCATCAGAAACACCAATAAATTTAGTGGTATCGATTTTAGCTATTTCATCGATATTATCGCCATTTACGCCAAGAAAAAAAGAATAGTTAGCTAATGACTTTTCTGCTGCAATAGTATATTTCTCTTCCAACAACTCCACCGTCAATATATTGGGCACAGTGTTAGGCATATCTATAAATGAAGTAGTTCCACCTGCAATAGCGGCTTTGCTTTCAGTGTATAAATCACCTTTATGTGTTAGCCCCGGATCTCTAAAATGTACTTGTCCATCTATTACGCCGGGCAGCAAGTGTTTATTAGTCCCATCTATAATTGTGTAATGGTCTTCTGGTTTAATATTTCCTATTTGTTGAATAATTCCATCAGCGATCAGCACATCACCAATCTTCGATTTTCCATCAGTAACGATTGTTGTATTTTTTATAAGCGTATTTTTCTGCATGCGAAAAGTGGGATTGTAGTTAGTTTTAAATTTTTCTAGCGTAAAATTACTCGAGAGTTATCTAATATAGTAGGAAAATGAACATGTTTATTTTACTCCAATCCCCAAATTATTATAATTATTCAGGATTAGATTCCACTGTAATTATATTTACGTCAATGAATTATCGTTTTATAAATCAAACCTGACAGGTTTTCTAAGCATTCATTTTTCTCAGTATTGTAGAAATCAATGATGGGTAAATTAACTTTTTCAAAGTTTTAGCAGAGAATACAACTTTGGAAAAGTTTGCATCTGTTTTCGATCATCTAAGTAAAAACAGGATTAATGTTTAGATTAATATCCTTTAAATTGATTAAAATCGTTGCAACCCCCAAATTTCCCAAGCCTCTTCTGCCTGTATTTTCAGCATTTGCTCACCATTTACAGCAATAGCTCCGGCAGTTTTAGCATGTTTTAGAAATTCTGTTTCTGCAGGATTGTAGACCAAATCATATAAGAAATGTTGATGCGTCAAATATTCATAAGGGATTTCAGGAGCTTCACCAATATTAGGAAAAGTACCAATTGGGGTGGTGTTGATAATCAATAAATGATGTTTCATTACATATTGATTTACATCCTCGTAGTTAATTTGATTTTCACCTTTTGGAGTTCTGCTTACATAGAGGATCTTAATTCCTAATTGCTCCAATGCATAAGCCACCGCTTTAGAAGCGCCTCCTGTGCCTAAAATTAACGCTCTAGTGTGTATATTTTCTAAGAATGGTTTAATGCTATTTCTAAAGCCAATTACATCAGTATTGTAGCCTTTTAAGCCACTTTTAGTAAACTGAATGGTATTAACTGCACCAATTGCTTTAGCTTCTTCATCCAACTCGGATAAATAAGGTATAATAGCTTCTTTATACGGAATCGTTACGTTAAGTCCTGAAAGATTTTCACGCTCAATTAAACGCTGAAAGTCTTTCAATTCAGCTAATTCAAATAAGGAATAGTTAGCATCAGTTATTTCTTCTTTTTCAAACTTTTGTTCAAAGTAATTTTTAGAGAACGAGTGGGAGAGTGACTTGCCAATTAAACCATATTGCTTCATGGTTTATGCTTTTTTAAATTGCTTACCCAATCCTTCTAAAACAAAGATTAATGCAAAACCAACTATCGCTAAAACGATTCCTGCTATTAGTTGGCTATCGCCTTCAAATTGCTGTGGAAGTAAATTAATTTGCTCCAATGGTTTTTGTTCTCCATGTCGGTCGATCATATAGCTCAAGGTTTCTTTCCATGGCCATATTTTATTTAAGGATCCAACCATAAATCCGGTTAGAATAGCCATCGTTAAGTTGTGGTAGTTTTTTAATAACCAAGATAATAAATGAGAAAAACTCAATAATCCTGTTACACAGCCCACACCAAATAAAGCAATGACATCAAATTTAAATTGACTTAAAGAATCAATAATATAAGCGTATTTTCCTAATAAGACTAAGATAAATGAACCTGAAATACCCGGTAAAATCATGGCGCAAATGGCAATAGCTCCGCTTAATAAAATCGACCACCAAGTATTCGGTGTAGCAGCTGGAACTACTGAGGTAATCCAATAAATTAAAGCAGTTCCGCCCAAAAGGCCAATAATGTTCGCTACATTCCATTTAGTAATGGTTTTAGCAACAAAAATGGCTGAAGCGACAATTAATCCAAAGAAAAACGACCAAATAAGAATTGGATGATTGGCTAAAAGAAATTTAATCACCTTAACCATTGAAACTAAGCTAATAGCTATTCCTAAAAATAAAGCAACTAAAAAGTTACCATTGATGTGTTTCCAAACTCCTGGAATACCATCGGTTCTTAAAGCTTTAATTGCCGTAAGGTTAAATGATTTAAGCGTATTTACAAATTCTTCATAAATACCGGCAATCAATGCAATAGTGCCACCTGAAACACCTGGAACAATATCTGCAGCTCCCATACCCATTCCTTTGAGTGAGATTAGCGCATAATCCTTTATACTTCTTTTCATGCTTATGCCGTCAATTCTTTAAACGCGGCAACTCCGCCTTCAAGCGTCCACAAATTGGTCAGTTTAAATTTACGCTCCAAGGCCATAACTATTGCTTTTGATCTATTTCCACTTTGGCAACAAAATACCACATCTTTAGCTACATCAATCTGATCTACTGAAGACAAAACGTTATCTAGTGGTATATTAATTCCACCGATATTGAAATCTTCAAATTCATAAGGCTCTCGTACATCAATAATTTGATATTGGCCGTTATTTAATGAATTTTTTAGGTCTTGAGGACTAATGGACTGCATGAGTTATTATTTGAATTTTGAAATCATTTCTTCAGGTAAATATTGAAAAAAGGTGTCTCCTCTTAAACCAATACGAAGAGTTTCTAATGGAATAACTTCATCGTGGCCAATATTACCTAAGTTGACATTAGGTCCTAAAAGTTGAATAAACCAAACCTGCTGTCCTTTGATAGGTGCTTCCCAAAGAATTTTATCTTTCGGCACCCTTTTTAAGATTTTGCTCACCAAAGCACTATGTGCAGTTCCATTCGGACGATAAATACCAACAGTACCGCTTTCTCGTGCCTCAGCTATTACTTTCCATGAACCGGCTTCAAGTTCTGTATTCATCATACTAATCCATTTTCCTGGACTGATTAAAATACCCTCCTCTTTTGATCCTACTTCTGATAATACCGTAAAATCTTTTGCAAGCGTTGATATATAATTGCACTTGACATCGTGAGGTAAATCTATAGAACCATCAGAAACTTCAGTAGTTTGAAGTTTTAATTTGTCCAAAAGCTTTCGATAATCATCGAACATACCTCTGGCGATGAAGGCTTCAAACAATGTCCCACCTAAATATACTTTAAGACCTGCACCGTGGTATAAATCTATTTTCTTTTGAAGGTCATTAGAAACAAAAGACGTTCCAAAACCTAACTTAATTATATCAACTAGGTGACCTGAGGCATCTAAAAAGTCTTCGGATTGACGAATACTTAATCCCTTATCCATCATCATTGTAACACCACTCTCTCTCGGTTTTGCCGGTCTCTCGGGGATAAACGGCAGTTCAAAATTTTTCATCTATGATCTATAATAATCTATTAATTCTAATACACTTAGGTTATATTTTGCTTCTGGTTGTACTTCAAAAAGATACTCATATCCATCGAAATTCAACGCCAGTGCCTTGTCTAAGTTAAATAAGGCATCTTCTTTTCGTCCATACTTTAATAAAAAAGCAACGAAACTATAAAGTAATCTATCATTTTTCTCCTGTAATTCAATGCCTTCTTGAAAGCAAAGTAAGGCAGAAGTTTTATTATCTAATTGGTCATACATCCAAGCTGTATCGTACCATATTTCTTGGTTTTCTGGATCTAATTCTTTTACCTTTTCATAAGCAATTAGTGCCTCTTCTAAGAATCCAAGTTTTGCTTGTACATCGCCGAAAACATAGTAAAATTCAGGATTATACTCATCCAGTTCAATTCCTTTTTTAATGTAATGAATTGCTTCATGTAAATGGCCTAACTCATTATATATTGCGCCCATACCTACCCAAGCTTCAGCACAAAAAGCATCCAATTGAGTTGCTTTTTTGTAATAATGCAGCGCTTGTTCATTTTCTTCTAACTTTTCATAACATTCACCAATGTAATAATAAGTCATTGACTCAGGCGCTTCATGCTCAAATGTTTCTTTAAAACAGTCAATTGCTGCTTGGTATTGATCTAAATTTTCAAGACTAATGGCTTTGCTAAAGTAAGCCGACGCGAAATCTTCTCTAATTGCGATACAGAAATCAAAACAATCTATTGCTTTTTCAAAAAGATCATTTTTCATGTAAGCCGCACCTAAATTATACCACCCTAGGTGAGAATAAGGATCTTCATCAATGTAAGTTTGAAAAAATTGAATAGCTCTGTCTAATTGATTGCTTATTTCAAAGCAGAAATACAATTCATATAAAGCAATTTCATTTTCAGGAAACTCTTTCAAGATAAGCGATAAATATTCTATGGCCTCATCATATTTATTCAAGTTTTCATACTCAAATGATATACTCATAAGAATTTCTTCACGCTCATTTTCATCAACATATTCAAGCGCTTTTTTGTAATTCTCAATTGCTTTATCTGTTTGGCGCAGTTGACTATAGGTAGTGGCCTTCAACTGAAATAAATCTATATTGAAGGGTTCTACTAACTCAGCTTGAGTTAAATATTTAAGCGCTTGATTAGGTTTGTGCATAGAAACAAAAACCTGCGCTTTACTGATGAGTAAAGTTGTAGATGCAGGGTGCTGAGATAAACCAAAATCAACCACTTCTAGTGCTTGTTTTGAATTGTTATTATCTAAATAATAATCAACCATTTCTTCTAATTCATCAACATCAAAATAAGCTGTTGAATCATTTGAAATCATCTCCTCGAATCGCTTAACTGAGTAAAATTCTGAATCATCTTCATTGTAGCGACTGTTACTTTCTTCCATAGGCGTTTACTTAAAAGCAAAGTTATTAATAAACCGCAAAGAATACCGCTAAAGGTATATTGTTTTACACAAAGATTTAAACAGATATAAAGTAGAGAATTTTGCTACTTTTGTGACTCAAACGATCAAAATAGATATGACATTAATTAAATCAATTTCAGGAATTAGAGGAACTATTGGAGGGAAAGCAGGTGATGGACTAAGTCCGATGGATATTGTGAAATTTGCTTCTGCTTATGGTTCTTGGGTTTTAGCAAGGAGTTTAGAGTCAAACAATAAGGTTACTGTCGTGATTGGTAGAGATGCACGAATTTCAGGCGAAATGGTGACTAATTTAGTTGCAGGTACTTTAGTAGGTCTAGGTATTCACGTAATTGATTTAGGACTTTCTACCACCCCCACAGTAGAAGTGGCTGTAACGGAAGAAAAGGCTAATGGCGGAATTATAATTACTGCTAGCCATAATCCAAAAGAGTGGAATGCACTGAAATTACTGAATGAAAAGGGCGAGTTTTTGTCTGGAGCTGATGGTGAAGAGATTCTAACCATTGCCGAAAGTGGTGATATGAAATATGCAACTGTCGGTCATATTGGATCTATCACCAAAAACGATATTTATTTACAGAAACACATTGATTTGATTTTGGCGCTTCCTTTAGTCGATAAGGAGGCCATTGAAAAGAAGAACTTTAAAATAGTTATTGATTGTGTAAACAGCACAGGTGGAATCTATGTTCCGGCTTTATTGCGCGCTTTAGGTGTTACCGATATTGTAGAATTGTATTGTGAACCAAATGGTCATTTTCCGCATAACCCAGAGCCTTTACCAGAAAATTTAACGGAAATATCTGCTGCCGTAAGAAAGCATAATGCTGATTTAGGTTTAGTGGTTGATCCAGATGTAGATCGTTTGGCAATTGTTTCTGAAGATGGCGAAATGTTTGGCGAAGAATATACCTTAGTTACAGTAGCCGACTATGTTTTGAGTAAATCAAAAAGAGGAAATACCGTTTCTAACTTGTCAAGCACTAGAGCGCTGAGAGATGTGACTGAAAAGCATGGCGGAGAATATAGCGCTTCTGCAGTTGGAGAAGTGAACGTGGTGGAGAAAATGAAAGAAGTAGGCGCTATAATTGGCGGTGAAGGAAACGGTGGTGTTATCTATCCTGAGTTGCACTATGGAAGGGATGCTTTAGTTGGTATAGCGCTGTTTTTATCGCAATTAGCGAACTTTAAAGATGGGAATTGCACAAAATGTGCTTCCACTTTAAGAGCCAGTTATAACAACTACTACATCTCTAAAAATAAGATAGAATTAACCCCCGATATCGATGTAGATTTGATTCTAAAAAGAATCCATGATAAATATAAAAAGCAGCCCATATCAACTATTGATGGCGTGAAAATAGAATTTGATAAAGAGTGGGTACATTTGCGAAAATCAAATACTGAACCAATTATTCGAATTTATTCCGAAAGTGAGACAGCTTCTACAGCAGACCATTTAGCTGGTAAAATTATAGCAGATATTAAAGAAATCATTAAAGAAAACTAAGCATGAGAGTGTATCTTGATAATGCAGCAACTACTCCGGTAGATCCTAAAGTAGTGCAAGCGATGGTACCTGTTTTGACAGAGACCTATGGAAACCCATCTTCAATTCATGCAAAAGGCCGTGAGGCTAGGGCACTTATTGAAACTTCTCGTAAACAAATAGCTAAGTATTTTAATGCTTCTCCTGCAGAGTTTTTCTTTTCTTCTGGCGGCACAGAGGCTGATAACATGATTTTACGATGTGCTGTTCATGATTTGGGCGTTACGCGTATCATTACATCAGCTATTGAGCATCATGCGGTTTTGCACACCGCTGAGGAGCTCGCTGCTAATGATGGAATAGTTTTAGAGTTAGTGAAGTTGGATGCTGAAGGCGCTATTGATTTAGCTCATTTAGAAGAATTATTAAAAGATACAACGAATAAAACCATTGTTTCTCTAATGCATGGAAACAATGAAATTGCTAACCTACTGCCGTTAGAGAAAGTAGGAGCGATGTGCAAAGAATACAACGCACTTTTTCATAGTGATACCGTACAAACAATGGGCCATTATGAACTTGATTTTAAGAAATTAAACATGCATTTTGCTACTTGTGCAGCACATAAATTCCATGGTCCTAAAGGAATAGGATTTATGTATGTAAATGCTGATTATAAGCTTAAACCAATGATTACTGGTGGAGCTCAAGAGCGTAATATGCGAGCAGGAACAGAAAATATTCACGGTATTGTTGGTTTAGCAAAGGCGGTAGAATTAGCACATGAAGATATGGAAGGTCACCAAAAATACGTGACTGACCTTAAAATGTACATGGTTGATCAGCTGAAAGCTTCGATTCCAGATGTGCATTTTAACGGACAATCAGCTAGTAAGGATTCATTATACACGGTTTTAAGTGTTTGCTTTCCGCCGAATGATATGGGTGATATGTTCTTGTATAATTTAGATATAGAAGGAATATGCGCAAGTGGTGGCAGTGCTTGTTCATCAGGTAGTAATGTTGGTTCTCACGTATTGAGAGCTATTGGTTCTGTAATGGAGCGTCCATCTATTCGTTTTTCGTTTTCACGATTTAATACCAAACAAGATGTTGATCATGTTGTTACTGTATTGAAAGAATTATACGCAGTACCGGCATAATGAAACAAAACGAAATAACAGTCACATTTTTAGGAACAGGAACTTCTCAAGGGGTTCCTGTTATTGGTTGTGATTGTGCTGTTTGTGTTTCCGAAAACCCGAAAGATGATCGGTTAAGAACCTCTATTATGGTTTCTACTCCCAAGCAAAATATCGTTTTTGATACAGGGCCCGACTTTCGCCAGCAAATGCTGAGAGAAAAAGTACAGCGATTAGATGCAGTCGTTTTTACGCATGAGCACAAAGACCATGTAGCAGGTTTAGACGATATTAGAGCATTTAACTTTAAGCAAAAGAAGGATATGGAAGTTTTTGCGACTGAGCAAGTTCAGGAGGCATTAAAACGAGAATACGCTTACATTTTCGCAGAAAAAACCTACCCCGGAGTGCCAAGAGTCAACCTAACGACGATTGATTTAAATCCATTTAAAATCAATGGATTAGAATTAATTCCAATCCAAGTAATGCATTATAAACTCCCTGTTTTAGGATTTCGTATTAACGACTTTACGTACATCACCGACGCTAATTTTATTGCCGAAGAGGAAAAAGCAAAGATTAAAGGCACAAAGGTTTTGGTAATTGATGCTTTGCGAAAAGAAAAGCACATTTCACATTACAATTTGGAAGAAGCACTTGAGTTGATAAAAGAACTTGAAGTGGAGCAAGCTTACTTGATACATATCAGTCATTTACTGGGTAAGTATGACGAAGAAATGCCTTTGTTGCCAAAAGGCGTAGAGTTAGCTTACGACGGCTTGAAAATCACCATTTAGATTTTACTATTGATGGATTAAATTTTAATTAACTAATTCATAGGAATACAAAAGAGTAGAATTATCAGAGAATAAAAAATGAATGATAAACTTATGATTTTAGAAATGCCATTTAGAAAAATGGAACTAAATTAGAAGTAGTCCCTTAGTGAAACCGGAAAGCTTCGAAGGTGGACCGAGAAGATCATCCGGCTGCCTGTCCGCGGCAGGCGGGAACTTTGGAAATACGAGAATTTGGTTTCTTTTTTCTAAGGGCTGAGTTTTTTCTTTACTTTTTGCTCATCAAAAAGTAAAGAAAATGATAAAAGGAATATTTATCTATTACGAATGATTTTGATTAAATAAATTGAAAAATAAAAACGCTTCCATGGTATTTATATTCATCACCATATTGGTGGATATAATTGGTATTGGAATTATCATTCCAGTAATACCCTCATTGATTGAAAATCTAACAGAAGGTGGGCTAAGTGAAGCTTCCAGAATAGGAGGTTGGTTGATTTTTGCTTTTGCAATTATGCAGTTTCTGTTTGCTCCGTTAATGGGAATATTAAGCGATAAATTTGGCCGTAGACCAATTCTTTTACTAGCCCTTTTAGGCTTGGGAATTGATTACATTTTTCATGCATTTGCTCCATCCATTGGTTGGTTATTTGTGGGTAGAGTATTTGCCGGAATCACAGGAGCTAGTATTACCGTGGCTACAGCTTACATTGCTGATATTAGTACACCTGAAAAGAAAGCACAAAACTTCGGAATGATTGGAGCTGCATTTGGTTTAGGTTTTATAATTGGGCCTGTAATTGGTGGTTTAGCGGCTAAAGTGAGTCTCCAGTTGCCATTTTTGATAGCAGCAGGACTTACTCTTTTAAATGTGGTGTATGGCTTCTTTATTTTACCTGAGTCATTAGCGCCTGAAAAGCGCAGGGAAGTTGATTTAAAGCGTGCAAACCCATTAGGCTCACTAAAATTGATTCGTAAATATCCAATTGTTGCAGGCTTAATGGTCAGTTTCTTTTTGGTGTATATGGCGAGCCAGGCGGTACAAACTACGTGGACCTATTTTACCATGTTTAAGTTTGAGTGGGATGAAACAATGGTTGGCTATTCTTTAGGGGTTGTGGGTGTAATTGTAGCGATTGTTCAAGGTGGCTTAGTGAAATATGCCGTAAAACTTTGGGGTGAGAAGAAGACCATTTACATCGGTTATGTTTTTTGGATTATAGGGCTTACATTGTTTGCTTCTACTACTCAAGGTTGGATGTTGTTTGCATTTTTGCTACCATACTGTTTGGGAGGTATTGCATCTCCAACTTTGCAGGGCGTGGTTTCTAATCAAGTGGCAGATAATGAGCAAGGAGAATTACAAGGTGCCATGACAGCTTTAATCAGTTTGTCGTCAATTATTGGACCTTTGGTGATGACGAATCTATTTTATCAGTTCACCCAAGATGATGCACCTTTTCAGTTTGCAGGAGCGCCATTTGCCTTAGGAGCTGTTTTGGTGTTGGCGAGTTTTATTTTGTCTCGTAAGTCATTGAGGAAGATATAATTGATTTAATAAGAACTGGAAATTTTATCATTTTATATCACAGTTATTATTGACCTCTTTTCATGACACTGAGTTAGGATTTGAATAGTTTTGTGGTTTTGATTTTCTTAACATAAGGATTTGAAAGTAGATTAGTTGCTAACTTATGCTAAATCCACCACCAACAACGTCAACAAATAAGTCACTAAAAATGCAAAAGCGGGTGCGACCATCCAAACACTTAAAAATCTGCGAACAGTTTTATTAGAAAGGGTCAATTTTCTCCCTGATTTAGTCATGCTCAACGCAATGAAGCACGCTCCATTCAACTGAACTAATGAACTAGGAATTCCCTGTGTGATGGAGGCATAGAATAGGAGAGAGGCAACTATAATTCCAATAATGGTTGCGTAGAAAGGGGTAATTTTTACAATTTCTTTCCCAGCTGATCGAGTAATCTTAAAGCCAAGTAAATAACTTCCAAAACCAAATAGTGGCGCTGCTATTAGCAAACAAATCATGCTTACCGACCATCCATTGATTTCAACAACACCAAATTCATTAAAAAATAGGGAGGCAATTGGCCCTGCAGCGTTAGCAACGTTATTTGCCCCAACAGAAAACGCGACGTATAAAGAAGAAATAATCAATGCTGTTTTTAATCCTTTGTATTCTCTTATGTGTTCAAAATCGCCTTCTAAGGATTTGGTTTTTATATGTGGGAATATCCACTTAGAAATGATGTATGTTAACGTAAATCCTACAAATGGTAAAATAAACCACATAGGGATTATTTCATATAACAATTTATCAGTGTTTAACTTCCCTAAAGCTGCTGCACCGCCGGCTATAGCTAATACAGTTGTTTGACTTGTTGATTGGGGAACACCCATTAAATTAGCGCCAAACAAAGAGATCGCAATAACGAAAAGAATAACAGAGGTATAAATCGGTGTGAACAGTTCAGGTGGTAGAATTCCCTCTCCTAATGTTAAAGACACCTCTTTTCCTCCCAAGAATGCGCCTATAATCACCATTATTCCAAATAAAATCGGAATCCATTTCTTTTTGATAACGTAAGCACCATAAGCGGCTGCAAAAGCTGTGGATGTGCCACTTGCTCCCATATTTATGGAAAGGAAACCTGCTAGTAAAACGGGTATTCCAAGTATAGAAATGACTTCTAAGGTACTCAATTTAAATTTATTTTATCTTCAAAGTTACTAAAAGTATTTAAACCCTATCGGTTTAATATGGTTAAGATTTAGTCAGAAATTTTTACATCTATTTATTTCAAAATAAAGGAGTTAATTTAAAAGTTCGAGTTTATGATGGAGTGGGTAGTGGATTAATTAACCCATTTTCTTAATCCAATGAAAACTAGGATAAAAACGGAGTATCCGATAAAAAATGGAATAATAAATTGTTCTAAATTAAAAGCAAGCATTAACCCAATAATCAGTAATTGAAAACCCAAACCAAACGTAGAAACAGCTGTCATTAGCCAGTTTGGTAGGTGATTATCTTCTACTGCCCTTTTATCTAGCCGGTAAATTGCTTTATCAAATCTGCTGTATAGTACGTAGTAGAGTCTAAATAGAAGGTTTACATTTTTTTGTTTTTCTCCCTTCATCGCAGTAGGTGCTTTATCTTCAAATATTCTACTTGTGGTATCGCCTGCATATTTATTTCTTAGAATTACGTAGTAGTAATTATAGAGCGTTCCTTGAAGCTGAATGCCTATAAAAGCAAGAATTGTCAAAATAATGGAGGTATCCGTAATGTACCAAATCGTCAATAATATCAAGAAATTAAGAATGATATCAGAAACAGAATCAAGGTATCGTCCAACATAAGATGGTTGATTTTTTAAACGGGCTAATTCTCCATCTGCACCGTCTAAGATAGATTTCAAAACCAGTAAAAAAGCAGTAGCCCAATAATAATGGTAAACAATACTCACTAATGCAATTAGTCCGGTAATAACAAATGCTATGGTAACGTGGATGGCAGTAAATGGGGTGTTTTGTAAACTACGAGCTATTACTCTTGCGGCAGGCCTTCCGTAGTCAGATAAATCGACAAATCGATTCTCCTTAGGTAATTTTGACATGATTAGAAAATGTAACTAAAGGGGTTATGGAAATACGACTACACGCAATCCTCGAGGTACTTCTTATTACAAGACTTCAAAATTAACACTATTTTTTATATTAGGTAAATATCCAACCATCAGAGAGATACATATTGTATAAATACGTATTCCATACCACGCAAAAAAGAACCAATAAAGCAGTTAAAAAAATGGTCAACGGTGTACTCAAGTAGTTTTTTACCAATAAAAAGGAGCCCAAAAAGATAAACAACAATAAACCAACAAATGAAAACTGGAGCCTAGTCCCACCAAACTCTACCGTGAATAAAAAGAGGAGCATAATAACCATACAAATTAAATAGCTCCATTCTATTTTAAACGTTTTTTTATTAGGAAGATAGTCTATACCAAGGAAAAGGCTTGCATAAAAAAATGGAGATGCTAGGATAAAGCGGTAAAAGCTATGCAGGTTTCCACCTGATGTGATTAACGTAAAAATTAATAATCCTACGAGGTAGAAAATAGATATGAGCAATAGGTATGACCGTTGACTAGACAGTAGGTTATTCTTAAACTGATAGGAAGGAGTTCCTTTTCCAAAGAAAAGATAAAGAAAAGCTATGGCAGCAGGCAGGCAAACTCCGAATATGGCAAAGGTACTTAACGCAAATCCTTCAATTGACCAATCAGAGACAGAAGAGAAAAGTTGAATACTGCCTGCCCAATATTTCTGCGCATCGATATAGGTATAAAAACTTCCTGAGTAATAATATTGAAGCAAAATTACTGCAAGGTATCCAAGCAGGAAGGGGAGCGTTTTAAGAGCAATATTCTTAAAAAATGAAATAACGTTTTTATGATAAAACAAAAGGCACAGCTCTGTAAAAACAACTGCTAGGGCAACAAATAGAGTTGCCGGCCTAACCATAGCCATTAGCATAAATCCAACAAAATAGAGTAGTGGCACTTTTTTGATAATTCCATAAAATCCAATTGCTGCAGTAAACAAGAAAAGAGCTTCTGAGTAGGGAATAAGGTAGATAACCATTGATGGTAAATTACTTGCAATTAAAAAAGCAATTAACTGATTGAAAAATGTTGAATGGTATAGCGTAATTATAAGGAACGCGATTCCTGAAATGAATAAAAGGTAGTTTATAATTGATATGGAATAAATACTACTATTGGATAATTTCCAGAGTAATGGAAATAGAGGAAATAAAGCTCCTCTTACTCGTCCGTAATTAGCTTCTTCAGGGATATACATTCTCTCTGATATAGCTTTGTATATAGCAGCATCCCATGTAGTTAAATTGTTTTCTGTGATGGAATTATATGCTGTATTTTCTTTTCGAACTTGCATTCCGTTTTCGTCGTCAAAACGCACATAATTGTCGGTTAGTTTCCCTAGTGTCTGCTCAAAAATAGCTTGATTGCTCAATGCATTAAATACAACAAATAGTAATGCCAACTGCAGTAGTCCAATAAAGAAAAGCGATAGGAAACGCAATTTTGAGTTCATAGCCTTTTTATCATCGTTTTAAAAATCGAAGATAGGCAGTTTAGTTTAAAAAGTAAACTGCAACATTACATTAAGCTGACGAGAAGTAAGATAGTTTGGAACGGCATATTGGCGATTTGAAACATCGCTTACCCATAAATAGGATATCGTGTTATTTCGTTGTAAAAGATTAAATACTTGAGCACTCAATGATATATTATTAAAGTGTCTAAATGGATTTTTTTCAGAAAGTACTTTATCTTCACCCTTTAAGATTTTAGTAAAACCAATATCTACTCTCAGGTAGGATGGAATTCTCAATGTATCTTTATACCGCTCATATGATGGCGGACCAAAAGGAAGACCTGTTGCGAAGTGAAAAGTAATGTTGGCCTTTAATGTTGGATTGTTTGGTAAGTAATCCTGAAAGAAAACACTAAAATTGAATCTATTATCAGTAGGGCGTGGAATATAACCTGGCTCATTTCTTATGCTGTCAACAACAACCTGGTTAAAGGTAAAACCCGGAATTACTTTCTCTCCATCGCTATTAAAATAATCATAATAAAAATCGTTAGAAATGTCTTCTTCTGTTTTCATTAATCCAAAAGTTGCCCAAGATTCTACTCCTTTTACAAACTCACCATTCACTTTCATATCGATACCTGTTGCGTAGGCATTTGCATTATTTTCGGCGTAATACCGTATTCTTACGTTATCAATTTCATAGGGAATGATATTCGTCATGTGCTTGTAATATACCTCCGTAGTCCATTTAAATGGTCGGTCCCAAGCTTTGAAATTATAGTCTGCTGCTGCTACAATTTGCACTGATTTTTGTGCCTCAATATTTTCATTTAATTCTCCTTCAAAATTTCTTAATTCCCTGTATAATGGAGCTTGATAATAATAACCACCAGATAGTCTGAATAAATAATCTCGCTTCCAATTTGGTTTATAGGCCACACTAGCTCTAGGACTAATAACATTTTCATTGTTAAAGGTCCAATAGTTAGTTCGAATACCTGCAGTGAAGCTTAGTTCAGAAGTATCTTTAAGTCTGTAGTTCCAATTTCGTTGAAGGTATCCTGTAATTCTGTTAGAATTGATTTCGTTTTGAGCTTTAAAAACACTCGATAACTGTAATTGCTGACTTCTAATTGTTGGGATTTGACTTGTATCATATCCGACTACGTCTTTTGGTTTGGGTAAGGAATAACCTGCTGAATCGACCATTTTCC
>JAOKVV010000030.1 GCA_028336925.1 Vicingaceae bacterium | reverse complement strand
ATCAACCCAATTTAGCAGAAATTGAAAAACTCTCCAGGCCTTACCAAGCAAAAGCAATTTTTGACTTATTGTAACGGCTTCAATCTACTTATTACACCAAGTAAACCATCAAATAATTCGTAATTTTACATTTCCAAATAAGAAGAAAATAACTCAATGAATAACAACGACATACTCAGAAGAACCCGATATACCTTTGACCTTAGTGATGACCAAATGATTCAGGTTTTTGCCTTAGCAGACCATGCAACAACGCGTGCTGAAATAAGCGACTGGCTTAAAAAAGATGATCATCCTGAGCAACAACAGTTATACGACAAAGAGTTAGCTATTTTCTTAAATGGATTCTTTTGAATCAAGTCGGCTAGTGCCTCAAAAAACACTTCTGGTTGATAATAATCAGACATAGTACCGGTGTAAGAAATAGTAAATCTCTTATTTTGATCACTTTCTATTACAAAATCTTTCGGATCATATCCATTTGGAATTATAGCAGTTTTTGCGGTAATGTTCTGTGTCGTTTTCGATTGAAAGGAGTCTTTAAATTTATGGCCCACTGTTATGATCTGATCTGCCTTTTCAACTACTTTTCGCTCATAATTTGCATCTAGCCTTTTCGAAACAGCCGTATGTCCGAGAAGCTCATAATAGTAAATATCCGTCCAAGGATCTCTAAAATCAACAATCCATTTTATTTGAGGAAACTTTCTTTTAAGACTTAAGCCAATGAGCTGTGTGGAATGAGGTGGACTGGTAGTTATTACTGTTTGAATGGTATGTTTATCAATCAATTCTATCGCTTTCTTGGTGGCGTATTTTTTCCATCCCACCCTTGGGTCAGGAATAAAGAAGTTACTTCGAATACCATTGACTAATTTTTGTTTCCAATTGCTATTGTTCACATTAGAGAATCCTGCCGTGGGAACATTCTTTTTACCAACCAGTTTTGCATAGTAATTGATTGGCTCAAAGGAGTCTGTTTTGTAAACAGTTACTTTTGGATGAACATCGTTTAAAAGTGTTTCGTCCCATTGCATATAGCTTGCTTTAAGCTCATCAACGGTAATTACATGAACTTCCACTCCTAAATCTGCTAGGTATGCCGAAAGTTTCAGCCAACGCTGCACACCCGCGCCACCACTTGGAGGCCAATAGTAAGATAGAATCAGTACTTTTTTCATGGCAATGGGTTTTTATTATGCTTTTTGACTATTTAAAATGGCTTGCTCTATGGCGTTACTAAATAAATCAGCTAGTGGAATTCCTGATGCTTCGGCTTGTTGTGGAATCAAGCTACCAACAGTTAAACCAGGTACAGTATTTATCTCTATTACATAAGGTCCATCTTGTTGAAGGATAAAGTCGATTCGAATTATACCCGTCATATTTAATCGGTGGTAGATATCAACTACAATAGCTTGAACTTCATTAGTGATCTCAGGTGTTATGTTGGCAGGGGTAATTTCTTGTGAGGCTCCATTGTACTTGGCTTCAAAATCAAAAAACTCGTTATTTGAGATGATTTCAGTAATCGGAAGAGCCTTAATTGCTCCCTTAAAATTGAGTACTCCGCAGGTTACTTCTCTACCAATCATTGCGCTTTCAATTAGTACCTCGGCATCTTCACCAAATGCTTTTTCTATGGCAGGAAGTATGCCTTCAATCTTTTTAACCTTACTGATTCCGAAACTACTGCCTGCATTGTTTGGTTTTATAAAGCAAGGCAGTCCTAATTCTTTTGCAATAGCATCAGGTGAAATTGGATCTCCTTTGCGCACTAAATAAGATCCTGCACATTTAATACCCATCTGTTTTAATAAGGTGTTGCAATGCCACTTACTAAAGGTTAGTGTCGTGTTGAGTAGGCTAGGGGTAGTGTAAGGAATTTCTAACAAATCGAAATATCCTTGTAGTTTGCCATCCTCGCCTGGCGTACCGTGTATTGCAATGAAAACACAATCAAAGTCTATTCGCTCTTCAGGAGTAAGAATGGTAAAGTCGTTTTTATCAACTGCGTACTCTTTATCGGCAACTGCAGCTATCCATTCCTTACCAATAATGGTGATTAAAATACAGCGATATCTTGTATGATCTAGATTAGTTAAAATATTTTCTGCTGTTTTTCTTGAAATAACAATTTCAGAAGAGTTACCTCCTGTAATAATAGCGACATTTTTAATGCTTTCCATCTTAAAAGATTAATAAATAACAGAACACCAAATTAATAGATATTGATAGTAAAATGAAGCGGATTAAATCTAATTATTAACATTATACTCGTTTATATAATTAGGAAAGTATCTGCTTAGAAGCCGACTTATTATTTAATATCTTTGCAGCTTATTAATCGTAAACAATGCAATTAGTTAAATTCATATTTTCAAAGGTTTTCCTGATCAATGTCTTAATTTCAATTTTTGTAGTGGTAGGCGCTTTTTTATTAGTTTCTTCTTATTTAACTAATTATACCCTCAATGGTCAGAGTATTGAAGTCCCTAGCTTTGAAAATTATCAAATTGATCAATTGGAGGATGTTTTTTAATCGAGCTCAACTTTCTTATGTAATTAATGACTCTATTTTTATAAAAGGAAAACAAGGAGGAACAGTATTAGAGCAAAGTCCTGTTGCAGGACATTTTGTAAAGAAAGGGCGAAAAGTTTATTTAACAATTGCTTCAAATAATCCACCTCAAACAACTATGCCTAATTTAATTGATAGATCTATTCGGCAGGCAGAAGCCATGCTTTCAGCATATGGCTTAATTTTGGGGGAGGTTAGCTACGAAGCAGATCCTTGTTCGAATTGTGTATTGAAACAACAAGTAAATGAAGAGGATTTAATTCCAGGAAAACCAATCCAAAAAGGTAGTAAAATAGATTTAGTGCTTGGTAAGGGGCTGGGAGACAAAATGATTCAGATTCCGTATTTGTATGAGTTAAGTCTTGATAACGCAAAGGTGAACTTAAAGGTAAATCTATTAACACTTGGATACATTGAATACGATGAAACGGTATTAACTGCGCAAGATACTCTAGACGCAATAGTTTACAGACAATTACCTGCTTACAATGAAGGTAAAGCAATCAACGCAGGTAGTTTGGTTAATCTTTTTTTGACCATAGATAAAAATAAAGTCATTGACTATGCCGTTGATATCACAGAAACGATTATTCCCTAAGGTATGAGAGTTACCCTATTTACATTTTTCTGTTTACTTTTTATAAGTAGCTCTGCTCAAGATTTTTTGATTGTTCCAACCTCGCAACCGAATCAATTTGAGCAATTAATTCCATCAATTGATAAATCAGAGTTGATTGATTCTATGATTTATCTTTTTACACCAAGAGATGTTCCTTTCAAAGATGATTTTAGTAGAAATCAATTGAAGAAGTTAAATGCAAAGGCAACTGATCCTGGTGTGTTCGACACAACTTTTTATCGATTGTATTTAGGTAATCAGTTAGTTGATACGGCACTTCGATTTACAAACTTTCCAACAAAGCAATTTAGGTTCAATGCTGATAGCACAGCTATTGATACAATTGATAACCCAAGTGTTCAATTAACAGTGGTAAATTACTCCATTTATCCAACACAGCAAGAGGTGGTTACTGCTTATCCGGCCTACAATATTTTTGATACAGTAGGAAAGCCTGTGGACACAATAGCTTCCTCATTTTTATATCAACAAGATTCTATTGTTCGCTATGTAGTACCCTCTGATAATCGTTCCCTTTGGCAAAATGACTATGTACTCATCAACAATGATTACGCTTGGCAACCACCATCTTATGGGGTAGCTACATTTGACGGCTTAAATAGAGAAGGAAGGGCTTATGATAACAAGTCAATAAACACTTATGGCGTTACAGATTATTTAACTTCAGTTCCTTTTAATATAGGGTATTTATTCGAATCAGACTCGGTTTACTTGAGTTTTTATTATCAACCTCAAGGCTTAGGAAGAGATGCTCCTGAATCTCAGGATTCTTTAGTAGTTGAATTTTTTGATCCATTATCATTAAAATGGGATTTTGCCTGGGGAGCAAGGGGATTTGCAAAGGCTCCATTTCAAATAGTCTTATTGAAACTTACAGATAAGTATTTGCAAAATGGATTCCAATTTAGATTTAAATCTAAAGGAAATAGATCAGGAGCGTATGATACATGGAATATTGATTATGTTAAACTAGATAAGGACAGAAGCGTGTTTGATACTGCAGTTGTAGACATTACTATAGCAACAACCATAACAAGTATGATTAAAGAATATACCTCTATTCCTTTCTGGCAATATGATGCCTTTTCAAGTGTTGTTACACGCGATACTGTTCCTATATCAATACAGAACAATGCTTTATCAACAAGAACGGTTTATTTTCGGTATTTTGTGAAAGATCCATTAGATAATTATTATCCAAACTTTCCTTTTCCAAGTGATATTAATACATCTACAGTTATTGGCAAAGGCGGCAGACAAGATAGAAACTTACCTTTATTAGATTCACCCGTATCATTTGAATATCCTTCAGTTGATTTAGATACTGCGAATAGCTTTATCACCCAATTTATAACACAAGGAAGTAATATTGGAACGTTAGACGAATACCCTCAAAATGATACCTTGTTTTTTGAACAACGCTTTGATCACTATTTTTCTTACGACAATGGATCTGCGGAAGCAGGATATGGGGTAAATATTACAGATACCACTTTTGGAAAACGGGCTATGATTGCACAAGAGTTTTCCACTTTTGTTAAGGATACACTCAATGCGATTAGTTTTTACTTTCTTCCGCAAGGAGTAGATTTAGAAGGACAAAAATTTAATCTATGTGTTTGGAAAGACTTAACTCCAAATGGATTGATATATAGGAAGTCCGTTCAAGATCAAGTTTATTATGGCGCTAAAAATGGATTTTTGACCTACCTCTTGGATAGTAGTATAGTAGTTTCAGGGAAGTTTTACGTTGGTTTTGAGCAAAGCGGTCTTCGATCATTGAATGTTGGTTACGACTTTAAAAACAACCAAAAGGATAAACTTTTTTACTCGTTAAATTCAGGAGAGAGTTTTCAAGCAACAAGCGCGGCAATCAATCCGGGTAACGCCATGATTAGGCCTTATTTTAAAGTCAACAATAATCAAGTTGCTATATCCAAGCAAACCCTTGAGGAAATTTCATTTGTGGTTTATCCAAATCCATCTTCCGGATTAATTACAATTCAGATCAATACGTCTTTAAGTCAAGAGAACCAAGCTTATTCAGTTTTTGATGTTAAAGGTAGAGAGGTATATTCAGGAAAGTTATTAGGTAACCGAGAAGTAGTAAACTTAGGCGATTTCAATAATGGCTTGTACTTAATTAGATTAATTTCTGATAATGGATCAGTTAAAACAAAACGCATTATAATTTCCCACTGATGAGAAATGAAGAAGAAGAGTTGTTAGAAGGACAAGAGGAAGAAGAGCTTTTTGAACATTATAAGTACATAGCCGACAAGGGACAAACTGTTTTAAGAATTGATAAATTCTTAAATGATCGTTTACCTAATACGTCAAGAAATAAAATTCAAGATGCGGCTACTGATGGAAATGTGGTAGTAAATGGTGTGGCAGTGAAACCTAATTATAAGGTAAAGCCATTGGATGAGATTTCAATTGTATTGCCTTATCCGCCGAGAGTGATAGATTTAATTCCCCAAAATATTCCGTTGGATATACTTTACGAGGACGATACCTTATTGGTTTTAAACAAACCAATGGATATGGTGGTACATCCCGGATATGGGAACTATGATGGTACCTTAGTAAATGCACTCATTTATCACTTTAATAACTTACCTGAAGCGGATGGTAATGAGGGGAGGCCCGGGTTGGTACATAGACTAGATAAGAATACTACAGGTATTATGGTGATTGCTAAAACAGAACGCGCCTTGACTCATTTAGCCAATCAATTTGCTACAAGAACTTCTAGTAGAACTTACCAAGCTTTAGTTTGGGGCGATATGAAAGAAGACAGTGGGCGTATAGAAGGAAATATAGGCCGAAGTTTTAAGAATAGGAAATTGATGGATATCTTTCCTGATGGAGAGTTCGGAAAAGTGGCGATTACCAATTACCGCGTTTTAGAGCGATTTGGATACGTAACTTTAGTTGAATATAAATTAGAGACAGGAAGAACTCACCAAATTAGAGCTCATTCTAAATACATAGGTCATCCATTGTTCAACGATCCAGAATACGGAGGTAATAGAATCTTAAAGGGAACTACTTTTACTAAATATAAACAGTTTATCAATAACTGTTTCGATATTTTACCAAGACAAGCACTGCATGCAAAAACGTTAGGATTTACACATCCAATAACGGAGGAATTTATGGAGTTTAATTCTGAATTACCGGATGATATGCAGCAAGTATTGGCAAGATGGAAAAATTATGTAGTTGGCCGATCTTTAAATGAAGAAGAGGTGGATGATAGTGGAAAAGAACTGCCTTAAACGTTGATACTTTTATACAAGTTTAATTGTTCTGTAGACCATTTCATAGCTCCACTGAAAGTTCTAAATATTTTCGTTTTGTAAACCGGTTTGACAGTAGTGACATAGAAGTTAGCCAACATTCTCAGTCCTAAATTTTCAACTATAAGTGCAGATGATACAACAACATTATTTGGTGTATCGTGATCACTTAACAGTGCCATTGCATCTTTTGATATATTAAATATACCTTTTGTTTTTACCAATACAGACATTTCTTCACCTGGAGTATACATGGTTTCTTTTAGAGCAACTATTTCTTCTGCATCTTCTAATTCAATTGTTGCACTGTCTGAAAATAAAATCATACAATAATAGGATCCATACTTTATCAGATGAAAGTTTTTACGCTCAATAATTTGAGATATTTTAGGTTCCATGCTTTCAATTTAGGGCTTAATTCTTCGTTTTGTTGAGTATAAGGTTTCTCAAAATTACAATTTATTCATTTTTTATTTTTCAATCAAGAAATCAGTTCATTTAATTTTTAATGCGTTAGATATAAAATTTTCTAATATAGCAAGTTTATTACTTCCTTTTTTTTGTCCTAAATAGGAAATAAGGTAAAGACTCAGGAAAAGCAGTAAAAGAGCAGGAGCAAGCCAAATAACATGACTTTCTTTTTCCATAGAAATATGAGTAAGTCCAATAATTAGCGTTATGATAAACGCAAAAGCTATCGTTGCATAAAAAAAGACAAACAAGGTCCAAACAGAAGGTTTTGGGCCGTATAAACCTCTAACTTCAGTTCCTTCTTCTATTTTTTCTAATGAGATAACAAGTTGTGGTGACCAGTAATGTTGTTCGCTAATGGGTAAGTGAATTGTTCCAAAACCATGATCTATTTTACCATAACAAGTAGTGTCTGTTTTAATTAAGTGATTGTTTATTTTGCCTTGAATTTCTTCAACACTTAAACTACTTAATAATTTAAAGCGCGGGCGAATTTGTATGGTGTTACTTTCAGACATGTTGGTTTGGTTAAGTGCTAAAAGTAATAAATTCTCTAGATTGCCCACCAATTTTTGAAATCAACAGTTACTAGGTCTTCTTTACAAACTCTGTTAAAATCACAATGTGCTGTCCGTTTACTTTCCCTTCAATCTGAGCTGCATTATCATGAACTAGGGTAATACCTCTAACTGCAGTTCCTCTTTTTGCAGTAAAGTTGGCACCTTTTACATTTAAGTCTTTAATTAGTACCACTGCATCTCCTGCTTCTAGTAAAGCGCCATTACTGTCCTTGTGAATAATTTTATCTTCCTCAGCAAGGTGATCTCCTGAAGTTTTTGCCCAAGCTAAGGTTTCCTCCTCCATATACATGGCATCAATGAGTTCCACAGGCCAACCTTCTCCTCTTAATCGATTAAGCATTCTCCACGCCACTACTTGTACAGCAGGATTCGGGTTCCACATAGTGTCATTTAGGCATCTCCAGTGATTAGCGTCCATCGTTTCTGGTTGCTCTATTTGGTTAATGCAAGTTTCACAAGCGTAAATAGAGTTATCTACAGTTTCATTCGTCTGTGGAGGTACGTTGTAAACTTTTAACTCATTTTTTGCTCCACATAATTCACAACTTGATTCACTTCTTTTCGCTAATGCCTTTTGAATGCTCATGGTATCCCTGATTTTAAAACTGCGAAAATAACCTAATTTATTTCAACGGACTCGATAAATTCCACAATTTAAATTGATCGTCTTTATTCAACCCTTCTTTTAATTCAATGTTGATTCCATCTGAAAGGCCTGTTTTTACATATCGTTTTTCAAATACTTGTTCGCCTACCAATACTTCTACATAAGCAGAATCGCAATCAAATTGCAACAATGATTCTGAGATAGCTAAAACCTGATCTTTTCGCTCTAATACAATATCAGCGTTGGCGCTATAACCTGCTCTAATGAATTGGCCTTCTTTCAATTTGACCGCCGCTTTTATTTCAAATTGAATCGCTCCATCTTCTTCGACACCTTTTGGCGAAATGTATTCTAACTTAGCATCAAATGTTTCATTTTCTATCGCACCGATTCGAAGAATCAAATCCATGCCTGTCTTAATTTTTCCAACTTCCGACTCATCTACTTTCCCTTCAAATACTAAATCACTCATGTCGGCAACTGATGCTACGGTGGTTCCTTCATTCATGGTATTGGCTTCAATTACAGAGTTTCCTTCCTCTACAGGCACATCTAAAACCATTCCTGCTATGGTAGATCTGATTAATCGGTTGGTGGCGGTTTTATTGCTAGAAGTCTCTCCTTTTTTGATCAATTCTAAATTGTCTTTGGCAGCTTTTAACTCTTCTTTTGCCGTTTTATACGAGATTTCAAATTGTTGAAATTCAGCCGCAGCAATTACCGCCTGATCTTTCAGTTGTTTATTTCTATTCAAATCTAATTGCGCATTTTCCAAACTAATTTCAGCCTGACGAACTCTGTTTTCTGCATTATTCAAAGAAACCATGTTTGGTATAATCTTCACCAATGCTATTTTGTCCCCTTTACTGATTAACTGACCCGCTTCAACGTAAATCTCATCTACGATACCAGAAACTTGTGGTTTAATCTCAATTTCCTTTCGTGGTACGATAGATCCTGTAGCGACTGTTTTTTTGATAATATCTGTCGTGGTTGTTCCGGTAGTTTGAAACACCACAGGCACTTCTTCCGACTTACTGTATAAAAAATAGATGGTTCCAATAAATACTCCAACTAGGAGTAAGGTAAGTACTATTTTGAAAAACTTCTTCATTTTGGTTGTGTTATAATTTGTTTTTATTCAGATCTTAATGCGTCAATCGGTTTTATTTTTACTGCCTTTCTAGCCGGAATTAAACCTGCTAAGGCTCCAGCAACTACCAATATAATTAATGCAGTAATTGCCACTTGTAAATCTATCTCTGGGTTGGTAAACATGCTATCTCCATCAGCAGGGCCTAGGTTTACTGCGATCAATTCTACTAATCCAATGCCTGATACTAATCCAAGGTAGCCTGCTAAGCCTGTTAAAACAATGGATTCAAGCATTATTTGAATAATTACAGAAAATGGAGTAGCGCCAATTGCTCTTCTAATTCCAATCTCCTTGGTTCGTTCTTTTACCACAATGAGCATAATGTTGGTTACCCCAATTACACCGGCCATTAATGTGCCAATACCAACCACCCAAATTAACATGGAAATGGCGCCAAATAATCCACTCATCTGCTTGAACTCTTTTTCTGCATTAAATGAACCAAAGGCTCTATCATCAGATGGTGCAACTTTATGTCGCTGTTTTAACACCGTTTTTATTTTCTCTTCAACTATTTCTGCCGATGAGTTAGGTTTTGCCGTTATCGCTATCCAACCAACGATGTTGCTGTAATTAAATGCTTTTTGAAAGGTGCTGAAAGGAATAAATAAAGTCTTGGTGTCTTTTTCGGCTTGGTTCCCAGATTTCTTGGTTTTCCAGACTCCAACTACCTTAAAATAAACACCATTAATTTTTACATTTTTATTAATAGGATCTTCCGTTCCGAATAATACATCACGTACATTAGTTCCGATGACCACCACTTTACGCTTATCTGTAATATCAAAATGATTGATAAACCGTCCTGACAATATATCCATAGGAGAAATATGCTGTATTTTAGGGTAATCACCCATCACACTAAAGTTACCTGATTTGGTTTTGTGGGAAACATTGTTTCCACCGCTGTAACCTCTCAGTTGGTTTCTTGGAGCGAGGTATTCTATTTCAGGAACTTCCGCTTTTATAGCGTCCATATCCTCGTTTCGCATACTAAATCGTCTCCCTTTAGGTAGTCCGGCATAAGGAACGGATGTTCTTTGCGTCCAAATAAAAGCGCTATTCGTGACTGTGCCGCCAAATCCACTGATGATTCCATTCTCTAGTCCTTTGCCTGAACCAAGCATCACCACCAGCATTAATATACCCCAAAAAACACCAAATGCGGTAAAGATCGTCCGCACAGGATTCTTTCTGAGTGAACTGTATATTTCTTGCCAACTATCGCTATCAAACATAATTATTCATCTCTAAGTGCAACAATTGGTTTAATAGCAGCAGCTCTAGTAGCAGGAATTAAGCCTGCAATAGTGCCCGCAATAACTAGAATTAAGGTAGCTGTAATGGCAACATTAAAATTGACTTCTGGGGAATTAAAAAACTGCGTATCTGGTGGAATAAAACTGCTCACCAATTCTATCAAGCCAACGCCCAAGACTAAACCGATGTAACCTGAAACAGCAGTAATTAATACCGACTCCATGATAATCAACTTAATAATGGAGAGTGGAGTAGCGCCCAAAGCTTTTCGAATTCCAATTTCTTTGGTTCGTTCTTTTACCACAATCATCATTATGTTGCTAATTCCTACGATACCTGCTATAATCGTCATTATTCCGATTACCCAAATAAATAAGTTGATGTTTTCGAATAAGTTATTGAACTTCATAAACTCTTCTACATTGTTCCAAAATCGAATAGCTCGCTCATCTTTAGGATTAAAAGTATGTGTTACAGCCATTTTTTTCCGTACTTCTGCTTCTATCAATTGGCTTTCTTCAATGCTTGCATCACCAACGGTAAACATCATTTGGTTGATTCGATCTTGGCCATTAAAAACCATTTGGGCGGTAGAAATGGGTAAATAGAGCATTTCTTGCTCATTTTCGCCACCTTCATCTTCAAAAATGCCAATCACTTTAAAAGGTACACCGTTTACTTCAATGTATTTACCCATTGGGTCTTCATCTTTGAAAAGTGTCTTTTTTACCAAAGTACCAATGGAAGCTACTTTTCTCTTCTCTTTGATATCGATTTCATTGATAAACCGACCAACAATGGTTCTTGTCTTTTCGATGTATTGGTGGTCAGGATGAACCGTTCTAATTCCAAAATCACCACTTTCTTTCTTATAAGTCACATTAGAACCGGGCACATAAAACCGCCCGCTTGCTTTTTCTACTCCTGCGATATCATTTTTAATCACTGCAAAATCTGCGTTATCAAACTGGATGTATCTGCCGGGTTTCATTCCCTTATAAGGTTCACTTGTTTGTCCGCCAAAAACCCAAATGCTATTGGTGGCGGCATCTCTAAACTCCAGTTTTACACCGTTGGATAAGCCTGAACCTGCGCCCAATAATATAATTAACATGAAGATACCCCAAGCCACACTAAAGCCAGTCAAAAACGTACGAAGCTTGTTTTTGCTGATGGTGTGAAGTATTTCTTGCCAATTATCTCTATCGAACATGTTCGTTTTATTTAGATGATTAAACCATCTTTCAATTTGATTAATCGATCTGTTTTTTCTGCGATATCATTCTCGTGTGTTACGATGATGACAGTAATTCCTTCTTTATTGATGGAGCGCAATAAATCCATTACTTCATGTGAAGTTTTAGAATCTAATGCACCAGTTGGCTCATCTGCCAATAATACCTTAGGATTAGAAATCAACGCTCTCGCGATGGCAACTCGTTGTTTTTGACCACCTGAAAGTTCATTGGGCATGTGATGCGCCCATTCTTTAAGGCCTACCTTATCGAGGTATTCCAATGCTAATTCGTTGCGTTCTTTTCGTTTTACCTTTTTATAATAGAGTGGAAGCGCCACATTTTCCATGGCATTTTTAAAAGAAATTAAGTTAAACGACTGGAAAACAAACCCTAGAAACTTATTTCGGTATTGAGCTGCTTTTGTTTCACTTAGATCTTTAATAGGTGTTCCTTCAAGGGTGTAAGATCCTTGGTCGTAATTATCGAGCATGCCCAGAATATTTAATAAAGTTGATTTTCCGGAGCCTGAAGAACCCATAATAGAAACCATTTCGCCTTCCTTTATGGTGATATCAATTCCTTTTAGCACATGCATGCTATTGTTACCCATTTGGTAGGACTTGTGAATATTCTCGAGCTTTATCATAACTAACGACTAAGTTAAGAGCTGGAAACGTTTACTTAAACGGGTATTTTATAAACGGTAGATTAAGAGGATAGGGGAACAAAAAGAAGACTTAACTTAATTTGTCTATCGCTAAATTATCGATGTTGATCAAATAGAATGATATTTCCATCAGGATCAACTACCGTGAAGCTAGCAGGTCCTTCATTCTTCTGATTTAATTGTTCGTTTACGTCAATGTTATCATTAATCATGCTAACTTGTATTTTTCTAATATCATCAAAATGTTCAAGATTGCTGGCATTCTGGTCCCATCCTGGATTGAAAGTTAAAAGGTTGTTTTCAAACATTCCTTGAAATTGACCTATGATTTTTTCTTCATTTTTAAGAATTAGGTAATTCTTTTCAATATCCCCAGCAAAAATGATAAATCCCATTTTTTCGTAAAAGGCTTTAGATATATGAATATCTTTTACACTTAAACTAATTGAAAATGCCCCTAATTTCACTTATAATAAATTGAATAATACTCTTCAGGATTTTAAGCAGACAACTCTGATCTTTTACTATCTATCTTGTCACTTTCTAAATAGTCATCATACTTCATCATCATGTCAATAGTACCTTGAGGCGTTAATTCAACCACTCGGTTAGCCACTGTTTGTGTAAACTCATGATCATGAGAGGTAAATAGTACTGTACCAGGAAAATCCATTAAGGAATTGTTTAGCGATGTAATCGATTCCAAATCTAAGTGGTTGGTCGGTTCGTCTAATATCAATAAATTAGCACCTTGTAACATCATTCTAGAAAGCATGCATCGCACCTTTTCTCCTCCTGACAATACGCTTACTTTCTTAAATGATTCCTCACCTGAGAATAACATTTTACCTAAAAATCCTCGAACGTAAACTTCATCTTTCTCTTCAGAGTATCTTCTTAACCAATCCACTAAATTATCATCACCAACAAAAAACTCAGAGTTGTCGTTTGGTAAATAAGCAGTAGTAATGGTCTGTCCAAATTCAAATTCTCCTGAGTCGGCTTTTTCAACACCATCAAGGATTTCAAATAACTTTGTTACTGCGATACCATCATTACTCAAGAATGCAATTTTATCACCTTTGGTAACATTTAGATTTAGGTTTTTAAACACATATTCGCCATCTATTTTTTTAGATAAGCCAGTAATGTTTAATAATTGGTTTCCTGCATCTCGTTTTTGATCAAAAATAATGGCTGGATATCTTCTAGTAGAAGCTTGAATTTCATCAACATTGATTTTATCCAATAACTTTTTTCTACTGGTAGCTTGCTTGGATTTAGAGGCGTTTGCACTAAATCGTGCGATAAATTCTTGTAATTCTTTTTTCTTCTCTTCAGCCTTTTTATTCTGATTTGATTTCTGGCGAGAAGCCAATTGGCTCGTATGGTACCAAAATGAATAGTTACCTGTAAATAGGCTTACTTTTTTAAAGTCGATATCTACAATGTTGGTACAAACGGTATCCAAAAAGTGTCTATCGTGAGAAACAACAATTACGGTATTTTTAAAATCCAATAAGAAATCTTCTAACCAAGAAATGGTTTTTATATCCAAATCGTTGGTAGGTTCATCAAGAATCAAAATATCAGGATTACCGAATAACGCCTGAGCTAATAAAACTCGTAGTTTCTGATTTCCTGAAAGGTCGTCCAAGTTTTTGTAATGGTCTGATTCTTTAATTCCTAATCCGCTTAGTAAAGCTGCTGCATCACTTTCTGCATTCCATCCGTCCATTTCAGCAAATTCAGCCTCTAGCTCAGATGCTTTAATTCCATCTTCTTCGCTAAAGTCGGGCTTTGCATAGATCGCATCTTTTTCCTGTATGATTTTCCAAAGCGTTTTATGACCCATCATAACGGTATTTAATGCTGAAAATTCATCAAAAGCATTGTGGTTTTGGCTTAAAACAGCCATTCGCTTTCCTGGCTCAATGTAAATTCGACCTGCATTTGCATCCATTTCACCTGCCAATATCTTTAGGAAAGTAGATTTTCCTGCACCGTTGGCACCAATGATACCATAACAGTTATTGCCTGTAAACTTGATGTTTACCTCGTCAAATAAAACTCTTTTACCGAATTGTAGGGAGATGTTTTGTGCTTCAATCATTTTATACGCTTTTGAGAACGCAAAATTACTGATAATAACAGAGAATTGATAACAATACTTGAATTACTCAATCCATCAATAGATTAATTAGTTGGTCTATCAGTTCAAGAGTGGAAAAATGTGAAAGGTCCCTAACAAGTAATCTTCTCAACCTTGGAGGTTCTAGTGTTGGTGGATTCTCAATGAAACAAAGAAACAATGTTTCAATAAGTCAATGTAAATGTTGTAAAATATTGTTTTCTTGAAAAATAATGAACATATTTCTAGTTAAACTAATTCAGTTTTTAATTGAAAATTTTTAATCGAATGGCAAAGAAAATTATTCATAAAAAAAAGGCTTCAGAAACTCCGAAGCCTTTTCATTTAATGTTTTTAAAACCTTAAGGAATCATATTTTTTGCTTTCCCTAACTTTTCTTCTAAAGCTGTAACTTTCGTCATCGCCTCTTGAATTTTTTCATTTTTTGCAGCATGGTCAGCAGCATTAATTTTTCCTGCTGCTTTATCTAAATTAAGCTTCTCTAAAGCTGCTTCAATCTTCGCTTTTGCTTCAGCTACTTTAGCATCTACGTTAGCAACTGAAGTATTTAGTTCAGCTTCTTTCTTTGCTACTTTTTCAGTAGAAGTCATGTTTTCTTCTGAAATTTCCTCTTTTAATTCTTCTGTAGCATTTTCAGTTTCTTTCATCGCTTCATCTGCCATGACAGTTGCATCTTCTTTTGCATCAGTTAAAGCAGATTCGGAAGAATTTTTCTTTTCATTAGCCTTTATCTTTGCAGTTTCAACTGATTCTTTGGTTGATTCAACCACTTCTTTCTTAACCTCAGTTGCTTTTTCTGTAGCAGATTCTTTTACTTCTACAGCAGTTTCTTTTACCTCTTTAGCTACTTCTTTAGTCATCTCTTTTGACTCCTTAGCTACCGATTTGGTCATTTGTTGTGCTTCTTTTCCAATGTTTATGCCTGATTGAGCAAATACAGCAGAAAATAGTCCAAATACAGCTATTTCTGTTAAAGTTACGATCTTGTTCATGGTCTTAATTGTTAGAGTTCGTTAATAATGTTATCAAGTTCACCTGATGCAGCATCAATTTCTTTAGCTGTTTGGTTTAATTCATTTGCAATTGAATCCATTTTTGCATTTTCTGTTGATTCGTCTTTTGTTTCCTCAACAGCCGGTGCTCCGCATCCGATTAATAAAGTAGACAATAAACCTGCGAATACGATGGTCTTTTTCATTTAAATGAGTTTTGAATTGTTATGTTAATTAATGTATTTAATTCTGCGAAAGTATAAAAAAATACAGGAATACTAATGCTTAAAATCGAACAGTATTTTCCTTAGTATAGACACAAGTATCTGATTAGTATGTTATTATTCCGCTACATTTAAGGGTTTCAAATGATTTTGAATACCAAAATAATTCAAAGTTTTCGAAGTGTTGCTCATAATCAGCTTTGAGTTGCTCATATGTGCAGACGAGCGGAGTGTAAATAGAAAGCTGTGATAATGTTTCTGCTAACCATTTTCCTAGATTGGGTTCAAGCTGTAAGGTAAAAGATTCTTTTTTTTGATCGAAGGTGAGTTCAATGTTTTTAAATGTCTTACCTTTTTTTGTTCGAGTTACCTGTTCAACAGTTGGTAATGATTCGATCCAACATACTTTAGATGTGGGTTTGATTTTCCAATTTTCGTTTTGTTGTAAACTACTTTGAATATAATTTCTAGCAATGGTAGGAGGTGGGATTTTAAAATCAAACCACTCTTTTAGAGGCAATTCAAAACCAATTCCATGCATATAGTTATAAAGAGATTTTCTTAATCCCTCGCTAAATTGGTTATGGTCAATTCCTGTTTTATCGGTAAACTCTACATCATTATTGGCGAATGTAATCTCGTTAACATGTGGAGTAATACCATAAGCTTCAGGATTTAATCCAATAGGACTGTGAGCTGTCAATGCAAATTGGTGCCAAAATCCTGATTTTAAAACACCGGCTTCAAAAAGTTGCCGAACCATTTCTAAACTATTAATTGTTTCTTGAATCGTTTGTGTGGGATAGCCATACATTAAATAGGCATGTACCATTATTCCTTCCTCCGTTAAATTCCGAGTAACCTTAGCTACTTGCTCTACAGTTACTCCTTTGTCAATTAACTTTAGTAACCGATCGGAGGCAACTTCTAAGCCGCCTGAAACTGCAATACAACCTGATGTGCTTAATAATTTAGCTAATGATGACGTAAAGCTTTTTTCAAAACGGATATTTGCCCACCAAGTAACAACTAACTTTCTCCTTAGAATCTCTAACGCAATTTCACGCATAAGGGCGGGTGGTGCTGCTTCATCTACAAAATGAAAACCTCTTTCTCCGGTTTTTTCTATTAACTCTTCTATTCGATCAACAATAATTTTGGCAGTGACAGGTTCATACAATTTAATGTAATCTAGGCTGACATCGCAAAAAGAACATTTTCCCCAATAGCAGCCATGTGCCATGGTTAATTTATTCCACCTACCATCACTCCACAAACTGTGCATGGGGTTCGCAATTTCAATAACAGAAATATACTCGTCAAGCTTTAAATCAGAATAGTCAGGTGTGCCTAATTCACTTTGTTTATAGTCGGATAATTTGGTGTTATTGCTATAAAAAACCTTATTATCTTGCTTTAAGTAGGTTCTTTTTAAATTTTCTGAATCAGATTGTTGGTTAGAAACGTATTTGTGTAAAAGTTCTATCGGTAATTCTCCATCATCAAGCGTAATAAAATCGAAATAATCAAAAACTCGCACATCGGTTAAGCTTCTCAATTCAGTATTAGGAAAGCCTCCACCCATGGCTATTTTTATAGTTGGATGGTTCTTTTTTAAATACTGGGCACATCGAAATGCACTGAATAAATTACCTGGAAAAGGCACAGAAAGACAAACCAATTTAGGCTGTATTTCTAGCATTCTACGAGATAAA
>JAOKVV010000003.1 GCA_028336925.1 Vicingaceae bacterium | reverse complement strand
TACATATTTTACATATTTCTACAGCTAAGGAAACTAGCTTATTTAGAAATGATATTCCAATGAACGAGAAACGAATTACTGCTGAGGCTTGTATTCACCACCTGTGGTTTTCAGATGCGGATTACGATACTTTTGGTTCACGAATTAAATGGAACCCTGCAGTAAAGAGTGCCGCAGATCGTGATGAAATATGGAGAGCAGTAAATGATAATCGAATAGATGTGATCGCAACCGATCATGCTCCTCATACGATAGAAGAAAAAGCAGGGACTTATTTTAATGCGCCATCAGGGGGCCCTTTAGTTCAGCATGCTTTAGTAGCAATGCTAGAGATGCATAAGAAAGGAAGAATTTCGTTAGAAAATTTAGTCCATAAAATGTGTCATGCTCCTGCTGACTTATTTCAAGTTTCAAAGCGAGGTTATATACGCGAAGGTTATTTTGCCGACTTAGTATTGGTTGATTTGAATCAAGAATGGACCGTTACTCCTAATAATATTTTAAGTAAATGTAAATGGTCTCCTTTTGAAGGCCATACCTTTGAGGCAAAAGTAGATTACACATTTGTGAATGGGGCTATTGCTTACCATAATAATCAGGTGAATGATACTGTTCGTGGACAACGTATTACATTCGATAGGTAAATGAAAAAGCTACTATATACTTTTCTATTAACTCTCTTATTTAGTTGCTCAGAAGAGTTTGAAATTCCTAAAGTGGTACTCAATCAAGAAAAAATGGTTGAGGTAATGACTGACATTCAGATTGCTGAATCCTACATTAAACTAAAGTTTGCCATTCAAAGTGATACAATTCAGGTGACGGATAGTATTTATTCGGCCATTTACAGAAAACATCACATTTCTGCTCAGACCTATGACACGAGCTTCCAGTTTTATACAAAACATCCAAATGTGTTTCAAGTTGTTTATGAACAAGTAATTAGTAATTTAGGAACTATCGAGGCTTTAAATGAATCATCAAAAAAACAAAGTAAGCCCGCAGAAGTTGAGCCGCCTATCGATTTAGTGATTCCTCAAGAAAATTAATCCTGTTTCACTTATTGCAGTAGCTACATTCTTGTAGCTGTGGTTCAATATTTCAATCGATTTCTGATTGCTAAATTCTTTTTTGCTATACGCGGCTTCTAGACTGTCTTTGGTGAGTACTGCCCTGTTATTGCTCAATCTAGCTCTAATCTGATCGAAGAATAACACCCATTTCCCCTGCCATTTTTTAGCACCTTTTGAAGGGGCTTTTACATTGATTGATTGTGCAATCAATGTAAATAATTCTTTAAAGCATAAATTGTCGCCGTTTGCAATAAAACGTTCGTTTACAATTTTAGGATTAATTAGTTTGATTGCTAAAGCAGCTACATCATCTATTGCCACGAAGCCGTTGCTGCCATTTGTGTAATAGTTTAGCCCTTCATTAATTCGTCTAAAAAGCGCAGGACTTCCTTCTTTCCAGTTGCCCGGCCCTATAATAGTAGATGGATTTAAAATGGCCACCTTTATCCCTTCTGCTGAAGCTCGCCATATTTCATTCTCAGCATAATGTTTGCTAATTGAGTAAGTAGAAGTTTTATCTGTTTTTTCCCAATTATCATTTTCACTTATGGGTTCTTTTTGTTTGTTTTTACCCAAAGCCGCCACTGAACTAATAAAAACTAATTTTTCTATTTTAGCAGAAATTGCTGCATTTGCTACGTTTGCTGTTCCTTCAATATTTATTTTTTTGAGGAGTTCTTTATCTTTGTTGTCGAATGATACCAACCCCGCTGAATGAATTACAGAGGAAATATTTTCAAAGGCATTGTCCAAGGAGAAAATGTCTAGAATATCAGCTTTTATCCACTCTATTTTATTGAAATCGGCTTCTCGATTGTAGTAAGAGAAAATAGTTTTTGTCTTTTTTAGGCTTTCATCATTTCGATAAATTGCTCGAATGGAACTGTTCGATTGGACGATTAATTTCAAAATAATGTGTGCGCCTACTAATCCGCTTCCGCCTGTTACAAGAATCATGATGCAAAATTACTTATTTAATGAATGAATTTATCAATCAAATCGGTAGCAAATATTTTGAAGAAATGAAACATCAATTGTCCACTTTACCATTGTGATAGAATAAACTCCGCTAAAGTAAGCGAGCAAATGGCATTATTTCATTTCAATAAATTTTAAATTGAACACTTTTGGTCATTAAAACAAAAACTTGTAATACATTCTGTAAAAGTTCCTGAAAAGCTATCTTTGTAAAAACAGTAGAATAGATATGAATTTTGTCAAAGAGTTAGAGTGGAGAGAAATGTTGCATACGAGCATGCCTGGTGTTGAAGAGCATTTATTGGAGGGTATGCGATCAGCTTATGTTGGAATTGACCCAACGGCTGATTCGTTACACATCGGTCACTTAGTAGGCGTAATGATGTTAAAACATTTTCAGGCTGCTGGTCATCGACCTATGGCACTTATTGGTGGTGCAACTGGTATGATTGGGGATCCATCTGGAAAGTCTAAAGAGCGAAATTTATTGGATGAAAAGACGTTGAAGCACAATCAGGACTGCATTCAAAAGCAATTGTCGAAATTTTTAGATTTTGATTCAGATGCTCCAAATGCTGCTCTTATTGTAAATAACTATGATTGGATGAAGGATTTTTCCTTCCTTGATTTTATAAGAGATGTGGGTAAGCACATCACCGTAAATTATATGATGGCCAAAGATTCGGTTAAAAAACGGTTAACTTCAGATGATACTGAAGGTATGTCGTTTACTGAGTTTACTTATCAGCTAGTTCAAGGGTATGACTTTTTACATTTATTTCAGCAAAATAAATGTACCGTTCAAATGGGTGGTTCAGACCAGTGGGGAAACATTACGACAGGTACAGAAATGATTCGTAGAATCGGCAACGGAAAAGCTTTTGCAATCACTTGTCCGCTAATAACTAAAGCGGATGGCGGTAAATTCGGAAAAACCGAAAGTGGTAATATTTGGCTAGACCCCGAAAAAACATCACCTTATGCTTTTTACCAGTTTTGGATGAATGTTTCGGATGACGATGCTGCAAAATATCTGAAAATATTTACCTTATTGACTCAGTCAGAAATTTCATCTTTGATCAGTGAGCATACAGAAGCACCTCATTTGCGTTTATTGCAATCTACCTTAGCTAAAGATATCACTGTGAGAGTTCACTCTGAAGATGAGTATAATAATGCAGTTGCTGCTTCTAATATCCTGTTTGGTAAATCAACAACTGATGATCTTAAGAAGTTATCAGAGCGCGACTTTTTATCTATCTTCGAGGGCGTGCCACAAGGTAATGTAAAGCGTGATTTGTTAACAGATGGTTTAGGAATTGTAGAACTTTCTGCAATAGAAACTGATTTGTTTTCCTCAAATGGTGAAGCTCGAAGAATGTTAAAGAGTAATGCTGTTAGTCTCAATAAAGAAAAAATTTCTGATGATAAAGTAATAACAGCTGCTGATTTGTTGTTTGATAAATACCTAATTCTACAAAAAGGGAAAAAGAATTATTACCTTGTTATGTGTATTTAAATGAAGTATTTACTGATTGTTTTTTCATTTCTTTTGGCAACAAATTTGTCTGCTCAAAAAGCAACCACTCGTGTGGTAGTTTGTTTGTATGAACGACTTGATTTTAATACTGATTTTCCAATTTCTGAAATAGGAGATATTAATAAAATAGATGAATTGCTCGTTTATGATTCTCTGAGATCTTTATTAGGAGGCCAATTGGCAGAATTTTCTAGCCAAGAAGTAGTATTTGAAGTGTTAACTCCAAATGAATCCTACTATTTTGAGCAAAAAGGGCTAAAAAAAGAGATGAGTAATCCTTCGAGGAAGGGGATCGATTTAAATTCCATTAGTGATAGGGAATTTTGGGTATTTATGAATAATCATCAAGCAGATTATTTACTTTTTGTAAACTATTATCAGATTGATAAATTTAGAGTTGACGATGAACAGATGGAAATATTAAAAAGAACAATACCTTCCTTTTATTTAGTTTCAGCTCTTTCAGAGCGAAAAGCTCCTAAATATTCTGAGCATTTAATAGATTTTGATGTTTTTGATGTGAATAAACAGCGCATATTAAGTTTTGGAAATTTTGGAATACCCATCTTGAAGTTTAAACCTGAAACAATGGCGTTAAAAGGATTAGATTTTTATACGATTAAAAAAACTTACAGAAACTTAGCCAAAAAATTATGGGAAGAGTTGATGCTTGCTATTGAAGAACAAAGAGTGATTAGGGAATAGGGATAGTCAGAATTAGATTAATAATTACCCAATCAATAGATTACATCCCCTTACATCGCTTAAATCAAACCTTCCGAGCACCTCAAAGGTTCCATCAGCCTGCTTTTTTCCTAGATCTTGTGTTTCTATAAATGAGCAAGAGTGGAGATTTGCAAGATCAATTACGTTGATTCCACCCGTTTTTTCTACCTCTTGAAAACTAAATGGATCATTATGGCTACGGATAAGTACTTTCATCCATGGAGGGCACTCAAATCGTTCATTACCGATTGAATACGCCTGTGATAATAATTCGGTCATTCCGTATTCTGAGTGCACATTAGTAGTTGATAATTGCTCCTTTAGTATTTGATGTAAATCTGAGCGTATCATTTCCTTTTTGCGACCTTTCATACCGCCAGTTTCAATGATAGTTACATCTGAAAAGTCAAATTGGTGTTGTTCGGCAAGATCCAACAGTGCAAAGGAAACACCGAACAAAAACACCTTTTCTTTTTTATTTAATGCTGCCGTTATGTGTTGAATTAATTCTTCTGTATTGTATAAATAGAACCCACTACTAGGTTGCCCATTTTTGATTAAATAATCCACCATGTAAATTAATGATGATCCTTCACGCTCTAAATAAGAAGGTAACAAGGCGAAGAAGCTAGCATCTTTTATAGGTCCATAAAACATTTCAAAACAAGTGATAAAGCTCTTCTCATACACCAACTGATCCTTTACGTAGTGTGTTGAAGTTTGATTGCCTGAAGTCCCACTACTAGTGAATGCGATATCATATTTATCGCCATCTAACACTCGATGCTGTTTGAATAAGGAAATCGGAAGAAAAGGAATATCTTTTACTTCTTTTATATCGTCAGGTGTTTTGTTTAATAAGTCGCAATACCTTTTATAAATAGGAACGTTTTGATATTGATATTTAAAAACACTAAGTGTTACTTTTTCAAAAGTAGCGGGCGTAATAGTGAATATATCCTTAAAGAGTGGATGCAAAGTTGGGTTCATTTTAGAGCCTCAAAAATAACAATGAAAAACTAGTTTAAATGATTAATTTTATAGTATTAATGATAATAATATGATTAATCTTCCTCTTAAATCGGTTAATAATATTGATGTCTTTCACGTTTGATAAATTAAAACGAATCAAAATCATGAAAAAAATAGGAGTTGTTTTATTCGCTACCTTTCTTATTTATAGTTGTGAAAAAGAAAAGACTTTCCCTAAAGAGCCTGTATTAGAAACAGTCTCCTTTAACATTAAAAGCGAATTTCTAGCGGAATGGATTTTTTCGTTTACTGATGGCGACGGAGATTTAGGTTCTGATTTTGAATCGGATACCAATTACTTTCAGAAGTTGCATTTAAAATCACCATCAACCTTTCCTACAGACAGCGTTTTAGTTCTGGCAGGAGAGCGCTTGCCCAAAATTAACACCTCCGGCTTAAATAAGGGTGTGGAAGGTGAGATAACTAGGTTTATTGAATTGGATTTTTACAACCTAAAACCTACAGATACAGTTTACTTTAGCACTAGTGTTATTGATCAATCTGGAAGGAGAAGTAATGAAATACGTACGCCTCGTTTTACCCTTAATCCAACAATAATTTACCTCGATTAGGAGTTAAATTTCTCCATTTACTGCTTCACTCACGTTCATAATGTGATCGCCAATTCGCTCTGCAGAAGAGAATAAATCGTTATAGATAATTCCGCTAGAAAAATTATATTCTCCTTGTTCAATGCTGATAAGGTGCTCTTTACGGTATCTATTTCTCAATTTATTTATATCCTTTTCTAATTCATGTGCCTTTTCAATATCAACTTTGTTATAGTCATTATCTAAGTTGGTTATCATAAGGGTAATTGCAGCATCAACTTTTACAAACATTTCTTGTAAGTTTTGTCGTTGTTCAGGAGTAAACCAAATTTTCTTTTCCGATTTTCGTTCAATTGCTTTCGACATTTGGTAACAAACATCCCCTATTCGCTCTAAATCATTTATAATAGATAGCATACTTCTTATTCTCTCTGATGCAGATGAGTTCAGTTCGCCTTCAGAAACCTTGGCTAAGTAATTAGAAACTTCTGATTCAATTCGATCTGTTATTTCTTCGTATTTTCTAATTCTTGCAAGAAGCTTCTTAAATAGTTTTTGGTCTGTTTCAACAAGTAGCTTAGGAATGAATCCCACCATTTTTTTGGTGAGTTTGCCAAATTTTGTTATTTCTTTTTTAGCTTCTAAAATGGCTGCTTCGGTAGTAAGCATCATTCCTGTGCCAATATATTCAAGGTGAAATTCCTCATCCAAATCGCCTTTTGATGGTACCATTTTAATAACAATTCGTGCAATCATTGGCACAAATCCTACCATTAGAAGGGTGTTTATGATATTGAAGACCGTATGAAATAAAGAAAGCTGAAGTTCTTCTTGACTGCTACTTACATCGCTCATTACAGATGATAAGCCTTCCTGGAAAGGTATCCATAACCATTTAATAAGATCAATAAAAAATGGGAAACTTAATGTCATCCAAACTACACCAAAAACATTGAAAATTAAGTGAGCACGGGCTGCTCTTTTTGCATGTACATTCGCGACAATTGCGGCTAAGTTAGCTGTAATTGTCGTTCCGATATTTTCACCTAACACCATAGCTGCAGCTATTTCAAAGGTAATAACGTCGGTGTAAAGAAGCGTTAAGGTAAGTGCCATTGCAGCTGATGAAGACTGAATGATGATAGTGATAACAGTACCAACTAAAACAAATAAAATAGTTGATAGAATCCCATAATCAGTAAATGTGGCTAAGAAGCTAAGTACTTCAGGGTTTTGGTTTAAATCAGGAACTGCACCTTTTAAGGCATCTAAGCCTAAAAATAATAGAGCAAATCCAATTAAAACTTCAGCAAAGGATTTTAATGTACCTCTTTTGGCAAACATCATTGGAAAGCCAATGGCTATTATAGGAAGAGCAAAGGATGATATTTTAATCTTGAAACCAAAGAATGAAATCAACCAAGCTGTTACAGTAGTTCCTATATTTGCTCCCATTATAACACCTATAGATTCAATAAGTGACAATAATCCTGCATTGGCAAAACTAACTACCATTACAGTAGTGGCTGAAGAAGATTGGATTAAAAGAGTAATAAGAAAACCTGTAAAGACTCCCAATACTCTATTTCTTGTCATGCTGCTCAAAATTTGGCGGAGCTTATTTCCTGCAGCTTTCTGAATTCCTTCACTCATGATTTTCATTCCAAAAATGAAAAACCCCAAAGCCCCTAACAAATTCAATAATTCTATTATTCCAAACTCCATATTCTATTTTTTTATACCTCTCTTTGTTAAGCTTTTAAAGTTTAAGTTAGGAGGGTAGTTCTATTACTCAAAGAGAATATGTTTTTGCAGTCTGTATGTTAATTTAACATTAAGAATTGAGGCTTATTAAATGAATAAATAAATCTAAATTTATTAAAGTCGAGGATCTATTTTTAGCGGTATTTAAAGTAACAATTACTTAATACCTGCTTTTAGATTAAATAAAGATGAATTAATGCACTTCGAGATCGTATCAACTATGTTTGTGACTGAAATATGGAACAAGTAGCTAATATATTTATCGTAAAAAGTAATTTTCAAATTGCTCCATTTTTTGAATTGGCGTTAGAAAATGATGGTTTCATTGTTGAAACAGTTTGTGCAGATGATTCCTTTATTGATCGAGCAATAACTGTTAAGCCTAAATTGATATTTTTACCTGTAGAATTGGAACATGGTGATGGAATTGAACTTTGTTACGAAATTAAGAATAACCCTAAACTAAAGGGGGTGTTTGTTATTTTATATTCAAAACAGAAAGAAGATTTTACGCAAATTGCAGGGTTGGATTCAGGAGCTGTCGATTACTTAATTAGTCCTATTCAAGCGCGGGTGCTATCGAGTAAAATAAAGGCCTTATTGAGACGTAAGCCTATTGGGTTTGGCAATCAACATGTAATTGACGAGTTGGTCTACAATGATATTGTGGTTGATCAGGAGAGGTACTTAATAATTCAGCAAGGGAAAGAACTCTACTTACCAAAAAAAGAATTTGAGCTTTTATCTTTACTTCTATCAAAGCCACAAAAAGTGTTTTCAAGACAAGAGATAACAAAAGAAATTTGGGGTAATTCGATAGATTTTCAAGGGAGAACAATTGATGTTCATATTCGCAAAATCAGAGAAAAAATAGGAAAACAATATATTCAAACCATCAAAGGTATAGGATATCGATTAGAGAGTTAGATATCCTTTCTTAAGGGAGATAAATCTATTCGTTCAACGAACATATGATCGCTTAACGTTAAACTACTTGCAACAATTTCGGCAATATCTTCGGGTTGAATCATTTTATGCTTTTCTGCGTCTATTCCATCCCATGCCGAAGTGTTAACTGATCCCGGGAATATTCCACATACCTTTACCTGGTAATCTCTAAGCTCTTCTGTTAGTAATTTATTTAATCCATCCATTGCATGCTTGCTCATGGTGTAAGCTGCAGCAGAAACTCTAGTACTTTTTGATAAAACGGAGAGAATATTGAAAATAAAACCTGACTGCTTCTGTTTGAAGGTTGGAATAAATAATTGGGAAATTTCAAATGCCGTTACTACGTTTTGATCAAAGTTGTTTATAAGATCTTGAGTAGTTATCTCATCAATTGATCCGGAAGTATAACGCCCAAAATTATTTACAAGAATAGAGAGGTCTTCTTGGTAAATTGTTAACGCTAGGAGTAGTTTTTTTCGATCGTCTATACTTTTTAAATCACAAACATGAGTATAGCAAGTCGCTTCAGTAGACTTTTCAATCAATTTTTTAAGTTGATTCAAATTCTGTTCTGAAGACGAGATTGCAACTATATTGATATTTTTCTGAGCTAATTTTAACGCGATTGCTCTGCCAATTCCCTTTGTTGCGCCGGTAATAATTGCTAACATTCTACAAAGGTAGATTCAAATAGTTATATTTGAGTTACCCTATGAAAAAAACTAATCAACAAAGAAAACGTGTCTTGGTGTGTCCTCTTGACTGGGGATTAGGTCATGCATCGCGTTGTATACCGCTAATTAATGAACTCACCCGTTCGGGTATTGAAGTAGTTATCGCTGCTGATCGAGCGCCATTAAAGCTTCTTAAAAATGAGTTCCCCAACAACGAGTATTTGGTGTTCCCTGGTCCTGAGGTTAAATATCCAAAACGAATTGGTATGGCTCTGTTTATGTTATATAAGGGCCCAAAGATGATAAAGTGGTTCAAGGATGAGCGTCTTTTATTGGAGAGCTTTATACATACTCATGCCATTGATGCTGTTATTTCTGATAATCGATATGGGGTATACTCTACTAAAGTGCCGTCTATATTTATCACACATCAACTTTTTATTCAGGCACCCTTAGGTAAACGTGCATTAAAGGCATTTACAGCATCACATGCTAAGAATTTTACAGAAACTTGGGTGCCAGACTTTATTGGTGATGATAATTTGTCGGGAGATTTATCTCATGGAAATACAGATATAAAAGATGTACACTTCATTAACCCTTTATCAAGGTTTTCAGGCTTTGCAGTTTCAGAATCAAATCATAAACGTGATTTAACCATTGTTCTTTCTGGACCTGAACCTACTAGAACTCAATTCGAGGAATTGATTATTGAGCAGTTAGGTAGTTTTGAAGGGAGAGTTTTACTTGTTAGAGGACTGCCTGAAACGATTCATCCTTTGGAAATATCAAATAATATAGAAGTTCGTTCCTTTTTGTCTGCTAGAGAGTTAGAGGTTGAGATGGCAAATTCGAAACACATTGTTTGCCGCAGCGGCTATTCTTCAATTATGGACTTGGCAGCATTAGGTAAAAAGGCAATTCTCGTGTCTACTCCAGGGCAAACGGAGCAAGAGTATTTGGCCAAGAAGTTGAAAAGTGAGGGGAAATTTTACAGTGTATCTCAGGCTGATTTTGATCTTAAACATGCATTAGAGAACTGTGACAAATATGCTGGTTTAAAAATAAAAAAAGAGAATACTCCACTCATCAATAGAATTAAAGCTTTAAAAGAAAAAATAGAAAACTATTCAAGATAAAAAATTCGCTTTACTCGACCTCCAATATCTGTTAGGATTTCGTATGGAATAGTTTCTTGAGCCTTTGCTAGATCATAAATGGAATTATTCGGTCCGAAAATGATTACTTCGTCGCCTTCAGTTGCAGAAATGTCTGTAATGTTAACCATTAACATATCCATGCATATTGAGCCAATTGTAGGTACTAAGGCACCATTTATTTCTACCTTCCATTTTCCATTTCCCAAATGTCTGCTAATACCATCGGCGTAGCCAATTGAAATAGTAGCAATTTTTCCATCTTTAGGCATTATTCCTCTTCTGCCATACCCGACGGTTTCTCCTTCATTTACTTGTTTAATTTGAGAAATATGGGCTACCAATCGATGAACGGGTGATAGGTGTTTTTTATGAATTTCTGTATTGCTAACACCATATAAACCAATCCCCAATCGCACCATTTCGAATTGCTTATCTGGGAAGCGAAGAATTCCACTGGAGTTTAAAATATGGCGGTTATAACTGGTTTTTAAAAGATGTTTTAAATAGCAATCCATTTCATCGAATAGCTCAAATTGCTTCTCTGTAAAGTCATCTTTTTCATCATCATCGCTTGCGGCCAGGTGAGAAAAAATGCTTTCGATTTTAACCCTCTTTTCATCTTTAAGCAGTTCTACAACTTCTTTCATTTCACTTAGCTCAAACCCGAGTCGTCTCATACCGGTGTCTAGCTTTAAGTGAATTTTATAAAAGTCATTAGTGTGGTTGGCTGAATTGATATGTTCTAAAAAACTTCGTAATAGTCTTATGCTAAAAATTTCTGCCTCCAATCCAAACCTTATTAAGCTATCAAAACTTGAAGGCTCTGGGTTTAAAACCATAATCGGTAGTGTAATACCTTGTTTCCGTAGTGAAATTCCTTCGTCTGTATAGGCTACTGCCAAGTAGTCGGCACGATAGTATTCTAGAATATTAGCTATTTCATGTGTTCCGCTTCCATAAGAAAACGCTTTAACCATGATCATTAACTTAGTTTCAGGCTTCAGTATTGACTTATAATAATTGAAATTGTCTATTAGGCTGTTTAAGTTAATTTCTAAGCGAGTAGTGTGCGCTTTTTCTTGAAGTCTTTCAGTTACTTTTTCAAATTCAAAGAGGCGAGCTCCTTTTATTAATATAGCTTCATTACTAAATGATTGGTTGTCTATCTGGTTAATAAACTCCGCTGTGGTTTCGTAACATTCCAAAGGAATAGGGAATAGCGATTTATAAGCAGTTATTTCTGAACCTATTGCAATAATTCGGTCTATCTGATTCCTTTTTACTAAATCAGCTACCTCTTTATATACTTCCTCTATTCGAACATTATTTTGTAGAATATCTGAGATGATTATCGTGTGTTTTGGATGCTGTTGTTGTTGCTTTAAATAGGTGATGGCTATTTTAAGGGAGGTTACATCAGAATTATAAGTATCATTGATTAAGGTACAACCATTTATTCCCTTTTTGAGCTCCAGTCGCATGGCAATAGGGCTCAATTGAAGCATTCCTTTTGTAATTATCTCCCTTGGTGTATCTAGCAACAAGCAGATAAGCCAGCAATGAATAGCGTTTTCAATAGATGCATCATCATTAAACGGAATTGATATCTTAACTGTTTCATTTTTGTACCTTCCTATAATGGATGTATTTCCGTTTGCAGCTTCACAGCTCTTAATTTCAAGATCAGCCGAGTCTTTTCTAGACCAATTTATTTTGGTGACTGAATCTAATTGACTACAATTTTCTATTGCCTGCTGAATTTGTTTATGGTCTTTGCAATAAATTAAGATTTTACACTGATAGAAAAGGGCTAATTTTTCTTGAATTATTGCCTCTTGATTTTCAAAATTTTGGGCATGAGCAAATCCAATATTGGTAAAAAGACCTATACTGGGTTGAATCATCGATGCAAGCTTTTGCATCTCATTTGGATGAGAAATTCCTGCTTCAAAAATAGCAAGGTTGTGTGAATGGGTTAGATTCCAAATGGAGATGGGTACCCCTATTTGGGAATTATAGCTCTTAGGGCTTCTGCATATAGGGTATTGCTCTTTTAGTAGCTGAAACAGCCATTCTTTAGTAACCGTTTTCCCGTTACTGCCGGTAACTCCAATAACTTCTAATTCAAATCTTTCACGATGATGCTTAGCTAAAAGTTGCAAGGCCTTTAAGGTGTCCTCTACCAATATAAAAGTAGCATCCTGAAGGGACGCATCGATACTTGTTTTTTCAGAAATTAAAAAACTGCGTATGCCCTTGCTGAATGCTTGTGAAATAAATTTGTGACCATTTTGTCGAGCACCAATTAGAGCAATAAAAAGGGCATTTGTGAATTTTTGTTGTGCTCTACTGTCATAAAGAATATGATTAATAGCTTGAGTATTTCCATAATGTTCACCATCACAAATTGTGCAAATATCATTAGTGGTATAACTCAAATTTATCATGTTATTTTATTCTGTTTTTCTTATTTTTTTTTGGTTTGATTCTGAAAAGCAATCTCTACAAAGTGGTTCATAGCTTTCGGTTTCTCCGAGCATAACTAATTTGTCGTTTTCGGCCATTCGGTGTGAATGATTGGCTAGGTTACCACAGTTTACGCATATCGCATGTACTTTTGTGACATATTCTGCTGTGGCCATTAGCGCAGGAATAGGTCCAAATGGATTTCCTTTGTAATCCATGTCTAACCCTGCAACTATAACTCTTATGCCTTGATTCGCTAATTGATTGCAAACAGAAACAAGTTCCATATCAAAAAATTGAGCTTCATCAATGCCAACCACCTCTTCATCGTTTATAAGTAATGGAATGTTGGAGGAAGAAGGTACAGGAGTTGAATGTATTTGATTGGAATCATGGGAGATTACATCCTCATCGTCATATCTTTTATCTACTTCTGGCTTAAATATTTCTACCTTCTGTTTGGCAATTTTAGCTCGCTTCAAACGACGGATTAATTCTTCTGTTTTCCCTGAAAACATAGAGCCTGAGATCACTTCTATCCAGCCTTTTCTTTTCTTTGGATTGATGGTATTTTCGAGAAACATGCAGTCAAATTAAATGAGATACTACCTATTGATTACTTTTGCAAAAGTATCATTTAACTTTTATTTCTCTACAATTAAAAACAACTATGGATATTCAAGCAAAACGAAAAGAATTAACCGCACTGGTAGATAATATTAAAGAGAACTCAGATCGACTTACAGTAAGTCATACTTTGCCCGCTTTAGAATTAAGTGTTCTAATTTCCAAAATTGCTAAACTTTATGAAGAGGCAATTATCTTAAAGCACGAAATAGCTAAGTTAGAATTTTCAGCTGTAGAGGAACTTTTGCAAATGCCAGAATTAGCAGAAAAAGATGATTTCCCTGTAGATCAAATCAACCAAGAGAAAGATCAGGAGGTTACTGAAGTGGCAGCAGCAGAAGAAAATTCATCTAAGGATGTTCAGGCAGAAGATATTGTTGATGCTCAAAGTATAGTAGAAGATATTGAGTCTGAAATCCCTTCAATTATGCCGTATGAGGTAGATTTTCAAGACTTAAATACTAAGTTGTCGGGTAAGGAAGATGGTAGTGTCGCTGATCAAATGCAAAAACAACCAATTGCAGATCTAACTACGGCTGTTGGTCTAAATGAACGATACCTTTATTCTAATGAGTTGTTTGGCGGGAATATGGACTTGTTTCGAGAGGCTTTAAAGGTGCTAAATTCCAAACCTAGTTTTAGTGATGCAAAGGCTTATATTAATGATGATCTTGCGAAAATTCACAATTGGGATGATGGGAATGAATTGGTTGGTTCTTTAATGTTATTAGTTGAAAGAAGGTTTCGTTAAGAATCGTTTAACTGCTCTCATTACCATTTAATTTCTCGATTTGCCGACTATAAAAGTCTCGTTTTTTTATCCTGATTTTGGATTACTTTTATATTTGGAATACATTAACCACGAACTGATGAAACAAAAAAATAACGTACCAAATGTGCTAATGACAATCGCTTTTGTAGCATTTTCTTTCACCTCAAAAGCACAGAAACAATGGAGCCTCGAAGATTGCATAAATTATGCAGTAGAAAAGAATCTTTCTGTCAAGAGATCAGAATTAAATCTAGAAATATCGGCAGAGAATTTAAAGCAATCGAAATACACGATATTGCCATCTGTTAACGCAAGTGCCAGTAATACCTATAACTTTGGTCAAACAATTGACCCCTTTACTAACCGATTTGCTACAGAAACTGTTCGGTCAAATAGTTTTGGAATAAATGCCACACTTAATGTATTTAATGGGTTTCAAACCATCAATACTATTCGTGCAAATAAGGCTGGCTTTGAAGCTTCATTGGCTGATTTGGACAAGATGAAAAACGATATCTCGTTAAATGTTGCCAACTCTTACCTACAAACTCTGTTTAACATAGAATTGCTTCGAAATGCGGAGAGTCAGTTGGGTGTAACACAAGTTCAAAAAGAACGAATTATGAAGTTAGTTGCTGTTGGAAGCCAGCCACAGGGAGCCCAGTTTGATATTGAGGCCCAATATGCCCAAGAAGAGTTAAATATGGTTAATGCTGAGAATCAATTGAATTTATCGTTACTCAACTTAAAGCAATTACTTTTGCTTGAAGAGTCTGATGACTTTCAGGTGGTCGAGCCTCAATTAGATAATATTGAGCAACAACAAGTAGCGACTACTCCGGGAGCAATTTATCAGAATTCGTTGGCTATTATGCCTGAAATAAAAGGTTCAGAATTAAGACTTCTGCAAGCTGAGCAAGAACTAAAAAGAGCTAGGGGAGGGTATTCACCTCGATTGACTGTTTCGGGATCTTTTGGAACGGGATATTCTGGTGCTGCTCAAGAAGTTGTTGGTTTTCAGCCATCCGTGCTTCAGCCAACCGGTGGCATCGTTCAAGGTACAAGTGATATCATTGTTTCTCCTGTTTCTAACCCTATCCTTGAAGATAAGTCCTTCAACGATCAATTGGATGATAACATTAACCGATCAGTAGGTATGAATTTAAGCATACCTATTTTTAATGGAATGTCATCACGAACTAACGTATCACGCACAAAAATTCAACTAGATCAAGCAGAGAATTCTTTATTGGAAGCAAAGCAACAATTAAGACAGCAAATAGAGTCGGCCTATTTAGATGCAACAGCTGCTTTAAAGAAATACGAATCAGCAAATGCTTCAGTTAAAGCTTTAAAAGAATCATTTAAGTATACCGAACAGCGATTTAATGTCGGTCTATTAAATTCGTTTGATTTTAGCAACGAGAAAAATAGGCTAATACAAGCAGAATCTAGTTTGTTACAAGCTAAATATGAGTTTATCTTTAAAACAAAAGTATTGGAGTTTTATCAAGGAAAGCAACTTAGTTTAAATTATTAAAAGCATGAAATCAAAGAAAGTAGTTTGGATATTGGTGTCCGCAGTAGTATTGTTGTTGATTATAGCAATTATTACAAAAAGAGGGTCAAATCATGCCATTAAAGTAACGGCGGAGCAGCCCGAGTTAAGGACAATAATAGAAACAGTTAGTGCAAGTGGTAAGATTCAACCCGAGGTTGAGGTGATTATTAGTTCCGATGTATCAGGTGAAATAATTGAAATGGCAGTTAAAGAGGGAGACTTTGTAAAGCAAGGAGAGCTGTTGTTAAAGATTAATCCGGATTTGGTGGAGTCTGCTTTAGGAAGAGCAGAAGCTGCTGTAAATACAGCTAAAGCAAATCACGCAAATTCACAAGCAAGACTGGCTCAAAGTAACGCTCAGTTCGTAAATGCTAAAGCGGGTTTTGAGCGAAATGAGAAGCTTTTTAAAGATAAAGTGATTTCAGATGCTGAATTTGATAATGCTACTTCTAGTTTTCAGGTAGCAAAAGCTGAGGTTACAGCTGCTCAGCAAAGTATGCAGGCTGCTTTATATAACATAAAAAGTGCTGAAGCCAGCTTAAAAGAAGCGCGAGAAAATTTAGGACGTACATCCATTTATGCGCCAATGGATGGCACCATTATTAATTTGAGCAAAGAAAAAGGGGAGAGAGTAGTTGGAACCGCTCAAATGGCTGGGACAGAAATCTTGACTGTAGCAGATCTATCTACTATGGAGGTAGATGTGGATGTTAATGAAAATGATATCGTGAGAGTAAGTAAGAATGATACGGTATTGATTGAGGTGGATGCTTATTTAGAGCGTAAATTCAGAGGAGTAGTAACTGAAATCGCAAATTCTGCAAATACAACGGGTGCGAGTATAGATCAAGTAACTAATTTTGATGTGAAAATCAGAATACTTAGAAGTAGTTATACAGATTTAATAGATTCTTCAGACTCTACAGGTTCTCCATTTAGGCCTGGTATGTCGGCAAATGTTGATATACAAACCAAACGAATGGATGCTGTACTCTCTTTGCCTATACAGGCAGTTACCACAAGAGTTGATTCAAGTGATAGCGATCTGACAGGGGATGATGAGAATATAGTAGAGTGTGTATTTGTCTTAGAGGAGGGTAAGTCTGTTTTAAAGCAAGTGAAAACCGGCATACAAGATACCAAGTATATTCAGATAGAAACTGAGTTAGACTCTACTTTTGAAGTGATTACTGGGCCTTACACGGCAGTTTCTAAACTACTTAAAGATGGTAAAGAAGTCCGAAAAGTTAGTAAGGAGTTATTATTTGAACGAGAAGAAGAGTAAAATGGCACTTATACTATCGTTAGAAACAGCTACAAAAGTTTGCTCTGTTGCCCTTCACCAAGATGGAGAGCTGCTCGCTATAAAGGAGATTAATGCAGACTATTCGCACTCAGAAAATTTAACTCTTTTCATACAAGAGACTCTTTCTGAGGTAAACAAATGTTTAACCGATCTTGATGCTGTTGCCATAAGTAAAGGGCCAGGTTCTTACACCGGTCTTAGAATTGGAGTTTCGTCAGCAAAAGGCTTGTGTTATGCTTTAGACATCCCTTTAATTGCTGTAGAAACTTTAAAGTCGATGAGTTTAACTGCTAAACAAAGCCATGATGCCAAAGAGTCTATTTATCTTCCAATGATTGATGCAAGACGTATGGAGGTGTTTTGCGCAGCTTTTGATGTTGATTTGGCTTGTGTTAGGGACACTGCAGCTGAGATAATAGATGAAAATAGCTTTCTTGACTTAAATGTTCAGCAGGTTTATTATTTTGGTGATGGTGCTGAGAAATGCCAAAAGGAGCTGTCGGCAAAGAAGAATTTCACCTATTTGCCACAATTATTTCCATCGGCACATGCTCTTGGATTATTAGCTTTTGCTAGGTATCAAGCAAACCAATTTGAAGATGTGGCGTATTTTGAACCTTTTTATTTAAAAGATTTCATCGCTACAACACCAAAGAAATTGCTCTAATGGCGATAATAACATTATTGTAAGGCAAATAGATTTTAGTTTAGGTTACTAATGAGCTAGAGTCTCACAATGAATACAAATACACTGGAAAAACTTGAATGTTAATTAAAAGTAATGGTATTTAAGGGTGATTATTTCTATTTTCTCCATTTTTGGATACCTTATAACTAGGGCTTCTAGCAGTGTTGGCTCATCGACTGAGTAAACAAAAGCAGTTTTTTTTATTAGTTCTTCTTTTTCGTACTGGTATATAAATTCTTGCAGATTATTCTGGTATTCAAAGCGGTATTTTCCTTTTGTTTTATTGTTGATTTCATCTAAATAGCTAATTCCTATTAGTAGATCATTGTCGTAATGCCATTTTTTGTTTCTTCTCTTTGAGGTAATAAATAAGTCCTCTTCTAAATTGATTAGCCGTCTTTTTGAATCATAATAAAATCGCTGTTCGATAAATGGTCTGTTTTCAGTATTTAGGATAAACCGCTTGGCGAAATGTTTGTCACTATATGGTTCTGTGTAGGTTTTAACCATAATAGTATCAGAAAGTTTATTTGTCTTTTCAACTAAAATTTCTTGCTTAACTCTTCCGTTACTATTGTAATAAATTGTGTGGTGATTTTCCTGCTTCTTGTACCGATCAATTTGATTCGTTAGTTTAAAATGTTTGTCGAATTCAAAAAGACTTATTAAACTATCTACAGATTCTCCTCTTTTTTCTAGGTAAATTTCTTGATTAGGCTCTCCCTCTCGATTGAAATAATAAATACGTTCAATTTTATGATCAATAATTAAGTCTCCATCTCGCTTACTAGCATACTGCATGGATACACTCTTTATATTTTTATCTTTTATGTAGTTAGGGTTAAAATCTGAAATATTATTAAAGGGTGTTCCCGTAACATTAATTAGTTGAGCACTAACAATTAGTGGCAGAATTGTAATTGGTATAAACAAATTAAGTTTAATCATCTTATGCGCTGTAGTTGAGTTATAACGTCCTCAATTTTCTCATAAGGTTGATTACAAGTATGGTTTGTGCATACATAGATAAGTGTTTTGCTAGGCTTGTATCGATCTTTTAATAAAGTTAAATCATTATTAGCCTTTTCTCCGCCGACAATAACACAGTGGGGTAAATATGATTTTCTTAATTCTGATTTAATCAAGTTATAATTTTTGCCAATTATGGCAACTTCGTAATAATTGATGAGCTGATGAATAAGCAAAATTCCCCAATTGGAAAAAGATGAACCAAATTGGGTTAACTGGCTGCTAACATTTAAGAGCATTTGTTGAGCAGTTTCTATATAAAACTCTTCGTTGGTTATTTTGCCAAGTTTGAATAGTGTATTTGCAAGAATTGAATTACTTGAAGGGATGACATTATCCATTACTTCCATTTTTCGAGTTATTAACGGATCATCATCTTTATCGGTAAAAAAGAACATCCCAGAAGACTCGTCATAAAAATTGGTGCGTGTGTAGTTGACAAGTTTTAGACTTATTTCTAGCCATTTAGGGTCTGTGGAAACTTCAAAAAGATAGGTGAACGCTTCTGAAATACAGGCGTAATCTTCTAAAAATCCGGCTATGGCTACTTTTCCATTTTTGTAGCTATGAAATAGTTTTTGATCATCTACAAACAGGGTTTGTTCAATGAAATTTGCCGCTCTAAGTGCTAAAGTGAGGTACTCTTGATCACCAAAAGCATCGTACGCATCCAGTAATGCTTTAATCATTAAACCATTCCAAGAAGTGAGCATTTTATCATCTAATCCAGGCCTAACTTTTTTTTCGCGATGCTTTAGTAAAGATTGGTTGATATTAATAGCTTTCTGCTGTACTTCTTCTTCTGAAATTGCAAAGTGTTTAGCTATTTCTTTTTCTGATTTATTTCGCATCAGAATGTAATTCTCGTGCTCCCAATATCCATAAGAATCAATGTGGTAGTATTTCGAAATGAAGTTGAAATCCTCAGGGAAAAGTTGTTGCAGTTTCTCCTTGGTCCAAACATAAAACTTTCCTTCAATGCCTTCACTATCTGCATCAAGAGCTGAGTAAAAGAAGCCATCGTTATGCATTAATTCTCTACAAACAAATCCTATGGTTTCTAGAGCAATGCGTTTATATAAATTATTATTATCTACTTGGTATGCTTTCGAGTATAGACTAATTAGTTGTGCATTGTCATAAAGCATTTTTTCAAAATGGGGAACCTTCCAAGTTTGATCCACTGAGTAGCGCGAAAATCCTCCACCTACTTGATCATAGATACCACCAAAGGCCATTTTTTTTAATGTTAATTCTAAATGATCTTTAACGATAGGGTTAGGCCTAAAGTAATTAGCATAAAGTAGAAATTCCAACGTGTTTGGCATCATAAATTTAGGTGCTCTGTTGGGTCCACCGTATGTAGGGTCAAAACTATCAGACCAGTTTTCAATGGTTTTTTTTAGCTGATCTATAGTAAAAGGTTGGTCAATCGTTACTTTTTCAATTATTTCTGAGCTGTGAACGCCTTCAGTTAGTCGTTCTGCATATTCTATCACTTTATGATGATCATCTTTATAAAGTGCTACCAATTGAAGTAATACATTTTTCCATTGATCTTTCTTAAAGTAAGTGCCGCCATAAAAGGGTCGTCCGTCAGGCATTGTAATGCAATTCAGTGGCCACCCTCCTTGACCGGTCATCAGTTGAACAGCACTCATGTATACTTGGTCGATGTCAGGTCGTTCTTCCCGATCTATTTTAATGCAGATGAAATGTTCATTCATTATTTTTGCTACTGATTCATCTTCAAATGATTCATGTTCCATAACGTGACACCAGTGGCAAGCTGAGTAACCAATACTAACAATAATGGGTTTGTTTTCCTCAATAGCTTGTTGTAAGACTGATTTGTTCCACGGTTGCCAATTGACAGGATTATAGGCATGTTGCAGTAAGTATGGACTACTTTCGTGGATTAAATCATTCGTAAATTTTGGTGAGCTGCTCATTTTGATGGGAATAATTGATCGTTATCTGCATCAAAGTTAAGTATCCACAATTACTTACTGCTATTCAATCGGCATAATTAATTAACTTTAACCGCTGAAAACACATTTGTATGAAACAAATCATTAGTTTATTCTTTTTGCTTTTCATAGCATACTTCAATGCAATTGGGGGGCATATAATAGGTGGTGAAATTTATTACAGATGCTTAGGTCCTGCAGGTATAGACTCTATTGACTATGAGGTGACGGTCAAGGTTTATCGCGATTGTGAATTTCCAATAGGAGCAAACAGATCTGATTTTGATAATCCGCTAAGGTTGGCAGTTTATGAAAATAATGTATTGGTATTAAATCAAATTGATATGTTTTTGGGGTCTCGCGACACTATCCCTATTGTGATTAATGACCCTTGTTTAGTTACAATTCCTAATGTTTGTGTTGAAAATGGGGTGTATACAACCACCATAAGGTTACGAAACTCTGTTGCAGGTTACACTTTAAGTTATGCGAGGTGTTGTAGATCTCCAATAATTGATAACCTTTTATTGCCTGCTGATCAGGGTATTATTATTACCACTGAAATTCCTCCATCAACTACGGCATGTAATTCTTCGCCTGTAATAACTGACTTTCCACCTGTTGGTATTTGCGCTAACCGGCCATTTGTATTTGACCATTCTGCTATTGATCCTGATGGAGATTCTCTTGCTTATTTTTTTTGTGCTCCATTTCAAGTTCCTTCCAATGGTAATCCTGGTGCTATAGCTCTTCCACCTCCATATCAAGTAGTAAATTATAATCAAGGATTTATGGGGACATTTCCGTTACCTGCCAATCCTGCCTTAACAATTGATCCTATTACGGGAATTATTACTGGAACTCCCACTCAAGTTGGTAATTATGTTGTAGGCGTATGTGTTACTGAATATAGGAATGGTATTCCATTGAGCACTGTTAAGCGAGATTTTACTATTAACACAGCTTCTTGCGATCCTTTAATTGTTTCTGCAGCTCAAGATCAGTCTGCTTCCTGTGATGGATTAACGGTAAACTTCAGTAATTTTAGTACTGGGACAACTCAATTTTTCTGGGATTTTGGAGTAAATGGTATCTTGAGCGACACCTCTAGACAAAGATCTGCAATCTTTACTTACCCTGACACTGGAGTTTATGCCATTACTTTAATCGCAGGTCCAGGAGGTCCATGCGACGATACTTCAACAGTTGTTTTTAATGTTTTTGGTGAATTAGCACCTGATTTTACCATTCCTTCGTTTCAATGTTTAGATACCAATAGCTTGTCGGTCAATGCTACAGGAACATTTGAGCCTTTTGCAACCTTTAGTTGGGATTTCGGGGCCTTAGCTTCAATTAATACTTCATCTAATCAGTCTGTTAGTAATGTTTCATTTCCTTCTTCTGGAATATTCCCAATTCAATTGGTTACACGACAGGGAGAGTGTGTAGATACCCTTATTAAAACTGTTGAGATTGGTCAAGGGCCAATTGCAAACTTTAATTATTCAATAACGGATAATTGCTTACCTGTAAATGTTCAGTTTCAAGATTCTTCGATTACCGATGCCAACATAATCGGATATTTTTGGGATTTTGGAGATGGTACTTCATCAACGCAAAGAAATCCACAAAAGTTATATAATCAGTCGGGGTCCTATTTAGTTACTTTGCGTGTTGATCAACAAGATAGATGTATTGACACCTCTTTTAAGGTAGCTATTGATTCAATTACTGTATCGCAAAAAGCGGATGCGTTTTTTATTACTGGTGGGCCGCAATGCTTTAACGGGAATGAGTTCAATTATGTAGCTACAGGAAACTTCAATTCCTCCGTAGCGTTTGATTGGCAGTTTGGCCCAAATGGTTCTGTGAAGCAGTCTACTAATCAGTCGGAAGTTGTGGTTTATGATACTACAGGTGCTTTTTCTGTACAGCTAATCGTTGATCAAAATGGGTGCAGAGATACCTTAACTCAAATTGCTGAGGTATTTGCTAATCCAACCATAGATTTTACATTTTCAGATGATACTGTTTGTTATCCTGAGCCAATACAATTTATTGACTTGTCCACAGCAGAATCCACAATTGACTATTTATGGTTTTTTGGAAATGGCGATAGCTCCAATGTTCAAAATCCCATTGTGAGATACGATACTGCTGGTTTATACAATGTGTTTTTACAAATAAGAACCTCAGAGAAGTGTATTGATACTTTATTTAAGGCCGTAGACTCAGCAATTCAGGTGTTTCCAAAACCGAATAGTGGATTTTATTTCTCAAATGAAACTGCATCAATCAAAACACCTTTTATCACTTTTACAGATACTTCATCAAACTGGACTAGTCGTAATTTATTCTTAGGTGATGGAGGTAGTTCCTCCGATAGTCTAGTTTATTATGAATATAGACATGTTGGTTTTTTTGATGTAATGCAAATAGTAGAAAATGAATTCTTCTGTAGCGATACGACAATTAAAACCATCGAGATAACCGACTTTTATCAGTTCATAATGCCTAATGTATTTACGCCCAATGGTGATGGTATAAATGACCAACTTCGACCAACTACCTGTGGTGTTTTAGATTATAAAATCACTATTTTAGACCGTTGGGGAAACGAGAAATTTCGTTCAGAAACAGTTGGGATAGGATGGGACGGACGCGTAGATGGATATAAAGCCGATTCGGGCACTTATTTTTATATTGCTGAAGTAGTAGATTTTACGGGGGAACGTTATCTGTATAAAGGAACCATTAGCCTTTTTAGGTAATTAGGATTCTTACTACTATAATCAATAGGTTTATCAACTTAGAGTTGTAAAGGTACCTTTTGCTTTAAATTAACAGGGAAGGTTTTATTAATTAAAAAGGCTCCACCCTTGATGGTTCCATTTACTTCTACATTTACTTCCCTGCTGCCGGAAGTAGCTAAGCTAATAATTTTAGGTATAGAAGTAATCGAAAGTTTAGAGATGTCCAGATTAAAGTTAATTTGATGCGTCTCTTTTGAGTTTCCCTTGATTTTAAACGATTCTCCTAGCTGAGTTTTTCCTAAATCTATCCCTTCTAGTTTAATGTCTAATTCGGCGCCTTTTACACTAACACCAAATGAGTTGGGGTTGTAAATTTCAGCGTCTACGCTAAAATCAATCGTCCCTGAAGAAATATTCTTCACTTTCAGTTCTTTAACTTGAGTTAATTCAATTTCTTCAAATCCTGAACAAGAAGTGAAAAAAACACTCATGATGATCATCATGAGTGTAATAGTTGATTTTATTTTCAAGGTATTAATCTTTTAATTTTGAGAAATTTTCAAAGAAATATGGAATCGTTTCTATTCCTTTTAAGAAGTTAAAGATACCATAATGTTCGTTTGGCGAGTGAATCGCATCAGAATTTAATCCAAATCCTAATAGAATAGACTTTAATCCCAACTCCTTTTCAAATAATGCCACAATTGGAATACTACCACCTGCTCTAACAGGAATAGATGCTTTTCCAAAAGTAGTTTCTATCGCTTGCGCTGCTGCTTGGTAGGCAGGAATATCAATAGGTGTAACATATGGCTCTCCACCGTGATGCGGCTTTACTACCACTTTTACACTGTCAGGCGCAATTGACTCAAAGTGATTTTTGAATAATTCCGTAATTTCTTCACTTGATTGATTTGGAACCAATCGCATAGAAATCTTAGCATGAGCTTTGGAAGGCAAAACCGTTTTAGCTCCTTCGCCAATATATCCTCCCCAAATTCCATTTACATCTAATGTAGGTCTGATGGAAGTTCGCTCTATGGTGCTAAAACCTTTCTCTCCATGCACCTCATTAATTTTTAAATGATCTTTATACTCATCTAAATCAAAAGGAGTTTTCGCCATTTCAGCGCGCTCTTCTGAGCTTACTTCAGCTACATTATTATAGAAGCCTGGTATGGTAATGTGATTGTTTTCATCGGTTAACGATGCAATCATTTTACTCAATATATTAATTGGATTGGCAACTGCTCCACCATAAACTCCTGAATGTAAATCACGGTTTGGACCTGTAACTTCTACCTCTAAATAAGATAATCCTTTTAAACCTGTAGTAATTGAAGGATGCTCCATAGAAAGCATAGAAGTGTCTGAAATTAAAATTACATCAGCTTTTAAACGCTCTTTATTTTCTTTGATGAAGGTGTTTAAATTCACCGAGCCTACTTCTTCTTCCCCTTCTATGATGAATTTTACATTACATGGTAATTGATTGGTATTCACCATCAATTCTAATGCTTTTACATGCATGTACATTTGGCCTTTATCATCTGCAGCACCTCTTGCATATATTTTCCCATCCTTAATAACTGGTTCAAAGGGCGGCGAATCCCATAATTCAATTGGGTCTGCTGGCTGCACATCATAATGTCCGTAAACTAAGATAGTAGGCAATGAAGGATTGATTATTTTCTCACCGTAGACCACCGGATATCCTGCTGTTGGGCATATTTCTGTTTTGTCTGCACCCGCCTTTTCTAGCATATTTCTTACAGCATCTGCTGCAGCCATCGTGTCTTTTTTGTAGGCAGAATCTGCACTTACTGATGGTATTCTTAATAATTCTACTAATTCATTAATGAAGCGATCTTTATTTGCTTCAAGGTATTCTCTCACGTCTTTCATTGTATCCTATTACTCGTTTATTAATGATATTCCGGTCATTTCTTTTGGTTGGTCTATTCCCATTATTTTTAAAATAGTAGGAGCAACATCCGCAAGAACGCCATCTTTTATTTCGTTGTAATCGTTATCTATCAAAAATACAGGAACGGGATTAGTCGTATGCGCTGTATTTGGTGATCCATCTGCATTGATGGCAAAATCTGCATTCCCATGATCTGCAATTATAATAAATTGATAATCATTTAGCTTTCCTGCTTCCACAATTTCTTTGGTGTAAGAATCTACCGTTTCTACTGCTTTTACGATTGCATCAAATACGCCAGTATGCCCCACCATATCAGGATTTGCAAAATTAAGACAGATAAAATCAGCTGATTGTTCATTTATTTCATGAATGATTTTGTCTTTAATTTCTTTTGCGCTCATTTCCGGTTGCTGATCATACGTGACCACTTTTGGAGAAGGTACCATGATACGTTTTTCACCTTCAAAAGGAATTTCTTGTCCGCCTGAAAAGAAGAATGTAACATGGGGGTATTTTTCCGTTTCTGCTATTCGTATCTGCTTTCGGCCCGCTTTAGAGATAATTTCTCCTAAGGTGTTTTTTAGATTGTCTTTATCGAATATGATTTGGATACCCTTAAAACTACTATCGTAATTCGTCATGGTTACATAATGCAACGGAATGGTTTTCATGCCATGCTCAGGAAACTCTTTTTGCGTTAGCGCAACAGTAATTTCTCTGCAACGATCAGTTCGGTAATTAAAACAAATCACCACATCCCCTTCTTGAATTGTAGCGATCGGATCCCCGTTTTCTTTTGTAAAAATGACAGGCTTTATAAATTCATCTGTAATGCTATTATCATAGGAATCAGCAATCGCTTTAAGCGGATCAGTATATTTCTTACCTTTTCCTTCGATCAATAAATCATAGGCTATTTTTATTCGTTCCCATCTATTGTCCCTATCCATGGCATGATAGCGGCCAATCATTGATGCTAGTTGAGCAGGAGATTCAGTAAGCTTATTTTTCAATCGCTCTAGGTGCTCTATTCCGCTCGTTGGCTTGCAATCTCTGCCATCTGTAAAAGCGTGAACAAATACATCTGATACAGCTTCTTTTTTAGCAATATCGAGTAATTTATACAAATGCTTGGTGTGCGAATGTATTCCACCATCAGAAACCAAGCCCATTAAATGCAGTGCTTTGTTGTTTTTCTTTGCGTAAGCTATCGCCTCTTTAATTACCGAATTATTACTAATGGAATCATCATCAATAGCCTTATTGATTTTTACTAAATCTTGAAAGATTACACGACCTGCACCTATGTTTAAATGTCCTACTTCAGAGTTGCCCATTTGCCCGTCTGGCAATCCTACGAATTCGCCGTCAGTTCTTAATGTAGCATGAGGTTGATTGTTATACAAGCTGTCTATAAATGCTGTTTTTGCATGATGTATTGCATCAGCAGATGATTGATCACCAATTCCCCAACCATCTAAAATTAATAAAGCAACTTTCTTTTTAGTCGTCATACGTTATTTATTTGTGCAAAATTAACCCTTATAAAGTGGGTTTAAAAGTTTAACAGTTAAAATCCTTGGATGATTTTAATTTCTTTTAAGCTGTCAATATTTTGATGACTATTATACCATATCTAAGTATGGATTCGGTTGTGAACCTTAATATTTTTGGTATAAAATGCCTTTTCTAGTTTTGAAGTATTTAAGCTTTGTGAATTTCAGATAAGTATTTTGAGCAATATGATTAATCTATAAATAGGGGGTTAAATGAGTAAAACTATCAAAAATCAATCGAAAACGAAGTGGTAATTAATTATCACTTGAAAAATAAGAGCATAAAGGTTTGTAATGTAAAATCGTATTTAACAAAAAAATGAGCCTTTATTAAACCTATTTTAAATTTAAGTCATTTAACCTAATATTTAAGTAGATAATATAATTTTTTACGTCATTTGTATATATATTTATGTAGTTTAGATTTTTTAATGAATCAAATAAATCGATTTACTCATTAATTTTTTTACTATCAAATCTTTCAATATTTGCACAAGACCACACAGCAGGCGTTGTGGCTATTTATGGAAAGGTTGAATCTAGCCCAAAATTGTTAGTTGATTACTCCATTACTGTTGTAAAAAATAACAAGGTTTTTAAATTAACCGACATTGACCACAAAAAGGGATATCGATTAAACTTAACCTTAGATGGGATATATTCCGTTACTTTTGAAAAAAATGGATACTTGACAAAGTCTGTTATTGTAAATGGTTTGATTGATTCGACCCTAAAAATAAATCGGGCTGCTTTTCAAATGGATATAAATCTTGTAAGTATTGAAGATTTTATGCAAGATAAGTTTTGTCTACTTCCTGTTGCAAAGATATATTACGATGATAAAAAGGGTGCGTTTACCTTTGATAAATCTTATACAAAAGTAATGTTAAGCTTTATGACCGTATAAAATCAAACAACTTCAAGGAAGAAAAGTAAGTCAATTACTCTTCGTTCATCAATTGCATTCTTTCTTGAATTTGTGATTCAATCAACAATTCCTTATATTTTTTTTTCATCTTTTTAGTGTAGGATTTGCTATGTTCAAATCGTTCCTTTTTGTTGTTATATCTCACAACACCTACAGGGATATCTAAAACGGATGTATTAACTCCTTCTAATTCGTTTTCAGAAAATATATCCATATCGAACTTAAATTCAGGTATTAAATTAGTGTAGTTGTCAGGAATTGCTGAATTAAATATAAATCTTTTGGTGTAATAACTATCTGAAATTATCTCAATTGTGCAAAAGGAGTTGTTAGGCACATTGGCCTTGAAATTTCGTCTAGAATTCCCAGAGACAGACCTAAACAACTCATTTCTGATATAGATGTTTATAGTATATTCCTTTACCTTAGTTCTGTTATTGTAGATTAATCCAAAGATTTTAATACTGTCTTGTTTTGCAAGCTTAGCTGTTAAATCGTTTTTATCTGAAATGGACATACTATTTACATTTTGAGAAAATAGTAATAATATTATTAAGGATCTTTTAAAAAAAAACATGTTTATATAGTCAATATATTAGGGAAAACAAATATAAACTAAAAAATATTGTTTGTGGGTATTTTTTTGATAACAGGGAGTTCAAAAAAAACAGCTACCTTTATTAGAAATAGCTGAAACAAAAAAACCCAATCATATCAATGATTGGGCTCTGGGTGGTGCCAGCTGGAATCGAACCAGCGACACAAGGATTTTCAGTCCTTTGCTCTACCGACTGAGCTATGGCACCGATTTTCGCCTAAGCGGTCGCAAATGTATTAATAAAATTCTAATCGTGGAATATTAATTTTTAATATTTTTCTTCTGCTATATTTGTAATATGAATTTGGTAATAGATATTGGGAATACAAAAGCAAAAGTTGCTCTATTTCAGTCTGATGAACTTGTAAGGTGTACTCAATACGAGCAATTAGGAATTGAAGAAGTACTTAATTTCGTTCAGAATGATATTGTGAATCATTTTATTTTGTCCTCTGTTAAAGAGGATGATGAGGTGTTATATGCTAATTTGTTGAAAATATGGTCTGGAATTAAATTAACATTAAACACCCCAATGCCTATTGATTTATCTTATTATACTGACCAAACGTTAGGGGTAGATCGACTTGCTTTAGTGGTGGCTGCAAATAAAATGTATCCTAATAAGGCATCTTTGGTTGTAAGTTGTGGTAGTTGTATTACCTATAATTTGATTGATAGCAGTGGTTTATTTTTAGGAGGTTCGATATCTCCCGGTATATACATGAGATTGAAATCAATGCAAGAATTTACAGGTAAGTTGCCTTTAGCTGAATGGGATGGGGTTTCTTGTCCGGCACTTCTAGCAACTTCTACTTATGATTCTCTTTTATCTGGAGCAATAAATGGAGCATCATTTGAAATCGACCAAGTAATAAATAGCCATAAAAGCACGTTAAAACACGAACTTAACATTATTTTAAGTGGTGGTGATGCTAAATTCTTTGAAAAAGAACTAAAAAATAGCATCTTTGCACACGCAAATTTTGTGCTATACGGACTCAATGAAATACTCCAATTCAATTCTTAGAAGTAGCCTTTTAATCGTTATTTTTTTTACAATAGATTCATTAGTGGGACAAACCACTACGAGTTCTCCATATTCAAGATACGGAATAGGCAACCTTAATCAACAACAGTTCAACGTAAATGTAGGTTATGGTGGTGCGGGAATAGCACTAAGATCTGAACGTTTTGCCAACATTATCAATCCTGCTTCACTATCTAGTTTGAAGTTTATCGCCTTTGAAGTGGCTGCAAAAACTAGTTTGTATGGTATTTCTAGCGATGGACAATCTGCTTCTAGTACAAATGCTTTTTTGAATCATTTGTCATTATCTATGCCTATTAATGATAAGTGGGGGCTTTCATTTGGTTTATTGCCAATATCTTCGATTGGGTACAAATATTCTTACTTTGAAGAAAATCCTATTGTCAATACCCTGCAATATGATTACGTTGGTTCAGGAGGTTTGAATGAGATATATTTGGCCAATGGTATCGAAGTAGTTAAAGGGCTTTCACTAGGCTTTAAAGGTTCGTTTGTTTTCGGTGCAATAGAAGAAGAAACGAAGATTTTCCTTTTGGATCAAACAAATGCCTTCAATACCTCTGATAGATCTCGCAATAATATTAGTGATGTAAAGTTTGATTTTGGTGCGCAGTACTACAAAGAGTTAAACGATGATTATACAGCCACTGTTGGAATAACTTACGGTTTTGGTAGCGACTTGAATGGATCTAAGACTCAATTGGTGCGCTCATTTATTGGAAACCCTGATCAGTTAGAGCGTTTTCTTGATACAACCAACTTTATCCGAAATGAGAAAAACAATTTAGAGTTGCCATCAAATATAGGGCTTGGTTTTTCTTTGGAGAAAAAAGAAAAGTGGATTGCTGAGATAAATTATACAAATTCTGATTGGTCGAACGTCACACCTATTGGTAATGAAGGGTACGCAGATAGTCAGACCTTAACCGGAGCAATGAGATTTTTGCCAAACAAAAATGCATACGCAGATTACTTTAAATTAATTACTTACAGTTTTGGCGCACGATACACAAACACCTATTTAGAGGTAAACGGGCAACAGTTGAACGAAGTTGGCATTAATTTTGGTTTAACCTTACCATTCAGAAAAAGTATTTCATCGGTTACTATCGGTGCAGAAGCTTTAAGGAGAGGGAAAGATAAAGACGGACTTTTACAAGAGGACTTTTTAAATATACATCTAGGCATTACTTTTAATGATAGATGGTTTATAAAACGCAAATACGATTAAAATAATTTATCAAAAATGAAAAAGATATTAGCATTATTAGCAATTACATTCTTAGGGTTTAACTATGTAAATGCGCAGGATTACGGAAGTACTCCTGAAAAGTGTAAAGAAAATATTTCTTTATACAGAAGTTACTACACTCAAAAGGCCTATGGAGACGCTTCCAAATATTGGAAAGCCGTTTACAAAATGTGTCCTGCCGCTAGTGAAAGAAGTTATGTAGATGGATCAAATATAATTGAATATTTAATTAAGAATGAGAAGGACGCAACACAAAAAGAGTTATTAATTGATTCACTATTTCTGTTGTATGATGCTAGAATTACAAACTTTGGTAAAGAAGGTTATGTTCTTGGAAGAAAAGCTACAGACATGCTGAAGTATCGTTCTTCTGATGCATCAGCAGTATTTGCAACTGCAGATAAATCATACAATCTAAGAGCTGAAAAAACAGAGGCAGGAACTTTAGTGACTTACATGCAAGCGGGAGTGCTACTAGAGAAGAAGGGAGAAAAAACCCCTGAAGAAATCGTTGAACTATACGCTAAGATTAGCGATGTTGTTGCCGCTAACAAGACTAACCCTAAAACAGGCAAGTATTATGTTCAGGCTGAGGAGAGTGTTTCAGGTTTAGCTTCTCCTTATTTAAGTTGTGATGTTTTGATAGATTTGGCTAATAAGAATTTCGAAACTAATCAAGAAGATACTAAGTGGTTGGAAAATAATGCCAACTTATTAGATCGCAAAGGATGTACGGATGCACCAATCTTTTTTACTATAGCTAAAAAAATGCACAGTGTTAATCCGAATGCAATTTCTGCTGAGAAGATGGGAATAATGTCATTAAAGACAAAAAAGTATAATGATGCATTGGGTTTCTTTAATCAAGCGTTAGAATTAGCGACAGATCAAGATAAAAAAGCTGATTATTACATTGAACTTGCTCAAACTTATTCAAGTATGGGTTCTTATGCGCAGGCAAGAATTATGGCTTTAAAAGCTGCTAATGCACGAGCAGGATTTGGGTTGCCATATATTATCATTGGAGATATGTATGCGTCAAGTACAAGTTGTGGAGATGGTGACGCCTGCAAGCAGAAAGCTGTTTATTGGCTGGCAGTAGACGCTTATGCAAAAGCAAAAGCTGTTGATGGAAGTTTGACTTCATCTGCAAATAGCAAGATAGCTACTTACTCAAAATACTTCCCTTCTAAAGAAGAGTGCTTTTTTATTGGAATTAAAGAAGGTGAAAAGGTCGAAATAGGATGTTGGATTAATGAAACTACAACCGCACGTTTTTAAAATTGACTAACACAATAAAAATATTATCATTATTAATCCCGATAGTACTAGCTATCGGGATATTTTCTGGTTGCAAAAATGATTTAAATAAAATAGAATCGTTAACCAGTATGGATAATCTGCCTATAGAAGTTAGGAAAGGTGTGCAATTGTATTACAGCCAAGACGCTAGGGTGTCAGCAATGTTGGAAGCTGAAACTATGGAACGTTTTGTTGGAGAAGAAGAATATACAGTAATGCCTGATGGTATTTATCTAGAAACATATGATTCCTCGATGACAGTTACTTCAAGTTTAAAGGCGGATTATGGTTTGCAAAAAACTGATGATGACTTGATGGAAGCAAAAGGCAATGTAAGAGTTGTGAACGAGAAGGGGGAGAAACTGTCTACGGATCAATTGTTTTGGGACACGAAAAAAAGACAAATTTACACAGATTCTTACGTTAAGATTATTACAGCAGAGCAAATTATTGAAGGTGATGGGTTAATCTCTAATGAAGATTTTTCAGAATATAAGATTATGAAGATACGAGGAATTATAAGCTTGGATGACAATGAATAAGATGATTAATTTTTTAGAAAAGATGTGGTTAATGTTAGCGGTTGTTACCATAGTGCTGGCAGTTTATAAAACATTTTACAGCACCTTAGAAGATGCTGCATATTTCTATGTTTTTTGTGTTGTTTCTATTATTTTTTATTTCTTAAGAAAAAGGCAACGTGTTTATTTAAGTGAGCAACAAGCGCAAAAGGAAAATTCCGAGGATTAATTATTAAATTTGACTAGCATCAATTGCCATTATGGATAATTACATCTGGGGAATTATTTTAATCACACTTATTTTATCTGCATTCTTTTCTGGAATGGAGATTGCTTTTGTTACAGCCAATAAGTTTAAGATAGAGTTAGATACCAAACAAGGTGATATCCTTTCTGCTATTCTTTCAAAATTTTTAAAACAACCTTCTCGTTTCATCGGAGCCATGTTAGTAGGTAATAATATTGCCTTAGTAATTTATGGAATCTTTATGGCTCAAATTCTTGAGCCTGTAATTGAAAATTATACATCAAATGGTAGCGTAATACTATTGATACAAACATTAATTTCAACTATTGTAATACTTATTACAGCAGAGTTTTTACCCAAAACAGTTTTTAGAATAAACCCCAATTCAATTCTCCGTTTTTTTGCACTACCAATCGGTTTGCTCTATTACATTCTTTTGATACCTATGTTTCTTATAATTGGGCTATCTGAATTAATTCTAAAATATATTTTTAGAATGGAAAATGTGACAGAAGACTTAAATTTTGGTCGATTAGATTTGGAGCATTATTTAAGAGATGTAACTGATCGTATTGACGATGAGAAAGAAGAAATGGACCATGAAATTCAGATATTTCAGAATGCGTTGGATTTTTCTAAGGTCAAAGCAAGGGAGTGTATGATTCCCCGCACAGAGATAATGGCAATGGAAGTAGAGCAGTCCATTGAAGAATTAAGGCAGGTGTTTATTGATTCAGGTTATTCTAAGGTTCTAATTTATAGAGATAATATTGATAATATTATCGGGTATGTTCATTCTTTTGAGCTATTTAAACGGCCGGACTCTATTAAGTCTATTTTACTTCCTGTTCTTATTATTCCTCAATCAATGTCAGCCAATGAAATTTTGGAACTGTTCATTAATCAGCGAAAGAGTGTTGCTGTTGTTGTTGATGAGTTTGGAGGTACTTCAGGAATTTTGACTATTGAAGATGTGATGGAAGAGATTTTTGGAGAAATAGAAGATGAGCATGACAAAGAAGAGCTTACTGAAGTTGTCATTTCAGATTCAGAATATCTTTTTTCTGCTAGGCTAGAAATTGACTACTTAAATGATACATACAGGCTTGATTTGCCGGAGGGCGATACCTACGAAACTCTTGCCGGATTAGTCATTTACTACTACGAAAGCATACCACAGGCCGACGCTAGGTGTTACATTGGCGACTATGAAGTAACTGTGGTAAAGGTCAGTGATAATAGAATTGAATTAATTCGAATCAATACTCAAAAATCGGAAGAATAATTTGCTTTATTAATTCCATAATCAATCGTATATTCGCAACCCATAAATTTTTAACAAACAGAAATGGCAATAATTGGAAAAATTAGAGAGCGTTCAACGCTTGTATTAATATTAATTGGAGGAGCAATCGTTGCTTTTGTAATGACAGACTTGATTGGTTCAGGTGCTTCATTTTCACAAACAAGAAATGTCGCGGAGGTAGATGGCATTGGAATTGGTGCTCAGGAATTTCAAAATCAAGTTCAAACTGCAACTGAAAACTTTCAAACAAATCAGCCTGAGCAGCCTTTAGACGATAAAACTAGAGACGCTATCAGGCAGCAAGTTTATGATCAGATGCTTAATCAAGTAGTTTTAGATCGTGAATTTGAAGAATTAGGGATTGAAGTTACTACTAAAGAATTATTTGATATGGTTCAAGGTAATAACCCTCATCCGCAAGTTCGTCAGGCTTTTACAAATCCAGAGACAGGTCAGTTCAACTCAACCGATGTAGTAAGATTCATTCAGACACTTGATCAGAACCCTGAAGCAAAAGGACAGTGGGTAAGTTTTGAGCAAGCTTTAAAAAGTGATCGTGAGATACAAAAATATAACACACTTATTTTAAAAGGTCTTTATGCTACCAGCTTTGCTGCTCAGCAAAAAAACTTAGCATCAGCTAAAACTTTTACAGTAAAGTATGTTCTTAAGCGTTATAACGATGTTTCTGATACAGCAATTGCTATTTCTGAAAGTGAACTTAAAGATTACTATAAGTCACACCAAGAGGATTATATTCAAGAAGAATCTAAAAAAATTGAATACGTGCCATTTACAATTGCGCCGTCTGAGTCTGACATTGCTTTGGTTAGAAAATGGGCAAATGAAATGTATCAAGATTTGAAGAATACTAAAAATGATTCTTTGTTCTTAGTTAACAATTCAGACCAAGGCTACGATCCGAAATATTATTCTAAAAAGACGATCCCTTCTGGTTATGATACTTCTTTATTCGCACAAGAGCCCGGGTTTATAACGTTACCATTTGAGATTTCTTCTGAGACTAGAATTCAAAAACTGCTAGATAAAAAGATTGGTCCCGATTCTGTTAAAGCGCAGCACATTTTAATTGCCTTGCAGAATAGAACAATTGAAGAGGCGAGTTTAATTGCGGACAGTTTATTGGCTCTTATCAACAATGGCCAAACGTTTGATACTATAGCTAAAACTAACTCTGATGACATTGCATCAGGTAAAGAAGGTGGAGATTTAGGTTGGTTTGTTGAAGGCGCTATGGTAAAGCCTTTTAATGACGCTGCATTTACTTCTTCTATTGGTGAGATTAGAAAAATCGAGACCCAGTTTGGTGTTCATTTAATTAAAGTGACTGATAGAACAGAAGACGTATTGAAGATTCAGGTAGGTGCATTGTCTCGAATTCCTGAGCCTGGTAAGGAAACATTTGCAACTGCTTTCCAAGATGCTAATGGCTTTTCTATTAATGTTAGTGATACTGATTGGGATGATCTAATTAATGAGAACAATTACATTAGAAGAGCAGCTATTGTTAGCGAAGGAGATCGTGAAGTTAGAGGTGTTGAAGGATCAAGAAGTATCGTAAATTGGTTGAATGATGCTGAGGAAGGCGCAGTTTCTGAGCCATTTGATATTAAAGATGCTTATGTTGTAGCTAAATTAGTAGAGGTAAATAAGGAAGGAGTTGCTCCATTTGAAAAAGTGAGAGCAAGAGTTGAATATGAGGCTAAAAGAGATAAAAAGGCTCAACAGTTTATTGAGCAAATGAAGGGTTCTCAAAACTTAGCTGATGCTGCAGATAAAGTTGGATCACAGGTTATGGATGCATCAAACGTATCATTTGATAATCCAAGCTTGGCAGGTGCAGGTAATGAGCCCGAGGTTGTTGCTAAAATTTCTACTTTAGGGCAAGGTCAAATGACTGCTACTCCTGTTAAAGGTACAAACGGTGTATTTATGGTTCTAGTAACTGCTGTTAACGAGCCAGGCGATGCAAATGTATCTAGCTTTAAAGCTTCATTACAATCAGGGTATCAATCACGAGTAAATAATAGACAAGCTATCGAAGCATTAAAAGATAGATCAACTATCAAGGATAATAGAGCAAAGTTCTTTTAATCGATTGATAAATAAAATTTAATGAAAGCAGTGTCAGATTTGACACTGCTTTTTTTGTGGCTAACTGATAAATTTTGCTTTGGCGCGCTTTTATATAAGGTCTAATATTACCTGCATCTAAATTGTAGAATAGCTGCAGTTGTTATTTTTACCCTCTTGAATACTTCTAGAATAGCCTTCTTTTGAATTTATACTTTAGCTGAAAGCAAAGAAGCAGCGAGGCTACCCTTGCTGCTTCTTATTTATTTATAAACAACCGTTAAATTGTACGTTATACTTAAATCACACCCAACTCTTTCCCTATTTTAGTAAAAGCTGCAATTGCTTTATCTAAGTGTTCTTTTGCGTGAGCCGCAGATAGCTGAACTCTTATTCTAGCTTGGTCTTTTGGTACTACTGGATAGAAAAATCCAATTACGTAAATTCCTGCTTCCAATAATTTATCCGCCATTACTTGCGACAATTTCGCATCATAAAGCATAATTGGAACAATCGCCGATTCACCATCTTTAAAGTCAAAACCTGCAGCTTTTACACCTGCTTTAAAGTATGCTACATTGTCCATTAGTTGATCTCTAAAGGCAGTAGTTTCCTCTAAAATATCAAATACCGCAATTGAAGCTCCAACGATTGAAGGTGCTAGTGAATTAGAAAATAAGTAAGGTCTAGATCGCTGGCGCAATAACTCGATAATTTCTTTTTTACCTGTCGTAAATCCGCCCATAGCGCCTCCAAGAGCTTTTCCTAGGGTTCCTGTAATAATGTCTACTCGGCCTAACACGTTCTTGTATTCGGCTGTTCCTCGGCCTGTTTTTCCAATAAATCCATGCGAGTGACAATCATCCACCATCACCATTGCATCATATTTATCTGCTAAATCACATATTTTATCCAATTGCGCTACGTAGCCATCCATTGAGAATACACCATCTGTTACAATAATCCTGAAACGCTGATCTTGTGCCTTTTTAAGCTGCTCTTCTAAGTCAATCATATTGTTATTTTCATATCGATAACGAGCTGATTTACATAGCCTAACCCCATCAATAATTGAAGCATGGTTCAATGAATCAGAAATAATGGCATCTTCAGGCCCTAAAAGTGGCTCAAAAACACCGCCATTCGCATCAAATGCAGCAGCGTATAAAATGGTATCTTCTGTACCGCAGAATTTGGCAATTCTTGCTTCTAGTTCTTTGTGAATGTCTTGTGTCCCGCAAATAAATCGAACTGATGACATTCCAAAACCATGGGAGTCTAAAGTGTTTTTAGCAGCTTCTACTACTTTTGGGTGTGATGATAAACCCAAGTAATTGTTGGCACAAAAGTTAATTACTTCTTCTCCATTGCTCAGTTTGATCACAGCATCTTGAGCACTTGAAATAATTCGCTCTTTCTTGAATAATCCTGCCTCTTCTATGTTTTTTAACTCTTCTTGTAAGTGTTGTTGAATCTTTCCGTACATGCTTTTTTGAAATTTACGTGTGTGCCAAATTTATTAAATAAAAATCGCCAACTCAAACAAATGGGTTGGCGATTTCAGATTATAATTATGTCAATTATTAAACTACTCCTTGAGCCATCATAGCTTCTGCTACTTTAACAAAACCTGCAATGTTAGCACCTTTTACATAATCAACATATCCTGAATCATCAGTACCATATTTTACGCACTGTTCGTGGATATCTTTCATAATGTTGTGCAACTTTGCATCTACTTCTTCAGCAGCCCAGTTATATCTTAGTGAGTTTTGGCTCATTTCTAAACCGGAAGTTGCTACACCTCCCGCATTGGAAGCTTTACCCGGTGCAAAGAATATTTTTCCTGCGTGGAATGCCTCTACTGCCTCAGGTGTGCAAGGCATATTTGCGCCTTCTGCTACCGCTTTACAACCATTGGTTACTAAAGTTTTTGCTTCCTCACCATTTAACTCATTCTGAGTAGCACATGGAAGTGCAATATCACATTTAACTGACCATGGGCGAGCACCTTCTACGAATTTAGCGCCGAATTTATCAGCATATTCTTTAATTCTTCCTCTTTTTACATTCTTTAATTCCATGATAAAAGCCAATTTCTCGGCATCTATACCATTCTCATCATAAATGTAACCTGATGAGTCACTCATCGTAACTACTTTTCCACCTAGTTCAGTTGCTTTTTCACAAGCGTACTGTGCTACGTTTCCAGATCCTGAGATAGCTACTGTTTTATTCTGTAGTGAATCGTTTTTAGTCTTCAACATTTCATCTAAGAAATAAACACAACCATATCCGGTTGCTTCAGGACGAATTAATGAACCACCGTATGATAATCCTTTACCTGTCAAAACCCCAGTAAATTCATTTCTAATTCTTTTGTATTGTCCGAACATATAACCGATCTCACGACCACCAACACCAATATCCCCAGCAGGTACATCTGTATTAGGTCCAATATGACGGCATAATTCAGTCATAAAACTCTGACAAAACTTCATTACTTCATTGTCTGATTTCCCTTTTGGATCAAAATCAGAACCACCTTTTCCACCGCCCATAGGCAAAGTAGTTAAGCTGTTTTTAAACACTTGCTCAAAAGCTAAGAATTTCAAAACACTTAAGTTTACTGAAGGGTGAAAACGCAAACCGCCTTTATATGGACCAATAGCGCTATTCATTTCAATTCTAAATCCTCGGTTTACTTGAACTTCTCCTTTGTCATCTAACCATGGCACTCTAAACATGATAACACGCTCAGCTTCCACCATTCGCTCTAATAAATTTCCTTTTTTGTATTTCGGATTGTATTCGATAAAAGGGATAACTGTTTCTGCTACTTCATGAACCGCTTGCATGAATTCAGGTTCATTTGGATTTTTGGCCCCAACTAATTGAACGAATTCATTAATGACCTTTTCGTGAGATTTACTTGTGCTCATTATATTAAAATATTGCGTTTTAAACGGGTTTAATAAACAACAAATGTAGAAAATTTTAGTCTGGTCACACTCAAAATGAATCCAAGTAACTCTCTTTTTCCTAAATATTTTGATTTTTTATTGATTAATTGATTGTTAATTAATTATTTAATCAAAATTATCAATCAATTTTTATTCATTTTTATTGCAATTGATACATCTTTCCTGGCAATGATTTAATTGCTCCTTTAAACTCTAGTGTTAATAAAATTGTGGTTGTTTTACTCATAGGAAACTTTGCTCTAATACTTATTATATCAACACTTTCAGGTCCTTCTTTAATGATATCAATAATTACTTTTTCTTCTTCTGTTACATCTTCGAAAAGGCTAGTTTGCAAAGGTGTTTTTTCTTCAGCCGACCACCCCATAACGTATTCTATATCTTTTACAGATTCAATCAATGCGGCTTTATTGGCTTTTATCAATCGATTACAGCCTATTGAAAATTCGTCGTTCACTCTTCCAGGTACTGCGAAACATCTCTATTGTAGCCATTGGCAAGCTCGGCAGTAATAAGGGATCCACCTTTTGATGCTGATTCTACTACTACGGTAACATCGGATAAGCCTGCTACAATTTTATTTCGCTCGGCAAACTGTTTGTTAAAGATCTTTCTTCCATATCTGTAATCGCTAGCTACTCCACCATTTTGCATCATTTTTTTTGCAATGTTCGTATGCGGAGCAGGGTAAACAGTATCTAACCCATGGGCTAGTATTCCTACTGTTTGTAGTTTGTTTTGAAGCGCCGATTTATGAGCTGCTATGTCTATTCCATAAGCAAGCCCGCTAATTATTAGTGGGTTGTGAGGAACTAACTCTTCTATCAGTTTTTCTGTAAACCCTTTACCACTCACCGTAGCATTTCTAGTTCCTACAATACTGATTACTTTTTCTCGATTAAAGTCAATTTTCCCTTTTGAAAAAAGAATAATTGGACTATCCTCGCAATGCTTCAATCTTCGTGGATAATTTTTATCTAAAAAATACAACGCCTTCACATCATTTTCTTCCATAAACCTAATCTCAGCTTCAGCTTCTGTTAAGGCTTCTTGAGAAGTGGTAATTTGATCAATGATCTTTTTTCCTAAACCTGGAATTTTTGCTAAGGCAGTTTTCGTTTCCTTAAACACTGCCTCAGCTCCGCCACAATAAGCTATTAACTTTTTAGCATTTATAGCACCAATACCAGGGATTAGTGTTACTCCGATTTTATATTTTAATTCTTGGTCGAGCATTTGTATTGGTTATTTTTTTTAATTTGCCATTTGGTAGTGTTGTAATAAGTAAGGAAATGCAAACTACTAAAAAATTGATAATGAATGAACTCATTCTCTTATTAAAACTTTAATGATGAAGAAAGTTATCGGAATTATTCCTGCAAGATATGGTTCTACTCGTTTTCCGGGTAAACCATTAGTAGATATAAATGGCAAATCGATGATTCAGAGGGTATATGAACAGGCGAAGAAAACGACCAATTTACATCATGTCGTAGTGGCTACCGATGATCAACGAATCGTTGATGCTGTATTAGCTTTTGGAGGTGACGTGGAAATGACCTCACCCGATCATCAGAGCGGTACTGATAGATGCGAGGAGGTATTAGTAAAGCAAGCAATGGATTTTGATATTGTTGTTAATATTCAAGGAGACGAACCTTATATCGATCCCGATCAAATAGCACAAGCAATTAATTGCTTTTCTGATGAAAATACTGAAATCGCAACTTTGGTAAAGCTAATTGATTCAAACGATGAGTTATTTAATTCTAATAAACCAAAAGTGCTCATTGATGAAAGTGATTTTGCGATTTATTTTAGTCGAGCTGCCGTGCCTTTTCAAAGAGGAGTGGAGCAGGAGCTATGGATAGAGCATTATAATTACTACAAGCATATTGGTTTATACGCTTATCGAGCTGATATTTTAAAAGAAATTACTAGAATCAGCCCATCTAGGTTAGAGTTAGCGGAAGGGTTGGAACAATTAAGATGGATAGAAAATGGATATAAAATAAAGGTAGCTATTACCGAGACAGAGTCACTGTCTGTAGATGCACCCGAAGATTTAAATGCATTTAAATAGTAATCCTTTCAACCTTTTTTTTTACTTTCGTATTTATGAATAGAGTGAATGTAGATAAGAGTATTTCTGAATTGTTGTATCAGTTTGATTGTGTGATTATACCTGATTTTGGTGGGTTTGTTGCGAATTATGCAGGCGCAAAAATTCAACCTATTCAAAATACATTTACACCCCCATCGAAGCAAATTTCTTTTAATAGAAATTTAACATCTAATGATGGGTTATTAGCTAATTTTATAGCGGAGTCGAATGGTATCTCTTTTGTAGAAGCCAGAAACGCAATAGACAACTATGTTTCAGCATCTGTTAATGCATTAAGTAAAGGAGAAAAAATAACCCTCGAAAAAGTAGGAGTGTTATTTCTTGATCCTGAAAAAAAGATCCAGTTTTTACCAAGTAATGCAGTTAATTATTTAGTGGATACTTTTGGGATGACAAGCTTTAAAGCTAATCCAATTTCACGGCCTGCTTCTAAAGAGCGAATAGAGAAAGAAATTAAGGAGCGATTAGTAGTTGTAAAGGCACCAAGTGAAGAAGAGAATAAAAAGCGTTTCGGATTCTATTGGGCGGCAGCAGCTTCTTTGTTAGTGTTTATGGGTATCGGATACACGTATTATAAGTATCAAATCAACAATGATTCTCCAGTTAATTATGCTTCTATAGGGTTGGAATTTAGTCAGCCTACATATTATCCATCAGCTGTAAAATCTATTTCTGACATTAGTTTTGATGACAATGAGACAAGTAGTGATACGTATGTGTGGAACAATGAAGATGGTTCCTCAAGAACATTTGTCGCAAAAGAGAATGTTGCTTTGACAGAGGCTAAAGTTGAAAGTAGTGAATTGCTTAAATTTCATGTAGTTGGTGGATGTTTTTCAAATGAAGCGAATGCGCATAGATTAGTTAAAAATCTCAAGAAAAAGGGATTCTCTGCAAAAATGATTGGGACGTTTAAAAAACTATACACGGTAAGTTATGAAAGCTTTGCAACTAGAGAAGAGGCTCTTTTTCTTTTAGATGAAGTAAAGAATACCGGGAATCCTGCAGCTTGGTTGTTGGAAAAATAGCTATTTAATTTCATTTTTCTTCCTTCCGCATTGTGTACCTTTGTGCTCCCAACTTAAAGGAAACATGAAAGGACGTTTTTCAAAAGATACATTTGCGCAAACATCTAAAATAGTATTACCAAATGATACCAATACCTTGGGAAATCTAATGGGTGGTCAACTATTAAACTGGATGGATATTACTGCAGGAATCTCTGCTCAACGACATTGCAACAGAGTAGTAGTTACCGCTTCTGTAAATTCAGTATCCTTTAATCAGCCAATTAAATTAGGTGAAGTAGTTACCATTGAGGCGAAAGTAAGTCGCGCATTTACTTCTTCGATGGAAGTGTTTTTGGATGTTTGGGTAGAAAGAGGTTTGAGCCGGGAGCGTGTAAAAAGTAATGAAGCAATTTATACATTTGTTGCTGTTGATCAGAATGGCAGCCCTATTGAAGTACCGCCATTAATTGCCGAATCCGATCTTGAAAAGAAACGGTATGACGCAGCCTTGAGAAGAAAGCAATTAAGTTTGATTTTGGCTGGTAAATTGGATCCTGAAAAAGCAACAGAACTTAAAGCTTTGTTTGTTCCTGCTACTAAAGATCAATCAGAGGGATAATTATTCACCTTTAATAAATCATATACTTTTCCCACTACACGGGCTTCACTTATTTGCTTCATACACTTAAAGTGACCTTTTGGGCATTTGTCAAAACCAATTTTAGAGCAAGGGCGACAACTTAACTCCTTGATTTCTATGGTTTCATTATAATGTTTAAGGTTTTTTGGAAAATAAGGATACATTCCAAATTCGGGTATAGTGTTGCCCCAAATTGAAACTATTTTTCTTTTAAAGGCTGCTGCGATGTGCATCATGCCAGTATCGTGGGTAATTACTGCATCTGCTTGAGAAACAATAGAAGCACTCTCATGAATACTGTATTTCCCGCACCCATTAATAATTTTTTGATCGAGTTTGTCTTCTATAAATTTTGCTACTCGTTGATCTTCATTTCCACCTAAAAGAACGATTGGAAGCTCTACTTTTTTGCAAATCTCAATCATTTTATCCACCGGCAAGCATTTTGTAGCATGTTGTCCGCCGATAGCAAAAGCGATATATCCATTTTGAAATGCTGGAGGAAGTGAACTTTTCTCAATTTTCTGATCTGGAGCAATGAAAAAATCCAACCCTTTGTCATCATTTACTACACCTAAATTTTTTATAGTGTCTAAGTATCGTTGCACAATGTGAATGTCCGGGAGTGATTTAGATTTTAAATTGACCGCCATCCATTTTTCTACGTTCAATTTATCAAAAGAAAATTTCTTGCCGCTTACTACTGCTTTTACACGAGCCGAACGTAGATTTTTATGTAAGTCAATTACATAATTATATTTCTCTTTTCTAAGAGCGGCACTTACTTCGCTAACTTTCTTATCAATACTGTAAACTTTATCTACAAAAGGGTTGTGCTCCAATAGTGTTGCATATCCTTTTTTTGTGATGTAGTGAATCTCTATTGCTCCTTCTAGCTGCTCCTTTAAGCAGCGCATTACAGGTGAAGTAAGCACGATGTCGCCAATGGAGCTAAATCGGATAACGAGTATTTTAGTCTTTTTGCTCATAATTTTGAAAGTGCCAAATTAAATTTTTTATTCTGTTTAGCTTCAGCGAATCGTTATCAAAAAACTAAATTTGTACACATGACTTACACCGACACGCATACCCACATTTATTCCGAAAAATTTCAAGAAGATCAAAGTGTAATGATAGAGAGGGCTTTAGCTAGCGGAGTGAGTCGAATGTTTATGCCGAATATTGACTTAGATTCTATTGATGGAATGCATCAGTTGGCAGATAAATATCCAAATAATTGCTTTCCCATGATGGGATTACATCCATGTGATGTGAAGGAAGATGTAGAAATGGTGCTTTCGAATATGAAGAACCATTTTGAGTGGCGTAAATATTTAGCAGTAGGAGAGATCGGTATTGATTTATATTGGGATAAATCATTTTTACTACAGCAAGAGTTCGCTTTTCGAACCCAAATTGAGTGGGCTAAAGAAATGAACTTGCCCATTGTGATTCATTGTAGAGATGCTTTTGATGAAATTTTAGCAATCTTGGATGAATTAAATGATGATCGATTAAAAGGGATTTTTCATTGTTTTACAGGAACGCTAGAGCAAGCCAAACATATTTTAGGATATGGAGATTTTTATTTGGGTATTGGCGGAGTAGTTACGTTTAAAAAAGCAGGACTAGACAAAGTAGTTGAGCAATTATCAATCAATAATTTAGTGTTGGAAACCGATGCGCCTTATCTAGCACCAACACCTTTTCGAGGTAAGCGAAATGAGCCATCTTATATTCCTCACATAGCTGAAAAGGTAGCTGATTTGCTTGGCCTAACCTTAAAAGAAGTGGCAGAAATTACCACAGAGAATTCTAAAACCATTTTTGGAGTATGAAAAAGTCATCAGTTCTATTAATATATACCGGTGGGACTATCGGTATGATTCACGACGCTGAAACAGGTGAATTAAAGCCATTTAATTTTAATCAGCTATTTGCAGAAATTCCTGAACTTAAAAAGTTCGAGATGGATATTGATTCCTATGCTTTTGAAACTCCAATAGATTCATCTAATATGAATCCTAAGATTTGGGTGGAATTAGCCAATTTGATTCAGGCCAACTATGATTGTTATGATGGGTTTGTAATACTTCATGGCTCAGATACTATGGCTTATTCAGCTTCTGCATTAAGTTTTATATTAGAAAACTTAGGTAAGCCGGTTATTTTCACCGGATCCCAATTGCCAATAGGAACCATTCGCACCGACGGAAAGGAAAATCTAATTACGGCAATAGAAATAGCAGGAGCAAAGGAAAACGGAAAGCCTATAGTGCCTGAAGTGGCTATTTATTTTGAGTATGCTTTATACAGAGGAAATCGAACTAAAAAAATCAGTGCAGAAAACTTTGAAGCATTTGACACGCCTAACTATCCTAAACTTGCAGAAGCAGGAGTTCATATTAAATATAATCGGGCTGCTATAAGACACCCGAATCTGGGTACCAAGCTACATGTGTTTGAAAGTTGGAGTAATGAGGTAGGTTTTCTAAAATTATTTCCAGGTATTTCAGAAAACTTTTTTAGGAATGTTTTGTCTCAGAAAGGGTTGAAAGGTATTATTCTGGAGACTTATGGTTCAGGAAATGCGCCTCATGAGCCTTGGTTACAAAATGCATTAAAGGAAGCGATAGACAATAGTTTGGTCGTTGTGAACGTTACTCAATGCAGTAGCGGTAAAGTGGACCAAAGAAAATATGAAACCGGATCGCATTTAGAGAAAGTAGGTGTAATTAGTGGTAAAGATATTACTGCAGAAGCTGCAATTACCAAATTAATGCTTTTGTTGGGAGATGAATTACTGTCGGTTGAGCATGTAAAAGAACAGCTTCAACAAAATCTAAGAGGAGAGGTTAGTTAAGGTTATACTTTAAGGTAATTTTAACAATACTTTATGATAGTTAATGAGCGATATTACTAGTTGTTTGGTTTTTATGGAGATATGATAACTTTATTTGTAGTGTATGAAATGGGGTCACCTTTTACTAGTCATGTTTTTTGTTATTAAATGGGTGTTTTTTAATTGATTGTATTTGAATTTAGGTTGATTCCTAATGAGGATTAGCTCAAATATCTTTTCTCTGACAACTATGAATGTTAATCTTAAAATATTTTTAGCACTAGTATATTTTTTTGTAATTTGGCGAGCTGAAATGCGCGTTCTTTTAAGAATCGAATTAATGGAGAGGTGGCCGAGTGGCTGAAGGCGCACGCTTGGAAAGCGTGTAAACGGGTGACCGTTTCGGGGGTTCGAATCCCCCTCTCTCCGCAAAGCGATTTTTATTTTAAACTGTAATTAACAATCAATTATATAATAAACAAGTCAATTAAACTAGATTTTTAACAATTCAAATCATGAAAAAACTATTTGCTTTAGTAGCCGTAACGGGTCTTTTATCGTTTGGAGCATTTAACAAAACATTTGCTCAAGAAGAGACTGCAGCTGACACAACTGAAATGACAACTGATTCTGCAATGGCTGAAGTAGTTGTAGAAGAAGTTCAAGAACCAGTTAAAGAGGTGATTGAAGAGCCGGCTGTTGTTGCAGACCAATCTTTTCACCAAGTTTTAAAAACTAAATTTATCGAAGGTGGCCCTGAATTTATGGGTATTGTATTATTGTGTTTGATTTTAGGTCTTGCGATCGTAATTGAGCGTATTATTTACCTTAATATGGCTACAACCAATACAGATAAACTTTTGAAGAATGTTGAAAATGCATTAAGTTCAGGTGGTGTTGATGCAGCGAAAGAAGTATGCAGAAATACTGCAGGTCCGGTAGCATCTATCTTTTACCAAGGTTTAGACAGAAGTCATGAAGGCGTGGAAATGGTAGAAAAAACAGTTGTTTCTTACGGAAGTGTACAAATGGGATTATTAGAGAAAGGTGTTTCTTGGATTTCATTATTTATCGCTCTAGCTCCAATGCTTGGTTTCATGGGTACAGTTATCGGTATGATTGGTGCATTTGATGCTATTGAAGCAGCAGGAGATATCTCACCATCATTAGTCGCGGGTGGTATTAAAGTTGCACTTTTAACAACTGTATTTGGTTTGATCGTTGCGATGATTCTACAAGTATTTTACAACTATATCGTTGCAAAAGTAGATAGTATCGTTAATGATATGGAAGATGCATCTATCTCATTGGTAGATTTATTAGTAAAGCACGAACTAAAAAAATAAAAAATTATGTCAACAGGACTAAATAAAATATTAAAGTTTGTACAGATGGGTCTTTTAGGCCTAAGTGCAATCTTAGGAGTTGTGTTCCTGACTGGAGGCATCTCTGAAGACGTGATTATAGGCTGGTGTTACATATTATTAGTAATTGCTGCTTTAGCTGCTGTAGGTTTTTCAATTGCTAACATGGCAGGAAATCCAAAAAAAGCAAAGAGCTCTGTTGTTGGTTTAGTAGCGATATTAGCTGTATTTGGAATTGCATATGCTATTGGTAGCGACGAAATTTTACCTGAATATGATGGGTTTATTTCTGATCCAAGTGCATCTAAAAATGTGAGTATGGGATTAATCGCATTCTACATTTTAGGAGCTGGTGCAATTGCTGCAGCAGTATTTGCAGAAGTATCAAAAGCTTTTAAATAAGCAATATTAATTCAAGAAATTAGTTAATAATTATGGCTAGAAGAAATGCACCGGAAATTAACGCAGGATCGATGGCAGACATCGCTTTCTTGTTGCTTATTTTCTTCTTGGTGACAACTACCATGGATGTGGATACCGGTCTTACACGTAAGCTGCCTCCACCGATTGATGTTCCACCTGAGGATATACCTGAAGTAAAAATGCGTAACGTATTTGTTGTATTAGCAAATGCAAACGATGACTTATTGGTAGAAGGCGAACCAACATTAGTTTCGGACCTTAGAAGAAAGGCAAAGGATTTTATTATTGGTGATGCTAATAATGAAAATATGCCGGAATTTGTAATGAAGAATATACCTGCATTAGGTGGACAATATCCTGTTTCAAAGCAGATTGTTTCGCTTCAAAATGACAGAGGAACTTCTTACGAATTGTATATTAAGGTACAGAATGAGTTGGTTGGAGCTTACAATGATGTTAGAAACGAATTCTCTATGCGTAAGTTTGGAAAATCTTATGCAGAGCTAGAAGAATTGGCGAAAAACTCAGAAGGAGCAGAGCAACAATTAGATGCTGTAAAGGACGTATATCCGCAGCGTATTTCTGAAGCAGAACCAAAAGATATAGGAGACCAATAAGATGTCAAAGTTTAAGAAAAAGAAATCGGACGGACAACCCGCTATCTCTACTGCATCGCTGCCGGATATTGTATTTATGCTTTTATTCTTCTTTATGGTTACTACGGTAATGAGAGAAGTGACCTTAAAGGTAGAAATTCAAACTCCTAAAGCTACAGAGGTAGACAAATTAGAGCGCAAGTCTTTGGTGAGTTACATCTATATAGGTGAGCCCATAAAATCGTTGCAAGGTACATTTGGTACAGAACCAAGAATACAATTGAACGATGCATTTGCCACCAAAAGAGATATAGTTCAGTTTGTGGAAATTGAAAGAGAGAATACTGACGAAGCAGAAAGACCGTTGATGACATTTTCTATGAAAGTAGATAATGGTGTAAAAATGGGCATTGTAACCGATGTAAAACAAGAATTAAGAAAAGCGAACGCTTTAAAAATTAACTATTCTACCGGTAAAACGGATAAGATTGTTGATTAATAGAATCTAGTTTAAATAGTCAAGGCCACTCAAGCAATTGAGTGGCCTTTTTTGTGTTTAATAGTTTTTTTTAATCCTGTAAACGGATCTAATTAAGATTTGTAAACCATAAATATCTAGAGCATAATTCTTGTTTTAATATTTGGGTGTGCAACCTTTGTATTATCACAATATGACCTAATTTTACTCCTAATAGAAGTCAATAGACAGCCTTCCGCGGTATATTGTTTTCTTCTACACTTCCTCGGCCATATTCTGCTTTAATCGCTTTATGGTAAGGTATAAAATTAATAAGGAGATAATGACATAGATTTCGCTACCTTCTCTATTCATGGCCTCTAATTCTACATCGGTACTAGTGCTATTTGTAGCGTAACTAATAACCACAGCTGTTCCGTTATTAATGAAATGAGCAACTATGGGAACCCATAAATTATTGCTCCATAAGTAATAGTAGCCAAATAATGCGCCTAATAATAATCTCGGAAGAAATCCATAAAATTGTAAATGGATGGCACTGAAAATAAATGCTGTCACCCAAACTGCCAAATGACCATTTTTAGTCCAACCTTGTAGTTGTTTTTGCAGGACTCCTCTAAAGATGAGTTCTTCCCCTATGGCTGGGATAATGGCTATAATTAATAGATTAATGATAAGGTCATTAATACCATTCATTGTCAAAAACACTGTGGTCATTTCTTTTGCCCTAGCTTCTGCATCTTTCATCCATAATTCTATACTCTGTAGCGCATCTGGCAGGCTTAATTGCCCATTAAACTTGATTAACCACTCCATTCCCGGGATACTAATCATGTAAATGAGTAAAAGAAAAAATATAGTTCTGCCGTTGATACCTTTTTTAAGGTGTAAATATTCAAATGGTTTTTCTTTATAATACGACAAGAATAAAAATGGAGGAATTACAAAAAGACCAATAGAGTTGAATAGTTGGATAAACTTCAGTGCTCCTGAATAATCAGGGTTGGTAGGGTTATTGAATATTACTTGTGTATCAGGTACCTTTAATCCAAATAGATAAGGGGCTGCGTATAAGCTTATAATAGAGAATAATCCTCCAATAACTAAGCTAAATCCAACTAGGATTAATAGCTTCGAAATGATATCTTGAAAAGTTTTCAATTGGATAGTTGGTATTTAGTAATTTTGTAAAAAAATAGAATTTGGCAAAGATAGCAAATATAGAACTTGGCGACTTTCCTTTATTGCTTGCTCCTATGGAAGATGTAAGTGATCCTCCATTTCGTGCATTGTGTAAAGAGCAAGGAGCTGACTTAATGTACACGGAGTTTATTTCTTCTGAAGGCCTCATTCGTGATGCTGTAAAGAGCATGCAGAAACTCGATATTTTTGAATATGAGCGGCCGATAGGAATTCAGATATTTGGAAATGATATCGATTCTATGAAGCAAGCAACGGAAGTAACTGCTGCTGCTAATCCTGACATTATTGATATTAATTATGGCTGTCCGGTAAAAAAGGTAGCCTGTAAAGGTGCAGGTGCAGGAATACTGCAAGATATACCAAAGATGGTGCGAATGACTGCTGAAATAGTTAAATCAACTAATTTACCTGTTACTGTAAAAACTAGATTAGGCTGGGACGAGAATACAAAGTACATAGTAGAAGTGGCGGAGCGTTTGCAAGATGTAGGAATTCAAGGGATTTCTATTCACGGACGAACACGAAAACAAATGTATAAAGGTGAAGCTGATTGGAGTTTAATTGCGGATGTTAAAAATAACCCTCGTATGAAAATTCCTGTTTTTGGTAATGGAGATATAGATACACCCCAAAAGGCTAAGTTATACAAAGAACGCTATGGAGTAGATGGTGTAATGATAGGTAGAGCTAGTATTGGTTATCCATGGATTTTTAGAGAAATTAAGCACTTTTTGGCGACAGGAGAGAATCTTGATGGTCCAACATTTCAGGAGCGCTTGCAAGCTGCAAGAAGACACCTGGGAATGTCTATTGAGTGGAAAGGTGAGCGAAATGGAATCATGGAGATGAGAAGGCATTATACCAATTATTTCAAAGGAATACCTCATTTCAAAGAATACCGCATGCAGTTGGTAACTTTAGATCATCCTGATGAGCTTTTTGAAACTTTTGATGCTATTAGAGAAAACTTTCAAGGTGTAGAAATTCTACAATAGTTTTCTTGTCAATAATTTTACAGGGAAGTAGGAGGATAGGCCTCCAATGATAATTACGGTAATAGAAATTATGATAAAATCAAATGGCCTAATCTCAACAGGATAGTATTCTACTATTCCACCACCTAGTTTTAAGATTCCAACATGTTGTTGTAATAGACAGATAATTGTCCCTATTAACAAACCGCCACCTGCTCCAATAAGGTTTATAAGGATACCTTCAGTAAAAAATATTCTTTTTATAAGGCTTTTGCTTGCGCCTAGGCTTCGTAAAACCTTAATATCCTCAGTTTTATCTATAATAAGTATGGTGAGTGAAGATAGAATATTAAAAGCGGCTATAATTAAAATAAAGGATAAGATCATAAAGGTAATCCATTTCTCAGCTTGATTTGTTTTATAAAGAAGTGCATTCGTTTCGTATCTATTTTCAACTTTATAACCTTTCCCAATAAGCGAGGATATTTTAGATTGAATCGGTAAAAGATCATCTTTGTTTGAAATAGTTAGCTCTATTGCAGTAATTTGATCATCATATTTTAATGCATCTTGAATGAAACGGATTGGAACAATAATATATTTTTCATCAAACTCAGGATTAATGAAGAATATTCCAGAAGGGGTTATTTGTTTAAATTGAAAGGTGCTATTGATGTTTAAACTTTTAATTGAGCCTCTTTTGGGAATGTATACTGTTAATGGGTTTTCACTTTCCAAATATAAGCCTAGTTTGGAGGCTACTCCGTACCCAACTAGTGCGTAATTTATACCCTTATCTTCAATAACTGCACTTCCATCTATTAGAGCAGTATCAATATTTGTCATTCTAAGAAATGACTCGTCCACACCTTTAAGCGTTGCTATTCCCTGATTTTCGTTATTTTTAATGCCAACAACTTCTTCAATTACCCTAGTGTATTGTTCAACACCGTCAAGAGTTGTAATTTCTTTAAGTGGGAAATTATTTAATAGAATCGTTTTACCTTCAATTGATGTAATTTTTATATCAGGTTCAAAATTCTCATACATAGATTCTACTAATGACTGAAGTCCATTGAAAACTGACAGTACAACTATCAAGGCTAAAGATCCTACACCTATACTAATCATAGAAATCCAAGAAATTAAATTAATAATATTCTTCGATTTCTTAGCAAATAGATACCTGCGGGCTACATGAAAAGGTAGATTCATATTGTTGCAAGTTTACTTGATTTTATTGCTTTTTTAATGCTCGAATAATTAATCCTTCACCATTTCTATTCTTAGCGAACATATCGTAGATGTTCAATACAATCGCAACTGGAAGAGAGAATATCCAATAAAATGGTAATATAATCACTGAAAACTTAGCTAATTGAAGCGCTTTTAGTGGCCACCTAATTGCAATATTGTAAGCCCATTTACCTGCTTTACCATAAGTGAAAGCAATGTACTCAATCTCAAATCCCGCGTCCTTTACTTTTTTTATAAGTTCTTTTTTCTTGTACCCTCTTCTAACAGGATTAAGGATTTGTTTTTCAGTTTGAATGGGGAATATATCAAACTCAGAATGGCAGGTAGGTACAGATAAAAGAAAAGTGCCATTTGGCTTCAATGAGCTGTAAATGTTTCGAATTACTTGGTCATCATCCTCAATATAATTCAATACATCTATCGATAGAGCAAGGTCGTACGACTTTTCGCTTATATGATCTTTTATATCTCCCGTTCTAAAAACTACATTTTGCCTGCCAATGTTATTAAAAAAGCTATTGCATTGACAAACCTTGTCTCTATTGATATCTAAAGAAAATATATTCCATTTGGAGTTTAATGATGATAAATAGTAAGCGCATTGTCCAAACCCTGAACCTGCATCTAAAATGTTTACATCGGTATGGTCTTTTTTAGCCCACTTCCTTATTTCTTTTCGAATATACCAACTTCTTAAAATAAGGTAGTTAGAGCTAATGTGGAATAGTTTTCTTAAAAAAGTAGAGCGACCAATTTGACGACCAACCCAAACTTTCTCTTCCTCGTTTTCTGTTTTCTTTATGCTGAGAATACTCATTATTTTTTAAGCAATTGATCTATCTTCTCTGCATAATCAAAAGAATCGTCAAGATAAAAAATTAACTCTGGAACAATTCGAAGTTGTTTACCAACCCTTTGACCTAAAAACCCTCTAATTTCTGTTGTCTTTTTCTTAAGATCTGTTAGTGCTTCCTTCTTGTCATTGGCGGGGAAAAGACTCACGTAAATTTTCGCTACTCCTAAGTCGGGACTCACTCGTACTTGAGTGATAGATACCATGATACCAGGTAGAGGGGATCTATATTCTTTGATGAAAATATCTCCAATTTCCTTTTGTATTAGTCGAGCAACTTTACTTTGTCTTAAACTATCCATAGTGCAAAGTTATTAAATGATTGGCAATATATATTTTTCTTGAAGATATATCTGTTACTTTGAAGTGAAAAGGAATGAATAACTTTGGCATATTATTAAAATAATTATATCGAATGAAAATTAGTGGATTTAGTTTTGGTAGAAATACTTCCAAACTGTATTACCCTATAAAAGAATCAATATTGTCTATTTTGCCTATTTGCGACGAGTTTATTTTCGTTTTGGGTAAAGGTGATGATGATGATAATACGCTTGAGATTTTAGAGTCTATTGATTCACCTAAGCTTAAAATTATGCATACCGAGTGGGACACAGAAAAGTATCCAAATGGAACTGAAAATGCTCACCAGACAGACATCGCTATTTCACACTGCACTGGTGATTGGTTATTTTACGTTCAAGCAGACGAGGTGGTTCACGAAAAGTATTTAGACCTTATAAAGTCGAGGTGTCAGGAGCTTTTAACTAACGATGCAGTTGAGGGTCTATTATTTAAGTATCGTCACTTTTTTGGAGATTATAATCATTACATAAATCATCATGGATGGTACCAAAATGAAATCAGAATTATAAAAAATAAGCCTGACATACATTCATTTGAATCTGCTCAATCATTTCGACGTATTCCAGATTTTGATGGGAAAAGTTATCGAAAGCATGAGGGTACTTATAGATTAAATGTTGCAACTTTAGATGCCTATATTTATCATTATGGATGGGTTAGGCCTCCAAAATATATGCAAAGTAAAAAGAAAGCTTTAGATAGCATTCACAAAGGTGATGCTAAGGCTAATAAGACTTATGAAGGGTTAGTTGCTGAATTTGATTATGGTCCTTTAAAGGGATTACCAAAATTTGACGGAACTCATCCTGCAGTAATGCAAGATAAAATGAAGGACTTTGATTGGGGTCAATCTTTAAATTACATGACTAATGAAAAACCCAATAGACCTCTTTTTAAGCATGAAAAACCAAAGTATAGATTAGTATCTTGGTTAGAGAGAAATGTTAATAGGGGTAAACATTTTTTTCCTTTTAAGAATTGGAGATTGTTAGATGTTTAATATTTATAGATGAAAAGCTTAGTTAAAATATTAAAGTACATTAAACCTTATCAAGGTTACGCCATATTAAGTGTTTCAAGCAACTTGATTCAAGTCGTTCTTCACTTACTATCCATATTGGCTTTCCTGCCTTTGCTTTCTTTGCTATTTGGAGATGCTGAGCCTGTAACTGTAGAGCCCGAATTCGATTTAAGTTCTGATTATGTAGAAGCGTTTTTTAACTATAAAATGACGCCTTACATTGAGTCGAGTGGACAAGAAGGTGCTTTAATGTTTGTTTGTATTGTTGTTTCTGCTCTTTTTTTCTTTAAAAATTTGTTTAGATATTTTGCTAAGTTTTTTATAGCCAATATTCGAAGTGGGGTTGTAAGAGATATTCGAAGAGATGTTTATGATAAAATTTTATTCTTACCATTGGCCTATTATTCTGAAGAAAAGAAAGGAGATATAATTAGTCGAATTACAGGCGATGTTCAAGAAATTGAGTGGTCGATTATGAATTCATTGGAGATGCTCTTTAGAGATCCCATCTCTATTATAGCTTCATTGGTTTTTATGGTCGGTATCAATGCTGAGTTAACTGTTTTTGCATTTATATTGTTGCCAATAAGTGGATTTATCATTGGTCGGATTGGGAAAAGTTTAAAAAGGACTTCTTCTAAACTGCAAGTAAGAATGGGCGAATTACTTTCTAATGTGGAAGAAACGTTAACAGGGTTACGAATAATTAAGGCGTTTAATGCTGAAGGTCAAGCCAATGAAAAGTTTAAAGGAATTAATGAAATCTACAGAAATACCATGCTCAGCATGTTTCGGAAGCGTGATTTGGCTTCTCCGATGAGTGAGTTTTTAGGAGCTACTGTAATGATGTTATTGGTGTGGTATGGTGGAAATATGGTTTTTGATGCCTCTGGTGACTTCACAGGGCCTCGGTTTTTAGCTTTTATCGCTATGTTCTTTCAGTTGCTTACTCCTGCTAAGTCTCTTTCAACTGCTTACTATAACATTCAAAAAGGTGCTGCATCTACTGAACGAATCGATGCCGTATTAGAAGCTGAAAATTCAATCAAAGAAAAGGCACAAGCTAACCCTTTGGTTAAATTTGATTCTGCTATTCAGTTCGATCATGTAAGCTTTGCTTATGGTAAAACAGAGGTTTTAAAGGACATCAACATTACCATTGAAAAAGGAAAAACCATTGCTTTAGTTGGCCAGTCAGGTGGAGGGAAATCTACTTTAGCTGATTTGTTGCCAAGGTTCTATGATCCTAAGAGTGGAGTTATTCTCTTAGATGGCACACCAATTACTGATTATAAAATTAAAGACCTACGTGCGTTGATGGGTATTGTTTCTCAGCAGTCGATATTGTTCAATGATTCGATCTTTAATAACATTGCTCTGGGTGTAGAAAATCCAAACATGGAGGCAGTGATAGAAGCAGCGAAGATTGCAAATGCCCATGAGTTTATTGAAAAAATGCCTGAAGGATACCATACGAATATTGGGGATGGTGGTGGCAAGCTTTCTGGTGGTCAGAAACAGAGAATAAGTATTGCTAGAGCAGTATTGAAGAATCCGCCGATTATGATTCTCGATGAGGCTACATCGGCATTAGATACAGAGTCTGAAAAGTTGGTTCAGGATGCTTTGTATAAGTTGATGCAAAATAGAACGTCTATTGTTATTGCTCACCGTTTATCTACTATCCAGCATGCAGATGAGATTATTGTTTTGCAAGATGGGGAAATAGCAGAACGTGGAACTCACGATCAGCTGATAGCTGAGAATGGAGTGTACAAAAAATTAACTGACTTGCAGACTTTTTCTTAAGGCATAATAAAGTCAGTATAATTTTCTGGTGTTATTATTTTTATTTCCGCGTTAGGATAGGCATTGGTGAATGTTTTAGTGATTCGTGCTTTACTTTTTGTATTCCATTTGAATTCAAAAGCTAAAAGTTGGCCGTCTTTTTCTTCAAGGTAGTCGATTTCTTGTTGAGCTTTAGTTCTCCAAAAATAACGATTGGTCCATATCTTTTGATAGCTGATGTGTTTGTATCTTTCTGAGTTTAGAAAATTTTCCCAAAGTGCTCCTACGTCTTGTCTAAGATCAGCCTGCTGAAAGTTAGCAATTAGTGCATTTCTTATACCATTATCATAGAAGTATATTTTTCGGCTCTTTTTTAATTCTGTTCGTAAATTTCTACTAAATGAGCCTAATCTGAAGATGATGAAGGCTTTTTCTAATAATTGCAAGTAGGACTCTATCGTTTCATTGTCTAATCCTACAGTTTTGCCTAATTCGTTATAAGATACTTGATTTCCAACTTGGAATGCGAGGGCTTGCAGTAGTTTAATTAATTTATCGCTCTTGTTTATTTTATTCCACGTTAATAAGTCTTTGTATAAATAACTGTCTGATAGTTGCTGTAGAATCTCTTTTTCGTTTCCTTCTGCTGCCAATGCTACATCAGGATAATAGCCAAATATTAAGCGATGAGCTAGAAGTCTTTTTTCTTCTATCAATCCACGATGTGCAACCATTTCATTGAAGGATAGGGGGAATAGTTGGTATTCCCATTTTCTTCCAGTTAGCGGCTCGTTTACTTCATTGGCTAATTCAAACGCTGATGAGCCGGTAACAATTAATTGTAAGTGTGGTAGTTCGTCAGTAATGAGTTTGAGTTTTATTCCAACATCTTTAATGCGTTGAGCTTCATCGATTACGATTGTTTTCGCTCCTCCAAACTCTTTTGCTAGCTGTGTGGATGATGTTGCACCAAATAAAGTACGCACATCTTGGTTATCTGCATTTAACCAGAGCACGTCAGAGAATTCTTTAACTATGTTAGTAATTAAGGTAGTTTTACCGACTTGGCGCGGGCCAATTACAATGATCGCTTTACCTTGGCCAACTTTTTTGGTTATATCTTTGTGAATTGTATGGTCAATCATATCAATAAGTTACGACATGAAAAACACAAAAGCAAACTTTTTGCGAATTAAATCGAAAAAAGTTTGCTTTTTAGTACAGCATTCGGTGTGGATACAATCTTAAGTGTTGATCTTTAATTGTTTCATAAAGAAGGTCGCGTAAGCCATTTATATTGATTTTCTCGTGTGCTGAGATAAAGATGCATGGGTAATTCTCTTTCGCCATCCAAGTTTTCATTAGTTCTTCTAGAGAGTAATTTTCTCTTGTTTTCGGAGTCAAATCATCCTCATCTTTCTTCACGTATGTAAATGCATCAATTTTATTAAAGATCATGATGGTTGATTTATCCAATGCATTTAAATCTTTTAGCGTTTCTTTTACAGTATTGATGTGGTCCTCAAAATTTGGATGTGATATATCTACGATATGAATCAACACATCGGCTTCTCTTACTTCATCTAAAGTAGATTTAAAAGAATCGACCAAGTGGTGAGGTAGTTTCCTTATGAACCCTACAGTATCTGTCAGGAGGAAAGGTAAATTTCCAACTACTACTTTTCTTACCGTAGTATCTAATGTTGCAAATAATTTATTCTCAGCGAATACATCAGACTTGGTCAATAAGTTCATTAAGGTAGACTTGCCCACATTGGTATAACCAACTAAAGCAGCTCGAATCATTTGCTCTCTGCCTTTTCGCTGTGTTGCTTTCTGTTTGTCTATTTTTTTTAGCTTCTCCTTTAAGAGGGCGATTTTATCACGAATAATACGTCTATCTGTTTCTATTTCGGTTTCACCAGGTCCACGCATACCAATACCACCTTTCTGACGGGAGAGGTGAGTCCACATTCGGGTTAATCGTGGTAGAAGATATTCGTACTGGGCTAACTCTACTTGTGTTCTTGCCTCAGCAGTTCTTGCTCTTTTGGCAAAAATATCGAGAATTAGATTACTTCTATCTAGGATTTTGGTATTAAGTACTTTTTCTACGTTTCTTAATTGAGATGGGCTTAACTCATCATCAAATATAACCATTTGAATATCATGTGTTTTTACATAAGCAGCAATATCTTCTAGCTTTCCAGTTCCAACAAATGTTTTCGGATTAGGCGATGATATTTTCTGAGTAAAACGTGCATGCTCAATAGCCCCTGCAGTCAGCGCAAGAAAAGCCAACTCATCTAAGTATTCTTCTACCTTAGCTTCATCTTGCTCTTGTGTAATGATTCCGACTAAAATAGCGGTTTCATCTTTCTTTTCAATCGTGTCGTGTAGATTCATATAAAGAAAATAGGCATTTTACTGGTTAAAACCAAGGGCGTGCTACTGCAGAAAAAGGCCATGGAATTGCAGAGAAGATTAGGATTAATCCTAATAGATAATAAACTGCTATTCGTCTGTGCTTAGCGGTGTCGGTACCTGCTTTTTTACTCATGATTCTTCCTAAGGTAATAATTAAAATTGCCACAATCATTGAAAGCATATGTTCAACCGTCCAAAAACGCATAATAGGATCTTTCATGGAAGCTGCCATATCAGCCATTCCTGCCTTTACTACAGGGCTAATTCCATATAAAATTAATCCGATAAGAAGCTGTAAGTGAGCGCTAATAAAGGTGAATAAACTCAGTTTGTTATCGCCTGCAGTGTATTCTTTTTTCCCAAACCAACCGGCAAAAGCTTTAATGATTGTTATAATTAAAAGAGCTAGAATAACATATCTTAGCGCCGAATGTAAGTGCATTAATCCTGTATACATAGTGTTGATGTTTAAAAATTCAAATGTAATGAAAAGGCAGTGTAAATTGTTAAATGAACCTTAACAGCTGCCTTTCTTTTGTTAATTTTAGCCTTCTGAATTATTAAACACATTTTCGCTTATGAGGTTTATTTCTTTGTTTATTTTATTGTTGGTTGCTGAAGTTTTTCAGGCTCAGGGGACTTTCCCTGTCAATGGAAATAGAAACCCCAACAATAATTCCATCGTTTTTAAAAATGCTACGATAACTAAATCCCCTGACGAGGTAATTAATAATGGAACATTAATTATTAAAAATGGACGAGTAGAAAGTGTGGGAGTAAATATTCCTATTCCTTTATCTTCTGTAGTGTATGATTTGAATGGGGCATATATCTATCATTCGTTTATTGATCCTTTTTCGAGTTACGGAATGCCTGAGGTTCCAAAAAGTCCATGGAGTTCCAACCCACAGATAGCCTCAAAAAAGGAAGGCGCTTACAATTGGAATGAAGCCGTAAAAGCTGAGTTGAATGCAGCTGAACTATTTAGTCGTAATCAAAAAGTGGCCGAGACGTTTCTAAAAAATGGGTTTGGATTAGGTATCGTGCACCAAAAGGATGGTATTTTTAGAGGTACTGCAGCTTTAGTGAGTTTTGATGGAGGTTCTGATAATGAAGCATTAAAACAACGAGAGGTTTATACCGCCTACTCATTTGATAAAGGTAGCTCAAGGCAAGATTATCCATCATCATTAATGGGCATTATTGCGTTGATGAGACAAACTCACTATGACGCAGAGTGGTATAAAACAGCGAATAGAAATAAAGAAGTGAATCTTACATTGGAGCGTGTTAATCAGACTTCTGCTCTACCTAAGTTAATAGATGTTGGAGATTATTTATCCATTTATAGGGCTGATAAAATTGCACGTGAGTTTGGCTTTCAGTTTATTATGAAAGGTAACGGTGATGAGTATTTGCGTGCGGCTGATTTTGCTAAAAAGGAGATTCAAATGGTAATTCCCCTAAACTTTCCTAATGCCTACGATGTAACGGACCCTTATGATGCCATAAATGTTTCACTTTCAGAGATGAAACATTGGGAAATGGCACCATTTAATGCCGCTATTCTGGACCAAAATGGTATTTCTTTTACTTTTACGGCCGATGGATTAGAAAAACCTGATCAATTTTTACCCAATTGGAGAAAGGCGATAGAAGCCGGGTTGCCTAAAGAGAAAGCGCTAGCAGCGCTCACCACGAATGTAGCCAAACTGTTTTTATTAAATGATATTGATGGTACAATCCAAAAAGGAAAACCGGCTAATTTCTTTATTTCATCGGCTCCAATATATGATAAAGAAGCTGTAATTTATGAGCAGTGGGTTAATGGAAATCAGCGAGTTTTTAAAAACAGATCTATCATTGATGTCAGAGGAGAATATAATCTTAATGTAAACGGGAATCAACAATTTGAGCTATCAGTGAAAGGGGCTGTAGATAAATTAGAAGCTTCTGTTAAGGGTGGGGATTCTACTACAAAAGCGACTTTAGAATTAAAAGGAAATCAGATAACGTTATCCTTCAAATCAAAATCATCAAAGGATATTTTAAGGCTTTCAGGCCACATTAGTGAAGCCAAAAGTAGAATATGGACGGGGAATGCACAGCTTTCTAATGGCGAATGGGTAAAATGGGGTGCTATTAAAAAAGCCGACTTTGTTGATAAGAAGAAAAAAGATTCTACTCAAGCGCTACCTCTAACTAAGGGCTCGATATGGTTTCCAAATATGGCTTTTGGCGATACTGCCATTCCGCAGCAAAGGAGCATGATAATAAGAAATGCGACTGTTTGGACTAATGAAGATAAAGGTATTCTAAAGGAAACTGATGTACTAGTAGTCGATGGAAAAATCGTTCATGTGGGACCCAAATTGGATTTGAGTATTATTTATCCGAGAAGAATGCCTGAAATTATAGAAGTTGAGGCAAAAGGTATGCACCTTACTCCCGGGATCATTGACGAGCATTCTCATATTGCAATAAGCAGAGGAGTGAATGAAAGTGGACAAGCAAACTCTGCAGAGGTATCTATTGGCAATGTAGTTAATTCTAACGATATTAATATTTATCGTCAATTATCGGGTGGTGTTACGACTTCTCAATTGCTGCACGGATCTGCAAATCCAATAGGTGGGCAAAGTGCATTGATTAAACTAAAGTGGGGTACTACGCCTGATGAAATGAATATTGATAGTGCAAAAGGGCATATTAAATTTGCTTTGGGTGAAAATGTGAAGCAATCGAATTGGGGTGATAGTAAAACCGAACGTTTTCCGCAAACGAGAATGGGTGTAGAGCAAAAATTCTATGACGATTTTTTTAGAGCGAAAGAATATGGGGATAATTGGAAATTGTACAATTCGAAAAATAGCAGGGATAAAAAATTAGCTACTGCACCCAGAAGAGATTTAGAGTTAGATGCGTTGGTAGAAATTTTAAACGAAGAGCGATTTATTACCTGTCATTCTTATGTGCAATCGGAAATAAATATGTTGATGCACGTTGCGGACTCTATGGGGTTTAAGATAAATACCTTTACGCATATATTAGAAGGTTATAAAGTGGCCGATAAAATGAAAGAGCATGGGGCTTATGGTTCTACATTTTCAGATTGGTGGGCGTATAAATTTGAGGTGAATGACGCTATCCCATATAATGGCGCAATTATGCATAAAGTAGGAGTAACAACTGGTTTTAATTCAGATGATGCCGAAATGGGTCGAAGATTGAATCAAGAAGCGGCAAAGGCGGTAAAATATGGTGGAGTTAGCGAAATAGAAGCATTGAAATTTGTAACCTTGAATCCTGCAAAAATGCTTCAGTTAGATCATAGAATAGGAAGTATTAAAGAAGGAAAAGATGCTGATTTAGTTTTATGGACAGCACACCCTTTATCCATTTATGCAAGAGTGAATAAAACCATTATAGAAGGAACGGTCTACTATGACGTTGAGAGAGACGCTTTATTGCGTAAGCAAGTGGGAGAAGAACGAGAGCGATTAGTTCAAAAAATGCTAGCAGCAAAAAAAGGTGGAGCTAAAACAAAGCGACCAGAAAAGAGAGAAAAAGAATTATATGAATGTGATACTACGGAGGACGAAGGGTATGAGAATAATTAAACTAGTCATATTTGCGACCATAATTATGAGCTCGCAAATGTTAAATGCACAAGAAAAGTCGACATTAATAATAGGAACTACTGCTCACATTGGAAATGGAGAAGTTATCAGAGATGCGGCTATTGGATTTAGAAATGGCAAAATTGATTTAGTTACTGCCATTGATTACCGATTAGATACGACGAAATATGAAGTAATTATCCGATTAAATGGGCAACACAGTTATCCTGGATTTATATCACCAAATAATGTGTTAGGTTTGGTAGAGATTGATGCAGTAAGAGCTACACGAGATGCTAATGAGGTCGGGAATATTACGCCTCAAGTAAGAAGTTTAGTTGCTTATAATACGGATTCAAAAATAATTCCAACTGTGCGATCAAATGGGGTTTTAATTGTTCAATCTACTCCACAAGGAGGACGAATCTCTGGTACTTCTTCTATTTTTAATTTAGATGGATGGAATTGGGAAGATGCCGTATTAAAAATGGATGATGCTATTCATATTAATTGGCCATCTGTATACAATAGAAAATGGGAAAATGGAACGATTACTTATAAAGAAAATAAGGAGTTTGAGAACCAGGTGAATGAATTGGTTACATTTTTTAAAAATGCAGAAGCTTACACGAAATCGGATTTTATTTTGGAAACTAATTTGAGATTTGAAGCTATGAGACCTGTATTTACAGGTGATAAAAAGGTTTTTATTCATGCAAATAATGCCAAAGAGTTATCCTCTGCTATTTATTTTATAAGAGAGCAGAAAGTGAAGTCTCCGGTATTAGTTGGGGCTTATGACGCACTTTTGGTAGCCGATTTATTGGTGGACTATAAAATTCCGGTAGTATTAAGAAGGGTTCATGAATTACCACTTAGAGAAGATGATGCGGTAGATTTACCCTATCAATTGCCTGCGTTATTAGCGGAGAAAGGAGTTAAATTTTGTTTACAAAATGATGGAAGCATGCAAGCTATGGGAACACGAAACCTTCCATTTTATGCAGGTACAGCTGCGGCTCATGGATTAGATCGGGAAGAGGCTTTGAAAAGTATTTCATTACATGCCGCTCAAATATTGGGTATTGATCAACAAGTTGGTTCTTTAGAGCCTGGGAAACGAGCGACTTTATTTGTTTCAGAAGGCGATGCGTTAGATATGCGAACCAATCAGCTTTCGGCGGCTTTCGTAAGTGGTAAAATGATTGATTTAGGCAGTCATCAAAGAGATTTGTACGAGCGCTATATGAAGAAATACGGACTAGAGCCCAATTAATTTTTACCTGCTACAATTACTACAAATTCACCTTTGCTGATGTTATTCGTATAATATTGAGCTAATTCTGTTAACGTTCCTCGTACAGTTTCTTCATGCATTTTAGTGAGCTCTCGTGAAACGGAAGCTTTACAATCTGCTCCAAAATACTCCACCATTTGCTGAAGTGATTTTACTATTCGGTGGGTAGACTCATAAAAAACGATGGTTCTTTCTTCTTCAGCCAATTGAGTTAATCTGGTATGTCTACCTTTTTTGTGTGGCAAAAAGCCTTCAAAGCAGAATTTATCGCAGGGTAATCCTGAATTTACTAATGCAGGTACAAAAGCGGTGGCGCCAGGTAGTGTTTCCACTTCAATGTCAGCTTCAGCGCAAGCTCGTGCAAGTAAAAATCCGGGGTCAGAAATACCTGGGGTGCCTGCATCTGTAATTAAGGCGAGTGTTTCACCATTCTGAAGATGCTCAATTACTTTTTCTACTGCTTTGTGTTCGTTGTGCTGATGATGGGCAATTAATCGTTTTTGAATGCCATAGTGCTGCAATAAGCGAGAAGAAGTGCGAGTATCTTCGCATAGAATGGCATCTACTTCGTTTAATATCCTAACGCTTCGGTACGTCATGTCCTCTAAGTTGCCTATTGGCGTAGGCACCAAATACAATTTTCCCATGCTGCTAAGTTAGCAAATAACCTTTTTTACCAACTTATTTAAATAGATAAGATTCTACTTTCATTCATTAATAGTTATTTTGCAGTAAATTAGTTTCTATGGCTTTTAAGCTTTCAGTAGTTATCATCACTTTTAATGAGGAGCGCAATATTGGTCGTTGTATCGATTCTGTGCTGCCAATTGCTGATGAAATTTTGGTAGTTGATTCCTCTTCTACTGATCGGACTAAGGATATTGCGATCTCGAAAGGAGCTAGATTTGTCGAGCATAAATTTGATGGACATATAGAGCAGAAAAACTGGGCAAGGTTACAGGCTCAATTTGAATATGTTTTATCGTTAGATGCCGATGAGGCGCTAACGCCTGAACTTTTAGAATCGATAAAGGAAGTAAAGAAGGGAGCTAATTTTCAAGCATACGCTATGAATAGATTAACCAATTATTGCGGTACTTGGGTACATTACTCTAGTTGGTATCCCGATGTAAAGATTCGTTTATTTACTAAGGAGTCAGGAGAGTGGGGTGGAAGAAATCCGCATGATAAATATATTATGAGGGAAGGATTCAAAGTTGGAAAACTGCAAGGAGATTTATTGCACTATTCTTTTTATACTAGACAAGATCATTTAAGCCAGATAGAAAAGTTCTCAAGTATTTCTGCAAAAGCGATGTATGAAAAAGGAACTAAAGGAGCTGATATAAAAAAATGGTATAAAGCGGTTGCTAGATTTATTAAAATTTATCTAATTCATCGAGGATTTTTAGATGGGAAAGCAGGTTTTGATATAGCACGATTCTCTGCTCAGGCTGTATATTTAAAGTATACTAAATTGAAAAAATTGAATCATGGTCACTCCATTTAAAATTACCAAAAATCCTATCAAGGTGCTTCATGTATCTTCTGAGCCATCATGGAGAGGAGGAGAACAGCAGCTTACTTATTTGTACTCGGAATTAGAAGAGAAAGGTGTTCAGCAGATAATTTTATGCGCAACTGATTCTGTTATGGAGGCATATTGCAAAGAGCATGGATGGAATTATTATACGGCACCAAAGAAAACTGGTGTGGCCATAAAGTTTTCAAAAAACATTAAGTCTATTTGTAAGAAGTTAGCTATAGATTTAGTCCATACGCATGATGCTCACGCGCATACATTCGCTATCATTGCTGCTGCTATTTTTGGCAATAAAACACCTTTGGTAGTTAGCAGAAGAGTCGATTTCCCGATTAGTAAGAGTAGGACTTCAATATTTAAGTACAATCATAAACGTGTGAAAAAGATTGTATGTGTTTCTGACAAAATAAAAGAGATTACAGCAGTCGATATTAGCGATCAGTCAAAATTAATTACTGTGCACTCTGGAATTGATTTATCAAAATTTGAAGGTTCCTATAAGAAAGGAAAACTTAGGGTGGAGTTGGGTTTGTCTTCTCAATTATTAATTGGAAATACATCTGCATTAGCCGATCATAAGGATTATTTTACTTTTTTAGATACAGCAATTGCTTTAAATAAGCTTCGGTCTGATTGTTATTTTGTAATCATGGGATCAGGTCCAATGGAAGTAGAAATAAAAACTTATGCCGATAAATTAGGGCTTGAAAATATTACCTTCACTGGTTTTAGAAATGATATCCCGGAAGTGTTAGAAGATTTGGATGTGTTCTTAATTACATCTAAAACAGAAGGGTTAGGAACTTCAATTTTAGATGCTTTTGCATGTAATGTGCCCGTAGTAGCTACAGCAGCAGGAGGAATTCCTGAAATTGTAATTGATGAGAAAAGTGGGTTGATAGCTCCTGTAAAAGATGCTGATATACTTGCTAAACAAGTAGATCGGTTGTTGAATGATCAGCAATTAAAAACAGATATATTAAAAGGAGCAAAAGAGACTTTAAATTGGTATACTAAAGAAGCAACCGCAGAGAAAACACTTACAGTATATCAGGAAGTTTTAGGTAGATAATCTCTACTAAATAGTAAAAAGGCATTAAAGAAAGCAAAGAAAGTACCACCGGCCTGTGTTTCTAAGGTATCTTCATTAATCATTGACAATAGCGCAATGGATATAAAAATAAGGTAATAGTAGTCCTTTATTCTTGCGTTCAATATAATAGGATAGATAATTATAATCAATATAATAGCTAATCCAATTATTCCAAAGGTTACCCCAAAAGTAAGGTATTGGTTATGTGCTCTTAATCGAAATGTTTCATTAAGTCCAGAATTCGACTGTTTATAGCTTTCTTCAAATGCGATTTGTACATCACCTGTTCCTACTCCAATAATCATATTTTTTTTAATCAGTCTCCATGCTTGTTTCCAGTATACAATTCGAGATGCAACCGAATGCCCGCTTGTACCTAGACCCTTGGAGTAAGAATCAAATTCCCAAATAATTTTATCAATTCTAGCTACTGCAGGGTTCTTCAAGTAATTTATATTAGCAACTCCTGCTTCAATCGCTTTTATTTCTTTTTGGTTTAAGCTTAATATGGTCGCTTTATTTTTAGGTTCACCTTTCGATGTAATAAATCGTATTAACGTGATGTATAATTTATCTCCGTTTGCATCTTTACCTGAATAAGGAATTGTACTAACTTCATTCCAAGCGTCCTCAAGCTCCCAGTATGCAACATTTTGATAAATGTAATGTCCATTTTCTAATTGTTTGAAACTCCATGCGGTAGTGTCATGGAAATAGGGACTTCCAATCTCTGTAACGTCAAGCATTTTTTGATTAGCAATAGGGCTAAATTGATATTCTTTAATTCGCCATATAAGCGTTGTAACCACCACAGCAGTAAAAGCAATAATAAAAGTTGAGGAAATGATTCTTCTTACCTTATTATTAATCCTTAGAGCATAGAGGACAGTTATTGTTGGTAATAAAATTGATATAATCACAATGCCTGAAAAGGATTCAAGAATAAATAGGAAACTAATTAGCCAAAGGGCTATCATTAAATAAGGAATTTTAATGAATCCTTTGTTTTTATAAAATCGATATAGACTAAAAAAAGCAGCTAAACAGATTAATAAACTGAATCGAATATGACTGATATTGATTGCTAAGTTGCGCTTGTCAAAAAAAGCGATGTCTTCAATAGTTAAGTATTTATAAAAGCTTACAAAGGTTGAAATAGAAATGGATACAATAAAAAAGTCGATAAGAAAGTGAAAGGTTTTTTTTGAGAATTGAATAGCAGAAGCGAATACAATTGGAAGGAATAATAAGGGAAGTTTTATTCTTAAGTCTTTAAGAGCATATTCAAAATCGCTTGTCCATAAAAGCCCGAATACATGAATCAGAAACAAGGTTGTTACTAATAGGGCTACTTTATTGTTAAGGTACTTTTTCGATTTCTCTATCAAATCAAATTCTAGAATCCAATTCCCTAGCAAGATGAATTGACCTAGGCTCATTAAAAAGTTTGACCATGGCAACCCTGCCATAAGAACCATACAACCGAAGATGTACAATAAATCATGGTTCCAATATTTCCATCTAAATAAGCCTCTTTCCACCAATGTTTAAAATTAGTTGCCGCTAATTGAACCGTTTAATATCCCCGTGTAAGTTTCTTTGTTTTCAAGTACTTCAATGGCTTTGGAAATGCTTGGATCCTTGCTTAAAGATGAGATAATTCTGCCTTTTTGGTAGTAGTATCTTGAGATAATTTCGTTTTCAAGGATTTCTTTAATTTCATCTTTGAACTTCATTAAATCATCACTCTTATCAAGTACTAATATAGCTTCGAGCTCTGCGTACTCTTTATCTGCATATTTAAAGTACTTTTCTTTTTTAGCTGTTTCTTTCAACTTTCTAAGTTGCTTTTCAGTCTCAGTTTCGTAATTAATGTCTTTATCCTTGAGTGAATTTACAAAGGAATTATATTCGTCATCTGATAGAAAAAATTGATCTGCCTCAGCAATTGAATTGTGCGACAGTCTGTATTGTGTAGCATAATCAAAGATGTGGAAGTTTCGCACCAATACAGCAGTTATATTACTGATGTCTTTTTCTTCAATTTTGATGTCTGGATTTATTCCTTTACCATCATAAACTGTTCTCTTATTAACCAATGTTTTAAAAGGGACAATTAAGGAATCTGCAACAGCAATTGCATCGCCATCCTCATCTCTATCAGAATAATTTAATTTTTGAATGCACCGTCCACTTGGAATATAATATTTAGCTACCGTTACTTTTAGCTGCGCATTATAACTTAGTCTTCTAGTTTGTTGAACTAAGCCTTTTCCAAAAGTTCGATCGCCAATAATTACAGCTCTATCTAAATCTTGTAGGGCGCCTGATACAATTTCAGATGCTGACGCTGAGCGGTCATCAACTAATACAACCACAGGCATTTCAGTATCAATCGGATTGTTTAAGGTTGCATAGGTAGCATCCCATTCGCTGATTTTGCCTTTGGTCTGAACAACTATAGTCCCTTTTGGTACAAAAGCGTTTACAATATTAATCGACTGGTTTAATAAACCTCCACCATTACCACGTAAATCAAATATAATAGCTTGTGCGCTATCCTCTTCCTTTAGTTTTGTAAGTGCTCCGATAAATTGTTGTCCTGCAGTCTGGGTAAAACTAGTAAGTCGTATATATCCAACTTTTTCGTTTAGCATTCCTGCATAAGGAACATCATCAATTTTAATCTCTTTTCTAACCAACTCTTTTTCGATATTTTCTTTAGTGCCCGGGCGTCGTATTACTACTTTTAGCGATGTGTTTGGTTGACCTTTTAGTGCTTCACTGATATCACTTGTCGACTTTCCTTCTACCTTCTTTCCATCAACTTCAAGTAAAATGTCACCCGCCATTAGGCCTGAAGTATAGGCAGGAAAACCTTCGTAGGGTTCTGAGATGACTACATGTTCACCTTCTTTATGGATTAAAGCGCCTATTCCGCCATACTGGCCAGTAGTCATGAATTTAAAATCTTCAATTTGAGACTCAGGAATAAAGTTGGTGTATGGATCTAGCGATTTTAACATGGCGTCAATACCTGTCTTCATCAATTCGCCAGGTTTCGTCTCATCTACATAATAAGTATTCACTTCTTTATATAGAGTGGCGAAAATGTCGAGGTTTTTCGATAATTCGAAATAACTATCGGCAAAACCAACGCTTAGAAATCCTGCAACTCCGATAGCTGCTGCTGAGATGAATAGTTTGATTTTTTTCATGTGTTAAAATTTAAACTTTTTTGGTACGGGTTGATGTCCGTGGCCTCCCCAAGGGTTACAGCTAATTATTCGTTTCACTGATAGATATAATCCTTTGAAAGGACCATGTATCTTAAATGCATCTATACTATATTGCGAGCATGTGGGAGTATAACGACAATTAGCGCCTAAAATTGGCGATATTGTGTATTGGTAAATTCGAATAAGAACGATAAATATTTGACTAAGAAATCGATTCATTTACAACCTTCAAACGGTTTAAAATTAAGATTATTTTAGGGCAAAGTTCATTATATTCTTCTTCTTTACTTCCTATATAAATAAGTCCGATGGTTAAACTAAATGGTTTGGACTCTAAGTAGCTGTAAAGTGATTGTTTATTAAGTCGATAAGCTTCTTTTGTTCTTCTTTTTAATCGATTTCTATCAGCAGCTTTCTTAAAATTTCTTTTTGGGATTGTGATGAGTATTTTAGTGGAAGATTTATTAGAAGAGGTCTGCAGGTAAACTACCTTATACGGGTAAACTACAAATGTTTTGCCACTTTTGAATAACTCATTGATTGCTGTTCTGCTGCACAATCGCTCTTCTTTTCTAAATTCTACCACCGACATAATGTAAAGAAACAAAAAAAGAGGCAAGTGTATCACCTGCCTCTTTTATATTTATAGCTATAAAAGTTACTTTTTATTTATCTTTTTAATGTATTGCTCCAATGCCATGGTCATTGATGGTGCTTCAGGTTGTGGGGCAGCAATGTTAATTTTTAATCCGGCACTTTCAGCAGCTTTTGCTGTTGTAGGTCCAAAAACGGCAATTCGAGTGTCATTTTGCTTAAACTCTGGGAAGTTTTGGAATAACGATTTAATCCCTGCAGGGCTAAAGAATACCAATACATCATAATTAACATCAGCTAAGTCCGATAAATCACTGCAAACGGTTTGGTATAATGTTGCTGATGTGTAGGTTATTTTGCTTGCATCTAAAAGTTCAGGTATTTCTGGCTTTAGAATATCAGAGCAAGGTAAAAGGTACTTTTCAGTTTTGTGTTTTTTAATTAGCTCCATTAAATCGCCAAACGTTTGCCTTCCGTGAAAGATTTTTCGCTTTCTGTAAACCACGTATTTCTGTAAATAATATGCAGTTGATTCTGATATACAGAAATACTTCATAGAATCTGGAACCGTTATTCTTAACTCTTCGCAAATTCTGAAAAAATGATCAACAGCGTTTCTACTTGTAAATATAATAGCGGTATGATCTAAAATTGTGATTTTGTCTTGTCTAAAGTCTTTTGAAGGAATACCTTCAACGTGAATAAATGGTCTAAAATCAATTTTTACCTTGCATTTATCAGATAGGTCAAAATACGGTGATTTATCAGTGTCTGGTTTTGGCTGTGAAACTAAGATAGTTTTTACTTTCAAGGGGAGTGGATTTGAGTTAATACTTTATTGTTAATGACTTGAATGTCTAATTAAATAGTATTTTGAAGACAATTATTAACGGTAAAATTTCAAGGGTGCAAAGATACAAAAATAAATAGATGATATTTGCTTGACTATTTATTCCTATTTGCAGACCTCTAAATATCCTTGCAGATATCCCAATTCCAATCATTATTCCAGAAATACTTAATATTAATGACTTAAATTCCAATGGCCCGTAAGACAAAATTAAAATGTTAGGCAAAAGTAAAAATAAGGTTGCAACATTATACAATGATATGGCGAAAATGTACTCGTCTACCATGGCTTCGAATGAGAGTATTGCTGCTAGTATTTTGTGCAGTAATATCTTGAAAAGATGAGAAGTAATTAGAATTATAACCGCGATTATGTAATATGTAAGCTGTTTTAATTCAGGTATTGGTATTATGAATTCTGCTATCTGTAACCCCATTAACCCTGCTATCAAAAAGTATGCACCTGTTAGAAAAAGATGAGCTCTATGACCATATACCTTTTCATTGCGTATTATTTGCGCACTAGCATTTCTACTGAAGATAGCATTTATATATTCTATAAATCTTTTATGGTTAAATGCGCGTGTTGCTCCTATCAGCGCTATTGCTAACAAAATAAATATCCATTGCCAAGAATCATATTCCTCCTCATTTCTTTTTTTTCCTGTAAAATATACTTTAGGTTTATGCGAAGTGTTGAATTTAAGGATGGTGGTTAAGCTATCTAATTTTAGATAATCAATTGGAACAGGTTCACGGGTAAATGGCAGAACAATTGCTATGCTGTCATTGTCATTAACAACGACATCTAATAAGTCAGTTTGCTGAAGATTTTGGGCAATTTTTTGTGGTTTAGCTGATTTTTCTTGCAGCTTCTTAAACTCTGTATCTATGCCTATCGTTTTAGGATTTGCACTATCAACTTTAATACTAGTATTATTCCAAAGGAAGGGCACTTCGAAATTAGTGCTATCATGAGTCAATTGAAGATGCATAGATAAATTATTATGCAAAAATAAGCCGATAAATTGAACCGCTCAATAGTAAAAGCTGTTATTCATTAACAAAAGTCCAATTCGTTAGCGTTAGATTAATTAATTTTGTAGAATAATTTAAAAATTAGATATGGCTTCAGATAGATTTCAAGCTCCTGATTATTATCAATTAGATGAGCTTTATACCGATGAACAAAAATTAATAAGGGATACTGTGCGCGAGTATGCAAAAGCAAACATTAGTCCTATAATAGAGGATTTTGCTCAGCGTTCAGAATATCCAAAGCATTTGATTCCGGGCTTGGCAGAGGTAGGCGCTTTTGGCCCTTACATTCCTGTGGAATATGGTGGTGCTGGTTTGGATCAGATAACTTATGGGCTGATAATGCAAGAGCTAGAACGAGTTGATTCTGGTATTCGTTCTGCCGCTTCTGTTCAGAGTTCTTTAGTAATGTATCCTATCTGGAAATATGGTTCTGAGGAACAAAAAATGAAGTATCTCCCAAAATTGGCTACCGGTGAGATGATAGGTTGTTTTGGTTTGACTGAACCTGATCATGGATCTAATCCTAGTGGAATGATTACCAATTTTAAAGATAATGGTGATCACTACCTATTGAACGGTGCAAAAATGTGGATTACCAACTCTCCAATTGCAGATGTTGCCGTGGTATGGGCAAAAGATGAGTCAGGGAGAATTCATGGTTTGCTTGTAGAAAAAGGAATGGAAGGGTTTACAGCTCCCGAAACTAAGGATAAGTGGTCGTTAAGAGCTTCAATTACAGGAGAATTAGTTTTTGATAACGTGAAGGTTCCAAAAGAAAATTTGTTGCCTGGAAGATCTGGTCTTGGTGCACCATTGAGTTGTTTAGATTCTGCTCGTTATGGAATTGCATGGGGTGCTATTGGAGCTGCTATGGATTGTTATGATTCTGCTCTAAGATACTCTAAAGAACGAATTCAATTTGATCGCCCAATTGCTTCATTTCAATTGGTACAAAAGAAGCTAGCTGAAATGATAACAGAGATTACGAAAGCTCAGTTATTAACATGGAGGTTGGGAGTTCTTCGTGAAGAAGGCAAAGCTACGACTGCACAAATTTCTATGGCTAAGAGAAATAATGTAGATATGGCCTTGAAAATTGCTAGAGAAGCTCGTCAGATTCATGGAGGTATGGGTATTACAGGTGAATATTCAATTATGCGTCACATGATGAATTTAGAATCTGTTGTAACGTATGAAGGTACTCATGACATACATTTGTTAATTACTGGAATGGATATTACAGGTATTCCTTCTTTTAGAAATGATGGAAAATAGCAAAAAGTGCTAATCTGTATTTTCTACAAATAACAAAAAAGCCGTTTAGCAACTAGTTGCTAAACGGCTTTTTTATATACTTTAAATTAGGTTAGAATGATTCGATCAGCGAAATTTTCTTAACAACCCTCTTCTTACCATTGTCTATGGTTAAAAAGTAGATTCCACTTCTATTTCCTGTTATGTCTAATTGAACAACGTTTGATGCTACGAAGTTTGTACTTACTCCAATCTGTGAACCAAGAACGTTAGTCACCTTGATTTGGTAATCATTAAAACTTAAATTTTCATCAATCTTTACTGTTACAACTCCTAGTGTAGGATTAGGATATATACTTAGATTGTCTGCTAACTGGATTTCATTAATTCCAATTGAGGCCATACTATCTTGAGTTACGATAACTACCCTAGTTGCTGCTCCCATTGCACTAATATAAAGAGTATCCTTTCTTTCCTGACCTGTATTATCTGAGTTTGCAGATACCGTAATTTGCCTTGTAAATGAACCTGTGTTTGGCGATATATTCAGCCAACTAGAGCCATTTGTAATCGTCCAATTTGAGGTGTTGCCTAACACACTGAAGCTTGAAGTGCTATTTGCCGCCCCGGCTAAGAATAAATCAGTTCTGCTTACTCCAAGATTTGGTAATGTTGGCTCTTGTATAATATGAACTACCTTCGAAGGTAGGCCCGATGAAAGTATTGTTACGTCTCCGCTTCTTGCAGAAGTGGAAAGGTTTGAACTGCTTGTTTGTAGCGTTATTGTTGCATTATTTACCCCATTTGACGGTCCAAGTAGTAGCCAAGTTAGTCCTTCCTGAGCAGTCCAAGTTACATTTGATAACACGTTAAATGAATTTGTACTTCCTTGAAATTGCGAAAGAATTACAGTGTCAATAGATGTTCCTAGATAAGGAGATGAGCCATCTAATTGGTTGATTATAATACTTCTTGAAGGGGCTAGTGGATTTGTAGAGATTGCATTTATAGTGACAGTTCTTACTGTTCCTGAATTATTTGCTGATTGTGTTGTTACTGAAATATTACTATTGTTTACACCACTAATCGGGGTTAAATTCAACCAAGCAGGAATACCAGATAAAGACCAGTCTACATTTGATAATACATCAAAGTTATCAGAGCTAGCATTATTAGGACCCAAAGTAATTACGCTTTTCGATAACGTTAAACTTGGACTGGTTCCATTGAGTTGAATTACCTCTATTGAATCAGATATGGTCCCATCAGATGCAAATATCCAAACGCTTCTATTTACTCCTGTTGTATTATCTGATATTGTTGTTGCCGTAAGTGTACCATTGTTGCTTCCGCTAATTGGAGATATCGATAGCCAAGGAGCATTGTTCGTTATTGTCCAACTAACATTCGAAGCTAAATTAAATGTTGAATTACTTCCACTAGCAAATCCTAAGCTAATAGGTCCGTTATCCAAATCTATAAATGGACCTGCTGCGTCTTGTGTGACAAAAACGGTGTCTCTAATTGAACGTGTAAAGTCTTCAAATATCACAAGACCGCTACGTGCAGCCCCACTATTTGTGCTTGTTGCTTCAATTGTAGTTGAACTATTCCCATTTCCTGATGAAGGTGTTATTGCCATCCAGTTTGCTAATGTGCTAGCACTCCAGGATGTATTTGCGGTTATGGTTACACTCCCATTACTTCCATTTGGTGCAGCAATTGTTATATTTTTTGGTGACACGCTTAGTTGAGGTGCTGCTATTCCTGCCTGTACTACTATCATTGAATCATAGATTCCTAATGGACCACGACAGATAACTTTTGCAATCCTATCTGCTCCTGTATTTGCAGTAAGTGCTAATGCATTAGATGTTCTGCCTCCTGATCCGTTGATAGCTGCAGTGATTAACCAAGTTGCATCATCAGTAATTGTCCAAGACGTAGTCGCATTGATGTTAAATACTCCATTTGATCCCGCTCCTGAAGCAAGGAACATTGTGTCAGGGTTTAGCGTAATTGTAGGGCTTGTAGAAGATGTTATGTAGTTTGCATCCCATCCTAAACCATTTATAAAGCCATCAGAATTGAAAACAACAAACATGTCTCCTGCAGTACTTGTTATACTAGGAGGGATAGTATTTCCTGAAAATCTTCCTAACAATGGCGCGGTAACAGATGTGCCATCATAAACATTAACTTGGTCGAAGCCTTGTTCTAAATCAAATGCTGTAAAGTTTAACGTAATTGGTTGTCCATTTACCGGTTGTATTAACCATTCACAATTACTATTGTTTGCATAATTATTGGTGCCACTTCCGTCTGAGAAGGCCCCATTGTTCGCAGTTAGGTTCGTTAATCCACTGCAAGGCCCTGCAGGCGGAGGTGTGGTAGCTGTCCAGATAATATCCCAACCTTGGTCTACAATACTCCCATTTGTTAAGAACTCAATAAACATAGACCCCGATGAAGCAACTATAGGTGTTAAAGGTGCCGTTGTTCCACTATAGGAACCAATTACCGGGCTGGTATTGCTACTTCCATCATAGATAATTACCTGATCATTATTAATTTCAGTATTCAACGTCAAAAATAGAGCTGTAACAGTTGTGGCTCCAGAAGGCTGAATTAGCCATGTGCAAGCTAAATTATCAGAATAATTTGCCGCACCACTTCCATCACTCACAGTTCCTGTAACTGCTGTTAAAGTAGTAAGTCCGCTGCACGATGCCGAGCTAGTTGATGTTGTGTAATTAGCATCCCATCCTGCTGCATTTACAGAAGGGTCTGAGCTGAATACAACAAGAAGATTACCTCCACTGCTTGTTACAGATGGGGGTAAAGTGTTTCCTGAGAACGAACCAATTAGAGTAGAAGTGATAGATGATCCATCGTAAACATTTACTTGATCAAACCCTTGTTCAGTGTCAAACGATGTAAAATTTAAAGTTATCGGTAGGCCGTTTGCAGGTTGAATTAGCCATTCACAGTTACTATTTTCAACGTAGTTATTTGCCCCACTTCCATCAGAGAAAGACCCATTATTGCTTACTAGGGTTGTTAAACCATTGCAAAATTGAGTTGGTGGAATAACAGTTGAATTGTAGGAGATTTCCCAACCCTGATCTACAATTGAATTGTCAGTTGTAAACTGAATAAACATACTACCTGAATTTGCTGTAAAGGTTCCTGAGGGGATATTCGATCCTGAGAAAGAACCAATTAAAGTACCTGTAGCGTTTAATCCATCATATAAAAATACTTGGTCAGTAAATACTTGGGTATTTAGCGCATTAAATGCAGCTGTAACTGATATTGCTCCTGCTGGCTGTATTAACCAACTACAATTAGAGTTATTACCATAATTTCCTGTTCCACTACCATCAGTTATGATTCCCGTTGGAGCAACTAATGTAGTTAATCCTGAACATCCTGAGCCTGATGATGTCGTTGTAACATAATTTGCATCCCATCCTTGTCGCGTTATTGTGAAATCAGAAGAAAATCGAACAAACATGTTTGGACCCGAGCTAGTAACAGAGGCAGGTATGCCATTACCTGAATAACTTGCCAATAAAGGTGATGATGTGTTTAACCCATCATAAATTTCAACAACATCAAAGTTGTTTTCTGTATCGAAGTTGGTGAAATTTAATACTACATTCTGTCCATTTGTAGGTTGAATTAGCCAAGAACAGTTAGTATTGTCTAAATAGTTGGAATTTCCACTACCATCTGAAAATGAACCCGTATTTGCTGTTAATGTTGTTGTTCCGCTGCATAAGACAGGAGGCGCTATTATTGAACTATAATTTATATTCCATCCTTGATTTACCACCGAACCGTTGGTAATAAATTCAATAAACATTGCTCCGCTATTCGCTGTAAAAGAAGGTGGCAGGCTTGATCCACTATATGTACCGATTAATGGCGCAGTATTGGATGTCCCATCATATATATTAACTATATCATTATTTAACTCCGTTAGCAGTGTTGTGAAATTTGCGTTAATATTTGTTGCCCCTATTGGCTGTACTAGCCAAGTGCAAGCTAAATTATTAGTGTAATTGCTTAATCCACTTCCGTCGTTGAATGAACCTGTTGGAGTGGTAAGAGTAGTTAACCCTGAACAAGTAGGTGTTGAACCTGTAGAAGAATAAAAGGCATCCCATCCGGTATTTACAATACTACCATTAGTAATAAATTCGATGAAGAGTGACCCTCCTGTAGAAATGATAGTTGCAGGTGCGGAAGTGCCACTGTATGAGCCGATCAGTGAGGTAGTATTTGAAGCCCCATCATAAACATTTACAACATCATTCGTTGCTTCAGTAAAAAAGAGTGGGAATGTAAGTGAAATGCTAGTTGCTCCTGTTGGTTGAATCAACCAAGAACAATTTGAGTTGTCTCCATAGTTTGCACTTGGTCCGCTCCCATCATCAAAAAAGCCTGTTGTCGCTGTTAGTGTAGTTAAACCCGAACATGTAGGAGGTGTGCTTGTTGCTGTAGATGTGTAGTTGGCGTTCCATCCACCACTCGTTACAGAACTATTAGTTGAAAACTCTACTAGCATTGCTCCACCTGTAGAAGTAACGGAGTTGGGTACAGAATTACCGCTAAATGATCCTAATAAAGTTGCTGATGTCGCGCTTCCGTCATAAATGTTTACAACATCATTTGTAGTCTCTGTATCAAATGCTGAAAAGCTTAAGGTTATAGAGGTAGCTGCTGCGGGCTGTATTAGCCATTGGCAAGACAAGTTATCGGTATAATTTGCAGTAGCACTTCCATCATCAAACACTCCGGTAGATGATGTGAGTGTTGTTGTTCCTGAGCAGGTAGCTATTGGAGGGTTAGTTGAGGTGTAATTTGCATCCCATCCGGCTTCTGTAACTGATGAATTTGTTATGAATTCTATGAATAGTGCACCACCTGTAGAGTTGATAGTAGGGATAAATTGATTTAAGCCATTGTAAGTGCCAATTAGGGTTGACGCTACTGAAGGCCCATCGTATACATTTACAACATCATTTGTTGCTGTACTGAATGCAGAAAAATTTAATGTAATCGAGCTAGCTCCTGTTGGTTGAATTAGCCAAGTACACGAAAGATTATTGGTGTAATCGTTAATAGAACTTCCATCCTCAAAAGTGCCCGAAGCAGCAGTTAATGTAGTTAATCCTGAGCAAGTTGCTGTAGGAGGTGTTACGGATGTATAACTTACATCCCATCCAGCTTCTGTTATTGAGTTGTTTGTGGTAAATTCTATGAATAATGCACCACCTGTAGAAGTAATTGCAGGGATAGTTTGACTTAATCCGCTGAAAGTACCTAATAATGTTGCTGATGAAGAGTTTCCATCGTAAACTCTTACTTCATCATTTGAGGTTTCAGTAGAAAAATTGTTGAAATTCAGTGTAATTGAAGTTGCTGCTGTAGGTTGAATTAACCATGTACAATTTTGATTATCATCATAGTTAGCCATCATTCCACTTCCGTCGTCAAAAGATCCTGATGGGGTAGTTAAAGTCGTTAGACCTGAGCATGTTGCTGCCGCTGCCCCTAAAGTTAAAATAATAGAATCTCCGCGTTCTGTTATATTTCTTACAATTAACCCTGAATTTGAATTATTGTATAATTGAGAGTTTGGGTTTGATGTATTGTTAAAGTCTGTTTTGTTAGTGGTTCCGGGATATACATCTCCTCCATCACCCCTATTTACTTCATTGTCTAGGTCTGCTAGACCATCTGCTTCTTCAAGGTCTACGCCTTTAAGTGTTTCATCACCATTCACCCTGTTTCCAAAAGAGTTTGTTTTTGTTGTGTTGATATGCCAAATTGCTAACCCATGTCCTGGTAACTCTAAATCGCGACCAATTTTTTGTCTATTTTCTAACAGAAAATATTCCGTTGGTTCTGATGTAGTTATTTTTAAAATTGTATTTTGGTTATTTCCTGCTGGCTTTAGTGAGTATGTTCCTGTTGAGTTAGTTGTCAATGCTGTGGGTGTAATCCAACCAAGATCTTCTTTTGACCAAGCACAGAAACCACCTGGGCGGTGTTCTCCTCCTAACCATGTGCCACCTGCCATTACAGCCCAGTTTCCAACCCCTTCAGAGTCGCCATTGCTTGCATCTGTGTCATATAAATCTGGTAAACCTAGGTTATGACCAAATTCATGGCAGAATACGCCAATTCCTACTAATCTTGGATTTGTTAGTGTCCCTCTAGTCTCAGGGTTAATCATATAATCATTGATGAATTTTCCATCATAAGTAACCGATCCACCACCAGGAATACTAGATCCACCGCTCATTACCCACCGGTGTGACCAGATGTGTCTGTTTCTATTTGGAATTCCTGTTTCAGCTCCTGGTCCTGAGTGAACTACTAATATCCCATCTACATCTCCATCATTATCGTTGTCGTAGTTAGCAAAATTGGCTCCTGCAGTTTCTGCTGCATCTACCGCTTCTCTTACTAACTTAGCTGCTCGAGCAGTACCTGCACTGTCACTATAATATGCGTAATTATTTTGCGCTCTATACCACCCCATTACATCTACAGTTATAGACAACTGATTAAATGATGCGTCTGTGTAAAAGCTTTTGAAACTCCCATCACCGCTTCTGTGGTTCGGATTAGTTAGTAAACTTTGAAGATCAGCAACCGTGTATTGACTAGGTAAGTCTGGATAGTCGATTAGTAGAGCTAATACGCGGATATTTCCTGTTGTTGGATATGTTTTGCTACCATTTGGTGTATAATTTAAAGGGGTGTTTTTTAAATTTCTAACCGCAGGTTGTAAAGATTTCGAAATTGCGCTTACTAAAGCTATTTCACCTAGAATTCTATCTTGTGCATTATGTGCTAATACGCCGGTCCCGATAAGATCATTACCAACTTTTGTGGCGTATTCTAGAGCATTATTTACACTCACAACGGTATAGCCATCTTCTGTTTCTGTCCAATAATGACTCATATTTCCTTTACTGACTACAGTCACTGTTTTTCCATCAGGTTGCAAAACATCCATTGGAAGTGGAGATGAACTACAGTTAGTTGGTCCCGTTAAATGATGATGTGTGTGCTGTGCAAAAGATGCAGTAACGCTTATCATTATTGATAAGCAGAGTGTTAATAGTTGTTTCATAATTTATTCGCTTAGAAGTGTTTTAGACGTTTTAAGCCTGAAAATAGTTGTCTTAAGGGTTCTAAATTACCGAATTATTATTTTTAACAGCTATTTTTTACTGCTTTTCTCTTAGGGTGTTTTTAATTTCAATTAATTCCTTTTGTAATTCCATCACACTGTTACCTAAATGATCTCTGCTGAGATTGGGTTCTGGCATTTCTGAACTGATATAATTCACAAATTTCCACATCTCAACCACTTCATTTACATGGATTTCATAAGGTTTGTATTCTGGGTTAGTAGAGCATAGCAATAATGTCTGGTTTTTGTGCATCTGGTTGTACACCACTTTAAAAACCACTCCATCATCTTGTGTTACCACAATGTATGGATAGCCATTTTTAATCAGCTCCCAATTTTGAACGAACTCTCCTGTAACCCAAGATTTATCAGAAACTGGAGGCATAGAATCTCCGCTAATCTGAAAAGTTCTATATTTTCTGTTTTTAGTTAAAAAAGGCAATTGAAAAGTAGGCAGCACTTTAATGAAGTCTGGATCGGAGAATCCGGTGGTGTATCCTGCTTTTGCTTTTACCGGAACAAGTTCAATATTTTCTTCATTTTCGCTATTTACTGTAGTTGCCAACACACGTAATTTACTTCCAGTAATATCAATGTCAAATCCTTTCTCCAATTGGCTCATATACATCTCTGAAACACGGTTCAAATCGAGTTTTAATAGCTTGTCCGTACTGATTTTAAAGTACTCAGAAAAGGCTAGTAATGTTTCAAAGTTTGGCTCTGATGTTCCTAATTCATAGCCACTTAGTGATGATCTTTTGATTTCTAAAGATTGCGCAATATCTTCTTGTGATCGTTTTCTTCTCTTTCTGAGTAATTTAATATTTGAACCAAAATACATAGGATAAAATTAAGCGTGATTAAATTATTTTGACTAAATTATTGACGAAATATTGACGTTAATACTGTCAAAATTAATAAAAATAATTAAATCAGCAAACAAAATGCACGAAGGAAAGGTAGATAGAAATATTGTGCACATGGATTTGGATTCGTTTTTTGTATCGGTAGAGGTATTACAAAATAGCGAGCTTAAAGGGAAACCACTATTAATCGGAGGAAACAGTAATCGGGGAGTCGTTGCTTCATGCAGTTATGAAGCACGTAAGTATGGAATTCACTCGGCCATGCCAATGAAAATGGCCAGGCGGTTATGTCCGCATGCTATTATATTAGGAGGCGACTCGGAGCGGTACAGCTATTTTTCAAAAATGGTGACAGAGGTGGTGTCAGAGGCCGTTCCGATGTATGAAAAATCATCAATTGATGAGTTTTATATTGACTTAACGGGGATGGATCGGTTTTTTGGAGCGTATCAATTGGCTACAGAATTACGACAGCGAATTACTCGAGAAACTGGGCTGCCTATTTCTTTTGGGTTTTCCAGCAATAAAACTGTGTCGAAAATAGCGACCAATGAATCCAAACCCAATGGACAAATGCAAGTGTATAGAGGACTAGAAAAAGGCTTTCTTTCTCCACTTACCGTCAATAAAATTCCGCAAGTAGGCGCTAAGACTTATCATTTATTGCGCAATATGGGCGTAGAAAGAGTATTGACTTTACAGCAAATGCCAATAGAATTATTGGAGAATGTGTTGGGTAAAAGTGGTCATTCTATATGGATGAAAGCGCAAGGGATAGATCATACGCCTGTGATTCCGTATTCGGAACGAAAATCCATTTCTGCTGAGCGCACCTTTATGACTGATACCACCGATATGGCCTTGCTAAATAGTACACTTATCGCGATGACGGAAAAATTAGCCTATAAATTACGAACGAAGGAAAAACTGACAGCCTGCGTAACGGTAAAAGTTCGTTATTCTGATTTTGATACACAAACCACACAAAAAGCAATTCCTTATACAGCAAATGATGATGAACTGATAAAGGTGGTAAAGGAGCTGTTTTTGAAATTATATCAGCGGAGAGTTTTGTTGCGATTGGTAGGTGTGCGATTTAGTCATTTAGTAAATGGAGGATGTCAAATTAATTTATTTTCAGACACTTCGGAGCAAATTAATTTGTATCAAGCAATAGATCGCATGAAAAAACGCTTTGGAGATGGATCGCTAACGAGAGCAGTGGCACTTGGAATTAAACAGTATGATGTACCAAGATTTAAAGGGTGAGTTATTTAAAATAAATCTTTTGCCGGAATACCTTTCAATTGCCCTGATTTAACTAGATGTAATTCATCAACCGACTCTCTAATACTTTGCATTAACTCTGCTTTTGCATCAGTAATAGGCGTTGCTTTTTTTATGAAAGGAAGGCTCTTTATCATTTCTAAGAAATACGAGACCTTATTGTCGCTAATATCTAATAATAGTTTCATGAGAAGAATTAATTGGTGCTAAATAATATACAACTAAACAAACTTAATCAAAAATGAATCAATACATATAGAATATCAAATGCTTTTAAACAACCAAACCTACTACAGTTTTAAATATGGCACACTTTCGCCTGAAAAGTTGGTGCAGCTTTCTCTCGACCTGGGTTATGAGCAAGTTGTCGTGACGGATATAAATAATACGTCGGCCTGCTTAAATGTGGTTCGGCTAGCCAATAAAGCGGGTATAAAACCGATTGTCGGAATTGATTTTAGAAATGGAGTAGATCAGCAGTTTGTTGGAATAGCCCAAAATAATGAGGGCTTTTTAGCCTTGAATCGAATGTTGAGCAGTCATCTTCATGTACAATCTCCAATACCTACCCGACCACCTAAAATGGAGCAGGTGGAGATTGTCTATCCGTTTTTTGTGGTTGATTATGAGTGGGAGTTGTCAGATTATGAGTGGGTTGGGATTAGTATTTCTGATCTAACCCGATTGCCATTTTCTAAATGGAAGAACCGAATGGATAGAATGGTGGTTTTGCAAACAGCTACTTTTCAGAATAAAAGAGACTTTAATGCGCATCGTTTGTTGCGTGCTATGGATAAAAATAAACTGCTTAGCCAATTGCCGAAAGGCGAAGAAGGAACTTTAGAGCAGATAATGATACCAAAAAATGAGTTATTAAAAGCTTTTGATCATTTTCCACAAATCATCGAGAATACAGAGCGATTAATTAACAGATGTAGCATTCATTTTAATTATAAGGGGACCAATAGAAGCAACACCATTCACGAGAATAGGCGGTTGTATGGAAAATCAGAAGAGGCAGATGCTGCTTTATTGCGAATGCTGTGCTATGACAATTTGAAATTACGCTACCCAGAACCATCGGAAGAAGTGTATAATCGGATTGAAAAAGAATTGAAAGTGATTTGTGAACAGCGATTTGCGACCTACTTTTTAATCAATTGGGATATGCTGCGCTATGCCAGAGAGAAGGGTTATTTCTATGTGGGGCGTGGTAGTGGAGCCAATAGCATTGTGGCGTATTGTTTATTGATTACGGATGTAGATCCCATTGAATTGGACTTGTATTTCGAACGATTCATTAATCCTTATCGGGAAAATCCACCTGATTTTGACATTGATTTTTCTTGGAAAGATCGGAACGATGTGACGCGATATTTGTTTGAAAAATATGGGCTCGAGCATACGGCTTTGGTAGCTACGTATTCTACTTTTCAGCAGCGAGCCATTATTCGAGAGTTGGGAAAAGTGTTTGGCTTGCCCAAAAGTGAAATTGATCGGTTTACGGAAGAACCACCCACTTCTACCAAATTAGACGATATTCAACGGTTAATTTATCGGTATGCGGCTTATTTACATGGATTTCCATCGCACTTAAGTGTACATGCAGGAGGAATTTTAATTGCAGAACGCCCCATTCAGTATTTTTCTGCTACTTCATTGCCGCCCAAAGGTTTTCCAATTACCCATTATTCTATGTTGGAAGCAGAAGATGCAGGGTTGTATAAATTTGATGTACTCAGTCAGCGTGGGTTGGGTCATATTCGGGATGCGGCAGAAATGATTGAAAAAAGGCATGGTGTGAGCTTAGATATTCATGATGTAAAACACTTTAAAGAAGATGAAAAGGTAAAAGCGCTTTTGCGAGAAGGACAAACCATGGGTTGCTTTTATGTAGAATCTCCGGCTATGCGAATGCTGCTTCGGAAATTAAAAGTGGATCACTATTTGGGTTTGGTGGCGGCTAGTTCTATTATTCGGCCTGGAGTAGCCAAGTCGGGCATGATGCGCGAATACATTTTACGGTTTAATAACATGCCACGAGAAAAACCGACGCATCTAGTTTTAGAGCAGCTAATGGAAGAGACTTTTGGCGTGATGGTGTACCAAGAAGATGTGATTAAAGTTGCCCACCAATTTGCTGGTCTGACTTTGGGCGAAGCGGATATGCTACGCAGAGGAATGTCAGGAAAGTTTCGATCGCGGGAGGAATTTCAAAAAGTGAAAGATCAATTTTATGCCAATTGTAAAGCGAAGGGCTATCCGCATGCCACCAATGAGGAAGTGTGGCTGCAGATTGAAAGTTTTGCTGGTTATGCATTTTCCAAAGGGCATTCCGCTTCTTATGCGGTGGAGAGTTATCAGAGTTTGTATTTAAAAGCGCACTTTCCGCATGAGTTTATCGTGGGCGTGATTAATAATTTTGGTGGATTTTATTCTCGAGAAGCATACTTTCAAGAGGCTCGCCGACAAGGCGCTCATGTGCATGGGCCTTGTGTAAATAGGAGTAATTATTTGACGACACTTCACCAAGAGAAGGATATTTATATGGGGTTTATTCACATGACCGATTTTGAGGAGCGTGCAGCCACTCGAATTGTAGCAGAGCGCAATAAAAATGGCGATTATCTCGATTTGACTGATTTTGTGAATCGGCTGAGTATTTCGGTGGAGCAGTTGCGGATTCTGATTCGCATAGGAGCGTTTGGTTTTTCGGGTAAAACCCGACAAGCTTTGCTATGGGAAGTACACCAATTATTAGGAACTGCCAAAAAATCACACCCTAAGGCAGATTTGTTTGGTCCAACGGTAAAAGAGTTTAAATTGCCAAAATTGGATCAAAATCCCTTATTAGAGATTTTAGATCAGCGGTTAATTTTAGGCTTTCCACTATGTTCTCCATTTGAATTGGTGAAGAAAATGCCTGAAGGGCTCACATTTGTGAATCAGTTAAATGAGTTAGTTGGTAAGAAAGTACGCATGGTGGGCTATTTAGTTACCATTAAAAATACGCGAACAGCAAATCGAAAAACCATGCAGTTTGGGACTTTTGTAGATATCAATAGTGATTGGATAGATACCGTTCACTTTCCGCCTGTAGTGGCTCGGTATCCATTCAGGGGAAAAGGCTGCTATTGGATAGAGGGAAAAACAGTGGAGGAGTTTGGTTACGTAACGGTAGAGGTAACGTATCTTCAAAAGTTAGATGATTTGCAGGTGGAGAATGTGTAAATTCTTGTATATTTATTCACTATGAAGAGTAGATTATTTTTTGTTTCCTTCTTTTTTATTTTTCAGAATTGTTTCGCTCAAGTGAGTGTTAGTTCTGTTTTAGTTAATAATCAAAATCAACCACTACAATTTGTAAATATTTCGGTCAATTCAACTGTAAAAGGAACTTACACTTCTAATAGTGGAGTTTTCAGTTTAGGGGGGTTAAAAGAGTCGGACACACTTAAAATAAGTAGTATTGGTTATAAAACGATTTCACTTTTAGTAAATGATATTTCTGATACTATTTTATTAGAAGAATTAGCAAGGGACTTACCCGAAGTAGAAATAAAGGCAGAGTATCAATATGAGCAGTTGGGAATTGAAAAATCTAAAATTCAGCTAAATGGACATGGAGATTTGTTGGGGTGGATAACAGGAATTATACTAAACCAGGTGCCAAAGTCTTACTTAGAAAATATAGAGGTCTATGTGAAACATTCAGAGCAAAATCCTAGAAATCAATTTCTGTTGAGGGCTTATGATATCGATTCAGTTAGTGGATTTCCGAAAACGAGATTGTTAAACGAGAGAGTTGTTGTCCCTCCTGCCAAAAAAGGATGGGTAACTATTGACGTTTCAGATTATAGAATACCAGTTAAAAATACTGTTTTTATAGGAGTTGAAAATTTACCCAATTATAGTTATAACGGAGAATTGGCGTTAGATAGCATAGGCCTTGCGAAGTCGAAGGAAGAGCTTGTTAGAGTTGGAGTTGGGAGAGTAAAAAGTAATGAATCATTATTATACTGTTGGGGTAGACCTCAAGTTGCATGGCAGATATTGAATTTCGATGAACCAACTTTTAGAGGACTTGAGTTTTTACCGATGATTAGAGTAACAGTGAAGTATTAGTTGAATTAAAAAAACTTTCTCCTAAATTTGAATCCAATCTACCTAACCAATTAGCTTATGCCATTGGATAAACTATTTCGAATTATAGGAGTTTTAATGATGATTTTCGCTTTTATTAGTGCCTATATGTTAGTGTTACCGTAGAGGATGGAAATTGAACAAGTGAAAGTAGCTACAGCTTTAAGTTGGGCCTATTTTTAATCGGAGCTGCCATTTATTATTTAGCGAGAAAACGATCAACAAAATAAATTACATGACAAAGATTGCCTTAATTACAGGAGCTACTTCAGGTATTGGAGAAGCCACCGCCATAGAATTTGCGAAACATAGCTATAACTTAATTATTACAGGTAGAAGAGCTGGAAGATTGCTCGAGCTGGCGAGGAAAATAACCGAAGAGTACGATGTGCAAGTTCAAACGTTGATTTTTGATGTTCGGGTGCAAGCCTCCGTTATTGAGGCCATTAATTCTTTACCAGAAGATTGGAGAAGGATAACTGTTTTGGTCAATAATGCCGGATTGGCGAGTGGTTTAGATCCTATTCAAAGCGGAAATGTAGATGATTGGGAAAAAATGATCGATACCAATGTAAAAGGTTTGCTATATGTGTCTAAAAGTATTATTCCGCTGATGATTGCCAATAAAAAAGGGCACATTGTCAACATTAGTTCCATAGCGGGTAAAGAAGCTTACGCCAATGGGAATGTGTATTGTGCTACCAAACATGCAGTAGAAGCATTAACCAAGTCTATGCGAATTGATTTATTAAAGGAAGGTATTCGAGTTTCTTCAGTTAGTCCTGGAATGGTAGACACAGAGTTTTCTCAAGTTCGTTTTCATGGAGATGCTAAAAGAGCAGAAGAAGTTTATAAAGGATTTGAGCCCTTACACGCTGAAGATATTGCTGAAACCATTTGGTTTATTGCTTCGCGGCCTGCCCATGTAAATATCAATGATGTGCTCATTATGCCAACTGCTCAGGCATCAGCGGTGTATGTTAATAAGGATTAGGCTTTATGCCATTAAAAGCGCGTGAATAATTCAATTATTTTTTATTGTGTTGGGTTTAGTGGATGGATTATTACTTTTTATCCACTAATCGTTTCATTACGCTTGAAGCAAAAACGAAATCAGATAATTCTTTATTGGTGGTGCTGAGAATACTATCACTATTCCCTTCCCACCATTTTCGACCTTTGTGAATAAAAATCACCTTGTCACCAATTTCCATTACGGAATTCATATCGTGGGTTACGATTATAGTGGTCATATTATATTCTTTTGTTATTTCGCTGATTAATTGATCAATAACAATAGATGTTTGTGGATCTAGACCTGAATTGGGTTCATCACAAAAAAGGTATTTAGGTTTCATAGAAATTGCACGCGCTAGTGCAACTCTTTTTTGCATGCCACCACTGATTTCAGCAGGGTATTTATGATTTACGCCTGTTAGTTGCACACGCTCCAAGCAAAAGTTAACACGTTCTAATATTTCATCACTTTTCATATCTGTGTGCATTTGCAATGGAAACATTACATTTTGCTCTATAGTCAAGGAGTCAAACAGCGCATTGCCTTGAAAAAGCATACCGATTTCTGTTCGAATCTCTTGCCGTGATTTGCTATCTAACGCTGTAAATTCTCGATCATCATAGAAAACCTTGCCTGTATCTGGTTGTATTAATCCAACGGTACATTTTGTTAATACTGATTTTCCCGAACCACTAGCTCCAATTATTAAGTTAGTTTTCCCTTGTTCATAGGTAATCCCAATGTCCGATAGGATTTGTTCACCATTAAATGCCTTACTTATGTTTTCTAGTTTGATCATTAAATAAGCAATAATTGAGTCAGTACATAATTTACAAATAGTATCACGATACTGCTTGTAACCACTGCTTTGGTGCTTGCGGCTCCAACTGCTAGCGAACCTCCTTTGGTGTAGTAGCCATAATATGAAGGAATAGCAGTAATGATAAATGCAAAGAATATTGTTTTTACGATGGCATAATAAACACCAAATATCTTAAAATCATACTCTAAACCATAAAGATACTCTGAGGTAGTTACTATTCCTGTTCCCCAGGCCACTATGTAACCGCCTGCCATCCCAATAAACATGCTTATGATAACTAAAAAAGGATTGATGATAACTGCTGCAGTGATCTTTGGTAAAATAAGATAAGAAGCAGAATTGATTCCCATTATTTCTAAAGCATCAATTTGTTCTGAAACACGCATTGTGCCTATCTCAGAGGCAATGTTAGAGCCCACTTTTCCTGCAAGAATTAATGCAATTATAGTAGGAGCAAACTCGAGAATCATAGATTGCCGAACGGTAAACCCTACAGTGTAAGCAGGAATAAATGCGCTATCAATATTTGATGAGGTTTGGATGGTAATTACTGCACCCATAAAAAAGGAGATAATAGCAATAATACCCATGGAGCCAATTCCTAACGAATCAATTTCAAACATCAATTGACGCCTGAAAATCTTCATTTTCTCAGGTTTGCTAAAAGCTCTAGCAATTAGCATTGAGAATTTTCCAATATGCGATAATAAGTTCATTGCACTTAATATTAGACGGTCTTACTTGCGCATATTCTTTTTTACGCTTTGCTAAATTAATTAAATCAATAGAAGCATCAAGCTTTTTTTAAACTTGATTACTACCGAGGAAAGAGACATGATAATTTATTTTTAACTTAAAGTAATTTCTCAGAAGCTACGACTCCCTCATTTTACTATATTTGAGATTTTTGAAAGTTAGTATTTGATATGTTTCATATGATTGAAGTATTAAAAGAAAATTATGGCCATCTTTTTGAAGAGGCGTTATTGCAGGAGATTACTCAAGTAGGAACTTTTAAAGAAGTGTCGGAAGGCGATTACTTAATTGAAATTGGCGATTATGTAAAGTCGATGCCGCTTTTAGTTTCTGGAGCTGTAAAAATTTTGCGCGAAGATGAGGAAGGTGATGAGCTACTACTTTATTTTTTGGAGCGCGGAGAAACCTGTGCGATGACCATGCAGTGCTGCATGGGAATGAGCAAAAGTGAAATTAGAGCAGTAGCTGAATTGGACACAACGCTAATTATGATCCCTGTTCAGAAAATGAGTGAATGGATCGCTAAATACAGTACTTGGCGTGATTTTGTGTTTGCTAGTTACCACAATCGCTTGAATGAAATGTTGGAAACAATTGATCGAATAGCTTTTAAAAAGATGGACGAGCGTCTATTGGCCTATTTAAAGGAAAAAGTTAGAATTTCAAAAGACAATACGATCAATTCTACCCATCAGCAAATTGCTTATGACTTGCATACATCACGAGTAGTTATTTCTCGATTATTGAAAACCTTGGAGAATATGGGAACTATTGAGCTACATCGAAATCATATCGTATTCAATAAAATAGATTAAATGTAACTACTGTTACATTCAGGTTTTATTTAAAGCACTAGTTTTGGAGCTTAAATTACTCTCATGGATTTAATTACAGTTTTAGGGTATGTAGGAGCACTGCTAATTGGTTTAGTATTAGGATTGATTGGTGGTGGTGGTTCTATTCTTACCGTTCCCGTTTTAGTCTATTTAATAGGAATTAATCCTGTATTAGCCACAGCTTATTCTTTATTTGTAGTAGGTTCAGCATCGTTAGTGGGCGCCATTCGAAATATGCAAAAAGGATTAGTTGATTTTAGAACGGCCATTGTATTTGCGATTCCTGCTTTCATAGCAGTTTATGTCAGCAGAAAATACTTAATTCCGGCAATTCCGGAAGAGATTACCCAATTCGGAGAGTTTTTATTGACGAAGAATATTGCCATCATGATTTTCTTCGCCGTTATAATGTTGCTAGCTTCCATTTCAATGATTCGGAATAATCGAAAGGAATCAGATGAAGAACAAGAAATTAAATACAATTACCCCCTAATTATTTTAGAAGGTTTGTTGGTTGGCGTTGTTACAGGAATCGTTGGAGCAGGAGGGGGTTTTTTAATAATTCCCGCATTGGTTTTATTGGCTCGACTACCTATGAAAAAAGCAGTAGCCACCTCATTATTAATTATTGCTATTAAATCTTTAATCGGCTTCTTGGGAGATGTTCAAAATTTAGAAATCGATTGGTTATTCTTAGGCAGTTTTACTTTTCTGTCAATAGTCGGGATATTTGTGGGCATCTATTTAAATCAATTTATCGATGGCAAAAAACTCAAAAAAGGGTTTGGTTGGTTTGTCTTACTGATGGGAGTTTACATTATTATTAAGGAATTGGGATAGGTTTTTTTCTTCTTGGGCGTTACCTAGAGGTCAGACTATCCGCTATATCTTTTATTTCATAAAAGGATGCCGCTATTATCCTTAATGCAATTTCATTTCAACAATCAATATTCGATATCTGATTAACTATCATAGTGTTATTTCTTTTATGCTTACTAATCCTCGAAGAGTTTTGCATGGTGTCTAATTAGCTTCATGGATTTGACATCGGAAACCTTCTAGGCTTCAAAATCTTGGAGGTCTGCTTAGATTAGTTATCTACTAATAAAAATTCTGAAGGTCTGATATGGGAGAATATCTTCAAAAACATTTATTATGTAACAAATGTCACTTTTTTCGAAATTTACTCCGTTTAACTTTGTAGTATAATTAGATATTCATTAATAAAATATATACCATGAAATTAGAACAGATATATACCGGTTGTCTAGCACATGCAGCATACTACTTAGAAAGTGATGGTGAGGTAGCGATTTTTGATCCTTTAAGAGAGGTTCAACCATATATGGATCGAGCAATAGAGGATAATGCAACAATTAAATACATGTTCGAAACTCATTTTCATGCCGACTTTGTAAGCGGTCATCTAGATTTAAAGAATAAGACAGGTGCAGATATTGTTTTTGGACCTACTGCTAAGCCTGGTTATGAGGCGATTATTGCTGAAGATAATCAAGTTTTTGCAATTGGAAAATCCAAAGTAAAAGTGTTGCACACGCCTGGGCACACCATGGAGAGTTCTACCTTTTTGGTGATTGATGAGGAAGGTAGAGAACATGGAATAATTACAGGGGATACCTTATTTATTGGAGATGTAGGTCGTCCTGATTTAGCGCAACATGTTATCTCGGATTTAACAGAAGATAAATTAGCTGGTCATTTATTTGATTCTTTGCGAAATAAAATTATGCCCTTAGGCGATGATTTAATCGTATATCCTAATCACGGAGCGGGCTCTGCTTGTGGGAAAAATATGAGTAAAGAAACGACTGATACATTGGGAAATCAAAAGAAAACAAACTATGCTTTACGTCCTGATATGACAAAAGAGGAGTTCAAAAAAGAACTTTTAAATGGACTGTTGGCTCCTCCCGGATACTTTCCACAAAATGTGTTGTTAAACATAAAAGGGTACGAAAGTTTAGATGTTGTGATGAAAAAGGCTGAACGGCCACTTTCTCCTGCAGCCTTCGAAGCAGCTGCAAATGAAACTGGAGCGCTAGTCATAGATGTTCGCTCTCAGCAAGATTTTGCAAAAGGTCATATTCCTCGATCAATATTTATAGGAATTGACGGAAACTTTGCACAATGGGTAGGAGCAATGATCGTAGATACTAAACAAGCTATTTTAATAGTGGCAGACCAAGGAAGAGAGGAAGAAACCATAACTAGATTATCTCGAGTAGGTTTTGATAATACATTGGGATTCTTAGAGGGTGGTTTTGAAGCTTGGAGAAAGGCCGGGAAAGAATATGATTCTGTTGGTACAGTTTCAACTGCAAAATTTAAGGAAGCTCTTGCTCAAGACACTCATTATCCTGTTTTTGATGTACGAAAAGAAACCGAATACAAATCTGAGCATATAGAAATAGCGAATAATACGCCACTTGACTTTTTGAATAAGCATTTAGCAGAATTTCCAATTGAGAAGTCATTTTACTTGCACTGTGCAGGTGGTTATCGAAGTATGATTGCAGCCTCTATATTAAAAAGTAGAGGGATTCATAACATAATAGATGTTGAGGGCGGTTTCGCAGCAATAAAAGAAGCGGGAATTAAAACAACAGATTACGTTTGCCCTTCTACTTTATTGTAGGAAGTAGGATTTTACTGAGGGGTGGTTTCCTCTTTAATTTTTAATGTTTTTAGGTTTTCGGAGAGGGCAACTCAATATGAGCTGCTCTCTCTTATTTTGTGCAACTTAGGTTACTTTTTGTGATAAACTTAACCCGTATCTTTATTTTTTAATTTCAAACCTCGACTAATGAAAAAGTTCATCGTCGCTATACTAGGAATAGCTGCCTTTATGGCGTGTAGTAATACCACAAATAATGCTGAGCAATTCGCAGATAACCCGATGCAGGAAACAGTTCACGAAGGGGAGATTTTATTAAAGAAAAACTGTTATGTGTGCCATCATCCTACAAGAGAAACAGGAAGAATAGCACCACCTATGCAATACGTTAAGGGACATTATATTAAAGAAGGAACCACTGAAGAAGAGTTTACTAGAGCTTTTGTATCATTCATATTACACCCAACAAAATTGAAAGCTAGAATGCCAGGAGCTATTGCTAATTTTGGTTTGATGCCACAGCAAGCTTTTCCTGAAGAGACATTGAAAAAAATAGCCGATTATATTTATAACAATCAAATAGAAGGGCCAGGAGATTTTGAAGAACATAAAAAGAAGTAATATAAATCACTTTGAATATAATTGAGATATAGTACAAAATTGTTCCAATTTAGATAATAAAATACAGGAATATTATTTTTATAGCAAAACCATAATAAGCTAAATAGTAATGTTTTATAATTAAAAATTGTTAATCAAAACGATTGCTAATTTATGTTGTTTCTTGAATTTATGTTAATGGAATATAAAGGTTTTGTAATGCTCTTTTGTTTTCCTGCCTTTTGAACACTAATGGGCACAATTCCAAAATAAATCAACATATTATTCCATTAAGGATACTTATATATTTTAAAAAAGTTGAAAAATAAGGACATTAGAGAAGTTAACTGGCATCAAACTTTTTAAGGCTCAAATTCGAAATTCTTGTAGACATCTTAAGGGCATTTGTTCTAAAAAACAGAAGGTTAAATTATAAGAGAATACCTTAATGTTATCTATTAATCGATATACTCTTATAATTTTCAATTTGACAGGCTTTAAAGAATTGGTAGGTCAATTTAAATGGTTAGCCTTATTCTAGTATAGAAATTCCAATGAATAGCAGGAAATCAGCCTACGAGCTTAGGTATAGCAATAAATTCAACATAATTTATTCACAGCCTTGAACTTTTGTTTTTTTATTCAACATTAGTGATTAATGATTAAGACAAAATTATCAATGGGATTACTTCTTAATTACTTTAAAAGTTTTTGTTTGTTCATTATTTGTCCAATTAAAGAAATAAATCCCACTGCTTAAATTGTGCATTGAATATTCAACGGTTAATTCAGATGTTTGAATTTTATCGATAAGTATTCTTTTAGAATCATAAATTAGGATCGAATTTTGGTTACCCGAATTTGGCAGATTGATGGTAAGTACATCACTTACCGGGTTTGGATAAAATGAAATTTCTGGAATTGATATATCCTGTTTACTTATTCCTGTAGCTATCCTGCAAGTACCAATTTTATACGAATCTTTATTGGCTGAATTGTCATGCTGCCCTGCACCCGGATAAGAATAGGTGTAATAGAAGTAAACCGTAGAACCTTGACTTGCATTGATTCTAAAAGGAACATTTGGAGTCACATTATAGCCTGGTAGAGGGCCGCTAGTTGAGGTTCCATAATACAAAATACAAGTTGGGCTCCCTGAACCTGCAATCAATGGAATAAAGGTCAAAGTTGGGTTGTTGTTAGCTGGTGAAAATTCATACATAAATTCTCCATTCGACGAAGTATCGAGGCATGAAGGAGCTTCTTGAACTATAATATTCACTGCACCTGAACTACTGCTTGCTCCCAATTGATCATTTGCTATTGCCGTTAATGAGTAGTTCCCCCATGCCGGGATCCAATTTATTAAATACGGCGGCTGGTTGTCGGTTCCTATTAGTTGATTGTTGGCATAAAAACTTACACTTGCAACGGTATCATTTAAATCAGATGCGATTGCGGCTATTTGAATTGTGTCATATTCTATGAATCTTGAGCCTTCAAAAGGTTCTATTATTGAAACTTTAGGTGCCACGTTATTACTATTACTTGATATAATATAAACTTCATCATCATCGAAATAACTACCATTGTCTACGATTAACTTAATTTTATAAACACCTTCTATTAAGCCTGTAATTGTTGGCTGGGCTAATGTATTATTATTAAATCCTAAAACAGATGGTCCATACACCTGAGCCCATCTATAATTTAAATTACCTGCATAGGGGTCAACACTTAGACTACCATTTAGTGTTGTGCTTGTATTTGGTAATTGAATTAATTGATTAGAACCTGCATTAGCTATAGGTTGACTGTATGGAAAAGTCGATGTTAAATTAAAGTTTAATCGGCCTAGGTTGAATTCTCCTCCACCAAAAGCAATACGAATTGTTTGTACACCGCTCTTTAGAGGTACAAAATTTAATGATCTAGTATTCCATGTATTCCATCCACCTGTGTGCGTTAAATTATTAAATGATCTAAGAGTGTCTGTTCCCAAAATTAAATGAAATGGTCCACCACCTGCAGTGTTTCCGCTGGCGTAACGAATTGATACATTGTAAAACCCTGGGGTTTGAACATCAATTGTATATTCTAACCATTCACCTTTATTTATCCAGCCAACTATTTTACCTTCAACAGGATCATTTGTGGCGTCAACAGCTTCATTTGTTCTGTAATCGCCGTTGTTATTTCGATCATTATCTTGATAAGAAATGCCATCACCTGAACCACCCTCAAAAACATCATAATTACCTGCTTCAATAGTTCCGGGAATAATTATAGGTGTTCCTGAAAAAGGTATTTGGTCTCCTGAAAAAATGGTAAGAATATTAGATAATTTAAATTCATTGCCAACGTAGATTCTTGCATAAAATCTATGCTTACCTGATGTTAGATTAGTAGCAGTAAATTCAAATGGTGCAGCTGTATCTTGTCCTATTAGTATTCCGTCCTGCAAAAATTCAACTTTAGTTGGCGTTCCCGCATTTATTGATAGTTTTAGAGGTAAACTACCATTTGGATATACTTCATTAAAATCGCTAGTCAGAAGACCTTCTACATTAATATCTCGACTTGTAGCCATGCTATTTGCCGGTACTTGTAAAGTGTAAGAATCTGAGAAAGTTACCGTAATAGGATTATTACTGTAATTGTGAGCGGTGTATGTTTTGTTATTTCCTTTTTTAAATACAGCTGCAATCGGGTGGTCAGAAGTAATTGTTGCATCCACATTTCCCAAAACATTCATTGCATGCAGCCAATGGTATGTTTGCGCATCTGAAACCCCAAATTTTAAATTTCTATTTGGATATGAATCATACAACTGTATTGCTTTTGATGGGTTTATGAAAGATAAATACTGCCAATATACATCATGCCAAAGGTTTGGGTTAACTTGATTGCTTAATATTCCTGTATTAGTTTCAATTTCATTCCAAAGTTGATTTACATAAGTAGTGTCATGACCTAAATAAAGAGATCCACCATGTATTGGGTACATTTCTATTCCGTAAGATGCTGCAATATCACTTGTCCAAAAAGTTCCATTATCATAGCTATTTCCCCATACTCTTGAAACTAAGCTATATTGTTGGCTGCTTTGAAAATTGCGATTATATACATCAAACCAGTACTCTTCAATTGCTGATTGTTCGGTAGTGTAAAGATAAATACCTAAATCTCGAATAGCGGTATTTCCTGTTATGCTTCCCCAATGAATTAAGGATGAGTTGAATTGCATACTTTCTGATGTGGATTCTTGATCATTACCTTGTGGGAAACTTGCGAATCCATTTGCCCAACAGTGTCCCGCATAAGGGCTAAAATTTCTAAGAAATGGATATGAAGGGTCGTTTCGGTCTGAACTTGCAGCATCGCGGACTAATAAATTTACCATTGGTCCCCAGTTGCTAGCCCATCCAGGTTGGAATTGTTCTAAAAAGGCTGCAGCATGTATAAAATACCCCCAATGGAAATGATGGTCATTAAGGTTACCATCCTGACCATGTCCTGCTGGGTAACCAATTAAACTGCTCCAAGTGGTATTATAATAAAAAAGAAATGCTATTTCACCAGGTTCAGATTTCAGCCAATCCTCAAGCCGATCTTTTACGGTATGAACAATCGTATTTACAGATGCTGTATCTCCCATAAGATCAGCAATTCTTGCTGTTTGAATCAAACGATTCATTACTTGTCCTTCATTATATGAATCTGTCCAGGTATCAAGTGCATCATTTTTTATGCCATCTACCTTATTTTGCATATCACCCGGGTTGAAATTGTTGCTGTAATGGTCTAAATAGGGTAAGGTTGGTAAAATTCCATAGAAAGTATTTGATACCTGAAATGAATTTCCTGCTAATGTTTTTAGCTCCCCTCTAATAGTTGAATAGGATAACCCTGTTGGTTGAGCTGAAGTTGAACTTAGGTTATTCCATTGATGTGGTAGAAGGCCAATAAGCATATTAGTATCTGTTCCTTCTTTTACGTCCGTAGCTACATTAAAATTGGTGGTAACCTCACCATTACTTTGATTGTAGTTCCATGTTGTTGTTGTATTAGTAGGAAATACATAAGCATATTTCTTGTAAAGATTAGCTGTTGCTGTAGTGTTAGTTGAGTTAAGCGGAATAAAGGCTAAGGACCAATAATTCTTGCCATTTAACGAAGAGGTATAAGTGTTGCCATTTTTAATCCAGGTACTTCCTGATGGAGCATAAATCACAAAATCAGCTCCATTCCTTAGGTTGTTAATTACTAATAGTTCAGAAGAAATTGTAGCAGTGCCCTGATTAACTTCTATTTGTGCTATATCAGTAGAATCTTTTTCAAAATAAATAAACGGCATCCCAATTCCTGTTGTTGCTGAAAAATGATGATTTGAATTTTGCCAGTCTAATGTTACAGTCCAATCACTAAAGTTAGAAACTTTCGCAGCGGATGCATTTAATCCTGTAACTCCTACAATTACAGGCTCAATATTGTCAATAACTCCCCATGGAATATAGGTGGTTACTAAGCCTGAATTCTTCGTCTTCATGGTAAAAGGATAGTTGAATAGATTGTCTGCATGTGCATTCTTTATTTTAGCAGACCACCAATCATTTGTTGGGGCAGGCTTGCTTGCTGCAGTGCCAATTGTGTATGGCGTTCCTGAAGGGTATGAATTTCTACCTGCAGCATCTGTTCCAGGAAAGCTAGTTGAATAACCTCCACTGCCTATTGCCACATGTTGTGAAAAACAATTTGAATAGGTAATGAACGAAAGTACTATCGAAAGTAATCCTTTTAAGAATTTAGTAGAAATAGTCATATGTTGAAATTAAATATAATGTAAATTTAGAATGTGTTCATTATGGTAAAAATAACTAAAAGTATCATACCTTTTTATTTTACTATCATTTAATTGATAAGAGACTAATAAAAAACGTAATCGAAGGTTCACGAACACCCAAAAATAAAAATTGAAGTGACATCATAAAATTAGCATTCGTTTTCGATTCAATAATTTTTAATCGGACAACAGTGAATTACTTGAATTTTTGGTTCATTTTGTTTCAAGACAAAAGAACATTATGGAACCATTATATTCCAACAAAAACTCATTGAGCCAAATAAATTCATACTCTATTCAAAAATTTAAATAGGACTATATAGATTTAAAGCAAATTGCCCTCCTATTAATTCTTTATAAAACTGCAAAGATCTTTATTTTCTTCTTCTCGGTAACAAAGGTTACTGACTGAACACTGCTCTTAAACGGAACTTCGCATCATAATTTATTTTATGATGAAGAAACACCTATTAATATGGACTTTCGGAATGGCTTCGGTGGCGCTTTTTGCGCAGTCGTCAGAGCAAATTCCAATTACAAAAGCAGAAGTGCTCACTAAAGTGGATGCACAGAATAGATCAATAAAAATTGCAGAACAGAATTATAAGAGCGCGAAGGCCGGTTTTAGTCAGGCTAACTCAGTAATTCTCCCTACCATTTCTGTTTCTCATACAGCTATGGTTACCACAAACCCTTTAATGGCCTTTGGTTCTAAGTTAAATCAAGAAGTTTTATCAGCAGCAGATTTCAATACTACGCTATTGAACGATCCTGATCAGATTGAAAACTATGCCACTAGAGTTGCTTTTGAGCAGCCACTTATTAATGTGGACGGATTTTATCAGCGGAAAGCGGCTAAAACTCAAATGCAAGCCACTAAATTACAGTGGGATCGATCGATTGATTATGTTTATTTAAAGGTAGATAAGGCGTATATGCAATTGCAATTAGCACACAAAGCAGTAGCAGTAATGCAACAAGCAGTAGCTACAGCTGAGGCCAATCAAAAAGTAGCGAAAGATAACTTGGATGCTGGTTACATGCAGCAAGCTGACTTTTTATCTGTTCAAATTCAAGTGAATCAGCTGAAAGATCAACTTAAAATGGCAGAGTCTCAATGGCAGAACGCTTCTGATTACTTGGGTTTTATTATGAATCAATCACCGGAAGCTATTTTTCAACCAACGGATAGTTTAGCCATTCAGTTAATCGATAATGGAATAACTGAATTGTCTGAAAATAGAGCAGATATTCAGGCGATGAGTTTAGCAACAGATGCTTATAAGCAAATGCATCAGTCGGATAAAATGAGCTTCTTACCACGATTAAATGCTTTTGGTAGTTATGAATTATATGATGATGAATTATTTCGTGCTGATGCAAATGGTTATTTACTAGGTGCTCAACTGAGTTGGACTGTTTTTGAAGGCGCTAAGCGAATCGGTAAAACCAAACAAAGTGGAGCCAATAGCCAAAAAGCAACGCTAGAATATGAGCAATATGTTTCTCAAAGTAAGTTAGAAATAAATCAAGCTAAGCGGCAATTAGCTGATGCGCAACATCAGTTTGAAACAGCACAGTTAGCGCAACAGCAAGCCAAAGAAGTATTGAGAATTCGAACGAATCGCTTTAAAGAAGGATTGGAGAAAACCACCGATTTATTGATGGCTGAAACTCAATATGCCCAAATGCAGTTGGCGTATTACCAATCTATTTTCGCCTATAATATGGCACAATCTACACTTACATTTTTACTAAAGAATTAATAGAATCGAGATATGAAAACAACAATAATTACAGCAGCAATTGCAATAATGGCAATCTCACTTTACAGCTGTGGAAATAAAGAAGAAACTAAAACGGCTGTAGCGCTAGATCCTGTAAAAGTAGAAGTGATCGAAGTCGCTAGCCCGAACAGACTTTCTAAGTTAAATTTTAATGGGAAGATTGTTGCGGCTAATTCTGCCAATATCAGCACCCGAATGATGGGTTTTGTGGATCAAGTAAAGGTGAAAGTTGGTGATAAGGTTAAAAAAGGACAATTGCTAATGATTATCAATAATGCTGATTTGCAAGCAAAAATTGCTCAGGTAAAGGCCGCTATTGCAGCAGCTGATGCAGGGTTTGAAAATGCAGAGAAAGATTATAAACGATTTCAAAGTTTGATGAAGTCGAACAGTATTTCTCAAAAGGAAATGGACGATATGTCGACCAGATATGAAATGATGAAATCACAATTAGAAGGTGCGAAACAACAACAACGAGAAGTAATTGCACAGTTGCAATATGTGAATTTGACAGCCCCTTTTGATGGTGTAATCACTAACAGATTTATAGAAGTTGGCGATATGGCCAATCCGGGAATGCCTTTATTAGGAATAGAGCAGCCAGGAAAAATGGAAGTAACGGCAATGGTTCCTGAAAGTGATATTCAATCAGTAAAGCAAGGAGCTGAGACCATTATTTATATCAATTCAATTGATACAGAATTAAAAGGAGTAATCACAGAAGTGAGTGGTTCCTCTAAAAATACTGGTGGACAATATGCGATACGTGCGGTAATAAATGAAAATAACCCAAAAGTGCGTTCAGGAATGTATGCCACAGTTAGCGCTCAAATTCAGGGTGAATTGACTGAAAATGAAGCATTGTTTATTACAAAAAATGCTATTGTAACGAGAGGACAACTCTCGGGAGTTTATACTGTAAGCCAACAAAATACGGCCATTTTAAGATGGTTGAAATTGGGTCAGACTTCAGATGGGAAAGTAGAAGTTTTATCTGGTTTGTCTGCGGGAGAGCAATTGATTTTATCAGCCGAGAGCAAGTTGTATAACGGTGCTCCATTAGTTTATTAAGCGTTAGAAAAGAACAAAGTTATGAAAGAAGGATTAGCAGGTAGAATCGCCAAAATATTCATCAACTCTAAATTAACAGTGTTGTTGATGGTTGTCTTTATGGTGGTTGGTGTATACAGTTCATTTCTGATACCGAGAGAGGAAGAGCCACAGATTGATGTAGCGATGGCCGATATATTTATTGGTTACCCAGGTGCAAGCCCAGAAGAGGTGGAATCGAGAGTTTCTCAGCCATTAGAAAAAATGATTTCCAACATCAAGGGAGTGGAATATGTGTATTCTACATCCATGAAAGAGCAGGCGATGATTATCGTGCAATATTATGTGGGGGAGGATATAGAGCGCTCATTCGTGAAGTTGTACACCGAGATGAATAAGCACATGGATCAATTGCCAAAAGGTGTAACCATGCCATTGGTAAAAGCGAGATCTATTGATGATGTGCCGATGTTGAGTTTAACGCTTTGGAGCGAAAATTATGATGATTTTCAAATCAAACAAATTGCCCAAGAGCTGAACGATGAAATAAAGAAAGTAAATGATGTTTCCGCGACGCATTTAATTGGTGGTAGAAACCGAGAAATGCGAGTGGTTTTAAATCCGGCCAAGTTAGCAGCTTCGGGGTTAGATTTTTTGGCTGTAGCAGAAATGCTAAAATCGAATAATCAGCAATTAAGTAGCGGAAATATTACCAAAAATGATCAAGAATTCACGGTAGAAACTGGTTTGTTTTTATCGACTGTAGAGGATGTTGAAAATCTAGTAATTGGCGTACAGCAAAATCAACCTATTTACTTAAAGCAAGTAGCTGAGGTCGTTGATGGTCCTGAAATTCCTACTACTTATGTTCAGTTGGGTTTTGGACAAGCCAATGAGAAGGTTGCTGATTTCCCATCGGAATATCCTGCAGTTACGCTTTCTATCGCTAAGCGGAAAGGTGCTGATGCAATGAAAATTGCAGATGTAATTTTGGATAAAGTGGAAGGTTTAAAAGCCACCTTAATCCCAAATGATGTATTCGTTGAGGTAACCCGAAACTATGGAGAAACTGCTTCACAAAAAGTATCTGAATTATTGATGCACTTGATTGGTGCCATTGTAGCAGTTACAATTGTGGTAATGTTGGCAATGGGCTGGAGAGGTGGATTAGTGGTATTTCTATCAGTTCCTGTTACCTTTGCGTTGACACTATTGAGTTACTATTTATTGGATTATACTTTAAATAGAATTACGCTTTTTGCCTTGGTGTTTGTGACAGGTATTGTGGTGGATGATTCCATTATTATCGCTGAGAACATGCACCGACACTTCAAAATGAAGCGATTGCCATTTAAACAAGCGGCTTTATATGCAATTAATGAAGTGGGTAACCCAACTATTTTAGCCACGTTTACCGTGATTGCTTCTGTATTGCCAATGGCATTTGTGTCAGGATTAATGGGCCCTTACATGTCTCCAATGCCAATCGGAGCTTCTATTGCCATGATTCTTTCATTGTTCGTCGCATTAACGATAACCCCTTATTTAGGATACATTTTCTTAAGAGAAAAAGAACCGAAAGATGGAAAGGAAAAAGCACCTGAAAAGGAAATAACAGATACGGCTATTTATAAAATTTATGAACGTTTTGAAAAGCCGTTGATTGAAAAGAAAGGTTTGAGATGGGGATTCTTAGGATTTACAGCTTTGTTGCTTTTTGGTTCAGTTGCATTATTTTTTACAAATACTGTTGCAGTAAAAATGTTGCCTTTCGACAATAAGAATGAATTTCAAGTAGTAATTGATATGCCTGAAGGAACTACACTAGAGCGAACTGATTTAGTGGCGAAAGAAATTGCACAGTTTTTATCTACCCGACCTGAAGTAGTGAACTATCAGAGTTATGTAGGTACTTCAGCACCGATTACCTTTAACGGATTGGTTCGTCATTATGATGTGCGAAGAGGAAGTAATGTAGCTGATATTCAGGTCAACTTGACCGATAAAAAAGTTCGGACTGCTCAAAGTCATGGAATAGCAAGTGAGTTCAGACCGTTTATACAAGAAATAGCGAAAAAGTATAATGCCAATGTAAAAATAGTGGAAGTTCCACCTGGCCCTCCCGTATTATCAACGATTGTAGCTGAGATTTACGGTCCAGATTATAAGGAGCAGATGAAAGTAGCCGCTCAAGTAAAGGTCCTATTGGAAAATACCACCGATGTAGTAGACGTCGATTGGATGGTAGAGGCAGACCAAACGGCTTATGAATTAGTGGTAGATAGAGAAAAATCGATGCTTTATGGCGTGGCTCCTCAGCAAGTGGTTTATACCATGAATATGGCATTGTCTAATCGAGCAGTTTCTAATTTATACGATGAGAATTCAGCGAATCAAATTGGAATTATATTGGCTTTAGATCCAAAAGAAAAATCGACTATTCAAGAAGTAACGCAGTTGCAAGTAAAATCGAGCCAAGGGAACATGGTAAGTGTTGGTGATTTAGTTCAGGTAAAAGAAAAGATAGCTGATAAAGCGATTTACCGAAAAAATCAACAGCGAGTAGTTTATGTGTTGGCTGATATGGCGGGAGAATTAGAAAGTCCTGTTTATGCAATTCTTGGAATGGAGGAAAAATTAAAAGAAATGGATCTTCCTGCAGGTTATGGTATCAATGAACTATACCTTTCACAGCCAGAAAGCAATGAAGATTTTACAGTGAAATGGGATGGAGAATGGCAAATTACATTAGAAGTATTTCGTGATTTAGGAATTGCGTTTTTAGGTGTTATTGTCATGATTTACATCTTGATTGTAGGATGGTTTCAAAACTTTAAAGCCCCAATCGTAATGATGGTTGCTATTCCACTTTCGTTGATTGGGATTGTATTAGGCCACTGGATGATGGACGCGTTTTTTACAGCAACCTCATTTATTGGAATGATTGCCCTCGCTGGAATTATGGTCCGGAATTCTGTACTACTAATTGATTTTATCAATATTAGATTAGAAGAAGGAGTTGGCTTGAAACAAGCAGTAATAGAAGCAGGTGCGGTAAGAACTACACCAATTTTATTAACTGCCGGAACAGTAGTTATTGGAGCTTTTGTAATCTTATTCGATCCAATTTTTCAAGGGTTAGCCATATCGTTAATGGGTGGAACTATTGTATCTACTGTATTGACGCTGTTGGTGGTGCCATTGGTATATTATATGATCGAACGTAAAAATCACACGAATTAAAAGGAGGTTTATTATGAAATTATTAATCGTAACAGTGGTAGAAGAATACCACGATAAAGTGATCAAGTTATTCAAACAAGCAGAAATTGAAAACTACAGTGAGTCTGATATAGATGGATATAAAAATGCCTCTTCAACGATGATATCGACGAGTTGGTTTCCTAGTGATAAATCAGGAACAGAATCCAATTTATTCTTCTCTTTTACACAAGAAGAAAAGATTGACCACTTGTTTGAATTGATAGCGGAATTCAATCAAAATTTAGAAACAAATAATCCCATAAAAGCGGTAGTAGTGCCGATAGAACGTAGTATTTAAAATAAGAAAATATGAAGAATAGAGTAGTAAGAGCCATTGCAGGTACTTTTATATTAATTAGTTTACTATTAGCTATATATGTAGATATTTCATGGCTGTGGTTTACCGCATTTGTAGGTGCCAATTTGTTGCAATCATCCATTACTAAGTGGTGTTTGATGGATATCATTTTAGGAAAATTAGGGGTGAAAGATTAGGATTGTATTAGTTATATGTATTTAGCCCATATTACGAAAGTAGTATGGGCTTTTGTCGATTATTAGGGGTTATTGGCTCGTATGAGACGGCTTCATCATGATTTATTATACTATTTTTGTTTTAAAAAGTACTACTTTATAGCATTCAATTGAAGCAAGAACGATTAGGATATTTAGACAGTGCAAGAGGCCTAGCAGCAATAGGGGTCTTATTAGTTCATGCAATTAATTCTTTTAGTGAGTTAGATTTGGATCTTTTAGTTGCTTCAAATTTTACTAAAGAATATCTCGATTTAGGGAAGATTTTTTTGATTATCTTCTTTTTAACAAGTGGATTTGTAATACCCTATAGTATTAAGGGCAGAGGTCCAAATGTGCTTAAAAGCTTTGCCATTTCTCGAATCTTCCGATTGTATCCTGTTTATTGGCTTTCAGCAATTCTAGGATTTATGCTTTATGGTAGCTTTACTGTTAAACAGTTGTTGTTTAATCTTACCATGTTTCAGCAATTTTTTGGAATTGAAAATATAATTGGGTTGTACTGGACGTTGCAATTAGAGTTGATCTTCTACTTCTTGATAGCGCTAATGTTTGCTATAAATAAATTGTATGATAAAAAGTTTCTATTTCTAACATCAGTTTTATTTTTATTGATAGCCTTGGTTATGGCAGTGGTTCGTAATGTTATGCTGATTAAGTTGCCTTTAGCAATACCGCTAACCCTTTCCATTATGTATTTTAGCTCATATTACAGATACCTTGTAATCGAGAGAGATGTACTAGCTAAAAAGTATAGTAATCGTTATTTGATAATCTATGTTGTTTTAATTCCAATAATTAGCTACTATGGTTATAATTATGATTTTGGGTACGGTGAAAGCTGGGAAAAGTATACGTTAACTTACTTTTTAGGTATGGCGCTATTTTTATTTGTATGCGGTATTAAGTACTCTTCTAAATTGATGGAGTATACAGGAAAAATTAGTTATTCTGTTTATGTTTTTCATCCATTGGTTATCTTAATTATTCAGGAAACGTCATTTTTTAATTCTTTTCAAGGCTTAATTAAGGTTTTATTTACCTTGGTCTTAACTATTTTGTTTTCTCACTTCTCCTATACACTTATTGAAAAGCCATTCATTAATGTTGGGCGAAATTTAAGAAATCGAATGGTGATAGATTGATATCCATTCAATTAACTTTTTAAGTTAATTCTATACTTTTTTGTAATGTTATTATTTCAGGTTGTTGAAATTTCTTATTTTTTTTGATAATAATTGAGATATAAAGGTATATTGCATTTCATAAATTGATGTTTATAAACGTGAAAAATTGTTCCCATGAGTAATTACAATATAAAACACTTCGAAGAATATTTTCAAATTTATCGCAAATCGGTTCGTGACCCAGAATTGTTTTGGGAAGAGATTGCAGAAGAGCATTTTGTGTGGCGAAAGCGATGGGATAAAGTGTTGAGTTGGGATTTTAGCAAACCAGAAGTTAAGTGGTTTGAAGGGGCAAAATTGAACATCACTGAAAACTGTATCGATCGTCATTTAAGAACGAAAGGAGATAAAACTGCGATATTATTCGAACCCAATGATCCAAACTCACCTGCTGAACACATCACCTATAAGAAATTACACGAGCGCGTGTGCAAGATGAGTAATGTTTTGAGAGATCAGGGAGTTCAGAAAGGAGATCGGGTATGTATTTATTTACCTATGATTCCTGAATTAGCTATTGCCACATTGGCCTGTGCAAGAATAGGAGCGATACACTCTGTGGTTTTTGCCGGGTTTTCATCTACCGCTTTAGCTACTAGAATAAACGATAGTGATTGTAAAATAGTCATTACTTCTGATGGGTCTTATCGAGGAAATAAAACAATTGATTTAAAAGGAATCGTAGACGAAGCGCTAGAGCAATGTAATGGAGTTGAAACCACCTTGGTGGTTAATCGTATTGGGAGTGATATTGCCATGAAAGACGGGCGAGATAAATGGTTGCAGCCGTTGTTGGATCAGGCAATTCCTCATTTTGAGCCTGAAATAATGGATGCAGAAGATCCACTGTTTATATTATACACGTCAGGTTCAACTGGCAAACCGAAAGGAATGGTTCACAGTACAGCCGGTTACATGGTATACGCAGCGTACACGTTTAAAAATATTTTTAATTATAAAGAGCAAGATGTTTACTGGTGCACTGCCGATATTGGTTGGATTACGGGACATAGTTACATTGTTTACGGCCCATTAGCTAATGGGGCGACAACGGTGATGTTTGAAGGTGTTCCTTCTTACCCTGACTTTGGACGCTTTTGGGAGATTGTTGAGAAGCATAAAGTAACCCAGCTATACACCGCTCCAACTGCCATTCGGGCATTGGCAAAAGAAAATATAGAGTTCGTAGAAAACCATGATTTATCTTCCTTGAGAGTTTTAGGAACAGTAGGAGAGCCCATAAACGAAGAAGCGTGGCATTGGTATAACGATAATGTAGGAAAGAAAAAGAGCCCTATTGTGGATACGTGGTGGCAAACAGAGACTGGTGGAATTATGATTTCGCCAATTCCATTTTGTACGCCAACTAAACCGACCTATGCTACCTTGCCATTCCCCGGAATTCAACCTGCATTAATGGATGAAAATGGTGAAGAAATTAAGGGAAATCAAGTAGACGGAAGGTTGTGTATTAAATTTCCTTGGCCATCCATCGCACGCACTATTTGGGGTGATCACCAACGCTACAAGGATACTTATTTCTCCGCCTTCAAAGATATGTACTTTACCGGAGATGGAGCTTTGAGAGATGAGGTAGGTTATTACCGAATCACCGGAAGAGTAGATGATGTAATTATTGTTTCAGGTCATAATTTAGGCACAGCACCCATTGAGGATGCTATTAATGAGCACCAGGCTGTTGCAGAGTCAGCAATTGTAGGTTTTCCACATGATATCAAAGGAAATGCGCTCTACGGTTATGTTATTCTTAAAGAAACTGGAGAATCTAGAGATCAAGATAACCTAAGAAAGGAAATCAACCAGATTATTACAGAACATATCGGACCAATAGCGAAGTTGGATAAGATTCAATTTGTTAGTGGGTTGCCTAAAACAAGATCAGGTAAAATCATGCGTCGGATTTTAAGGAAAATAGCCGGAAAAGACACCGATAACCTAGGAGATACGAGTACGTTATTGAATCCTGAAGTGGTTCAAGAAATTATGGATAATGTGTTGTAGCGGAAATTATTAGGCGTAATTTTTAAAAGATTAAATTTTTTAATTTGGGCGTTACCTAAAGGTCGGGCTTTCCGCTATATCTTTTATTTCATAAAAGGATGCCGCTACTATCCCTAACGCAAATTCGTTCCTATAATCGATTCGTTAGAACTAAAACTCTTTAAGGTTTAGTATTTTTTTGATTATTAATCATCGGAGAGCTTTGCATGGTGTTTGGAAAGCTGTAACGGGTTTATCTTGTTAGATCTCCAAGGTTTCCAAAACTTTGGAGGTCTATTAGAATTTGATTTTTAGCCCCATCGGGGTGAAATCTTCGTAGGAATTTGATTAGAATAAAATAGAAAAGCCATGTAGTTTTGAGATCTAATTGGGTAGGAAATTTTTTTAAGTTAAAAAATGGGCACAAAAAAAAGAGTAACCATTTCTGATTACTCTTGTAGTAGATAACTCTATTGAAATATCGAACTTAAGTTTTACTCCAAGAGAATTGATTGACACTCATCATAATGACTCTTATTGTGAAAAGTTCAACTTAAGTTTTACACCAAGAGATTTTTTAGAAACAATTTTAATAACAAGGACCATATCAAAAGACAAGAATTTACATCCATTAGTGTGACCTTTATTCTTTATCTCAATCCATTAATATCATATCTCGATACAAAATTCCAAACCAATTCAGATGTGCTCTGACCTTGGTAAGTGGCGCTAAACCAAACATGATCTCCTCCTATGAATTTATAATGCTCAACAGAAACTGAGCTATCTCCTTGGTCATAGACATAACGTTCAATATTATTGTCACTTGTTATAGTAGGGGTTAAAACTGTATTGTTGAAATTAATCCAGTGGTCTAATGTACTTTGTGCAGAGTTCCAGTCATTGTTCCCATTATATGGTAGTACTCCATCAGATGTTCCGTGAAGATGTACTACCGGCATAGGATGATTTGTAGATCCCGTACAATCTAACATTACTCCAGAAACAGATGCTACCGCAGCAATTAAGTCGCTTTTATAATTTGCGAGCCCATATGCCATCATGCCACCGTTTGAGTATCCTGCAGCATAAATTCTCTCCATATCTACATTATACTGAGATGAGATCTCAGTTATCATGGATTCAACAAAACCAAAATCATCAGCATCACTTTTATTGTCTCCTCCTGATGGACAAGCGTTCCAATGAGATAAACCATCTAAACAAATACCTTGAGGATAGATTAAAATAAAAGTGTCAGCTTCTGACAATGAGCGCATATCTGCTTCTTGCATATAATCACTTGCACTACCACCAAACCCATGAAAATTAAGCATTAGTGGAACAGAAGATGTTCCATCATATGAATTAGGTATGTATAAAACATATTCTCTATTGATACCATCGTGAACTATGGACTGTGCATTATTATTTGAGTAACATTCCTCTGGATTTTTATTATCATCTTTTTCACAACTACTAAGAATCGTTAGTAAGAAAGTAAATAGTAAAATTGATTTTTTCATCGGATTCTATTTTTTTTTAAAACGACGACTTCTTTTTATTATTGTGCATAAATAAAAAAACGGTTACACTATATAATAGTATAACCGTTTTATTGTTTTAGTAGCGGGGACAGGACTCGAACCTATGACCTTCGGGTTATGAGCCCGACGAGCTACCAACTGCTCCACCCCGCAATATATCTTTTAGCAATATTGCTTGCTTATTCTGAAAATTTGTTTGTTAAACCGCTGTTTAACTTCAACTTAGAAGCTATTTTTATTAGTAAAATAAAGGCACCTTCCTTAATTGGAGTGCAAATATATTATTTGTTTCTTTGCAGAGCAAATAAAATGCAAAAAAATGTCGCATAAAGCAGGATTTGTTAACATCATCGGGAACCCAAATGTGGGGAAATCTACCCTAATGAATGGACTAGTAGGTGAGAAGATGTCAATAATTACAACAAAAGCTCAAACTACTCGCCATCGAATTTTAGGAATAGTTAATGAAGAGAATTCCCAAATAGTCTTTTCTGACACTCCTGGGGTGCTGGAACCGAACTATAAGTTGCACGAAGGGATGATGAAATTCGTCTATTCGGCACTTGAAGATGCTGATGTGTTACTATTGATTGTAGATGCTTACGATCAAATCATCAAAAACGAGAAAGTTCTAAAACGATTAAAAGAAATTGAAGTGCCACTCTTAATTGTGGTAAATAAAATTGATTTACTCGATCAGCAGCGATTAGAAGAAACGGTTAGTCTGTGGAGTGAGCAATTTCCCAATGCGGAGATTTTACCCATGTCGGCATTACACAAGCAAGGAATTGATACCTTATTGAATAAAATTACCACCTTATTGCCCGAATCTGCACCGTATTTTGAGAAAGATGCGCTAACGGATAAAACAGAGCGATTTTTTATGGCTGAGATAATTCGTGAGAAAATTTTCATGAACTATAAAAAAGAGATTCCGTATTCATGTGAAGTGGTAGTTCATTCATTTAAAGATGAAGAAAATATTGTTCGTATATCAGCGGATATTATGGTTTCTAGAGATTCTCAAAAGGGAATTTTGATTGGTCACCAAGGAAAGATGTTAAAGAAAGTAGGAACGGCTGCCAGATTAGATATGGAGAAGTTCTTGGGTAAAAAAGTATTTTTAGAATTATACGTGAAGGTAGACCAAGATTGGAGAGACCAAGATTCTAAATTAAAGCGTTACGGCTATTTATAAGTAAAAGTTATGGCAAATATTGTTGCAATTGTTGGTCGTCCAAATGTTGGAAAATCAACGTTATTTAATCGTATAACAGAAAGTAGAAAAGCGATTGTGGATGAGCAGAGTGGAGTAACTCGTGATCGTCATTTTGCTAAGGCCAATTGGTCGGGTAGAGAGTTTACAATTATTGATACTGGTGGTTACATCAGTGGATCAGAAGATGTGTTTGAAGGAGAGATTCGTAAGCAAGTAGAAATTTCTATTTCAGAAGCGTCTATTATTTTATTTGTAGTGGATGTTACTTCCGGCATAACTGACTTAGATGATGTTGTAGCCGGTATGCTTCGTAAAAGTGGGAAAAAAGTATTTGTTATCGCCAATAAGGTAGATAATAACGAGCGATGGGGAGAATCTGCTGTATTTCATGCATTTGGATTAGGTGATCCGTACAATATTTCTTCTTTGAGCGGAAGTGGTACGGGTGATTTGTTAGACGATGTAATTGCTGAATTTCATGAAGGTGATGAGGAAGAAATCGACATTCCAAAGTTTGCAATCGTTGGTCGTCCTAACGTAGGGAAATCATCTCTTGTAAATGCGCTGATTGGTAAAGAAAGAAATATTGTAACAGATATAGCTGGAACTACTCGTGATGCGCTAGGAACGCGTTATAATGCTTTTGGTTTTGACTTTATGCTGACTGATACAGCCGGTTTGCGTAAAAAAGGTAAAGTAGATGAGGATGTGGAGTTTTATTCCGTAATGCGATCTATTCGAGCCATTGAAAATAGTGATGTATGTATCCTATTAATAGAAGCAGATAAGGGCGTAATGTCTCAAGACTTAAATATTTTGCAGTTAGCGCTGAAGAATAAAAAAGGATTGGTGATCATGGTGAATAAGTGGGATTTGGTAAAAGATAAAGGAACCAATACCATGCGTGATTTCAAAAATGCGATTCTAGAAAAGATTGCACCATTCAATGATGTACCAGTTATTTTTACCTCTGTAACAGAAAAGCAGCGAATTTTAAATGTACTAGAAGAGGCTGTTCATGTTTATCAAAATAGAATTCGAAAAATTCCAACCAACAAGCTGAATAAGATCATGCTTCCGATTATCGAAGCTGTTCCACCGCCTGCTGTAAAAGGAAAATATATTAAGATCAAGTTCATTAATATGCTGCCGACTTATAAACCAACATTTGTGTTTTATTGTAATCTGCCGCAGTATGTGAAAGAGTCGTATAAACGATTTGTAGAGAATAAGTTGAGAGAGAATTTCGACTACACAGGAGTTCCTATTCAGTTGTTTTTTAGAGAGAAATAGAATTAAAATCCTAGTTAATATAATCTCATGCGATAGCAGATGTTAGACCGTTTCACTGTTAGAGGTTAGACTTTAGATTGATGTTTTATAATATTGAGTACTTCGGCAAACTCAGCACAGGCTGAAGTCGAAATAGTCAAAAGGAAAACGAATAGTTACCAACCAAAAAAACCATCTTAGTCGAGACTAAGATGGTTTTTTTATGCATTAGCAATTCGAATTTTACAATCCGAAACCTGCTTTAACTTTATCGATATAATCTAACTTTTCCCAAGTAAATAATTCAATATCCATGGTTTTCGTTTCGCCATTTGGTTGAGTAAATGTTTTAGAAACAGTCTCGTTTATTCTTCCCATGTGCCCGTATGCAGCAGTTTCACTGTACATAGGAGTTCTTAACTTTAATCTACTTTCAATAGCAGAAGGACGCATATCAAAGATTTCAGAAACCTTTTTCGCGATTTCACCATCTTTCATGTTCACTTTAGAAGTTCCATAAGTTTCTACGAAAATTCCCATTGGCTCTACTACACCAATTGCGTAAGATACTTGAACTAAAATCTCATCAGCTACACCTGCAGCAACTAAGTTTTTAGCGATATGACGTGTAGCATAAGCTGCACTTCTATCTACCTTACTTGGATCTTTTCCTGAAAATGCACCACCGCCGTGAGCGCCTTTACCACCGTAGGTATCTACGATAATTTTACGACCTGTTAAACCTGTGTCTCCATGAGGACCACCAATTACAAATTTACCTGTTGGGTTAATGTGGTATTTTATGTCATCGTTGAACAATGCTTGAATATCAGAAGTTAATTTTGATTTAACTCTAGGTATTACAATTTCTACGATGTCTTTTCTAATTTTAGCTAGCATGGTGTCGTCATCAGCAAAATCATCATGCTGAGTGGAAACCACAATTGCTTCAATTCGTTGAGGTACATTTTCGTCAGAATATTCAATAGTTACTTGACTTTTCGCATCAGGACGTAAGTAAGGAATGTCTGTTCCTTCTCTTCTTATCGCTGCCATTTCTTTCAAAATAAGGTGCGATAAATCCAATGCCAAAGGCATGTAGTTTTTTGTTTCGTTGGTTGCATAACCAAACATCATTCCTTGGTCACCTGCTCCTTGCTCTTCTTTCGAAGCTCTATCAACACCTCTGTTGATGTCATCAGACTGCTCATGAATAGCTGAAAGAACTCCACAAGAGTTACCGTCAAACATATATTCACCTTTGGTATACCCAATTTTGTTAATTACGTCACGCGCAATTTTTTGAACATCTAAATAGGTATTTGATTTCACCTCTCCAGCCAATATTACCTGACCAGTGGTTACTAATGTTTCACAAGCTACCTTCGACTCTGGATCAAAAGCTAAAAAGTTATCAATTAAAGCATCAGAAATCTGATCAGCTACTTTATCAGGGTGTCCCTCTGAAACTGACTCGGATGTAAATAAATATGGCATTAATCTTTTGTGTTAAGTTATTAAACGGCTGCTAAAGTACGAAATGTGCGAGGAATATTTAAAGTCCAATTGCAGCTTATTTTTGTTTGGTTAATTCTTTGAAAACATCTTCTAGTTTTTGATGCTCTTTTTGTAAAGTAAGTACTGAAGCACCCTGATTTACTGCAAAGTTAAATAAGGTATTTCTTAAATCAGTTTTGGCATCGCTCTCTATTTGAAAGGTATTATTGCCAATTTTTTCCATTTTTGTTACTCCAGCTATTGAGATAAGCTTCTTTTCGTCGATATTTCCTTCAAACTCTACTGTAATTACAATCTTTTTTGTTGCAATGGATGTAAGTTCTTTTGCTGATTTATTGGCAACTAGTTCACCTTTGTTGATAATCATTACGCGGTCGCAAATAGCCTCTACTTCTTGCATAATGTGGGTAGAAAGCATTACTGTTTTTTCTTTTCCAACGGTTTTTATCAAATTTCTGATTTCAGCCAATTGGTTGGGGTCTAGTCCCGTGGTGGGTTCATCTAGGATCAACACTTTTGGATCGTGAATCAATGCTTGTGCCAAACCAACCCGCTGACGATAGCCCTTTGACAATTCCCCGATCTTTTTATTTTGCTCTACTTGTAATCCTACTTTTTCAATGATATTATCGATTAGTTTTTTGGTGGGTTTGATTTTATGAATCTGTGCTACAAAAGCAATTGATTCGCGCACATACATATCCAGATAAAGTGGATTGTGCTCTGGTAAATACCCGATTAAGTTTCTTACACCTAAGGCGTCCTCGTTGACATCAATCCCACAAACACTTACCTTACCTTCCGATGCAGGTAGATAGGTAGTGATAATTTTCATCATCGTTGATTTTCCTGCACCATTTGGCCCTAAGAAACCAACTATTTCCCCTGGCTTTACCTCAAAGCTCACATCGTTTAACGCACGTTGTTTGCCGTATAATTTACTAATATTCTCTACCTTTATCGACATGTTTAAAGCTCAATTTTAAAGTCCGAATTTACTAAATTTAAGCGGCCGAGTAGTGTTAAATTAATTCAAATATAGGTTGAAGGGAATAGTTACAAAATCAACAGGTAGTTGGTATACCGTTAGAGCAGAAGGTGGAGAGAGTTATGACTGCCGACTAAAAGGTAAGTTTAGAACTAAAGGAATTAAGAGTACCAACCCTGTAGCGGTGGGAGATAAGGTAGAGTTTAAGCAAGAAGATGAGGCGAATGTCATTTTTAAGTTAGAACCGAGAGAGAATTATATTATCCGTAAGTCGATTAATTTATCGAAGCAAACACATATAATTGCTGCCAATGTTGATCAGGCCTTTTTATTTGTTACCCTAAAATTACCCGAAACATCCTTAGAATTTATAGATCGATTTTTGGTGAGTGCTGAGGCATATCACATTCCTACGAAGTTGATTTTTAATAAAATTGATATTTACGATGAGGAAGAGATAAAAAGGATTCGATTTATTCAATCCATTTATACCAAAATAGGGTACGAGTGTTTTGAAGTATCCGCTGAAAAGCAAATAAACTTGGCGGTAATCGAGGAGTTGTTAAAGGATAAAATTACCATGCTTTCAGGCCATTCTGGAGTGGGCAAAAGTACACTGATAAACCAATTAGATCCCGAGTTGGATTTAAGAACGTTAGCTATTTCTGAAGCAAATAAATCTGGTATGCACACCACTACATTTGCAGAAATGCATCCCTTAGTTTTTGGTGGTGATATTATTGACACACCTGGAATAAAAGGTTTTGGAGTAGTCCATTTAGAGAATGCGGAGCTGAGAAATTACTTTCCTGAAATGTCTGCGAATCAATCAGATTGTAAGTTTAGTAACTGTATTCACATCAACGAACCTGGATGTGCAGTGAAAGATGCTATCGATGCAGGTGAAATTTCTACTACTCGATATGCTAGTTATTTGAGTATTACGGAGGATGAGCAAGGAGAAACATACAGAGCAAAAGGATATTAATGAGAATAGTATTACAACGAGTTTTAGAAGCTTCTGTAACCATATCAGGAGTTGAAAAAGCACGAATTGACAAAGGTCTATTGTTGTTGTTAGGAATAGAGACAGCAGATAGCAAAGAAGATCGGGATTGGTTGATTCGTAAAGTAATCAATATGCGGATTTTTAATGATGATGAGGGAGTAATGAACCTTTCTGTAAAAGATATAGCAGGAGAAATAGTGGTGGTTAGCCAATTTACGCTGCATGCTTCTACTAAGAGGGGGAACCGACCATCTTATATCAATGCTGCGCCACCTGAAATGGCCAATGAGCAGTATGAATTATTTAAATTAGAACTAGCTGCTGAACTTGGAAAATCGATATGTTGTGGAGAATTTGGCGCTGATATGAAAGTAAAACTAATTAATGATGGACCTGTTACTATATTATTAGACTCAAAAAATAAAGAATAATGACATTAGAAGATGCACAGAAGCGAGTAGACGGTTGGATAAAAGAATACGGTGTTCGGTATTTTAATGAACTAACCAACATGGCTATGCTAACTGAAGAAGTAGGAGAAGTGGCTAGAATAATGGCGAGAGAATATGGCGAACAATCCAAAAAGAAATCAGATGAAGGCAAAGAGTTGGGCGATGAGTTAGCTGATGTTTTATTTGTGCTCGTTTGTATCGCTAACCAAACAGGAATCGACTTACAAGCAGCATTTGAGAAAAATTTAGCCAAGAAAACCCAACGTGATAGTAATCGTCATAAGGAGAATGAGAAGTTGGGGTAAGTTTTACTTAGACAAAAAAAGCCCTTGCTAGAATTTCTAACAAGGGCCTTTATACTTTAATGAAAGCTAAATTACTCGGCTAACACAATTATTTTATCATTTCTTACTTCTACAACGCCACCATCTACTTCAAAGAAAAGTTCTTTCGTAGAATTTTCTTCTACCACTTTAATACTTCCTTTTTTAAGTACCGCTACCATAGGAGCATGACGGTGTAAAACTCCAAAAGATCCATCAGCTCCCGGAAAAGAAGCAGACTTTACATCTCCTTTGTAGACTTGTTTGTCTGGTGTTACTATTTCTAATTGCATAAGATCTCTATTTTATACATGGAATTAAATTGGTCAGTATTCGAAAATACCAACCAATCTAATCGTCCGTATTATTTGTTTTCAGCAAGCATTTTTTCACCTGCTTCAATAGCTTCTTCGATCGTTCCTTTCAGGTTAAAAGCAGCCTCAGGATACTGATCTACTTTACCATCCATAATCATGTTAAATCCTTTAATGGTATCGTTGATATCAACTAATACACCTTTAAGGCCTGTAAACTGCTCAGCTACGTGGAAAGGCTGAGATAAGAAACGTTGTACACGTCTTGCGCGTGATACGGTTAATTTATCTTCTTCAGATAATTCATCCATACCTAGAATTGCAATAATATCTTGTAATTCTTTGTATCGCTGTAGAATCTCTTTTACTTTCTGTGCAGTTCCGTAATGCTCTTTACCTACGATTTCTGGAGTCAAAATTCTTGAAGTAGAATCCAAAGGATCTACCGCAGGATAAATACCTAACTCAGCAATCTTTCTAGATAATACCGTAGTAGCATCTAAGTGAGCAAAAGTAGTAGCCGGAGCAGGGTCAGTTAAATCATCCGCAGGAACGTAAACCGCCTGTACCGATGTAATAGATCCTGATTTAGTAGAAGTAATACGCTCTTGCATCACGCCCATCTCAGTTGCCAATGTTGGTTGGTAACCTACCGCTGATGGCATACGACCCAATAGTGCTGATACCTCAGAACCTGCTTGTGTAAATCTAAATATGTTATCAATAAAGAAAAGGATATCTTTTCCGCCTTCTCCTTCTGATTTGTTTCCGTCTCTGTAATATTCAGCTAAAGTTAATCCTGAAAGTGCTACTCGCGCTCTTGCACCTGGAGGCTCATTCATCTGACCAAATACGAAAGTTGCTTTAGATTCTTTCATCAGTTCTTTATCTACTTTAGATAAATCCCATCCGCCTTCTTCCATAGAGTGCATAAAGGCATCACCATATTTGATAATTCCTGACTCTAACATCTCTCTCAATAAGTCATTCCCTTCACGAGTTCTCTCACCAACACCTGCAAACACAGATAAACCACCGTGTCCTTTTGCAATGTTGTTAATCAACTCCTGAATTAATACTGTTTTACCTACACCTGCACCACCGAACAAACCAATTTTACCACCTTTTGCATAAGGCTCAATTAGGTCAATTACTTTAATACCAGTAAATAAAATCTCAGTAGCTGTAGATAGGTCTTCAAACTTTGGTGGATTACGGTGTATTCCTAAACCATTGCTTTTGTCAAGATCTCCTAATCCATCAATTGCATCACCTACTACGTTAAATAGACGTCCTTTGATTTCTTCACCGATTGGCATTTTAATAGGCATTCCTGTTGCAGTGACTTCTGCTCCTCTTTGCAAACCTTCTGTAGAATCCATAGAGATAGCTCTAACTACTCCTTCACCTACGTGAGTTTGAACCTCAAGGATAACTTTTTCGCCATTAGGCTTTGATACTTCTAATGCATCTAAAATGTTTGGAAGTGTACTTCCTGCTGCATCAAAGCTTACATCTACTACTGGACCAATAATCTTAACAATTTTTCCGCTGTTCTCAGACATTTCTTAAAATTTTGTTATTTAAAAATGTAAAATTTCTTCGCTGAAATTTAGGCTGCAAAAGTAAAATAATTATATAGCTTTTGGAAGTATTGTTGATATTTTTATTTTGGTAATTTTGAATTTTATAGATAAAGCACAATTTTTAATAAATAGAATAGGAGTAGTGAACGTATATCACGGGATTGAAAATTTTAAGAAAATAGCCTACCCTGTGGTAACTACAGGTACTTTCGATGGAGTGCATTTAGGCCATATGACCATTATTAATAGGTTAAAAGAAGTGGCAAAAAAGCAAAATGGAGAAACCGTTTTATTAACATTTTTCCCTCATCCACGCATGGTTTTGCAAGAAGATAATGACCTCAAATTAATCAATACCCTTCAAGAAAAGATTAGTTTGCTCGAAAAGGCAGGTATCGATCATTTGATTATACATCCTTTCACACGAGAATTTTCTCGATTAACTTCATTGGAGTTTGTGCGAGACCTCATTGCTAATAAAATTGGTACAAAGCGTCTAGTGATTGGCTACGATCACCATTTTGGAAGAAATAGAGAGGGTTCCTTTGAGCATTTAATGGAATTTGGAAATTTGTACGGATTTGAGGTAGAGGAGATTCCTGCTCAAGATATTGATAACGTAAATGTGAGTTCTACCAAAATTAGAAAAGCATTAACCGAAGGAGATTTAAAAACAGCGAATGAATACCTTACTCATCCATTTTCTATTTCTGGAAAAGTGGTTTCAGGTGCTCAAAATGGACGCAAATTAGGTTATCCCACAGCAAATATTCAGGTAGAGGAAGCTTATAAGTTAATTCCTGCTTTTGGGATTTATGCGGTAAAGGTTCAAGTAAATAATCAGACTTATAATGGGATGTTGAATATTGGAGTTCGGCCGTCCATTTCTGATGCAGATGGTAAGCCAACTATAGAGGTAAATATTTTTGATTTTGATGGAGATATTTACGGGCAAGATATAATTGTTCAGTTAGTTGATCGAATTAGAGCAGAAGAAAAGTTTCCTACTTTAGACGATTTGGTCAACCAAATGCACTTGGATAAGTTACAAAGCCTTGCTATCTTAGAGAAATGAAAAAACTAGTTGCGAGTAGTTTTATTTTATTTCTGTCTTTTCAGCTGATTTCTCAAAATTTATTGAGAAGCCAAGTGGAGGTCTATACTTCCATGACAAGAGCGAAGTCTGAGCAACTCTCCGTTGTTCATTTAGATTTAAGCCGACAGAAAATAAAGACTTTACCTGAAGAGATAATCGAGTTTAAAAATTTACGTTACCTCGATGTGTCGAATAATCGAATAGGAGAATTACCCGATTTTATCTTTAGTCTTCCAAAATTAGAAGAGCTAGATGCGACTAGTAATAAACTGTACGATTTACCTTTTTCTATTGAGAATGCCAAGAAACTAAAAATACTGAAAGCCGGAAATAACCCCATTCAAAGTATTCCATACACCATCAACGGTGCGCTGAATCTAGAGCAATTGGATTTAGTCCACACCGAAATAAAGATTTTTCCAAAAGAATTATCAGCGTTAACGTATCTAATTATGCTAGAATTACGCGGCGTTGATGTAAGCGAGGAACAGCAAGAAGTGCTGAAAGGATATTTTCCCAATGCAAAGATTTATTTCACCAACGGCTGCCACTGCGGCCCATTTTAGGTCATAAAAAACGCCAGAAGCCTTAACTTCTGGCGCCTTTGTTAGGTAATAGGTTGATAAGTGTTTTACAAAGTGAAACAGTTAAACAGCGTAGCCAGAAAGCTACCGAAGGCAGCCTTCTAAAGTCCAAAATCTAGCAGCGCAGCAGCCTGTCCGCCCTTTTTTGGCGAAGTCTACCTTCTAACAGCGCAGCGGTCTAGCTTCTCACTTCTAACAGCGCAGTGTTCTATTGTTAAAACTTCAACGTAACCCCTGCTAAAAAGTTAGTCCCTGCCTGAGGATAGAAAAAGTTTTCTGTGATCACTTCACCTACACCATAAGAATACGTATAGCCATTAGGGCTATATAATTCGTCAAATGCATTGTTAATTAATAAGGTGAAATTCATTTCCTTGAATAATACATCTTTTACTACATAGTTTAATCGGATGTCATTTACCAAGTATGAATCAATTTTTTTATCGTTACTCTGAGTGTTATCTAAAAACTGCTGACCCACGTGCTTAGTTAAAAGCGATACTGTCATGTTTTTTATCGGACGATATTCTATTGTAGAAGCTGCAATAAAGTCTGGTGAAAATGAAATGTCTGCATCTTCAATTCGAGTAATAATTGTTTCTCCGGATACATAATCATAAAAGTAGTCATCAAATTCAGCTATTTTATTTCTACTCATGGTCATATTCCCTGATAATGATAGCTTTTTAGAAATAGTAATACCTGCGCTAAGTTCTATTCCTGCTCGGTAGCTATTCTCTACATTTTGACGAACAGTTGAGCCCACATCATTTAATTCTCCGGTTAACACCAATTGATTTTTGTAATCCATATGGAATATGTTAGCATGAAAGAAGTAATCTTTGTCGTTTACCTGAACCCCAAATTCTAAGTTATTCAATTGTTCATGTTCTGGCTTTTCTCCCACTGGCGCATCAATAAAATCATTTCTTACTGGCTCTCGGTTACTAACAGAATATGACACATAAGCTGATGTAATTGAATTAAATCGATAGTTGATTCCTGCTTTAGGATTGAAGAATAAAAAGTCCTCCTCTACATCAATTATTCTTAGATCATTATCATTCCCGTTTGTGCTGTAATCTATCGTACGAACTTGTAAGTCAGCAAAAGCGGTTAAGTTTTCAGTAATCGCATAGTCAGCTTTTAGGTATGAGTTAAAATCACGCTTCTTCCCTACATTGTCATAATAACGCTCACGGATACTTGTGTTTGCAGCTATTTCTGACCAAATAATTTCACCAAAGTGATCGCCTTCATAAAGATTATATCCACCACCAAGTGTTAAATTTAACTTATTAGAAGCGGCATAATTTAAGCTGTAAGTAAGACCACCAAAATGGTTGTCTAACCATCTTCGACGAATTAAATCGGTAGAATTGATGGTATCATTTCCGATGATTGGGCTGTTCAATCCATAATCAGCAAAGTCATTATCTGCTCTAAATTCTTCATAATAGCCTTCTCCTCTTGTGTAGTGGAAGTTAAGGTTGGCGCTAAGCTTCTTATTAAATTCATGCGCAATCAATAATTGGTAATGATCTTGAGAGTAATTATCAACTTGATTATCATATTGATAGAAGTTATAACTTCTTCCAGAATTCAGCAAGTTATCTATCTGACTTTGGGAGTAACCTTCGTTGGCTGCATGCGCTAACATACCTTCTCTATCATTATTTACTCGAGATTCAGGTGTGCCATACCACGATTGGTAGGTTTTTTCGTTTCCTCCAAACATGATCGCTTTTAAAATAGTTTTTTCTCCATAGTAAGCACCGGAAAGGTAGTAAGACTGCAAATCTGAACTCGCTCGATCGATAAATCCATCAGATTTTATTTGAGACAAACGACCATCAAATGCAAATTTATTGTCAATCAATCCTGATCCAAACTGAACGGTATGCTTTCGGGTATTAAAAGAACCAAATGAATTGGCTATTTCTCCGTAAGCTTTTTCTTTTAAAATAGTCGTTTGCATATTAATACTCGCTCCAAATGCCGCAGCTCCATTCGTAGAAGTTCCCACACCTCTCTGTATTTGAATACTTTCGGTAGAAGAAGCCAAGTCAGGCATATTTACCCAAAATACTCCATGAGATTCTGCATCGTTTATAGGAATTCCGTTTACAGTTACATTAATTCTTGTTCCATCGCTACCTCTTATTCTTAAACCTGTGTAACCCACACCCGCACCTGCGTCAGATGTTGTAACTACAGAAGGTGTTTGTTGTAGTAAAATTGGAAGATCCTGCCCTAGGTTTAGCGCTTCTATATCTTCCTTTGAAACATTGGTAAACGTAGTTGCTGAGTTTTCTTTAGCTCTAGTAGCTTCTACCATCACTTCGTCTTGTAAAAATGCTCGCCCTCTTAATTGCACATTAATTACTTCACTTTTTGTGAGATTAATCGTTAAAGTAGTGTCTTGATAGCCAATGAACGAAATAGTCATTCTATGCTCACCTTCTTTTAACTTCACTTGATAATTTCCGGCGTTGTTCGTTGAAATGATTGATCGATTCTCATCAAATCGGATCGTTGCGCCTGGAAGACCACTGTTTTCACTCTGACTACTCACTTTTCCTGAGATCGTCACTTGTGCAGATAATGTCCATGGCATTAGGAACATCATGCACCACATTAATTTTTTCATTGTTGTTAAGTATTACTAATAAGTTTTAGCACTGCCTTGGGAGGTAATGCATTAAAATAATTTAGTAACCCTTGAATAGAAATAGACCTCACACAATTATGGCCAATCATGTGTGTGTTTGTTTCAAATCCCTGCGCCCGCATTACCGGTATCAGGTTCAAAGGGTATAATCTCAGCCCTAACTTATTTCCTTGCGGAACTGGGCACCCCAATCGAGACGCTGCAAAAGTATAAAGTTTATTTAGGATAGCTACCCTTTGGTCAATTTTTTAATCACCTCAAGTGCATTTTTTGTTCGCTGAATATCTTTACCACTGATTAATTGATAGTTGAATCCTTGATGTTCTAATTCATTTTGATAATGAGCCAATAGCTCTTTTCGCTCTTTAAGTGATGGATTTTCTCGCATAGGATCAAAAGTCCATTCCAAATCAATATCCATTAAAAGGTAGATGTCAAAATGTTGCTTTTTAATATGCTCTTCAATCCATGGATCTACTTTTTCATATTTAAATTGCTGCCAAATTTTAGTAACGATAAGTTCAGTATCAGCAATAAGGATAGGATGTAAGTATTTCTCTATTTGTTTGAATTGCTCTTGAGCGATAGTTGTTACATCATCAAATGAATAAGCATCCTTTCCTGATAGGTGTTCTCGAGCATATTCTTTTATGAAGTCCACTTCAAAGTGGTGGGCTAATTCTTTGGCTATTTCAGATTTTCCGGTAGACTCAGGTCCTATAATGGCAATTCTTAGTTGATCTGCTTTTTCCATTCCAAGTATCCTTTTACAGCGATGATTGTAAATAATAAAAATAATAGAGAGGTGAAGTAGAGTTCCTTAAAAAAGTATAATCCTACAGAAATAGCATCTACAATAATCCAAATTATCCAATTCTCAATGTATTTTTTAATCACCATTACTGTTCCGATCAGGGCAAAAATAGTGGTGAATGAATCAATATAAGGAAGTGAAGCATCCGAATAACTACCTACAATGTAGCCTGAAACTAAAACCACTATTAAACCGACAATACTAATCCAGAGAAAGCTTTTTGGTGATAGGAATTGAATCGCTTGATCACTTTTCGGTTTATTCCAAGCTAAGAAACCGATAAATGAAGTGATGATGTAAAAAACATTTAAGAAAGTATCAAAGTAAAGTTGGTAATTAAAGCAGATATACACGTAAATAGCTGAGCTTAACCCACCAAAAAAAAAGCAGATTCTATTGGTTTTGGCTGCCAGGTACACATAGATAAGTGATGAAATAACAGCAATTATTTCAAGAATAGAAAGGTTACCGCCTTCTTGAGCTAGGTTTTGATAGAGTTCAGTCAGCCAACTCATTAACCGTTTAGTTTCTCTACTGCTTTAGCAATGTCTACTAACAACTGCGGATTTTTTTCGAATGCATTCCCAATTACAGCTATGTCAGCTCCTGCTGATAATGCATCAGTCACTTTTTTTACGGAAGTAATTCCACCACCAACGATTAATGGGTTATTGGTATTTGCTTTTACTTTCTGAATCATCTCTTTTGATACAGGATGAGTTGCTCCACTTCCGGCATCTAAATAGGTAAGGCCCATACCAAGCATTTCAGCAGCCATGGCTGTACTTGCCGCTATGTCGGGTTTGTCATTTGGTATCGGCATTGAATTACTTATATATGACGCTGTCGTGATTTTTCCTCCGTCAATTAATAGGTATGCCGTAGAAAGTATTTCAAGTTTCGATTGTTTTAAATAAGGTGCAGCGGTTACATGTTGCCCTATTAATAATTCTGCATTCCTACTTGAAACAAGTGATAGTAATAAAATACCATCCGCTTTCGCATTAATTTGAGAATAATGCCCTGGGAAGAGAATAATAGGTATAACAGAGTTATTTTTAATGAAGCTAATTGTTTTGTCTAAATCGCCAC
>JAOKVV010000029.1 GCA_028336925.1 Vicingaceae bacterium | reverse complement strand
ATAATGAAAGCTCTTTCTGTTATGGTTGGCAATTGTTTTAGGAGTTATCAAGATGGATTTAACTGAAAAGAAAAGGTTTTTATTTGCATTATTTTTTCCAATAAATTTTATTGTTCTTATTTGGATCGTAAAATTATTTGAAATTTACTTTAATATATCTTTCGTTGAATGGGGTGTTTTACCCAGATCAATAAGCGGGCTTAAGGGGATTTTATTGATGCCTTTTATTCACAGCGATTACAGTCATCTAATAAACAATTCAATACCAATTCTAATTTTAGGCAGCAGTCTGTTTTATTTCTATCGACCTGTTGCGTTCAAAGTTATTTTATGGTCAACTTTAATGAGCGGCTTATGGGTTTGGATCTCAGCGAGAGGAAATTACCATATAGGTGCTAGTGGTTTAGTTTATAGTTTGTTTGGTTTTTTGTTTTTTAGTGGATTCATTAGAAAACACTATCGTTTAGTAGCTATTTCATTTCTAGTTGCATTTATATACGGTAGTATGGTATGGGGTATATTTCCAATAAGTAAAGGGGTTTCTTTTGAAGGTCATTTATGGGGAATGTTGGCGGGAATTGCATTAGCTTATTATTATAGAAATATTGGACTGAAACATAAGCCTTACGTTTGGGTCAAAGAGGATGAAAGAGATGAAAATGATCCTACTGCTTATTGGAATAAAGCAGTGGAAAACCAAAGTGAAATAAACCCAGAAGTAAATACTAGGCTAGCAGAAAAACAAATTGTATTTCACTTTAAATCATCTAAAAATAAGGAAGAATAAATTGACTTTTGATACGAAAATTATTCAATACGATAAATCATACGAGTAGTGCAGGCAAAATGTCCTGTATTACCCATAGAATGATCAATGTATTCAAAACCTGTCTTTTCATATAAAAGAATCGCTTCTTTCAGTTTCGGAAAGGTTTCCAAGTAACAGATTGTAAAGTTTTGTTCTTTGGCAAAATCTAAGCAAAGTTGCATAAGTTTTTTCCCAATTCCTTTGTTACGAGCAGCAGGTTTTAAAAACATTCGTTGTAGCTCACAAACGTTATCAGATTCGCCTGGGAGTAGATTAATTCCTGCTCCACCTAAAAGTTCTTCGCCTAAATATGCTACGAAATAACGACTTCTAGAATCTGTAAAAGTGGTTGAAAGAGCATTCGTCCCTTTGTCTGTAAATACGGTTCCGTCTGTAGCAGAATCGTATTCTATTAATGTACTTTTTATGATCGTTGCTAAAGCACTATTATCTGATTCGTAGATGGTTCGGTAGGTTATTTTCATTAGAATTTGAATCGTAATTGAGCAATTACTTCACTTTTAGTATTTCCATTTATTTGATCCTTACTTGAGCCAATCACATTACGGTCGGTGTAATAAGTTTGAGCATATCTAACCCATAAGTCTATGCCTCTAGAAATATGGTATTTGGTAGATAGGTAGAATCGAGTTCCTCGGCCATTATACGCGGGAATTGCAAATGCATAAAGCACACTATTTTCATAAGCATAAATCCTGCTATCATAAGAATCGGTATCAAAAAGTGCATATCGGAGTGAGAAAGAAAAAGGGCTACTCAAACTTTTATACGATACATCTTGATAAACTAAATATCCAAACTCTTTTGGCTGATCACCTTGCTGATATCGAGAGAACTCTACACGGCTATCAATATCCCACGATTTATTGATTTTGTAGCTGATATTGTATCGATAAGCTTGTTGCTTTTCATTGACAACACGGTCTAAATTTTCATTTTCTGCTCTGAAACTAGCTCCTCGCTCTCGTGTTCGTATTCTTCCATACATGCTCAATTTTTTATTTGGAGAGAAGGTAACTTGAGCTAAATAACTAAAACCAGTAGAAGGGCCATCTGCTTGAAAACGAAGCCAAGGAAATATAAAACGATCAAAGTATGCTGAAATATTGATGGTTTTAAATGGTTTTGCATTTATTCCCATAAAAATACCTTCTTCGTTACTGTTAGCCGTGCTTTCGCCAATGGCATTACTTTCAAAAGCCTTAAAGTCACGATCAAATTTTCGCTGTTGTACTGCTAGAGATAACTTTGGATCTAAATATACAAGTACCCCATTGGTCATTGCCATTCCACCATCTATTGATTGACTAACTTCTCCAAAGAAATTGAAATTTTTGTAAATATAATTGTAGTCGATGCCTACGTTGGTATTTTCATTACCTAGTTGACTAAATTGATTGTAAATACGTGAAGTTGGCCTAAAGTCACCCTCTAGCTCACTTCTTGCAGCAGTAATTCCGATGTTTAAGTTTCGTTTTTTATACGTTAAATGTCCTCCGAAATAGGTTCGGGTAATTCGGTTTTTATTTTTTAACTCATTAGGAGTTCTATGAAACCCTGATTCGCCAAGAGAAGAAAATACAAGTGTTTCTTGGTCGTCTATGGTATCCGTTACATTGGCATCTACTTTATTGCGAGAGTAGAAGGCGGTTAGCTCAAAATTACCTTTCCGTAAAGTAATTCCACCACCACGCATAAACCGATCTTCTTGAACAGAGGTGTATGGTCGTAAACCTCTTGCGCTTCTTTTTATGGTTTGTAAATCGGCAGTTTTACCAAAAGCTAATCCCGACCAAAAAGTGAGCCCTTGCCCAAATTGAGCTTGGAAATCACCAAGTGCCAACTCTTTTACTTCACCAAAATTTTGCAGATATAAGTGACCACTATAAAAATCAAACCCCTCTTTTTGTGTCCCTTTAAAAAACTCTTCACCGGGATCTTTTTCTGCTGTAAACCCTGCACTTACGTTATTACTGTACGTAAATTTATATCGTGTGTAAATTCTATCTCGGCTTCCAAGATAGCGAGCATTCATATTATCTTCCAGTTCTTGATATGAAATATCTGAAAAACCCTCTTGTTCTTCTAAGATTCGAGTGTATCGCATAAAAAGCTGGTTATCTCCATCGTTGATAATTTCTCTAAAGCTTACATTCGGAGAGTCTAAGTTGCTGTTTACAGTTACAAATGGGAGAATGAGCCGAATAGTTTCAGCATCAAAACCTTCCACGGTTTGTAATTCTTCTGCCGTAAACAGGTTTCCGTTTTGCTTTATGTGGGTTAATAGATTATTGATGAGGATATCATTGATTAAACCTAATGTTTGTAATTCTTCATAACTAGTTTTATTTAAGTTGATAGGTTTACGATAATAAAACTCTAATTGCTCAAATAAAGTGGTGTAATCTGCTTCTCCACTTTCGTTATTGTCAAGCAAAAATTCTATGCGCGACTCTACAATCAGGTTCTTTTCTTTTTCAATATCTAATGACTGACCCATAGAAAGTAAGCATACAAACAGCCCAATTATTAAAAGACTATGATGGAGGTTTAATCGCATTAATAAAAGCTATAGGCTAATGAAATCATAGGAGAGAAGCCGAGGTTAGAATCAAAGCTAGAGGCGAAATCTATTTGAAAATCATTTAGAAATAGGCCAAAACCAAAGGTACTTAGCGAAGGTTTATTAGCAATTCCTGCTCTCAAATAAAGGATTTCAATTATTTGATACTCTAATCCTAAATGAATACTCGGATCAAATTCAATGTCTTTATTGACTTGAATACTTGTGTTCAGTTTTTTGGAGAATTGGTAGTTTAAACCTAACTGAATTTCAGTTGGTAATCTATCACCACCATCAGTTAATTCAGTTCTTGTGGGATTACTCAGTGTAGCTGCAATACTTAAGTCGTCATTGATTAGGGCGTATAAGCCTATTTTTGCAGTGAATGTATATCTGCTACCATAACCTTCACCAATTTTCAAATTAAAATAATTCAGTTGTGCACCAACGCCAAAATTTTCACTGAGTTTCATTCCATAGCTTAATCCTACCTTGTTCTCCTGATATTGGCTATAGCCAAATTGAGATAAGCGTAAACCAAAAGCCGATTTTTTTAATGAATATGTTCCTATGATAGCTTTATTGGCCAAATCATTAGAAAGATATTCGTTGGAATAAAAAGCACCAATTGATGATTCTTCATAAAAGGCAAGTGCACCCATATTATTCTCAACAGACCATAAATCTATTTGATTAATGGCAGTTTTTGCCATTGCTGCTGCACGACCTCCTAATGGAGTATTTAATTGAGCTATTGCATTAAAAGAAAGTAAGAAAGTTGCAAAAAATAAAAACGTTATTCGGTTCAAGCTGTTGGGTTTGTATTAAAAACCTAAAGTACAAAAATTTAAGAGTAGCGTTATTAACTTTCTATTATTATTGTTTAATTATTACTGATAGTTGTCGTTTTACGTGGTTATCTTTGTCAAATGCGACTATTATCTGTACTCATTTTCAAAATAACCGGTTGGAAAACAGCTGTGAATGATTCACTTGAGATTAAAAGATGTGTTTTAATCGCTGCTCCTCACACAAGTAATTGGGATTTTATGTATGCCCGAGCTGCTTTGTACATTTTACGTATTAAAGTAAAGTTTTTAATCAAAGATGATTACTTTTTTTTCCCATTAAACTATATTCTTAAGGCAATGGGGGCAATTCCAGTGGACCGGTCAAAAGCTAAGGGGAATAAAGTAGAGAGTTTGATAGATTTGTTTAATACGAATGAAGAATTGGTAACCATGATTCCTGCAGAAGGAACTCGCAGTTTGGTAAAAGAGTTCAGAAAGGGATTTTATCATGTAGCGAATGGTGCAAAAGTTCCAATAGCATTGGGTTACTTAGATTATAAAAAGAAAATAGCGGGCGTTGGTCCATTATTTTATCCTACAGGAGATATCGATCAAGATTTACAAGAAATCTATGCGTTTTATAGAACCATTACCGCGAAACATCCTAAAGATGCGATGCATTGAAATTCCTCTGGAATTTCAATGCATTAATTTATCAATGGCTTAATGTAGCAATTTTGTTAATGTAATCGTTTGCTTTAATTCAGATTGTTATAACAATGAATTAAAGCTGTTAAAAATGTATTAATCCTTTGTCATTCAGAGCGGAGTCGAAGAATAAGACAAAGGATTAACTGATTGGTCTTTTAATGATTTGATTATTATGGAATTGGGTGTGTGAAATATCTCTCTGTTTTCGACTCCGCTCAAACTGACAAGATATTTTTATAGAGATAAACACTCTTAAACTAACAAGATATTTTTATAAGATTTAGATTCTGCTCAAACTGGCAAGATAATTTAACCATCACCAACTTAGCTCAAACTGACAAAATATTTATACAGAGATGAACATTTTCAAACTAACAAGGTATTTTACAGATATTAACATTCTTCAAGTTGAGAAGGTATTTTGACTGTCTCAACATTATTCAACATGACAAGGTATTCGATAATTAATCAACCATTAATAATTAACCATTACTTCAACTCTTCATTCATTTTAGCCACCTTTACTTTCAAGCCTTCTTTGTACGCTTGCATGTTTGCCATGATTGTAGGATTGGCAGTCGCGATAATTTGAGCGGCTAAAATTCCTGCGTTTTTTGCTCCATCTAAGGCGACAGTAGCAACAGGTACGCCACCTGGCATTTGAAGAATAGATAATACAGAATCCCAACCATCTATAGAATTAGAAGATTTTACTGGAACACCAATCACTGGTAGGGGAGTCATAGAAGCCACCATGCCTGGCAAGTGTGCTGCACCACCGGCACCTGCAATAATCACTTTTAAGCCTTTATTTAAGGCCGATTTTGCATAGTCCACCATTAATTCGGGGGTTCTGTGAGCAGAAACAATAGAGATTTCATAGCTTACGCCCAATTCTTTTAAAACCTCTGCGGCTTCATTCATAACACGTAAATCTGAGCTGCTGCCCATTATAATTCCTACTTCTGCTTTCATTATGCACTAATTTTAATGGTTTCTTTTACTTTTTTCGCAATTGATTTTGCACCTTCTAATGTTTCGGCTACTATGGTTACATGGCCCATTTTACGGAAACTTTTGGTTTTAGCTTTGCCATAAAGATGCACATTTACACCGTCTAAAGCCATTATTTCATCTATCCCGTTATAAATTGCATTTCCCTCAAATCCTTCTTCACCTAATAAGTTCACCATTACGGATGGCTTTACCATAGCAGTATTTCCCAAAGGTAAATTCAAAATGGCTCTGATATGCTGATCAAATTGAGAACAATAATTTCCTTCAATGCTTTGATGACCACTATTGTGCGGGCGTGGCGCAATTTCATTCACTAATAATTCACCGGACTTACTTAAAAAGAACTCAACGGCTAACAAACCTACCATATCCAACTCAGATATAATTTTTGCAGCTATTTCTTGTGCTTTTTGTTCTATACTTTGAGGAATATGTGCAGGTGCAAATAAGAATTCCACCATATTAGCGATGGGGTTAAACTCTAATTCTACCACAGGAAATTGTTTCACTTCTCCATTTTCATTACGTGCGACAATTACAGAAAGCTCTTTGTCCATCTCTACGCCTTCTTCGCACATACATGCCCCTTCCATCGCATTTTGTACATCATTTGCATTAGCAATTTTTTGTACGCCATAGCCATCGTATCCCGATGTTCGCAACTTTTGAAAAAGTGGGTACTTTGTTGCTTTAGCAGTAATTTCTTCCTTGTTTTCTGCTATAAAATAGGGTGAAGTTGGAACACCAATTTGGGTGAAAAACTGCTTCTGCAATCCTTTATCTTGTATTGTCTTAAGGGCTTTAGCTTGAGGAAATACCTTAACACCTAAATTTTCAAGAGCCTGTAATGCATCTGAATTTACATCTTCAAACTCTATGGTGATGACATCTTTATCCTTTCCAAACTCTAAAACAGTGTCATAATCTTTAAAGTTACCCACCACAAATTCATTGGCTATTTGATAACAAGGGGCTTTTGGATTAGGGTCTAACACAGCAATGTGTAGGTTATAGTCGTATGCCTTTTGGAGCATCATTCTACCCAACTGACCACCACCTAAAAGGCCAATTTTAAAATCTGAACTGTGGATACTTTTCATACTACAAAGATAAACCGATTGATTGGATGAAGCCAAATAAAATGCAGGGAATTGTTTTTATAAAAAAAGCGACTTGAACTGAATCAAGTCGCTTTCAAATAAAATTGATAGTGAATTAGTTCAAATCAAATCGATCTAAGTTCATCACTTTATTCCATGTATAGATAAAATCTTTCACCATTTTCTCTTTCGCATCTGAGCTTGCATACACTTCTGCAATGGCTCTTAATTCAGAGTTAGAACCGAAAATTAAGTCGGCTCTAGTCGCGGTCCATTTAATTTTACCAGAAGTTCTATCTTTTCCTACAAACTCTAATTGATCTTCAGAAGTTGGTGTCCAAACTGTATTCATATCTAAAAGATTTACAAAGAAATCATTTGATAAAGTACCTTGGTTCGCTGTAAATACGCCGTGGTTAGATGCATCATAATTTACACCTAACGAACGCATACCACCTAAAAGAACAGTCATTTCAGGAGCGGTTAGTGATAGTAATTGAGCTTTATCAATCAACAATTCCTCAGTAGTTAAGGTGAATTCTTTTGTTTGATAATTTCTAAAGCCATCAGCCATTGGCTCAAGTAAAGCAATGCTTTCCACATCCGTTTGTGCTTGTGAGGCATCCATTCTTCCTGGATTAAACTTTATTTCAGTTGAAAACCCTGCTTTTTCAGCTGCTTTCTCTATCGCAGCATTTCCTCCCAATACAATCAAATCAGCGATTGAAACTTTCTTTCCATTACCTGCTGCGTTAAAGTTGGCTTGGATTTTTTCATAAGTTGCCAATACTTTTTTAAGTTGAGCAGGATTATTACTTTCCCAATTGATTTGTGGTTCTAATCGAATACGTGCGCCATTTGCACCACCTCTGCGGTCTGAAGATCTAAAGGTTGATGCAGAAGCCCATGCAGTGCTAATTAACTCTTTGTCTGTTAATCCTGAACTTAGAATATTAAATTTTAATGATTTGATGTCTTTTCCATCAATCAATTGATGATCTACAGCAGGAATAGGATCTTGCCAGATAAAATCTTCTTGTGGAACCTCAGGGCCTATGTAAGCAGTTTTTGGACCCATATCTCTGTGAGTTAATTTAAACCAAGCTTTTGCGAAAGCTAAATCAAACTCAGCAGGATTTTCCATAAATCGTCTGGATATTTTCTCATAAGCTGTATCAAACCTCAACGATAAATCTGTTGTAAGCATGGTTGGTCTATGCCTTTTTGTTTCGTCAAATGCATCTGGAAAAATTTCTGCAGCATCTTTCGCCACCCATTGGTGAGCTCCTGCGGGACTTTTTGTTAATTCCCACTCATTAGCAAAAAGAATAGTAAGGTAAGCATGACTCCATCTAGTAGGAGTAGGCGTCCAAATTACTTCTAGGCCTGATGTAATCGCATCTTTTCCTACGCCCGTACCGTATTTATTTTTCCAACCTAGCCCTTGCTCTTCAATTGATGCCCCTTCAGGAGATTCTCCTACATTGGAAGCTGAGGCTGCACCATGTGTTTTACCTAACGTGTGTCCACCTGCTATAAGTGCCACAGTTTCTTCATCATTCATACCCATTCTTCCAAAAGTTTCTCTTATATCATGAGCAGCTAGAACTGGATCAGGATTTCCATTTGGACCTTCTGGATTTACATAAATTAATCCCATTTGCACTGCCGCTAAAGGATTTTCCAACTCACGATCTTCTGAGTATCGGTTATCATCTAAAAACTTACTTTCAGATCCCCAATAAACATTACTTGCAGGTTCCCAAACATCGTTTCTACCGCCTGCAAAACCAATGGTTTCAAAACCCATTGATTCTAACGCTACGTTACCAGTTAAAATCATTAAATCTGCCCAAGAAATTTTATTACCATATTTCTGTTTAATAGGCCAAAGTAATCTTCTTGCTTTATCTAGGTTGGCATTATCTGGCCAACTATTTAACGGAGCAAATCGCTGCTGACCTTCTCTAGAACCACCACGACCATCACCTGTTCGGTAAGTTCCTGCGCTGTGCCAAGCCATACGAATGAAAAATGGGCCATAATTGCCGTAATCTGCCGGCCACCAATCTTGTGAATCGGTCATTAAAACTTCTAAATCTTTCTTTAAAGCTTCATAATCTAGTGATTTGAACGCCTCTTCATAATCGAATGTTTCACCCATTGGGTCAGATAAATTACTATTTTGTCTTAAAATACTTAGATCAAGCTGATTTGGCCACCAATCTTTATTGGTTTTACCTTCACCTTGAACTACTTGTCCAGTAGATTTTTTCTTATCAAACCCAAAAGGACATCCGCCCTTTTCTTCGCCCATTTCTTGCTGTTTTTCGCTAGAACAAGACGCTAAGGCAATTAACCCTGATAATATTAAAATTTGAATTTTCATTTTCTATTGTTTTTAATTGTTTTGCAAATATTAAATCTTTTTTTTTATTTATAAAAACGATATTATCAATAGTAATATTGATAGCGTAGATTTTAGTAGTTTTGTTCTATGAATTTACAACAATTTCAATACATACTAGCAGTTGTTAATTTAAAAAATTTTGAAGCTGCTGCCGATCGTTGTTTTGTAACTCAATCTACCTTAAGTACTATGATTGGCCGATTGGAGGATGAGATTGGCATTAAAATTTTTAATCGTAAAACCAAGCCTGTATCTATCACTCCTGAGGGGGAGGTGTTGATTAATCGTTTACGAATAATTTTAAACGAGGTGGATGCTTTGAAGAATGTGATTCAGGAGTTGAAAGGGGAGATGAAGGGAGAATTAAAGTTGGGAATTATTCCTACTATAGCACCTTATTTACTGCCCCTGTTTATCGCGAAGTTTGCCGAAAAATTTCCGGATATAGTGGTGGTTGTTAAAGAAATGACCACACCTCAAATTCAAGAATCCTTAAAATCACGTTTGATTGATGTTGGAATTTTGGCACTACCAATAGAAGATAAAGAACTAAAAGAGTTGCCTTTGTATTCTGAACCTTTTTTGGTGTATGATTTCAGGGAGGAGAAAACGCAACATAAAATTTCTATCGACTCATTAGATTACTCCAAAATATGGCTTTTGCAAGAAGGTCATTGTTTGAGGAGTCAAGTATATCGAATTTGTGAATTATCGAATCAATCGCCTAAGAATAACGTCAATTTCGAGTTTGAATCTGGATCTATGGATAGTTTACTTAGAATTACAAAGTCAAGTAAAGGAATTACCATTATCCCCTTTTTAGCCTCAATTGATTTACCTGATAATGAAAAACCAAATCTGATTGAGTTCATGGATCCTGTGCCTGTTAGATCTGTTGGTTTATTAACGCATAAGCACTTTGTAAAGAAGAAATTACTAAAAGAGTTACAGCTGACAATTGCAGAATCTATTAAAGGTTTAATTCCTGAGAGTAGAGAAGTTACAGTTGTTAATCCGCTGTAGAGATATAGATGTGAAAATTTGTTTCTTCTTATTCCACAATTTTATAGTCGATACCAAGCTTACGCAATGCTCTTAAGGCTGACCCTGAATGGCCATCATCTACAACTATATCAATGATATCACCTTCTAAAAGCATTTCCATGAATTCATTAGCTAAGGATGTATTTCCGTTGGTAGCAAACTCAGCCAAACAATTAGCGATTCCACGTTTGTCCGGGCGTTGTGCAGTGCATGATAGTAAGTTTAATTCCATAATTTCAGTATATCATTGCAATATACTAAAACCACCCAAACATATTAGTCTCTATTTAGAATGACAATTATGATTGTTGATGTGAATTAATTTATACTCTCACTCAGCTCCTTTAATTTCTTAGCCCAGTTTCTAATTCGGTTTTCTTGTTGCTCATAATCGTTTATAAAAGGTCCACAAACAATTTTCAATAAGGTGGCGTCATCTTTTTCATTTCGATGTAAGAAAAACTTCTCTGTATAATTATTTTTAGAGTAGTCGTTCTGTATATAATAGTTGCCATACAATTTGTCACCAAATACTGCTATCTTATCTCCTGCATTTGGATAGTAAAAATTAACGTTACTTTCCCCTCTCCATTGATTAGATTCGGAATCCAATAATGGACTTAAATTGTTTAAGTGAGATGGTAAGGTTAGTACTTCCCAAATTGATGCGGGGGTAGCAACGATTTCAATTGTAGTTGTAAAAAATTTAGATAAAGGAATATTGTCTATTTCTTTATTCGATAATAGTGTTACATTACTAAACTTAGCACTTCCGTTGCCACCATTTAGATATCTAAAACCCACTATTGTATCATTTTCGATTAAAATAGATTGTATAATAATAATAGTTTCTTCTCTTCTTGTTTGCTGGCAGTAAATTTTTGCAAGTCGTGGATTTCCAATATCAAATGGCTTAGAGTTGGGGTATTCATTTAAATCAATATAAATAAGAGAACGACCATCTTGTGTTTCCTCTTTAGTGGGTAAACGATCTTCTATTACTGTAATTGAACTCCATTCTTTTATATTTACCGCTGGAAAATTTGTTAAATTATCAGGACAATACCATCCACCAAATTGATGTGTCGAATTTTGTTTTAAATTTTTGCCTGAAGGGCTATTTTTACTTAGGTTCTCATTAGTTGTGATGTTAGAACATCCTGTTGAAATTGCACATAAGGCTATAAATGTTGAAAGTAGTGTTAAAATTTTCATAAAATTATTTTTTAGTTCATTTTGTCAAAGCTAGTGCTGAATTAGTGCTGTAGATGATAAACTGTGTAAATTAGTGTAAAAACAATGTAAAAAACGCTATAAATTTAATTTAAATACAATCGATTAAAATAGCTTTGTCAAATGAGTTGTTTCAGATTAATATTACCATTCATTTTTAGTTTTTCTCTATTCATAACTTTTTTGCAATTAAACGGGCAATCTAAAAATCAGGAAGCTCAATTATTTTTAAGGGAGATCGGAAATGATTTTCTAATAAGGTTGAATGATAGCACCTCCAGGATATTACCTATAAAAGAGATAGGTAATAGGTATAAAATGGAATTTCAACATCACTTTGAATTTAACCCAGGGATATTGGTATCCAGTGTTGAGGAAGTTTTAAGAAAATACAATATGGAAACTAAAGTGATAGTAGAAGTGGAGTCATGTTCGAAGCCTCAGGTTATTTATAGTTTCAAAACAAATCTTTCTACCAACAAGGATTTAATTGCTTGTAAGCTAAGAACACTACCATTAAATTGCTACACTTTTTATTTTACACTAATTAGCCCAACAGGTAATTCTAGCAGCTATTACTTTATATTATCACTCTTATTAGGTGGATGCCTTGTTCTAATTATTCTAATTTTCTCACTAAAAAGAAATAAACACCTGTATTTAGGAAGTCAAACATTAATAGAACTTGGTAAATATCGATTTAATCCTGATCTAATGGTTTTGTCTCATCATTCTACTGAGTATGAATTATCATATAAAGAGAATCAACTACTTCAACTATTTTGTTCGAGTCCAAATGTTACCCTAGAAAGGGAGTATTTGTTAAATCAAGTTTGGGGAGATGAAGGTGATTATATTGGTAGAACGTTGGATGTCTTTATATCTAAATTGCGCAAGAAATTATTGCTTGACAATTCAGTAAGGATAATAAATATTAGAGGAATTGGATATCGACTTGTACTGGAAAATTAATACAAATTCTTTCAGTTGTGATGTTATTTCAATGAAAGTATTTCACCTTTTACTCTGATTTTTTCTTACAGCAGTTATCTAATTTTTGGTATGATTTAAAGTTTGCTTTTGTATCGTTTGCATCGTATCCTGCCTTGGCGATTGCAGATTCTATCTGATCTAAATTTATTTTCTTAGGATTATATTTAACTGAAATCGCATTTATTTCATCCTCAATTCTAATTGATTTTATTCCCCTATTTTCAGTTAATTTATTATAAATATTTTGTCCACAAGATTCACACTTTATGCAATGATCACAGAATATTTCAGTTTTAATTACGGTAGTCTTATATTTTTTAGATTGACCGAATGAAATACTTGAAATAATTAAAGTCAGCGTAAAAAGTGCAATTTTTATCATTTGTTTTCTTTTATGAATTCAACTCTAAATTATGTAATTTAAATGATTTGTTACTAATTTACGATTAGCTCATTTAAATTTTATTATTGTACTATGATACAGATTATTAGCCTTGTTTTATTAGCATCAATCTTATTGATTGTTGTTATTCTATTTTTTAAACAGTTTAGAAAAAATGATGATGAAACGGTAGAATTAATTAGAACTTTTATCCAGCATGAGTTAAAAGAGAACCGAGTAGAGCTTTCTTCAGCATTAAAAGAAAACCGACTGGAGTTAGCGGAGTCATTAGAAAAGTTAACCACTAGGTTAGATGAAAAGCTGAAAGCAATAAACACTGATTTGGCTGCCAATGCAAAGTTAAATAGGGAAGAGCTGACTACCTCCTTAAAAGATTTTGGAGTAATATTTTCTAAAAATATTACAGAGTTCAATAATTATCAAAGGTTACAATTTGATTCAATGGCGATAAAACAGGATAAGTTAATTCAGTCGACAGAGGAAAAGCTTGAAAAGATGCGTGAAACAGTAGATGAAAAATTGCACAAAACCCTTGAGGAACGACTTGGTCAATCTTTTAAACTTGTTAGCGATCGATTAGAGGCTGTGCAAAAAGGGTTGGGCGAAATGCAGACTTTGGCCAACGGAGTTGGAGATTTAAAAAAGGTACTAAGCAACGTAAAGACTAGAGGTGTACTTGGCGAAATTCAACTAGGTAATATTTTAGAACAGATCATGGCGCCTGAGCAATATGCCGCTAATGTAAAGACGAAGTTAGGTTCAAATGATCATGTGGAGTATGCAATTAAGCTACCTGGAAAGGATGATTATGGTAAAGAAGTATTTTTACCTATTGACGCTAAGTTCCCGCAAGAAGATTATGTTAGACTTCAAACGGCATACGATATTGGCGATGCTGCAGGTATTGAGTCAGCTAATAAAGCCTTGGTGAATGCAGTAAAAAAGTTTGCAAAAGATATTAGAGATAAATACATCGATCCGCCCAATACAACTGATTTTGGGATTATGTTTTTACCATTAGAGGGGTTGTTTGCAGAAATTGTTCGCCAGCCTGAAGTTGTTGCTTTACTTCAAAGAGAATATAAAATTATAGTCACAGGGCCAACTACCTTGGCAGCTATGCTAAATAGTTTGCAAATGGGATTTAAAACCCTCGCAATTCAGAAAAGAAGCAGTGAAGTTTGGAGTGTACTTGCAGCAGTTAAACAACAGTTTGGAGAATTTGGTAAGGTGTTGAAAAAGGCTCAAGAGAGAATAAGACAAGCAGATGGGGAAATTGAAAAGTTAGTAACGACTCGAACCAACGTAATGTTAAGTAAATTGAAAGATGTAACGGAACTACCTTCTCCTGAAAGTGATCAATTGTTTGGTGTTGAAACGCCTAAGTTGGATAATGAAACGTCTGATGAGTAAATAGTTATTAAATAGTCATAGGAACTTCCATAATTAGCAATTTGCTGTTAGCTTCAGCATTGATGCTAATTTGATCAATATCCCATAAGCCAAAACCATCACGTCGTTCAAGCTTTTGGTTGTCTACCGTTATATTACCTTCAATTACAAATAGATAAATACCATTGCCGGTTTTCTTTAACTGATATGTTTCTGTTTTACTTTTATCGAAATTACCAATGTGGAACCAAGCATCCTGATGTATCCAAACGCCTTCGTCATTTTTATTAGGTGATAATATTTGGTTTAACTGGTTTTTCTTCGTTTGTCCTTTGATTGATATTTGATCATACCTTGGAGTTACATTTCGTTTGTTTGGGAACAACCAGATTTGTAAAAACTTTACATCTTTATTTTCATTTTTATTGTATTCACTGTGGAAAACACCTGTCCCTGCACTCATAACTTGAATATCTCCTTCTCTTATAATGGTTTCATTGCCAATATCGTCCTTGTGTTCTAAATCACCTTCTAGAGGGATAGATATTATTTCCATATTATCATGAGGGTGTTTACCAAACCCATTGCCCGCAGCCACTTGATCATCGTTTAAAACTCTCAAAACTCCAAAATTCATTCGTTCGGGATTATGCTAATTTGCAAAGCTGAAGCTGTGATGGCTATCTAACCAACCGTGATTTGCATGACCTCTAGAATTGGCTTTATGGAATACAGTTTTCATTGTTTTATTTTCTTTATTTGGTAAATGATTGGATCCAACTTAGACTTGCTATTGATGAATTTTTGACGTTGTTTTTCTAGAAACCAAATTATCCAAAAAGCTTTTAGTTTGACATGTATTAGTGCAATAATTTTAAGTAGAATACAGGTGAATAGTGTGTTTATCTTTTATAAAATATTATTTTAATAATCCAAACAGTTTGAAGGCGAATAAAAAGAGAAAAACGAAGAAGATCATAATTCCTGAAGCCCTTATTTAATGACTAAATTGGATTCATAAGGATAAGGGACCGTGAATAGTTTAATCATCTAAGTTATTTAACTTGTTATCAATTAAGTTTTTACTACTTCTTTTTCTTCTTTTATATTTTTTATCACTTGAATTTTTGTTTGCTTTTTCATCTTGGTAGTGAAGGTAAACCGTATTGATGAAACTTAATATAATTCCAACACCCATAATGATATAGATAATTGTGAATGCTTTACCTACATCAGTTTGAGGAGAAAAATCGCCATAACCAATTGTGGTTAGAGTAATAATTGAAAAGTAGATACAGTCAAGCCACTTCCAACCTTCAACGTAATGATAAACAACACTTCCCGTTGCTAGCGTTAAAAACGTAGTAACTAATAAATCTCGATAATCATCATTTTTTAAAAAACTGACTATGGTGCGAAAAAATAGTAAATGTTTGATAATATTGCTTTTTTTCAAATGTAATAAATTTCAGAAGCGATTAAACGTTCAATATTCATTTAATCATTTAAACCTTTCTGTTAACGTTCTACCGAATTATAAACACAGTTGATAGAATGGTAATGAAACAGCAAGTCGAATCTATTTATCTTTATCTAATGAAGAAAGAATTATCAATAATTGTAATATGTATTCTGTTTCTTTTAAGTTGCACTGAATTGAAGCCATTGGCACAAGAATTTGGAAGAAGTATGTTAGAAACATCAACAGCAGAATCAATTAAACCCACTGAATTAGAGATGGGGGCAGGGTTAAAAGAAGCTTTAATAAAGGGAACTCAGATTGGGGTGAATAACTTATCGCAATTAGGAGGCTATTCTGATCATCCATTTGTAACGATTCCGTTCCCTGAAGAATATGCAAAGGTTGCAGATAAATTAAGAGCTATTGGTCTTGGAAATCAAATTGATGATATTGAGCTTTCATTAAATCGGGCTGCTGAGGATGCTGTTACAGAAGCTGCTCCATTATTTATAAATGCTATAAAGTCGATGACCTTTCAAGATGTTCAATCCATTTTGCTAGGAGGGGAGAATGCTGCAACTGACTTTTTAAAACGAAAAACAAGTGATCACTTAATTCAAGCCTTTGAACCAAAAATTAATAAATCATTAGAAAAGGTAAATGCGACAAAATATTGGAATACCGCAACAAATGCCTATAATTTGATACCTTTTGTTACCAAAGTTGATGGAAACCTGACTAATTATGCAACTAACAAAGCAATTGATGGGTTATTTATTAGCATTGCGGAGGAAGAAAAGGAGATAAGAGAAAATCCTTTAGAACGATCAACCGATTTATTAAAAAAGGCATTTGATTATGCTGCTTTTAAAGGTGTTGAGTAGGTTCATTACCCGCTAAAATTTAAGATTATTGATCTGCTCTCCCTTTTCGAGTGTGTTTGATTAATATGGCTTGTTTTTCCTTTTTTACTTGGAGAGAGTTTTTATGTCCCCAAACTTTTTCTCTAGCTAGTTTTCCGGCTTTTTCTAAGTCAACGATAGGAGAGGGATAATGAGTTCCAATACTTACTCCGCAGAACGCCTGATCAATTAAGGTCATCTTCCAAGGTTCATGAATAAACTGAACAGGTACATCAGTTAATTCAGGAACCCATCTTTTAATAAACTCTCCTTGAGGGTCATGCTCTTCTGAATTTTTAATAGGATTATAAATGCGAACAGTATTAATTCCTGTAGTTCCTGCTTGCATTTGAAATTGAGGGTAGTGGATTCCGGGCTCATAATCTAAAAATTGCTTTGCAAGGTAATAAACACCATCTCTCCAATCTTGATCAAAGTGGTGACAAAACATAGATACGACCATCGCTCTCATTCGAAAGTTAATCCAACCGGTTTCTTTTAAACAGCGCATGCAAGCATCTAAAAGTGGAAACCCTGTTTGACCATTCTCCCAAGCTTTTATTATTGTTTCGCTTTTCTCATGCGCCAATAATTCAAATCCTTTATTTAAACATTTAGTTTCATAATTGTACTGCTGTTCAAATTTTTGAATAAAATGACAATGCCATTTTAATCGAGTCATGAAATTTTGAAACGGTCGTTTGTTTTTTTCATAGTTAGGATGAAATCGTACATGATGCAACGCTTGCTTTATGGATAAATTTCCCCAAGCTAGATATGGAGAAAGCCTACCGCAAGAAATTCGACTTTTGGCAGGTTTTGAAATATGCTTGCTATAATTGACCCCTCTTTGTTCAGTAAATGATTTTAAATACTTCCAACCAAATGTCTCACCCGCAGGTTGCCAACT
>JAOKVV010000028.1 GCA_028336925.1 Vicingaceae bacterium | reverse complement strand
TGAAAAAAATGCTAAAAAAGACGAAGAATATGAGAAATTAATGGCTGATGGTAACGGTTTATTTTCATCAGGAAACTTTAAGGAGGCAATAGAATTATATAAAGCCGCTCAAACGGTAAAACCAAACGAGAAGCTTCCTCAAGATCAAATTACCCTTGCTGAAAGCAGGATCGCAGATTTAATTAAAAAGGAAGAGGAGCGATTAGCAGTTGAGAAGAATTCCTATGAAACTAAAGCTAAGTATTTAAATATTATTGCAAAAGCGGATCAATCTTATGCCTTAGAGGACTATGATTTAGCGCTTGAAAAGTATAATGAAGCATTAGCTGTTATGGATGAGCAGTATCCAAAAGATCAAATCAAACTTATTACCAATAGGAAAGATAAAGAAAAGGAGGAGGCTGAAGCTAATACTAAGATTGATAAAGAGTATAAGTTAGCTATCGAAACAGCAATAGCAGCTTATGATGCGAAAGATTATACGAATGCGCTAGCCTCGTTCAAAAAGGCAAGTGATTTAAAAGATTACGAGCAGTTTCCGAAAGAAAGAATTAGTGAAATAGAATCGATATTAGCAAAACAAGCTGCTGAAAAAGATAAAGCATTAGCGGCAAGGCAAAGAGCGCAAGAAAATGAGTTAGCCTTCAATTCACTTATTCAATCCGCTGATAACGCGTTTAAAAATGGAGATTACAAATCTGCGAAAAGCGATTATACAGGTGCTCTAAATTTAAAGCCTATAGAATCTTATCCTGAGGAGCAAATTAGAATAATAGATAGCAAATTAGCTCAAGAAAAGAGAGAGAAAGATGCAGCTGCTAAAGCGTTGGCTGATCAAAAACGATTGGAGCAACAGGAAAAGCAAAAGATCGTAATTACAGGAAAAAGTGAAGCTGAAATTGAGTCTATGTATAAAGAAATGTGGGCCGATAAGAACGTTAAAAAAGCGATAGCGAAAAAAACAGAGGCAGAGATGTTGGCTGTTAGACGAGCGAAAGAATTGGAGCAAGATGAAGCCAAAAGGCAAGCTGAATTATTACGTTTAAAAAAGATAAGTGTTAGTCTTGATGAGAATAAACCGATTAGTAGTGATCGTTACCTGCAGAATTTGGAAACTCTTAATCAACAAGCAAATGCTATTGATAAAATAGAAGAGGGTAGAACTGTTTCAGCTCAAAGAAGTAGAGAAGAAAAAATGATGGACTTAGTAGATCTTCAGGCTAATATTTCTGATAATCAAGAAGGATATACTTACAGAACATTAACGCCAAACTATGAAAAAGTAAAAGCACTTACTGATGCAAAAGAATCACAAACAGAGTACCTTACAATAGAACAACAAGCTAGAATTCTTAAAACGCGTGAAAACTTAGTTAAAATTGACCAAAAAATTCAAAGTTACCGAGCAGAGTTAGCTAAAGCTAGATTGAGTAAAACTGCAAATGTGCCTTCAGACCAAGCTAAAGCTATTAGTGATGCAAACAGTGCTAATTTGAAAGAAGCGGATCAGATTATTGAAGCCAATCAACAAAAGATACTAGAGTTAGTAAAACAGCGTGAAGAAGTGCAAGTAAAGTATAACAATGATATTTCTCAAAGAGGAATTGAATACTCTGCTGAAAAAGCTAAATTTCAAGTAGATTACGAAACAGAAGCGACTTTAAGAAATAGCCCTAAATCAGAGATTAAGGCTGCTGATTTTTATACCGGAGAAAAACGCAATAGAAACGACGCTGATTTAGCCAATAAATACCCGCAAGGAGTTACGGAAGAGATTATCGATGGTGCATCAAATAGCACGACCATTAGAAGAATAGTGGTAGAGGGAACACAAGTAGATATTTACGAAAAGACCTTCTACTCTTGGGGAGCCATTTTTTACAATAAGAACGGTGTGAATATTGATGAAGATACATGGAAAAGAGAGGCGAAGAAGTAAAATGGGGGTTCGATTATTTATTTTATTCTTTTTAGTTTCATTCATTTGCTGCAAGTCATCTAATGAAAATGATTCAAAGCAAAGTTCTGAAGAGCCTTTGGAAGTGTCATCCGTTCGTTATGCAAAGGGATTTAATATTGCTCACTTCAAAGGTTATGATAAGCTAACTGTTTCCAAAAGTTATAAAGGGAATAATGAAACTTTTGAGTATTACCTAACCAATGATTCTTCTTTCCTTCCTGCAGACTTCACAGGTAATGCAATTATTACTCCAATTAAATCAATTGCAGTACTTTCTGCTACCTATATTCCTTTCATTCGCTCGATGAAACAGTTAAAAAGTATTGTGGCGGTTAGTGAAAAAAATACAATTTACGATTCTACGATTTACAATGCTGCCACAGTTGATGAAATTATAGATTTAGGTCAGCCAGAGTTAAACATGGAACAGACTATCTTATTAAATCCCGATGTGATTATGGGGTTTGCTATTGATGCTGCAAGTATGCGTCTTTTGTCTGAATTAAAACGCTTTGGACAACAAGTGTTGGTCAATGCCGAATACATGGAACCTTCTCCTTTAGCTAAGGCAGAATGGATTAAAGTTTTTGGATTATTATATGATGATTTTGAGCTTTCGGAAACGATATTTAACCAGATTGAAAAAGATTATTTAGCGCTTAAATCGTTGGTTAAAAAGGCAAAGAATAAACCGACAGTATTTACTGCTGCTCCATGGAAAGGTACTTGGTATGTGCCAGGAGGCAACTCTTTTCAAGCTCAACTTTTGAATGATGCAGGTGCCGCGTATTTATGGAGCGATAATATGGAAACGGTTAGTTTGCCTTTGGACTTTGAAGTAGTGCTTGCTGCTGCAATAAATGTAGATTATTGGCTGAATGTTTCTACTTTTCGTTCGCTAGAAGAAATGGAGCAAGCTGATGAACGTTTTGCAGCTTTTGAGGCATTTAAAAACAAACGGGTTTTCAATAACACGAAAACGCTGACTTCTTATTTCGGAAATGATTATTGGGAAACCGGCGCAGCACGACCTGATTTAATTTTAGCTGATTTAATTCAAATTTTTCATCCCGAACTTGCTCAAACAGATTCTTTAACTTTTTACGAGCGTCTACCATAATGCAGTATTCTCATCGAAATAAGTGGTTTCTTTTGATTGGAATTATACCAATCTTAGTTTTGGCAAATTTGTTTTTTGGATCTGTTACCATTCCGTTAACGGAGATTATAGAAGTTTTTCAAGGAGACTCTTCTAATCTCGCATGGGAAATGATTTTATTTGAAAGTCGATTACCGCGAGTTTTTGCTGCGATACTTTGTGGTTCTGCCATTTCTATTAGTGGTTTTCAAATGCAAGTACTGTTTAGAAATGCTTTGGCTGGTCCTTATATTTTAGGAATTAGTTCAGGTGCTAGCCTTGGTGTATCCTTATTGGTTTTAACAGGTGGGTGGCTTTTTGGTGGAATGTTCGTCATTGATGATTGGTCCATTGCGTTAGCTTCAACCTTAGGTGCCATGCTTATTTTATTGTTGGTATTTGCTACTTCTATCCGTGTTAAAGATATCATGACGGTATTAATCGTTGGAATAATGCTTGGTGCATTAACCACGGCTATAATTGGTGTTTTACAGTATTCTAGTTCTTCAGACCAATTAAAGTCTTTTGTAATTTGGACCTTAGGAAGTTTAGATGGGATCAATTATAATGAACTTTTTATTTTAAGTATTGCGGTGATCATTGGGTTAGTTCTTGCTCTCTCTCAATTAAAACCCCTTAACTTATTGCTTATGGGCGAGGCCTATTCAAAAAGTATGGGAATAAACTTAGTAAAAAGTAGGCTGTTGATTATTTTAAGTGCGGGAATACTAGCTGGTTCTGTTACTGCATTTTGTGGTCCTATTGGCTTCATTGGAATTGTAGTTCCTCATTTATGCCGAGTATGGTTTCAGACCTCCAATGCGCGAATTTTAATTCCTGCAATCGTACTTTTAGGTATTAATATTATGCTGCTAAGTGATTGCATAGCACATTTACCATTTAGTGATTTGGTACTTCCATTAAATTCAATTACCGCTATTTTAGGTATTCCGATTATCTTCTGGATGGTACTAGGCCGAAAAAATATATCATCAAACCTGTAATGAAAGAAATAATCAACATAGATAAGCTATTAATTGGGTATGGCCCTAAAAATGAAGGCTGTGCTATTATGGCGCCTATTTCTACCGTGGTCTATGAAGGTGAGTTCATTTGCTTAATAGGGGAGAACGGTAAAGGTAAATCTACTTTATTAAAGACGTTATCTGGTAATTTGGAGGCGTTGTCAGGTATGGTTACTATAAATGGCAGAAATCTATCCGATTATGATAATCAAGAATTGTCAACTCAGCTCAGTTTGGTTCTCACCGATAAGTTATCAATTGGTTTAATTACCGTGTTTGATTTAGTTGCTTTTGGGCGTTATCCATTTACAAATTGGTTGGCTAAAATTTCTAAAAAGGATGATAGCATTATTACTGAGTCTTTGAAAGCGTGTGGCATCGAAGGACTAGCTAATCGGTATTTTGGAAATTTAAGTGATGGAGAAAAGCAAAAGGTACTCATCGCTAGAGCAATTGCACAACAAACACCCATTATCATTTTAGATGAACCGCTAAACCATTTAGATTTAATAAACAAAGTGGAGATTTTTAGCTTGCTTCAGCAGTTATGCAGAACAACAAATAAAACCATTATCATATCTACTCACCAAGTAGAATTAGCTTTACAAGCAGCAGACCAATTATGGTTGATTACTAACGATCATCAGCTGTCGGTTTCCACTCCTGATGATGCGATAACGAACGGAGTATTTGACAAAGCCTTTAAGAGTGATAAGGTTACGTTTAATAAGCAATCTAAAACATTTCAGTTAAGAACTAATCTTTAGGAGCTCCGTACCTTTTCTGTTTGCGTTTCATTTCTCGCTTTATTTTACGATTGCCCTTAATTTGGCTCTTTTTCATATCATCAGCGATTCTTACACTAGGTGGTTTTTTGCCCATACCTTTTGGATCCACGCCACTAAAACCTCTATAGGGATTACAGCTTACAAGCACGAGTAATAAACTTCCAAAAATTAGCCTATACTTCATCTTTCAAAATCTTAATGTCTTTGATCAATCGATTTACATCATCAGCAGATGTACCATCGTAAAAACCACGTATCCGTTTCTTTTTATCCACTAGAACAAAATTCTCCGTATGGATGAAATCACGTATTCCACCATCACCTTTAGTGGTTACTGCAAAGTACGATTTTCTAGCCAGACTATAAATTTCAGACTTATCGCCCGTTAAAAAGGTCCATTGGTTGAGATTTGCTTTATGAAGAGCTGCATATTCTTTTAAAATTTCAGGGGAGTCATATTCAGGTTGTACGGTATGAGATACAATTTGTATACCCAAATCACCTTCAAAAGCTTCTTGAACTCGTTCTAATTCATTGCTCATTGCCGGGCAGATAGTAGGGCAGGTAGTGAAGAAAAAGTCGGCAACATATATTTTATCTTTAAGGAATGAGTCGGTTACAGAAACTCCATCTTGGTTAACTAATTTGAAATCTCGAATACGGTGATTTTTGTAAATGTCTCGTTGATCCTCATCAACTAATTCAGGATTTAAATCTTTAGGACTATAAATTTTTAGCGGCATTGGTTTATCTAGCATCTTATAGGCGATGAATACTCCAATTATCATAACCGCAAAACTGATGTTTAATCCTGTTTTATTCATTCTTAGCTTTATCTTTTTTGATTAATTCTCCAAGCAGTTTATCTAATTCCTCAACCTCTATTTTCTTTACAATTATTTTCTTATCCTCGTCTAATAAGTATGTTTGAGGCGTGCTGTATACATCATATAGATGACGGAAGTTAGAAGTAAACTCTCCACCATCAGATCCATTGATGAAATTAAGCTGGTTTTTCTTAATGAATTCAATCCATTTATCATTTTCAAAATCATTCCCTACTGCAAAAACCTTTAAGTCATCATCCTTATATCTATCATACATTTTTTTAAGGACAGGAGTTGATTTTTTACAGTGTCCACATTCAGGAGACCATATATAAACTACCGTATATTTAGCTTTTACATCATATAATTGAAGGTAATTTTTCTGAGCAGTATCTTTTACCACAATGTTCGGAGCCTTTTTACCAATTAACAAAGGCTCTAGTGCATCTGCACGTTCCTTTACTTTCTTCAACTGTGCTTCTGTTATCCAATCAGCTTTACCGTTTAAGTAATAATTACGCGCCATGTGAACAAAAACAGCATCCATTCCAATGTACTCGCTCTTTTCATAAGTAGAAGTAATGTAGCTCAGTGTGTATCTGAATATTTCAGGATTGTTTGCTTTTTTTAACAAATAGTCGGCTGCAGCATTAATACTATCAGGAACTTGTGGAGTAAGTTTGGAGATATAATAAGTCATTTTCTCATGATAGGCAGGAGAGTTTAAGAAACGCTCATCATTAAAATTGATATGATCAAATAAATGTGCTTTGGTGTATCGGTATGGAAATAAACTATCTAGTGATCCATCTTTTAGTTTTGGAGTTTCAGGAATTTCAGGAAATTCCATGGCTTGAAGAAATTGTGCCGTAAAACTATCTTTATGCTTTTTAAAGAACCCTTTTCTATATCCACTTACAGTTTTATCTAATTCTTCTATTTCTTTATCGATATTTTCAAGTTCTTTTTTCTTTTCTGTTGCGTCTTTTTTTGCTCTTAACTCTTTCATTATAATTTGTTGAGCACTCAAATAGTTCATGTATTCATAGAAAAGTGAATTTTCAGGACTATTGTTAATTACCATGTTTTTTATGAGGCCTGATGTGTCAGTAGACATCGAAAACCTTTGTTCGTCCACAAAAATGTCAAATAAACGACCATTATCTTTCACAATTGAATACATCCCTTCATTTAGAGGCTTTACTCCACTAAAACTAAATTTCCCATCTTTAACTACCGCTGTATCTTTGTAGTATTGACCTGATCCGTAATAATTAGCAAGAAATAGTTCGCCATCAGGTAACCCTATAACCTTAAAATCTAATTGATAACTGTTTTGTGCGGAGATAAAGAAAGAAGTAATAATCGCTAATGAGGATAATAAATTTTTGATACCAATCATAATTTAATTCATTTACCTCCAAATTTACGATTTATCAGTTTCTACATTTCAAATTAACGAATGTTAACAATCAAAGGAAATCTAGCTTTTGGATGGTCAATAATGAAAAATGGGTAAATGTTAAATCATCAATAAATTTTACTTCTTGTTTGATTTTAAGCATGTTTTTCTATTGATTATTCTTATCATTGATTCATGGAAACTCCACTTTGGATTACATTTATTATTCTGTGTGTTATTGCAATTATAGCAGGAATTATCTTTGCATATTACTTGCTTCAAGAGGCACTCATTTTTTAATCCAATAAAGCTAAATAGAGATTATAAGTTTAATTTTACATTGCCATTTGTGGAGCGCTGGTTTAAAATTAACGATCAAGTGGAACTAAATGCCATACATTTTAAAGTCGAAAATCCAAAAGGACTTATTTTTTACCTTCATGGAAATGCAGAAAATGTGAAGTATTATGGGGAAGAAATTCAGCACTTAACCGAATACGGCTATGATATTTTTTTATACGATTACAGAGGATTTGGTAAAAGTACAGGAAAAATAAAGCGAGAACGAGAAATGCAGCGTGACGCTAAGGAGATTTATCATCAAATGATTTTAGAATATACTGAAGATAAAGTAATTATTTACGGATATTCTTTAGGAACAGGCATAGCATCACGCTTAGCAAGTAATAATTCACCAAAGGCATTAATTTTAGAGACACCATATTATAATTTCATCGATTTAATAAGATGTCATAAAGCTTATTTACCTGCAGATTTAATTACAAAGTATAAATTTAGAACTGATCGTTACTTGACTGATGTAGAATGCCCTATTTATTTATTCCACGGTACAGAAGACAAACAGATTCCTTATAAATCAGCTTTAAAATTAAAACAACTTCACTTAAAATCAAACCTAATTACCATAGAAGGAGGAACGCATAATGATTTAATGAGTTTTCCTGAATTCAAAAAAGCGATTGCTGAAATTTTGAATTAAGATTCGTTAATGAGTCAACAGAACATTACATTTGAGAGCACTAAAGATGTTACAATTGACCTAACTCAATCTTTTAAATTAATTCAAGGAGTTAACTTTTTAAAGTATAAATTAAGCAACAACGAACATGGGGTAATTAAATTTATTGTGAAATAGATTTTTACAAACCTTATAAAAAGCGGAATTTCCTAAGTAGGATTTACCGCTTTTTTGTTTTTATACAAATCCGGGACGATAATAAATTAAAATTTCTTACAATTGAAGGAGTTTATAAGTTAATTTTAAACAAACAGATTCCTTGCTAATCAGCTTTAAAATTATAGCCGCTTCACTTAAAATAAACACTAATTATCTTATAATGAGAAATAAAAAGCGATTTAATGAGGTTTCTGAATTTAAAAAATGCGATTGCTAAATTTATGAATTAAGCATACATCACCGCCTTGTTAAGTTCTGAAGTAAAGTGGAACTTAATATCAGGGTAATTGTCCATGGTAATTTGTAAAACGCCTCTTGTTTGTGCTAAGAACACCAAACTTTCATCTTTATCATAAACGATATAATTGGACTTCAAACGAACAAATTCATCTAGAACATCCTGTTTTTCACACGTTATCCAACAAGCTTTATAGAAATTCATTGGGTGGAAATTAGCCGTTGCACCGTATTCATGCTTTAGTCGGTATTGGATTACTTCAAACTGTAATTCTCCAACTGTACCAATGTACTTTTTATTACCCATTCGTTGAGTAAATAATTGTGCTACACCTTCATCTGTTAATTGAGAAATACCTTTTTCTAGCTGTTTGGTTTTCATTGGGTCACCATTCACTACCTCTTTGAATATTTCAGGAGAAAACGAAGGAATTCCTTGGAACATAAAATTACCACCTTCAGTTAATGTATCGCCAATTTTAAAATTACCGGTATCATACAATCCAATAACATCCCCAGGAAAAGCTTTCTCGATAAGACTCTTTTCTTGAGCCATAAAACTGGTCGGGTTATTAAATCGAATTTTTTTGCCCAACCTTACGTGATGGAAAAATTTGTTTCGTTCAAATGTACCTGAGCACACTCGTAAAAATGCAATACGATCTCGGTGATTAGGATCTAAGTTGGCGTGAATTTTAAATACGAATCCACTAAAATCTTTGCTTGTAGGTTCAATTTGTTTTCCTTCAGCTTCTCTAGCTTTAGGATTTGGAGCAATTTCGATAAACGTATCTAGCATTTCACGAATACCAAAGTTGTTAACGGCACTTCCAAAAAATACAGGTGCAATTCTGCCTTCAAGGTATTCTGTTTTATCAAATGGCTCATATACACCTTCGATCAGCTCTACATCATCTCGAAGTTGGTCTGCATACTTACCAACTAATTCATCTAGTTTAGGATCAGATAAGTCGTTGATAGTAACTACGTCGGTTTCAATTTTTGTTTTGTTGGAATTAAATAGATTTACGTTTTTATCTACCAAGTTATAAACTCCCTTAAAGGTAGGGCCAATGCTAATTGGCCAACTTAACGGACGGACATTTATGGATAATTTTTCTTCCAATTCATCTAATAAATCAAAAGGATCTTGACCGTCTAAGTCCATTTTATTGATGTAAACGATTACAGGCGTATTTCGCATGCGACAAACTTCCATCAATTTCTCAGTTTGTGTTTCTACTCCTTTTACACAGTCAATAACTAAAATTACACTATCTACTGCGGTAAGTGTTCTATAGGTATCTTCAGCAAAATCCTTGTGTCCGGGAGTATCCAATAGGTTAATTAATTTACCTTTATATTTAAACCCCATCACAGAAGTTGCAACAGAAATACCACGCTGCTTTTCAATTTCCATAAAATCTGAAGTAGCCGACTTGGTAATCTTGTTATTCTTTACAGCACCTGCTGTTTGAATAGCTCCACCGAACAACAGTAATTTTTCTGTCAATGTTGTTTTACCAGCATCAGGGTGGCTTATAATACCAAAGGTTTTTCTCTTATTGATTTCTTCTTGTAACTTCATGGAGTGAATTTGAACGTGCAAAATTAAGAAAAAGAAGGGAGGTTGTTGGTTATTAAAAGTTAGAAGGCATAGCTTATCTTTTAGAGGTTTTACAAATCGTGATTTAAAAGTTGCTATATTAGCGTCAAATTATAAAATGATGATGAAACCAGCTATATTTTTTGGATTAATTTCTTGTATAATGGTAATTACAGGTTGTGATACTGAAAACAAAATTCAAGAAGAAAAACCACCTGTTGAGATGACTTCTGCAATCTATAAAAGAATTACTGAAATTGTTAAGGAAGAGGGGTTTGAAGTATTTAACCCTGAGACAGGTGAAACTAATTTTGATGTATTTTGTTTAGAAAGAGAAGCGAAATCTTTAGAATGTGCTTCAGTATTAAAAGAGGAGAACAAGGACGTTAGAATAAGAAGTATTATTACTGATACGGATACTCTTTTCTTCGCATATATAATGAAGGAAAAGTTAATTTAGTAGATTCTCTTCCTAATTTTTATGAGTAACTTTTTAAATTGAATACTAATTAAGTGAATTTAGTATGAAATGATAAAATTTATAAACTGCTTAATACTTATTTATAAGGTAAATGTTCAATTAGTATTGATTTAAAAATTAATCAATATCTTCAATTAACCAAAGTGCTTCGTTTAATTCGCCCTTCGCTTTATTGTCATTTTTCTCATCTGCAAGTAAAATGCCTTTTTTATAAATTTCTATAGCATTAGCAATTTGTCCTTTTTCCTCAAAAAGTTGTCCTAATTTGTAATAGCTACCTAAATATTCAGGTGATGATTTAAGTAAGTTAGTAATTATGGAAATAGCTTTCTCTATCTCTCCTTTTTTATCATACTCTAATGCTAGCGCATAGTGCAGGAAATCATCAGAAGGATCTTTAGCTAACATTTCGGTAATCTGGTCAATTCTATCCATTTTCTTAATTAATTCTCTATAAAATTAATCATTTCTTGGGCTTGTTTAGGTAAAAACCATTTGGTATTATCATCTTTTTTAAACCATGTGAGTTGTCGTTTGGCATATCGCCTACTATTCACTTTAATTTTATCTATGGTTTCCGAGTAGGACAATTCATTATCGAAAAAACTAAAAAACTCTCTGTAACCAACCGTTTTTAAAGAATTATGATTTCTATACGCTAATACAGATTTTACTTCTTCTTCAAGCCCGTCAGATAACATAAAATCTACTCGTTGGTTGATTCTTTGATATAATTCGTTTCGCTCCATTTCTAATCCAATACGAATTATTTCAAATGGTCGTTTTTTGATTGTACCTTTTCTTAAAGAGGTGTATGTTTTTCCGGTTATCAAACAAACCTCAATTGCTCTAATTAGCCGATTAGCATTATTTAAATCAATTTTTTGATAGAATTCCGGGTCAAGTTTTAGTAAATGATTTTGTAAAGAAACTATTCCTTCTATTTCTAAATCATTATTTAGTCGATCTCTAATTGCCTTATCTGGGTCAGGCATGCCTTCATCCATTCCATAACACAGAGAATCAATGTATAGGCCTGAACCTCCAACAACAATAGCGTAATTATCTTTTCTAAACAACTGATTAATTACTTCTAACGCATCTCTTTCAAATTCCGAAACATTATAATCATCTTTTATGGAATGAGAATCGATAAAGTGGTGAATAACACCATCCATTTCTTGTATAGTTGGCTTAGCAGTACCAATTGATATTTCTTTGAAAAATTGTCTTGAGTCAGCTGAGATTATTTCAGCTTTAAAGTGTTTAGCTAATTCTATACTAAGTGATGTTTTCCCAACAGCAGTTGGTCCAACAATTACTATTAGCTTCTTTTTATGATTAGTTATACTCGTCATAGTCGTCTAGACTTTCAAACCGATCATCGTTAAATAAATCATCTTCACTTTCGTCGTCAAACAATGCATCGTAATCGCCTTCGCCATCATCGAACATTGCATTTACTAAAATACTTTCGGCATCGCTTCCATCTATCGTTTTTGCTTTTTGCTTCGGGGCATCTCCGAATCTTCGACTTACTTTTGGATACTTCGATTTTTGATCTACTGCTCCAATTTCCATAACTTCAATGGTAAAATTCCACATAGCTAAAAAATCGTAGGTGTAAAGCATTTTTTGGTTTACAGAATTAAAAATTGAACCAACAGTTGTAGATTTCATTTCTAACACCTCTTGATCCTCAATTCCGAAAAGGGAAATTTCTTGTCCTTTATTCCAATCTTCATCACTAACATAAAAGCTTGCCATTTGATCATCCGTAAATTCAAATGCTTTAAGTAAATGTTGATGTAATTCAAGAAATGTATTATCGCTTCTAGCTTCTAAATCACGATATACAACCTCTTCAGTTTCGGGAATTATACGTAAAGTAATTATTTTCATTGATCTGTTTATTGAGGTGTTAAACCCATTATTTTCCCTTGATTTAGCATAAATTCATATGCTTCGTCAAAGTTGTTTTGTATTTCTCCTTCCAAAATGGCCTCCCTTATTGCATTTTTTATATCGCCTACAACTTTTGAAGGTTCTAAATTAAATGTACTCATTATTTGCTCTCCACTAACAGGAGGTTGCCAATTTCGAAGCATGTCTTTTGCTTCAATATCAACCAGCTTTTCTTTTACAACCTTAAAGTTTGTTGCGTATTGTTCTTGTTTACGTATGTTCTTAGTAGTAATATCAGCATTACACAAGGTCATCAAATCGTCTATATCATCCCCTGCGTCAAACAACAGACGTCTTACTGCTGAATCTGTAACGCTATCTTTAACTAAAGATATAGGGCGTAAATGGAGGCGAACTAACTTTTGAACATACTTCATTTTATGATCCAATGGCAACTTTAAAGATTTGAAAATCTTTGGAACCATTTGAGCCCCTCTATCTTCATGACCATGAAAAGTCCATCCTATATTTTTTTCAAAACGTTTTGTAGGCGGTTTGGCTATATCGTGCAATATCGCTGCCCATCTTAACCATAGGTCATTTGTATTTTCGCTAATATTATCTAACACCTGAAGGGTGTGATAAAAGTTGTCTTTATGCCCTTTCCCATCAATAATTTCTACACCATGTAAGGTGTTCATTATTGGAAATATAAGTTCTAGTATTCCTGTTTCAAATAACAATTTAAAACCAACAGAGGGTACCAGAGAAAGGATAATTTTATTTAATTCATCTGTAATTCTCTCCTGAGAAACTATAGATATTCGATTTTTTTGAGCACTAATTGCAGCTAATGAAACAGGGTCTATTGTAAAATTAAGTTGACTTGCAAACCTTATGGCTCTCATCATCCTAAGAGGATCATCAGAATAGGTTATTTCAGGTTCTAACGGCGTTACAATTCGCTTGTTTTCAAGATCTTTAATTCCACCAAATGGATCAATCAGCTCACCGAATTGATTTCCATTTAAACTAATAGCTAATGCATTGATAGTAAAATCTCTTCTATTTTGATCATCTTCCAAGGAACCATCTTCCACAATCGGTTTGCGGCTATTTCTATTATAGCTTTCCTTGCGCGCACCTACAAATTCTATTTCATAGCCTTTATAGTTAAGCATCGCGGTTCCAAAATTCTTAAAAACGCTCACTTTTGTTTTAGGGCCAATTAATTTTGCCACAGCTTGCGCCAATTCGATACCACTACCTACTGTTACAATATCGATGTCTTTACTTGGCCTTTCTAATATCAGATCACGCACAAACCCACCAATTACATAAGCCTCAGTCTTTAGTTGGTCAGCAGATTGTTGTATTATTTGGAAGATTGGATGTGATAAATCGAAGGAATGTTTCAAGCGCACTAATTTTTTGGCAAAATTACTCTTTTCTGAAAAGATTATTTCCTTATCAGTTGAATTTCTCCATTCATTGACAACTTTATGATCGATGATGGTTTTCCGGTTTGGTCTTTTTGTTGTGGTAAATCTACTTCGTGGTCGACTTTATCTTTAAAGTCAGCTGAAATGTCGGTATAATTTAGTGGAGTAGGAGCATTAGAAAAATTAGCAGAACTACTTACAATTGGCTTTCTAAATCGTCTTATTAGTTGGTTACAAAACTGATCTTTTACCATACGAATAGCTAGACTTCCATCAGCCGCGATTACACCTTTTGCTAAATTTCTACCTTCCGGATAAATTATGGTTAATGGTTGATCTGAAGCGTCTATCAAATCCCATGCTACAGCCGGAACATCTTTAAGAAATTTATTCAACATAGCATCATCTGCCACTAAAACAATTAGACTTTTAGAGTTATCTCTACCCTTAAGTTTGAATATTTTTTCTACGGCTTCTTGGTTAGTAGCATCACAACCAACTCCCCATATAGAATCACTTGGATATAGAATGGTTTCTCCTGAGCTCAGTGCTTCTAATGCTTTTTCAATTGCTTCTTTCATACTACAAAGGTAAAATTTTGAACGGAATTTATGACTTAGTTTACTTTGGTAGATTTGATTTTAATAAGATGTCAGTGCGCTGCCTCTTTATTGACTAAATCATTTACCTAAATACCGACAAGCGGATTGGTAAATTGCTTCATAGGTAATTTGATCAATTCTAAGATAGGGGTATGATTTTAGTACTATGCAAAACATTAACTTTGACTAATGCCAAATCAATTCCATAAACAGTTTTCTTTTATCCTAATGCTACTTTTTGTATTGGCTAATGAGATTGTAATTGCTCAGGAAGATGGTAGAAAGTCGTTACCGGTAACTATAATCAATGGTGATTCCTTGCCAACTATGAATTTAGGTAATGTTAATGTAGTTGAAAGAAGAAGTTTTAAAAATAAGGCTGACAGACGGCGATATGATCGGTTAGAACGATACGTAAATAAAGTATATCCTTATGCAGAGCTTGCAGGAACCCTACTTAGAAACTATGATGATACCTTAGCCACCATAAAAAATGAAGTTAGGCGAAAAGCTTACATGAAAAAAGTAGAAGAGGAGCTAAAAGTGGAATTTGAGGGAGAGCTTAAAAAACTTACGGTTATGCAAGGTGTTATTTTAGTCAAATTGATTGATCGAGAAACAGGAGAGTCATCTTATGATTTGGTTAAACAACTCCGAGGATCATTATCGGCATTTCTGTGGCAATCAATGGCACGTTTATTTGGTCAAAATCTTAAATTAAAGTATGATCCAAAAGGAGAAGATAGAGATATTGAGCAAATAGTACAGATGCTTGAAAGTGGTGTAATTCCATATCAAAAACGCGGCAGAAGTTCTGCGATTACTCAGTAACTTCTTTCGTCTTTTTCTCTTCTTTAGTTCCTTTATATAATGGGAAATGATGGTATTTACACTCTATTGGTCCGTTGTTTAAACGAACTCGTTTGGCAGCAGCCAATCCTATTAATTTCAGGGCTTGTACATTACCACTTAAAATCCAAGCGTCTGCTCCGCTGTAATGAGTCTTTAATTGGTCTCCAATAGCCTGATAAAGTGAAATCATATCGTCGTTAGTACCAATTCTTTCACCATAAGGTGGATTCATAACGATTACACCGTCATGCATATCTGGATTACTCTTTAAAAAGTCGGCTTTAAAAAACTGCACATTTCTACTAATTCTAGCTCTTCTAGCGTTGTTTCTTGCAATTTCTATTGCAGCTTCGTCCATATCGCTGCCATTTATTCTAAAATCAATTCTTCGAACTCTTGATTCTGCTCTTAGTTTAACTGATTCATATAAATCGGCATCAAAATCAAACCAAGTTTCAAAACCAAAGCTTCTATACCCACCGGGTGGTGTTTGTGTCGCGATTAGCGCTGCTTCAATAGCAATGGTTCCTGAACCACACATGGGGTCATAAAATGTAGAATTTTTATCCCAATTACTTTTTAAAATCATCCCCGCAGCTAGAACTTCAGATAATGGTGCAAAGGTTTGCTCGGTTTTATATCCTCTTTTTGATAGCGGAACGCCTGAGCTATCTAATGAAATGGTACACTCATCATGCGCTATGTGAACATTTATTTTTACTGAAGGACGAGCAACATCAATAGATGGCCTGGCTCCAGTTTTATCTCTAAATTGGTCAACAATTGCATCTTTTGTTTTGAGAGCAATATACTTTGAGTGAGTAAACAGTGTGCCATAAGTGGTGGCATCTACTGCAAATGTTTTATTGTTGTTTAGATATTGAGACCAATCTATTCGTTGAATTTTACGGTATAACTCATCCTCTGTATGTACTTTAAATGTGCTAATTGGACGCAAAACTCTCAAGCCGGTTCTCAATTCATAATTGCAACGGTAAAGGTATTCTTGATTTCCAAAAAACTTTACAGCACGGCCTAAAATCTCAGGTGATCGAACTCCTATATCTTCTAATTCTTGCTGTAAAACGTCTTCTAATCCTAATAATGTTGTAACGACTATTTCGAAATGCTCTTTTCCCATGATGCTTTTTTAGTTTGCCCTTAGGCGCTGCAAAGTTCCATAAAAAAAGGAAGCGATAGTGCTTCCTTTTAATTGTTATATGCTTTATTACTTATTTCTTGAAGAAATCAGCTACAATTAACTCTTTTGTTCCATGTGTGTGGTTGTAGAATCCTTCACCTGATTTAACTCCTAACTTTCCTGCCATTACCATATTTACTAATAATGGACTAGGAGCATACTTAGGATTTCCAAACCCTTCGTACAATACATTCATAATGGATAAACACACATCTAAACCTATAAAATCAGCCAGTTGTAATGGTCCCATTGGGTGAGCCATTCCTAATTTCATTACTGTATCAATTTCCTCTACACCTGCTACACCTTCATGTAATGTGATGATGGCCTCATTAATCATCGGCATAAGAATTCTATTGGCTACAAAACCAGGGTAATCATTCACTTCTACAGGAGTTTTACCTAATTTTTTAGAAGTTTCCATGATTAGGTTTGTTACTTCATCAGAAGTAGCGTACCCTCTTATGATTTCCACCAATTTCATAATTGGCACAGGATTCATAAAGTGCATTCCGATTACTTTGTCAGGACGATTAGTAGCCGCGCCTATTTTAGTAATAGAAATAGACGAAGTATTAGAAGCTAAAATCACATTGTACGGAGTGATTTCACTTAAATTCTTAAAAATGGATAATTTGATGTCCACATTTTCGGTAGCAGCTTCTACTACTAAATCTACACCTACAACACCATCTTCCATTTTGGTAAAGGTGCTGATGTTTCCTAGTGTAGTATTTTTGTCGGCCTCAGAAATACGTTCTTTTGCTACCATTCGGTCCAAATTCTTAGTGATGGTGGCAATTCCTTTATCTAATGAAGCCTGTGAAAGATCAATTAAAGCTACTTCGTATCCGCTTTGTGCAAATGTGTGGGCAATTCCATTTCCCATTGTACCTGCACCTATTACTGCTACTTTTTTCATGAAAATATCGTTTAATTTAGGTTGCAAAAATAAGGATGAACAGTGGGATAAGAAAGAGGAGGAGTAATTATTTTCCGCTGCCCTTTAAAACGATGAGAACCGTATAGATGAGAATCTTAAAATCAACTAACAACGACATGTTTTCAATATAGATGATATCAAATTTTAATCGTTCCACCATTTGGTCTACATTTTCAGCATAACCATATTTTACTTGTCCCCAGGAGGTAATTCCAGGGCGTACTTTTAATAAATGATTGTAATGCGAAGCTTGTTCTACAATCTTGTCAATAAAGAATTGACGCTCAGGGCGAGGACCTACTAAACTCATATCGCCAATCAATACATTATAAAACTGTGGAATCTCATCCATTCTAGTTTTACGCATGAATAAACCAAATTTCGTAATTCTCGGATCGTTTGTACTAGATAGAGCAGGGCCTGCTTTTTCAGCATCAGTGTACATTGATCTGAACTTGAAAATATTAAATGGTTTTCCGTGGATTCCTATTCGCTCTTGCTTAAAGAATGCAGGACCTTTTGAAGTAGATTTTACAATAATTGCAATAGCAAGGTATAACGGTGAAAAAGTAATTAAAACAAACAAAGATGCTGAAATGTCAAACAATCGTTTAATTGTTTGTTGCCATGTTGGCATTATTTCACGGTTGATAATAATTAGTGGTGCACCAAAAATAGAGGTCATTTTAACAGAACCTGATAAAATATCGTACATATCAGGTATCACTTTAATAAGCACATTTTGTCCTTCTAATTCACTAATTATCTTTTCTAAATTATGGTGTTCTGAAGATTCTATCGCAATGATGGCTTCTTCTACCTTATTTTCCTTGATAATCGTTTTTATTTGATCAGAATTGCCTAAAAAAGGAAGGTGTGATTCCAATAGATACTTTTCATTTTTCTTTACTCTAACAAATCCAACAAATTTATTTCCATATGACTTTTTATTACCTTCCATTTCATTGTACAAACTCAATGCCCTCTCATTTGAACCTACGATAATGGTATTAAAACCCATTTCACGGTTTTGTATTTTATGAACAATATCTGTGGTGATTATCGTTCTTATTGTTGCCGTAAATAAGGTGTGTAATGAAAAAATATAAAGGAGAGATAGGTAGTAATCGTTATAGGTATTTATCTGATCATCTAGAATAAATACAAAGAACAATAAGGTGCAACCAATGATTGATATTAATATAGTTTGAAATAAATCTTTTAATCTGGCTTTTCGAAAAACATCGTGGTAATAACCCGTTGCTGAATAAAGAATGATCCAAAATGTAGGAATAATAATTAACCCTAGAAAAAAGTTACTATCATACTCAAAAGGTTGTTGACCAAATTTTAAAGGCTCTAAGTAAAGTTTTCGGAATCTAAAAAAAAGCCCCCAAGCAAGAAGAGAGGACAGAAAATCAGCTGTAACGTATTTTGAAATTTGTAGACGTCTATTCATTAAAAGGTTACAATTTTCACGTTATCTAAATAAAATTCTGCTGTACCTTTAAAGTTAGTCACCGCTTTGTTGTAGGCAAAAAAGAAATTAAAATTACTAGCATTCCCATTTGTGCCTAACATTTCAGTGAGGTTAATATAAATTTTTGTCCAAGTTTGTTTTGGAGGAAGCACAACATAAATTTGATTGGTATTTTTATTATCGAAATATGATCCAAAGTTGACAAATATATTTCCTTTAAAATTTAATTCTAAATAAACAGGGGAGGTGTTGAATCTCGGAACATCTATAATATCAGGAGTGTATACTTCAAAACGCTCTTTATTTTCATCTAAAATAATTTTACCTGAATAACCCTCAAATGATTCCTCAGGAACAATGGTTCTGACTATTGATGTATCAGAGGTTGAGTCCGTTTCAAAGTTAATGCCCGTTTCAAAGTTTTCAAAAAAGGTATCAAACTTAGCATTATCTCGGTAACCTAAAACGGGGCTAATTGTGGTAGTTTGACTTTTAACAAGATCTAAAATCGTATCAAATTGGGTGTAAAAAGGGTATCGTAATCTAGATTCATATACGCCATTTTGCTTAATTCCTCCGCCAATGGTAAGTTTAACCTGACCTTCGTTTAGAATAGGAATAGTTGCAGGTAGATTGTAAATGCCTATTAAACGCTCGTTGATATAAACATAAGCATCACTAAATGAGCTACTGTTAGTTCCCTGATCAACGTCAGTTGTTTTAACAGTAATTTCAGGAATAACTAAATAAGTAGGTATTTCCGCTTCAATATCTTTACAGCCTGAAAGAAATAAATAACTTAAAATTATAGTTGCGAATACGTTCGTCTTTCGTGCTATCATTTTTTACTAAAGTGGGCAAAAGTAAGTTTATGAAACGCAATATGAAACTAAATATTGTATCAAATTGAAATTGAATCGTGGGTTAATTTTAATTTTTCAACTATTTTGTGAGCCACATCAAGCGCAAAGTATCCATCGTGAATACTAACAGGTGGAACTGTATTAGTATTTATAGCATGAGCAAATGCCATCAATTCATCTTTTATAGCATTATTAGGAGATACATTAGGCTTTTCAAAATATATTTGTTTGTGCCCTTTTCCCTTCCCAAGATCTATTGTAACAGCCAATGGGTCAGGTTCCCCTTCTACATTACTCAATCTTACAATTTCTGCTTCCTTGTCTAAAAAGTCAATCGAAATATAAGCATCACGTTGAAAAACTCTTGTTTTTCTCATGTTTTTCAATGAAATTCTACTTGCAGTTAGGTTAGCAACACAGCCATTATCAAACTCAATTCTAGTATTTGCAATATCAGGATTATCGCTTACTACGGCAACACCACTCGCGCTAATTTTTTTAATATTACTTTTTACTAAACTTAAGATAATATCGATATCATGTATCATTAAATCAAGAACAACAGAAACGTCAGTACCTCTTGGGTTAAATTGCGCCAATCGATGACATTCTATAAACATAGGCTGATTGCAATAAGGCGCAGCAGCGGTATATGCTGGATTAAATCTCTCTACATGACCAACTTGAACTTGAACTCTTGCTTCCTCTGCTAAAACTATTAAGTCTTTTGCTTCTTCTACTGTAGATGTAATTGGTTTTTCAATAAAAACATGCTTAGACTTTTTTAACGCTTTTACTGCACAATCAAAATGAGAAAGTGTCGGCGTCACTATATCTATCGCATCAGATGCATCAATTAAATCATCTAAATTTTTAAAGAAAGGGACACCAATTTCTTCTGAAACTTTAGTTGCTACTTCTTCATCAAGGTCATAAAATCCAATTAATTCAAATGCTTCAATCTCTTTCAGTAATCGTAAATGAATTTTACCTAAATGTCCTGTTCCTAAAACTCCAATCTTTAGCATAGTTGTTTATATTTGTTACAAAAGTAGCTCAAACATTTTCAACTTTTATCAAGTTGAGTTTGGGTTTTCAACAATCTTTCTTTAATAATAATGCACTTTACGTTTAACTAATCTTGAGCTTAGTTTAAGTAAATTCGCCAATTCTAAAACGAACGATAAAAGCACATATTATTAATGGATACATACCGGCATAAAGGTCTTAGAAAGAAACTTGTAGAGTTGTTACAGGAGAAAGGAATTACCGATGAGGGAGTTTTAGATGCAATAAATACCATCCCTAGGCATTTATTCTTAGATAACGCATTTGTGAATTTTGCTTACCAAGATAAAGCATTTCCTATCAGTGCCGGACAAACTATTTCGCAGCCATTTACAGTG
>JAOKVV010000027.1 GCA_028336925.1 Vicingaceae bacterium | reverse complement strand
TAAGTGTTTGGTTAGTTGTTTGTTGCAGCGAGGAAATTTTGAGTTGGAAGTTATTGTGGTTGATGATCATTCTACTGATGGGGTCATACAAGTTTTAGAAAAGTACAAAGCAGATTTCCCAACTCAATTTTTCTACTATACGAATCCTGGAAAAGGAGGGAATTCAGCACGGAATTTTGGTTTTTCTAAATCTACAGGAAGTCTTATTCAATGGTTAGACAGTGATGATTTTATTTTTCAAGGCAAATTAAAAAGACAACTAGAAGAATTGCAGCAATTTCAAGATATAGATGTTGTGTACTCTGATTGGCGGATGGATTTTTATAAAAATCAAAGATTTACGCATAGCATACCTGTTCGTAGAGATTCTGATGAGGATTTTTTGGCCACTTTATTGGAAAATAAGCAGTGGAATTCTACCAACTCTTATTTGTGCAGAAGAAGTGTTTGTGAGAAGCTCGACGCATCCGGCGGATGGTCAGTGGTAACAAAAGTTGGCCAAGATAGAGAGTATTTTACCCAATTGGCTCTGAATGGTGCAAAGTTTAAATATGTTTCAGGAGAGTTTGCAGTATATAACCGCTGGAGTTCTGATACCGTGTCCAATAAATATACCTCAAGAGAATTGGCGTTCGAATCGTTAAGATTGAATCAATTGTTTTTTAAAAAAGTTGTTGCTCAGAACTTAACGGGAAAATATAAAAGTATATTGAATGCCGAAATAGTTAATATTTGCTACTATGAAAGAGGAATTTCTATCCCTCGATTTTTCTCTCCATTTAATATTTCTTTCAGAACATTGCACTGGAAAATGAGATTGGTTGCTCCGTTGATTTACTTAAAAATGTGTTTAAAATTTTATTTGAATAGATGAAGATTTTTGTAGTTTATGGAACCCGGCCTGAGTTAATTAAAGTGGCTCCTCTCATTTTAAAGCTTCGTGCTATCAGTAATGTGGAGTTAACTGTAGTAAGTACAGGGCAGCATAAAGAAATGTTGACCAGTTTAGAGGCATTGTTTGAAATTACTCCTGATGTTTCATTGGATTTAATGACAAGGAATCAGACGGTAAATTCTGTGGTTTCCAAGGTTATTGGTAGCGTAGATGATTTACTTCAAAAAAATCGGCCCGACCTTGTTTTTGTTCAAGGTGATACTGCCACTGTTTTAGGCACTGCAATGGCGTGTTATTATGCGAAAGTAAAAGTTGCGCATATAGAAGCAGGACTTCGAAGCTTTGATTTGAATCACCCTTTTCCCGAAGAGTTTAATAGAAAGGTGGTATCAATTTTTGCAGATTATAATTTTGCCCCAACACAGTTATCAGCAGATAACTTGTTAAAAGAAGGAGTAGATGAACACAGGGTTTTTATAACAGGAAATACGGTAATCGATGCGTTAAATATTCTTTCTCAAAAAGCATCGGTTAAACCATCTGAGAAGAAAATAATATTAGTTACAGCGCATCGAAGAGAGAATCATGGAGAGGGGATGATTCATATTTGCAATGCAATGAAGAGTCTATTAGAAAAACGGTCTGATGTGGAGTTTATATGGCCCCTTCATCCAAATCCTAATGTAAAAGATATTGTGCTTAATTATATGAGTGGTGTGGAAGGTGTACAGTTCACTGAGCCAATGGATTATATTGCGTTAATTTCAACCATGAAAAGTGCCCATTTAATTTGGACAGATTCTGGAGGTATTCAAGAGGAGGTACCTTCTTTTAGAAAACCCTTACTGATTTTAAGAGAAGTTACAGAACGGCCTGAGGTGGTATCTTCAGGCTTTGGAGAGTTAACAGGCACCAATACTGAAAAAATTATTTCTGCTACCTTACGCTTGCTGTCTGATGAGGATTATTATAATGAGCGCGTTAGTGGTCAGAATCCGTTTGGGGATGGCCATGCTTGTGATAAAATTCTTTCTATTTTATCGTTAGTTTAGCCGAATGAAAAAGATATTGATTCTTAGTCATAGTGAAATATGTTATAATGCTCGCTTATTAAAGGCAGCTGACTTTTTTTACAGTCAAGGTTGGGCGGTTACTGTATTCAATCCGGTAATAGGATTAGCAAGAAAGGATACTTATGATGAGGTAGTGGATAACAGGCCATGGAAGGTGCTAGAAAATGACATTTCTAAGCGAACCTATAAGTCTAAATTTAAGTGGTTTGTTGTTAGTGTGCTACACAAGCTTGTTGTGCTATCGGTAGAGCGATTAAACTGGGTTATTTTTCAAGATTACTACCTGAATAAAGGATTGATTCTAGCTCCTCAATTTGACCAAGATGTTGATGTTGTATTGGTGCATTTAATCGATAACCTGCCTTTTGCTACGCGTTTTAAAAAGAAATACGGCGCGCAGATTATTTATGATAGTCAAGAGTATTTTGTAGGTCAGTACGATGCATTCGATCCGAAACATTCAAAATGGGTAAAGGAGAATGAAAAAAGATGTATGGATGAGGTGACGATTCTGCTAACCACCACCGAGGTAATGCGTCAGCAATTGTTGGCCGATTACACTTTTTTAGGCCCAAGTTTTAGGGTGAGAAACATACCTACAAGAGCTCAATCTAACCTGATGTACCCTGATTCAAATTCCGAAACTGGTCCATTAAAATTAGTATGGCACGGAATGGGTATTTTCTTAAATAATAGAAGAGGGTTACACATTTTACTCCAAGCGGTTGCTCTGTGCAAAGAGAACGTAGTACTCTATTTTCAAGGAAACATTACTCAAGAGCAAAATAAATTACTGGATGGATATATTCAGAAATATAGCATGGGCAACAAAGTTTTAGTAAAACCTCCGGCTAATCCCGATCAAATTATAGATTCATTGAAAGGGTTTGATGTAGGATTAACAGGAGAGCTTCCGGAAGAAGACAACCAACGGCTTACTTCGAGCAATAAATTGTTTGATTATCTGCATGCAGGGCTCGCTGTTATCTCAGCAGATACTCCCGGTTTGGCCGAAACGGTTGATGAGTATTCGGTAGGGTTACTTTATCAACCCGGAAATGTTGAGGAATTAAGCCATAAAATAGATGAATTAGCAGCAGATAAAATCAAGCTTACTGCGTTCAAAGAACATTCCAAATTAGCTGCAAAAGAATTATTTTGGGAGACGGATTATAAAGATGTTATTCAGGATTTATGAAATTAACCATTATAGCCCCGTATTATCCACCCTCTGCGCTGCCACCGTCGCAGCGTGTTCGACTAATGATGAATCACTTCGCCGAATATGATGTAGTTCCTTCAATTATAACTGTAAAGCCTCAGTTTAGAGAAGAATCGGAAGATCCTTGGATGGTGGAGCTAGTTGGTTCGGATCATGAGGTGGAATACTGCAGTGTAATCTCACCGAAGCTTTCTAGAAAGTTTGGCGTAGGAGATTTGGGTTTACGCATGTTGCCTTTTTTGTTTTTTAAACTACTCAGAAATCTTAAGAGAACGAAAGGTAATTTTGTACTTTATCCGGTGCCACCATGGTATATACTTGTAATTGCGCCTATAATAAAGTGGTTAACTGGTGTTCCTTATGCGATTGATTATATCGATCCTTGGGTAGAAGGTGGAGTACTACCTGAAACGGCAACATTAAAAAGAAAGGTAAGCCAGTGGATTGCTCATCGATTAGAAGGATGGGTAACAAAAAATGCTGCTGTTGTTTTTGCGGTTTCAGAAGGTATCAATGAGCAATTAAGAAGTAGACACCCAGAATTGAAGAAAGAATGGATGTTTGCGGTTCCTTATGGCGCAGAAGAAAGTGACTTTAATCAGTTGGCTATTGCTCCACGTAATAATTCTACCACTCTAATACGATATATTGGCGCTGTTTGGGATGATGCTTATCTGGTATTGGATGCTTTATTGGCCGGATTAAGTAAAGTTGATTTTGAGTTCAAAGCAGAGTTTTACGGTACAAGCTATGCTGGAGGGGAATTAGCTCAGCCTCAAATGGATCGGTTTATTCATTCAAATAAGCTAGATGGAAAAGTCATTGAGTATCCCAATAGAGTTCCGTATAAAGAGGCTGTAAGATTGAATTTAGAAAGTGATATTTTATTTTTGTTTGGCGGTATGCAGTCTTATTATGCTGCTTCTAAGTTATTTGGGCTAGTGGTGTCTAAAAAGCCATTTATAGCCTTTTTGCATAAGGATTCTTATCCAGCTTTATTTTTGTCAGAATTAGCTTATCCTTATGTGGTTACTTATTCCGATAATGAAGGAGATTTGCCAAAAGATAAGGTGGGTGTTTTGAAAGATAGAATCAATCTTATTCAGGCTGAAATTGCTAAATTTACTCCCTTAGATACAAATGACCATAGAATTCAAAAATATACGGCTAAAGGGATGACAGCCTCATTCGTTTTGCCGATGAAAAAACGATGTAATGAAGGATTATAAAGAAGAGATAAGAGGGAAAAAAGTATTGGTTACTGGAGGATTAGGATTCGTAGGCCATAACTTAGTAAAAATTCTTGTCGATAAATACGATTGTGAAGTAATTGTAGTAGATGATTGTTCCAATAGTAAACCTGAAATTTTAGGAGATACATTAGAAAAAGTAGTTTTTCATAAAATTTCGGTTCTTGAGAACGAACAGTTGTTTCCTTTGATTGATACTGTAGATTATCTTTTTCATTTGGCATGTAAGCAGATTTCTGCCTCAGGGAGTGATCCTTTGGTTGATTTACAGGTAAATGCTCAAAGTACCTTGCAGATGCTAGAATACATTCGTCATAATAGTCCTGCTCAATTAAGGCGTTTTGTTTATACCTCTTCGTGTTCTGTCTATGGGAGTTATAAAAATCTACCTGCATCTGAAGATGGAGTTACAAAGGTTTTAAGCAATTATGCAGCAACAAAATTATTGGGTGAAAATTATACCATGATTTACTCGAGTAACTATGATATTGCGGTAGGTTGTGTAAGGTATTCAAATGTATACGGTACTGGCCAAACACCTACCAACCCATATTGTGGAGTGTTGGGGAAGTTTATTCATAATGCTTTAACTAATCAGCCATTAACTATAATCGGAGATGGGGAACAAACGCGTGACTATACCTACATCGATGATGCGGTAAACGCCACAATTTTATCAGCAGTACATCCGAAAGCATTAGGAGAAGTGTTCAACGTAGGTACAAGCATTGAAACTTCCGTTAATTCACTTGCCCGATTAATCCAAGATATTAATGCGGAGGTAACTCTAGTTGAAGTTCCTGAACGAGATATTGATAATATTAGGAGGAGATCAGTAGATATAGAAAGTATTCACCGAACATTGGGCTGGGCTCCTGAATGGAATATAAAAAAAGGAATCCATAGTACCTATAAGTGGTACAAAGCGTTTTTAGCCAACACCACTGTTTAAGCGATTATGGAAAAACGTGTTTTATTTGCTTTTCCCGATTATAGTCACACTTGTTTGAGATCAGTAAAACTTTTTACCGAAAAGGGTTATAAAGTGGATATCGTGGTAGCTTATAATTACAGATTGATTCCTCAATTTTTTGGAAGCATTTCTTCACCTTCATTTACTAAACTTTATCGAAGAAGAAGGTTGATGGATCAATTAATGGAGGATGTTCCTGAGGGAGCAGTTAATGTCATTCACTTGTCTTTTATTCAGTTCTGTCGCAGTTTTTATAAAGGGCACTTTGTTCGAAAGCGTCCTTTTTTTAATATCCTAAAGGATATGATTCAGGAGGATATAAGTCCGAATATTAATTATGAAAAATATAAACTGTTTTATTTATTTGATACAGTGGCGTATCTTTTTCAGGAAAAAGCAATAGAACACGGAATTAAAACGATTCTTGAATGTAGAGGGCCGCACTTTAAATTTTCTCAAAACCTTCGTTTAGCGCTTGAAGCCAAGGAGAAAGGATTGGAGCCTGAAGTTTATGTGCCGAATAATCAAAATGACGAATGGTGGTATAGAAAATTAATAACCGAGCCAGAAATGGCTGATTATTTAATTTGTTATAGTGAATTTCATGCTCAACAATACATTGAGAATTCTTCTAAAAGGCACGATCAGGTTTATTTACTTCCTTTGCCATCAACAATCAAAAAAAGTAAAGTCTCAAGAAAATATAATGGAAAGCACATTAGTTTTTACTTTGCAGGTAATGTTACCTCGCTAAAGGGTGTTAACCAATTACTAAAGGCTTGGAAAGAAGTACAATCCTTTTTTGATGACACTATACAGGCAACACTTCATATCTATGGCTCATGTTCTGAGCCAATTTATTTAGAAGAGTTTGGGAATATTGAATCCATTCACTATCATGGAAAACGATTACATCACGATTTAATTCAGCAAATACAACAGCATGACGTTTGTTTATTTCCTTCGTTATTAGATAGCTATGGTTTTGTACTACAAGAGGCATTACAATTAAATATTCCTGTAATTAGTAACCTTACATCTGGGGCTTCATTTCTTTATGAACATGAGGTACACGGTTTCAAATGCACAAACTCTTACGATGTTAATGAATTGGTTAAGTATATTTGTCAATTTATAGACAACCCTAATCTTATCCAAGAATTTTCTGAAGCGCTAACTCATTTACCTGATTACAATGAGAATTATATGAACACATTGGGTAAGAAAAATATTGAAAAACTATTTAAGGAGATTACCTAAATGATTCCAAAGAAATTAGCCATAGTCGTTTCGCATCCAATACAATATTATGCGCCTTTGTTCGCTGTTCTTGCTAAGGAGATAGATTTAAAGGTTTTTTATTGCCATAATCCAACTCCTGATGAAGTTGGGAAAGATGGTTTTGGTCAGGCTTTTTCTTGGGATATAGATTTGTTAAAAGGGTATAACTATGAGTTTTTAAAGAATGTATCTAAAAATCCATCTGTAACAGCTAAGGACGGATGTGACACACCTGACATTGGAACCCATTTGATGGTTTATGGAGCAACGCATGTGGTTGTTTTTGGATGGTATTTAAAGTCTCATTTACAAGCGTTAGAATTTTGCAATAAGCAAGGTATTCCCATTGCCGCGCGAGGCGACTCACAGTTAGTCCCATCGCAGCATTGGTTAAAACGATTGGTAAAAAGGCTGTATTATCCATTTTTTTTAAGCCGCTATGATGCCTTTCTATCAGTCGGAAAACGAAATAGACGGTATTTGGAGTATTACGGGGTGAAAAGCGGGAAAATACTGTTTTCGCCCCATGCCGTGGATCAAGATTTCTGGAAAGTGGAGAGGGTTAGACATGATAAGATTGTCTTTGTATGGGTAGCTAAGTTTATTCCTAAAAAAAGACCTTTTGATGTGATTGAATCGTTTTTATTAGCATTAGGTGAATTAAAAGATACTAATGGTGTAGAACTCCATATGGTAGGAACAGGAGAATTATTGGAAGAGGCAAAACAGAAGTCTATGCAGCATTCGACTATTAAATTCCTTGGTTTTAAGAATCAAACGGAGTTAAAACCTATTTATGCCAATTCAAGTTCTTTGATTCTCTCCAGCGATTATTTAGAAACATGGGGCTTAGTTGTAAATGAAGGGTTTGCATCAGGTCTTCCTGCAATTGTTTCTAAGGCTGCGGGCTGCTCTCAGGATATGATTACCAACAATACAGGTATGGTTTATCCGGTGGGAAATGTAGTTGAATTGAAAAAATGTATGGTTCACTTTGTGCGAATACTACAAAATAAAGAAGGCGTTGACCGATTTGAGAAGGGAATAGCGGCAATCAATAAAGAATATAGCTTTGAGCGGAACGTAGTTTCATTTCAAGAGTTTTTGACGTTGAATTAGTCTACTTGGTTTATAATATCATAGATTTGAGTAGTAGAATTATAAAATAATTTTAAAGAAAACAATGGTTACTCGGATCGTCTTTGCATTGGTTACACTCATCGGATTATTTATTTTCCGAGGATTAAATCCTGCCGTGCAAATCACTACTATTTATGTGCTTTTCTTTTTCTTTAATGTGATGTTTGATTTCTTTACTCGATTGGGTAAAAATGTTCCTATCAAACAACTAACCTTAGTTATCGCAATCGTTCAATGGGGAGTTGCACCTTTTTTATCTTATCATTTCTACACGAACTCGGAATTTTATTTTATGCAGATTGATGAAGGACAGTACATGTCCTTTATTTTTCCCTCTATTATATTTTTATTTATAGGACTGTTTTTACCCATTTTTGGGAAACATTCAGTTAATCTTTCAAAAGCAATTAGTTTTTTTGCTGTGAATAAGGAGATTATGATTCGTCGCGGAAAATTGTTATTTATAATTGGTCTGGCCTCACAATTAATACATCCTTTTGTTCCTAAAGTCCTTGCATTTGCTTTGTTTCTGTTAGGTAAACTTATTTTTATTGGCGCATTTTATTTGTATGCCTCAAAAGTTAGATTTCGCTATATTTATTTGTTAGCTGCATTTTTACCTGTTATTATTTCAGCTGCTCAACAGTCCATTTTTCATGATATGTTTTTATGGGGAGGTTTTCTATTTATTATATACGCGTTTATTGACCGTATTGGAACTTTGAAAAAGTTATTTGTTTTTTCCTTGGCACTATTTGTTTTCTTCTTTGTTCAACTGATTAAAAATGATTACCGAGAGAGTATACAATTAAAGCAAATTAATAAAGATCGTTCAGATTTATTGAAGGAGGTAACAGCTGATAAATTGAACGCAGATATTGACGACGAATATTTTCAGGGCTTAGTCGATCGATTAAACCAAGGCTGGATCATAGCCCGCATTATTTACGTTGTTCCAACTTATGAGCCATACGCTGATGGTGAGACGATAACTGAAGCCATTAAATCGGCTTTTGTTCCTCGTTTTTTAATGCCCAATAAAATTGTTTCCGGAGGTTACTACTTTTCTAGATTTACTGGTATTGATTTGCAGGATACGAGTATGAACTTGGGTTTGGTTGGAGAAGCTTACGCCAATTATGGCTTTTCAGGTGGCGTATTTTTTATGTTTTTGTTTGGGCTATTTGTGAATGCGGTACTTTCTATAGTTTTCTTTTATGCCCGTAAGACGCCGGAAATTGTCTTATGGATTCCTTTCCTGTTCTTGTATATGATAAAGGCGGAGGACGACTTTGCAACCATGATTAATCAGTTTACCAAGGCCCTATATATTATGATTGGTATTTTTGTCATCTTTCGTAGGTTTTATCCTTATTTAGCTATTAGTCAATCTAAATCAACGTATTCATGATTTTATACGACTTGGAGTCAGAAACTTTTTTCTTCGCTATTTCTATATTTTTAATGTAGAGTGTATTGTCTATTTTATTTTGTTTTTCTAGTCGATGAAAGCACTTACTTATTGGATTGTAGAAATATGGGGAGTAATTATATTGAGTTAATGTATTGTGTATTTCGTCTTCATTAAATCCATATCTTGGTCCTGAACCATTTAACTCAATTATGATAGCATTTAGTTGATCACTTCCTAATAGTTCTGATGCTCCTGCTATTACTTTGAATTCAAATCCTTCAACATCAATTTTCAATAAATTTGGTATCACATTATTAGTTTTGCAAACTTCATTTAATGAAATGGTATCTATTTTTTCAGTGTATTCCATTTCCTTAGCAGTAACATGGTTCACTGTATCAAAACCTGTAGAAAAGTTGAGGGTTTCTGATTTTTCACTAACTCCTAAATTAAAGGGAGTTACTAATGTATCTATTCTGTTTAAGAAAATGTTATTTGATAACCTTTCGTACGTAATTTTAGATGGTTCAAAAGAAAAGGATTTCGCTCCACAAACCTTAGAAGATAAAACAGTATAGGACCCAATGTTAGCTCCGACATCAAAAAATACATCTTCTTCATTCAAGAAATGGAGCAAGAACCCCATATCGTTAAATTCATGCAGTCCAAAATAAATATTTCCTGTAGCTCCTGTCATTCCTTTTTCCACTAGTAAAATACTATCATTCACAAAGGGCATTACCATTGGCTGTCTTAATATGGCTTGTGCTAACTGCCATTTTATGATTCTTAGATAAGTTTTGAATTGCTTCTGTGAGGTAAGAGGATGTTTATTGATTAGTTTTATGCTGTGCCTTAAACTCATAATGTATATTTAGATTAAAAGTAGCTTAATTACCGATATATTTGAAGGCATAATATGTGACCCAAAAAATACATCGCTTGTGTTTTTATTTGCTTTTTCTAAAAAGTGGGGATATAGCGATTTAAAAGTTGAGCTGTTTTATTAGAGGAATAATCATTAACTACAATAACTTTAAATTTTGAAAGTGTGTAGCTATATGTGTACTCTAATTCTGCTAAAAACTTTAGAATCAAAACTTCTTCATTGTAATGCGGGAAAATAATTGCAAAGCTTTTTGACATCTTTTGTTGGTCTAAATAAAATAATTCTCAATTTTAGTAAAAGTACTATTTTACAGTTCACTAAAAATAATATTAATCACAAACTGTTCTTCTATCCAGTTGTCATTAAAAATAATTCATATAGAATACTTTTTTGATTTTACAATTACTAAAATAATTAACTTCAAAGAAAGGTTTTAGGCTATTTATATTAAGCTACTCGTTTCTTTGTTTTGGGGTTAGTTTATTTATTATTGAGATTTTATTTTGTCATATACTTCCTTTAGCCTATTAGTTGTTTTAAGGAATTTCAACTTAGTTGATTTATTGTTTATTTTCTCAAGCTGTTTAATAAATCTAGCTTCTAGAATATTGTATAGTTCTGTATCAATTTGGTTTGTTTTTTCAATTTCGATTATTAATTCTTTGTCAATTATAGGTTTATGTTCTGCTCTATTTAGATTTTTATAATACAAAATATTTAATTTAAGTACGTTATTTAGAAGTAGTATTGATTCTTCGAAATACTCCTGAATTCCCACGAATTCAAACTGTGAATCTATATTAGCGAGTGCTTTTTTTAGCATCAAATTTTCATCATCACAGTTGCTTAGCTTTCTTGCCTGACCATTTACTACGTCAAAATCTTTAATTTGTGTTACACATTCTATTAGTGATTTATTTTTGACTAAATCTAATATCCTATGTTCTTTTTTCCTTTTTACGTAATTGTAAAATGAGATTGTTCTTTCTATTGGATGCCTAAGCATAGTTAGATATGCATAGTCATTTGTAAAAAGTTCATGAACTCCAAAATTAAAATGACCTGTAAGTAATTTAACATTGTCTCTTTCTTTTTGGGAGAGATTCTTGAATTTATTGAAGTTCCAAACTTTGTTTTCATCGTATCCTACTTGATATATTTCAGAAGGATTATAGCTCTTTTTTAAAATAGAGTTTAGTGTGGTTCCTGCATTTTTAGGTAAGTGTAAAAAAATCAATCTGTTATTGGTATTCATATAAAGTTGGGGTTAATTGTTGTAGTTATATAATATTAGAGATTTTTATTTCGTGAAGACAAAATTTACAACAATATAAATTTTTATTTCGACAATTAAAATATGTCCAAAGGTTAACAAGCACAAAAATTATTTGCTTTTATGTGATAAATTGACATGTTGTATTAAATATTTAATTTAATAAATCACTTTTTTATTAAAAAATGGACAATAAATTTTTTAATAATTCAACCTATTTTTTTAAGTTCTAAAATGCTAACTTATAATAACCCTATAATCTAAATAATAAAGTCAATCTTTTACTGATTAGTTTTATGGTGTGCTTTAAACTCATAATGGATATTTAGGGTAAAAGTAGTTTAATTACCAATATATTTGCAGGATCTATGCATGACCAAAAAATGATATCGTTTCTTTATCTATCGGCTTTTTCCACACAAGGAGGAATAGAGCGATTTAATCAAGCATTTATTTATGCATTAAATAAAAATACAAAGAATATCGCCTTGTATAGCATCTATGATAGGTTGGAGTCATTAGATAAACGCTATTCTAATAATGCCACCTTTGCGGGTTTCTACAAATCTAGGATTCTAACTGCGCTTATTATTATTGTTAAGTTGCTCCTGAAAAAATCCGATGTACTTTTTATTGGACATTTAAATTTGGCGCCTTTGGGCCTTATGGTTCAGTTGGTTCGTCCTAAGTTTAAAATAATTTTAATTGGTCATGGCATTGATGTGTGGGGACAGACTAGCTTTGTAAAAAAAATGTTTCTAAAAAGAGTCCATCAAATTTGGGCAGTGAGTTCTTTTACACGAGATAAAATGATACAGGAGTACAGATTATCACCTGAAAAATTTCGTTTATTCCCGAACACCTTAGATCCTTTTGTCGACTTTTCTGCAAATAGTGAGCATCTTAAGCAGTTAAAAGATCGCTATGCTATTCAAGAAGGCACCAAGATAATATTAACTGTATGCAGAATTTCTTCTTCGGAGGCGTATAAAGGTTATGATAGGGTAGTAAAAGCATTAGCATTAATAAAAACGCCAAATGTTTGCTACCTTCTTGCAGGAAAATATGATGAAATTGAAAAACGTCGAGTTTTAGAAATTGCTGAAAAATATAAGGTCGCTGATCGAGTCGTTTTTACTTCATTTATTCCTGACGAAGAATTAATTGCGCATTATAAATTAGCTGACGTGTTCATTATGCCTTCCACAAATGAAGGCTTTGGAATTGTATTTTTAGAAGCTATTGCATGTGGCGTGCGTGTGATTGCAGGAAATATAGATGGAAGTGCAGATGCATTAGCTCATGGAGAATTGGGCATGCTGATTAACCCACTTGCAGATGATGAGATTGCTAATGCTTTAGATCAGGTATTAAGTAAACAAGATATTGATGATAGCTTACCTATAAAAATGGCGGATAAGTTTGGAATTGCAGCATTTGTAGAGCGGCAAAAAAAATATATAGAAGAAGATTAAGTTATGTGTGGAATTAATGGAGTGCTTTTCTTTAAAAGAGATGTTCGAGGAGCTTTAGCTATTGAAAAAATGAATCGAACTATTAAGCACAGGGGGCCTGATGCTGAAGGAGTTTATGCTGACGGTAGAAACTTTCTTGGGCATACAAGGCTATCAATTATAGATTTAGATGCCGTATCAAATCAGCCGTTTTATTCTGCTGATAAACGTTACGTGCTTGTTTTTAATGGAGAGATATATAATTTCAAAGAAATAAAATCTCAGTTGACTGATTATAAGTTTGTGACAAATTCTGATACAGAAGTGGTTTTAGCAGCCTATTTAGAATGGGGCACTAAATGCCTCTCTAAATTTAACGGGATGTTTGCTTTCGCTGTTTTAGATACACATACCAACCAATTGGAGGTAGTTAGAGATCGAATCGGAATAAAGCCATTATACTATTATTACAATCAAGAATATCTTGTATTTTCTTCGGAGATTCGTTCTTTATTAAATTCAGATTTAATAAAAAGGAAGTTAAATACCACTGTTTTATCGGAGTTTCTGGCCTACCAAACTGTATTAGCACCAAATACCATTATAAAAGGAGTTTACAGTTTAATGCCTGGGTGTATTTTGAAATTTAATGAAGATGGTATATCGATACGCGATTATTGGACTTTATGGAGTTTTAAAGATTATACTATGGTAGGTAGATCGAAAGAAGTCTATCAAAATCAAATTAAAGAACGCTTTTTTGAAGCTATTGAAAGAAGAACAGTAGCTGATGTTTCAGTCGGTGCATTTTTGTCAGGCGGTATTGATTCAGCTGCTGTCGTAGGCGGTTTAGCTGAGGTTTCAACAAATAAGGTAAATACATTTACTGTTGCTTTTGAAGAAAGTGAGTTTTCGGAGGGCGATGATGCTAAATTAATAGCAAAAAGATTCAACACGCAGCACACAGAAATGAAGTTATCAGCTGCTGAGTTGGTTAAAGACATACCTGGCATATTAAGCTCGATGGATCATCCTAGTGGGGATGGCATAAATACATACGTGGTAAGCAAAGCAACAAAAGAGCAAGGAATAAGTGTTGCATTATCCGGATTGGGTGGAGATGAGTTGTTTTCAGGATATCCAATTTTTAGGCAAATGGATAAAATCGGCGCTTATAAATGGATGTTAAGTTACCCGAAAGGTCTTAGAAATGCTGTAGGTTCAATCTATGACTCCTTCAAAAAGAGTGTAGCTTCAGATAAAATACATGAAATCCTCAAATTAGATTATTTTGACCTTGAGAGTGCTTACCCTCTTGGAAGAAAGCTTTTTATGGATGACGAGATAAAGGCTGTCTTAAAAGTGCCTTTGATTGAAAATAACAATAAGAAAATAGCACATCATTCTGTTTCTTATGACACCCCAGGATTCGATTTTCCTTTCCAATCGAAAGTATCGATGATGGAGTTTCAGACTTATCTGACAAATGTTCTTTTAAGAGATGCAGATCAAATGTCAATGGCTCATGCGCTTGAGATAAGGGTTCCTTTTCTAGATCATCAATTGGTTCAATACATGCTAAATGTGCCAGATGATTTAAAGCTGACCAAACAGCCAAAGCAGCTGTTGGTTGAAAGTTTAGGAGATTTATTGCCCACAGATTTATTGAATAAACCTAAGAAGGGTTTTGTTTTTCCATGGGTGGATTGGATGAAAGGTGACTTGAAGGCGTTTTGCACTTCAAAAGTATCGGACTTAAAGAATCGATCATTTATTGACAGCAAAGAGTTGGAGCGATATTGGCATAGGTTTTTGAATGGTGATAAGAAAGTAAATTGGTCAAAGATGTGGACTTTAATCGTTTTGGAAAATTGGCTCACGGAAAACAAGATTGATGAATAAAAAGAAACTGCTTATTTTTATTGATTGGTACTATCCTGCTTATAAAGCGGGTGGTCCGATTAAATCTGTTCACAATATTGTTATGGCACTCAAGGATGAGTTTGAGGTCTCCATTATAACTTCAGCCTATGATTTAGATGGTCTAGAGGTTTTAGAAGGGATAAAAACTAATGAATGGATTCAGGATAAGGGGTATAGTTTGATCTATCTAGATAAGCTGCACCAGAATAAAAGGTTTCTTAAAGAGTTGGTTGTAGAAAACTCTCCCGATATAGTTTATTTCAACTCTCTGTTCTCGAGAACTTTTACCTTGACTCCTTTGCTTTTGTCAAAAAAGTTAGGAATAGAGAAAATCATATTGGCTCCGCGTGGAATGTTAGGAAAAGCCGCATTAGAAATTAAACCCTTGAAGAAGCGCTTGTTTATTTCGATTGCACGCAGTTTGGGTTGGTTCAGTCATATTTATTGGCACGTTTCCTCTGCGTTAGAAGAAAAAGAAGTTAAGAATGTTTTTGGTGAACAAGCTCAAGTCCACATTGCTCAAAATATTTCGACAAGTTTATCAAAACGTCAAATAGATGCGGAGTTATTAGAAGGTAAATTGCTAAAATTGATATTTTTTTCAAGGATTAATTCAAAGAAGAATCTAAAATTCGCCATAGAGGTTATAAAGAAGGTAAATTCTCAAAACGTTTCCTTAGATATTTACGGACCCATTGAAGATAAAATTTATTGGGCAGAATGTTTGGATTTAATAAAGGGCATAAATCTTTCTATAACATATATGGGTGTTATAAACCCTAAAAATTTAATCGCTGTTTTGCAACAATATCATTACTTGTTATTTCCAACAAATCATGAGAATTATGGTCATGTAATCACTGAATCCCTTTGTGCGTCATTACCGGTTATTATTAGTCAGAATACCCCTTGGAGAGATTTAGAAAAAAGTGATATCGGGTTTGACTTGCCCTTACAAATAGACTTATTTCAAGAAAAAATTACAGAGCTGTTACATGAAGAAAAGTATCTTTACCAAAATAAAGTAGATGCTGCTTACGATTACAGTCGTAAATATATTGTAAATGAGTCTTTTCTAGAGCAGAATAGAAAATTATTTCAACTATGACAACAAACCTTCAGGGATATGCATTAGGAGGATTTACAACTGGTAGGAATTGGTTGGTAAGAATCCTTTGGTATTACACAAACTCCTTTATTTTCAAATCTTATTGGTTCCCTTTTAGTGGTCTGAAAGTTTTATTATTAAGAATTTTTGGAGCTAAAGTAGGAGTAGGGGTGAATATTAAGCCAAATGTGAATATTAAATACCCTTGGAGACTCTCCATTGGGGAATTTACTTGGATTGGAGAGGAAGTTTGGATTGATAATTTAGCCTCTGTCTCTATTGGTGCTAATTGTTGTTTATCACAAGGAGCTTTTCTTTTATGCGGAAATCATAATTATAAGAAAACAACTTTTGATTTGATAACTCAACCCATTACTTTAGAAGATGGAGTATGGATTGGGGCAAAAGCAATTGTTTGTCCTGGTGTTATTATAGCTTCTCACGCTGTATTATCTGTAATGTCCGTTGCCACCAATAATCTAGAATCATTTAAGATTTACCAAGGTAATCCAGCAAAGGAGATTAAAATAAGAAATATCAAAAGTACATGAAAATCTCCATCATAACCGTTTGTTACAACAGCGAGAAGACTATTGCTGATTGCATTACTTCAGTTGTAAATCAGTCTTATGACAACTTGGAATATATAGTTATAGATGGAAAGTCAACAGATACTACTATGGAGATAATAGCCTCCTTTGGCGATCAAATTTTCAAGGTAGTTTCAGAAAAAGATAAAGGAATGTACGACGCCATTAATAAAGGCATTAGGATGGCAAGCGGAGATATCATTGGCGTTTTAAACTCGGATGACTATTATACCGATGGGTTAGTTATAGAAGATGTAATGTCAAAATTTAACGAGGCAAATGCAGATGCTCTTTATGCGGACCTAAACTATGTTGATCAAATAGATACCAATAATGTAGTTAGGTATTGGAAATCTGGCGACTATAAACCAAATTCTTTTCTATCCGGTTGGATGCCACCACATCCGACATTTTTTATTAGAAAGGAATGGTATTTAAAATATGGTGAGTATAGTTTAGAATTGGTTTCTGCTGCAGACTATGAGTTAATGCTTCGAATGGTTTTAAAGCACGGGGCTCGATTAGCTTACTTGCCAAGGGTAATTGTAAATATGCGGGTTGGAGGAATGAGTAATTCGAGTCTTAGAAATCGATTACGCGCCAATAAAGAAGATCGAAAAGCCTGGGAAATGAATGGGTTGACTCCAAAATATTATACCTTGATCTTTAAGCCATTGAGAAAAATCATTCAATACGTGAAACGATAAAATGAAGCACCGCTTAATTTGACCGTTTTAAGGTAACAATGTGTTAAAGTAATAATGTGTCATTTTTTTAATATATCGATGTGTTAAAGGACTTCTAGTGGTTTTAAAAGGACATCTCGATACAAAACAAAAGCTCCCTGAGTGGACTAAAGTAACTCGAGCGGTTGCCGAGCTAGGTCGATGTATGGCTCCGAAAAGCGGTGTATAGAGAAACTCTTTGATAAAAAAACGCCCCTGAAAGAATTCAGAGGCGTCATGTTTTTTATTGAATGCGATTAAAATTTAGTTCGTTTTCTTCGTTTATTAATCACTTTTTTGTATCGTGCTTTATAGAAGCTACTTTTTCCTCTTATTGCATAAGAAACGGAGAGTTGTGTTAATAAGTACCCATCATTGGAGTTAGGGTTTCCTCGCTTTGAACCTTGTTGGTAAAATCCTGAATTTGGAAATTTTTCATCGCCCTCAATGGCTCTTCTCTCTTGAGTTCTATTGGCTAGTAAAATTGATTGAGCAAAAGGTAGACTCTCAGGGGAAGCATAAACATCACTAACATCGTCTAAGTAATCAGTAAAAGTAGCTCGGTAGCCAAATTCCATCCCTATTCGAATATTTCTTTGTACGCTGTAATAAAAACCAACTCCAAATGGAATTGCAAAAGAAATTTGATCATATTCTTTTTCTTGACCTTCGGTTCTAAGCGTTCTTAAATCATACCATTCTCCTTGATACACAGCTTCAGGTTTATAATAGAATGCAGAAAAACCACCAAAAAAATACACTTTAAAGTCACTATTAAATCTTGCCTTTTTATTAAGATAATTAAGACTCAGAAAATAATATTCTAGCGTTGCACTAGCTTCAATTATGTCGGCTCTAAAACTTAAATTACGAGCTCTTTTGGTTGGCTCATTAGTAAGACTGTCTGCACCTGAAACGCGTAAATAATTTAAAGATACTTTTCCTGCAAGTTTGGGGAGAAATCGGTATCGTGCAAATCCACCAAAAGCATATCTGGTAGATTCTAGATTCATATCTCTAAAATTATTTTGCGGGGATTTATCAGGACCTCCTAATTCTCCTAGAAATGATGTAGCGCCAAGGTTAACCCCAAAATCAAAATTATACTGAGCCAGGCCGTAGATGCTTGATAGCGTTAATGCTATAAAAAGTATTAGATTCCTCATCTAACAAATGTAAAAAAAACTTCAAAACCAAACTATTTTTTTCTTAAAAAAATAGAACTTAACTAAATGTCAATGTTTAATTTAGCCTACTTTCAGTACTCAAGGAATGAAAAATAGAATTACAAATCTTTTTAATATTGATTATCCTATCATCCAAGGTGGTATGGTTTGGAATAGCGGTTGGCGTTTAGCAGCAGCTGTTTCTAATTCTGGTGGATTGGGGTTGATTGGCGCAGGTTCGTTGAAACCCGATCTGTTGAAAGAGCATATTTTAAAAGCAAAAAGTGCCACTAAAAAACCATTTGGTGTAAATCTTCCAATTTTTTCTCCTTACGCCGATAAGCAAATTCAGACCATCATCGAAAATGATGTAAAAATAGTATTTACCTCCGCGGGTAGCCCGAATAAGTATACATCTTTACTCAAATCCCATGATATTATAGTAGTCCATGTTGTTTCTAGTGTTGCGTTTGCACAAAAATCAGAGCAGGCCGGAGTTGACGCTATAGTAGCCGAAGGGTTTGAAGCAGGAGGTCATAATGGACGTGAAGAGACGACCACGATGTGTTTAATTCCATCTGTTAAACAAGCTATAAATGTTCCATTAATTGCAGCTGGCGGCATAGCTACTGGTTCGGGTATGTTGGCTGCTTTATCGTTGGGTGCTGATGGAGTTCAGTTGGGTAGCCGTTTTGCAGCCACTCAAGAAGCTTCTTCAAATGAAAATTATAAAAATCTTATTGTTGAGGCAAAAGAAGGTGATACACAACTTCGATTAAAACAATTAGCCCCTGTTCGTTTGTTAAAGAATGAATTTTATAATAATGTGGTTGCTTTAGAAGCACGCGGTGCATCCGCCAATGAACTTAAAGCTTTGTTGGGTAAGGGGAGGGCAATGAAAGGTATGTTTGAAGGCGACTTGGTAGAAGGAGAGTTAGAGATTGGACAGGTTTCCAGTTTAATCTCTTCTGTACTGCCGGTTAGAGAAGTTTTTGAGCAATTATTAAGTGAATACAGAAAAAGTATTCAAGAATTTAAAACAGATAAATATCAATTTTAATGATTCAATATGAAAAGTTTAGTCTAGAGAATGGACTGAAAGTAATCGTACATAAAGACGAAACAACACCAATAGTCGCGTTTAATCTATTGTATGACGTGGGTGCTCGAGATGAAAACGAGAATCGCACGGGGTTTGCTCATTTATTCGAACATCTAATGTTTGGTGGGTCAGAAAATATTCCAAATTTCGATGGTCCTTTGCAGGAAGTAGGCGGGGAGAATAATGCATTTACATCAAATGATATTACCAACTACTACATTACACTTCCTAAGCAGAATATAGAAACCGCTTTTTGGTTAGAATCTGACCGAATGAAAAGCTTAGCATTTACTGAGAAAAGTTTAGAAGTTCAGCGCAGTGTTGTAATTGAAGAGTTTAAACAACGCTATTTGAATCAGCCATACGGCGATGTTTGGTTGTTACTTCGACCTCTTGCATACTCTCGTCATCCTTATAAATGGGCTACGATAGGAAAGGAAATTAAACACATTGAAGAAGCTTCAATGGACGATGTGAAATCTTTCTTTTTAAAACATTATCGTCCAAATAACGCTATTTTATCGGTGGCTGGAGATGTTACTAGAGATCAAGTTGAGGTGCTTGCAAAAAAATGGTTTGGCGACATTCCTGCAGGAGAAAAGTTGGTTAGGGATTTGCCTAAAGAACCTGAGCAATTGCAACCACGCTCTCTTACGGTGGAAAGAGATGTACCCTCAGATGCCATTTATAAAGCGTATCACATCTGTAATAGAACCGACGAGAAATATTATGCAGCTGATCTACTCTCTGATCTACTTTCACGTGGAGATTCTTCGCGACTTTTTCAAAAAATTATTAAGGAGAAGGAGTTGTGCTCGAACGTGAACGCTTACATCACCGGCGATATGGATGAGGGTTTATTTGTTTTGACCGCTACTGCTAATGATGGGGTTTCTTTAGAAGAGATTGAGTTGGCTTTGCTCGAGGAGGTCGATTTGGTAATTACCGATGGTATTTCTCCTGAAGAATTGCAAAAAGTGAAAAATAAGGTGGCCTCTTCTCAAGCTTTTAGTAACACCTCAGTGCTTAATAAAGCAATGGGTTTAGCAATTGCCGAATTAACTAAAGACGCCGAATTAATAAATGAAGAAAAGGAGTTGTATGCTCAGGTTTCAGAAGAAGAGATTCAGCAGTATGCTAAGCAGATCTTTAAGCCAACCAATTGCTCTACTTTATATTATAAATCAAAGAAATAGAAGATAAGAATGTTGTTAGACAGGAAAAAACCACCCATTTTTCAAGAAATTGATTCAATAAACGTAATTCAAGCCGATGAAATTGTATTGAAAAATGAATTGGTTCTGGGGTGTATCAATGCAGGAACTGAAAAGGTCCTAAAGCTAGAAATTATTTTTAATACAGGTGTAATTACTGCACCTTCAGCAGTGGTTGCTCATGCAGCGGCTTATTTGTTAGATAAAGGGACCGCCTTGCTTTCAGCCAATGAGATAGCTACAAAGTTTGATTCTTTGGGCGCTTTTATCGGCACGGAAGTAGGTTATGAGAAAACCACTCTGGCTGTTTATTCATTAAGTACTAATATTCGTGAAGTAATTCAATTGTTATTGGAGGTTCTGACCAATGTGAAGTTCAATACTCAGGAACTCAAAACGTACATTAATAATGAAAAGCAAAAGATGAAGGTTAATCTGGAGCGGGTGAGTTATGTAGCGAAAAAGCGTTTTCCTGAATTAATTTTTAGTGAGAATCATTTATATGCTGCAACTACTGAATTGGATGATTTTGATAAGCTGACATTAGAAGATATTCAGAATTATTATTTTACTCATTTTTTAACGAAATCCCTTCGGATTCAAGTGGCAGGAGATGTAAATGAAGGCGTTTTAAATTTGCTCATCAGTAGTTTTGGCCAATTAAAATTAATGGATTCTATTGAGGTAATTTTTGCAGCGTCGGATTATCCAAAACCTCAGAAAAGGCGCATTGAGAAAAAGAATGCTGTGCAATGCGCTATTAGAATTGGTAAACCACTTTTTAATCGTTCGCACCCCGATTATGTGAAAATGCAGCTGGTTTCTACTATTTTAGGTGGATACTTTGGTTCTCGCTTAATGGCCAATATTCGAGAAGATAAGGGGTATACCTAC
>JAOKVV010000026.1 GCA_028336925.1 Vicingaceae bacterium | reverse complement strand
TGCGAGGAAGCTGGTTTTTACTACAATCGTTTGGTTTTTATTCATCCTAATGGATCTATTCTACACTATGATAAGCGTCACCTATTTAGAATGGCTGATGAAGATCATTATTTTAAAGCAGGAGAAGAAAAGCTGATTGTGAATTATAAAGGGTGGAAAATTCTTCCGCTCGTTTGTTACGATCTTCGTTTTCCTATTTGGAGTAGAAACGTCTTCGAAACTGATCGAAAAACATACGTTAAGTCCTCTTACGATGTATTAATTTATATTGCTAACTGGCCAAAAGCTAGAGTAGGTGCATGGGATAAATTATTGCAAGCAAGGGCTATTGAAAATCAAGCTTACGTTATTGGAGTAAACAGAGTAGGTGCAGACGGAAATGACATTTTGTATTCAGGAAACTCAGCGGTAATAGACCCGAAAGGAGAATATATATTAGAGCCAATTATTGATGATGAAAATTCGACTTCCACTGAATTAGATTATCAGGAATTAGCCAATTTTAGAGAAAAATTTCCGGTCGGAATGGACGCAGATAATTTCGAGCTGCTTTAATTACTTTCCATTAAAATCAGACATCACTCGTTGAGTAGGAGCAGTGGTAAATGCAAGAATAAACTTTCCGGTTTGGTCTAATCGCTCAGGTAATGACAATTCTTGATCTTTTGTCCATTTGCCTAGTACGTATTGCACTTGCTGTCCTCTACCAAAGTCATTACCCACTCCAAATCTTAGTCTACAGTAGTTTTGTGTACCCAAAACTTCAGCAATACTTTTTAAGCCGTTGTGGCCGCCATCACTGCCTTTAAGTTTTAATCGGAGTACTCCAAAATCTAATGCAATGTCATCTGTGATAATAAGAACTTTATCAAGGGTGATTTTCTCTTGTTGCATCCAATAGTTCACAGCCTTACCACTTAAGTTCATGTAAGTAGAAGGTTTGAGAAGTATAAGTGTTCTTCCTTTGTGTTTTATTTCGGCGACATCTCCTAGCCTACTAGTAACAAAAGAAGCACTGGACGCACTTGCTAGTGCATCCAATGCTTTGAATCCAATGTTGTGACGAGTATTTTCGTACTCTGCACCAATATTTCCTAAACCTACAATGAGGTATTTCATTGTAAGAAATTTTAAATTTATTCAGCTGCTGCTTCCGTAGATGCTTCAGCACCTTCTTCTTCCTCTTCTTCGTCGTCAGTTGTAACTGCAACTCTAGAAGTTTTAACAGCTACTACTACCGCGTTTGGAGTATCTAATAATTCAACATTTTCAATAGAAATATCTTGAACTTTGATAGACTGACCAATTTTGAGCTTAGTAATGTCAACTTCTACTACATCAGGCATGTCGTTAGGAAGTGCTTTAAGAACTAATTTTCTTAATTTATCACTTCTCTTACCACCATTTTTGATACCGATAGAATTACCAACTACTCTTACAGGAATACCCATAGTCATAGCTTTATCTTCGAATACTTCGTAGAAATCGATGTGAATAGGTTTGTCAGATACCGGGTGGAACTGAACATCTCTAATTACCGCTTTAACTTTTTTACCCTCAATATTCAACTCAACAATGTGAACTTCAGGAGTATTGATTAATTTTCCGAAAGCGATTTCATTGACAGCAATGTTGGTGTTGATTTCTCCACCATAAAGAATTCCAGGTACTGACCCTTCTTTTCTCATTGAGTTCAATGCGCTTTTCTTTCTTACGCTATCTCTTACAGAAGCTTCTAACACTACAGATTTCATTTTTCTACTATTTACTAAAAACGTTTATACTACTTTTTAAAAAATAAAGTACCCACTAATTGACTCGTAATTGTGAACCTTGTAGATTACTTTTGCGAATAAATCAGCTACAGATAGCACTCTTATCTTTTTGCTTTCCTGCTTAAGCGGAATGGTATCAGTTACGATTAATTCCGTAAGCTTTGAATTTTCTATTCTATTATATGCTTCACCCGATAAAATGGCGTGAGTACAAAAAGCTCTTACGCTATTTGCTCCTTTTTCCATCATTATATCAGCTGCTTTTGTCAATGTTCCTGCAGTATCAATCATATCATCGACTAATAATACATCTTTGCCCGATACGTCACCAATTAAGAACATCTGTTCTATTTTATTGGCTTCTTTCCGTTGTTTGTAACAAACAACTACTTCTGTTTGTAAATGCTTTGCATAAGCATATGCTCTTTTTGAACCACCCATATCTGGCGAAGCCATAATCAAATTAGGCAATTCTAATTCCTTAATGAAAGGAATTGAGATCGCAGAGGCAAATAAATGATCTACAGGTACCTCAAAAAATCCTTGGATTTGATCTGCATGTAAGTCCATCGTTACTACTCTAGTTACACCTGCTGCAGTAAGCATGTTGGCAACTAACTTAGACCCAATTGGTACACGAGGAGAATCTTTTCTATCCTGACGAGCAAAACCAAAATAAGGAATAACAGCTACAATTCTTCTTGCTGAAGCTCTTTTTGCTGCATCGACCATCAACAATAACTCGAACAAGTTATCAGTTGGAGGCACAGTGCTTTGTATGATGAAAACATCTGCGCCACGAACAGATTCCTCCAATGACGGTTGGAATTCACCGTCGCTAAAAGTACTTATAGATGCTTTACCTAAATCAACACCGTAACTCTGCGCTATTTTCAACGCTAAGTCTTTGGTAGCTGCTCCTGAAAAGATTTTTACTTTTGATGACATGGCTTTGTTCTTGCTTTTATGCTCGTTAAAGGGGGTGCAAATTTATTAAATTAATTAAAGCATCACAATAAATAACTACTTGTTTATAAACTTTTTTTCAAAAAGCTTACGCTGAGTCAAAAGTATTGAATAATTTCGCACCCTGTTTGAGTTTGATCTCATCTTGCCCGGATGGCGGAATTGGTAGACGCGCTGGTCTCAAACACCTGTGCCTTCGGGCGTGCCGGTTCGACTCCGGCTCCGGGTACTAAAAACGGGAGTAGATTTTAAACTACTCCCGTTTTTTCTTTAGTTAACTTTTGAATGAGGTATCTACTTAATCAATTACTTAGTTTTTATTATTTTTATTGATCTATACGCTTTCCCTTCAATATTTTTAATATTCAAGTAGTAAACACCTGGACTATTTTCGAGATTAATGTATCTATAGCCGTATCTGTGATTATTATTATCCGATTAATTTCTGTTAAATATAAAATCGGATTACCCAAGATAGAGGCAGAGTAGATTATTTAATGTAAACCGTTTTTTTGTTGACAAATTCCATCATGCCATCTATTGATAATTCTCTGCCATAGCCTGAAAATTTTGTCCCTCCAAAGGGTAGTCGTGGATCTGATTTTACCATGTCATTTATAAAAACTGCTCCGTCTTCTAACTCAGAAATATAGTCGGTTAGCCGTTCAGGATTTTTAGAAAACAAAGATACTCCAAGTCCAAATGCGCTACTATTGGCTACATCAATGGCCTCTTCTTCTGTTTTTACTCGTATCACAGAGGCTACAGGTCCGAATAATTCTTCAGAGTAAGCGCGCATTTCTGAAGTAATTCCTTCAATTATTGTTGGCTCAAAATGAGCTTTTGTTCTTTTGCCTCCTAAAATGAGCTTTGCTCCCTTGTTAAGAGCATCTTTTAGTTGCTTTTCTAATTCTTCTGCTAAGTCTTCTCTTGCCATCGGCCCTATTTCCGTAGACTCATCCATTGGGTTCCCTATTTTGTAGGAAGCCACATATTTCGTGAATTGATCCATAAACTGATCATAAATACCCTCCAAGACGATAAACCTTTTCCCTGCAATACAGCTTTGTCCGGTGTTTTGAAACCTTGCCCAAGCTCCTGTTTTTGCTGCTTCTTCAATTGCTGCATCTTCAAAAATGATCGCCGCATTGCTGCCACCGAGCTCTAGAACGGTTTTCTTTATTTCACTACCTGCTTTGGCCGCTACGGCTTTTCCTGCTTTCTCACTACCTGTAAGTGTTATGGCTTTGATATGTTTGTTTTCGATGAGTGTACTTATCTGTTTGCTGTCAGCTATTATAGTTTGAAAAACTCCTTTAGGAATACCATTTCTCTCAATAATTTCTTGTAGAGCAAGTGCCGATTTGGATACATTGGAGGCGTGTTTTAAAATAGCCACATTCCCAACCATTAAAGTAGGCGCTAAAAAACGAAATAACTGCCAAAATGGATAGTTCCATGGCATAATAGCTAATACACAGCCAATTGGTTCATACTTAACATAGCTATTTGTAGCATCAGTAACCACTATTTTTTCGCTTAAAAAATGTGCTCCATTTTTTGCGTAGTATTCGCAAACCCAAGCACACTTTTCTATTTCTGCAATGGATTGTGTAATTGGTTTTCCAACCTCTTTTGTAATGATTTCTCCATATACGCTAGCATTTTGCTTCAGGTCTCCTGCTACTTTTAGAAGATAGTTGCTCTTTTCCGGTAAGCTTACTTTTTCCCATGCCTCAAAAACTCGTGCTGATAGATCAACACAACTTTCAATTTGCTCATCAGTGTATTGAGTTGTTTCAAAATAAATTGATTGATCGTATGGATTAATGCTTTTAATTTTCATTGTAATTTAATTTATTAGTTGAGCGCGTATTCAATTGACTAAGCTTGTCTATAATGCTGATTTATTCAATTTATTGGAACCAAAGTTAATCGATTGCTTCTATTAATAATTGCGATCAGTTGTAAATGGAACTATATTTGATAACGAAGCAAAAATAAATCCCATGTGTAAGAAATTTGTCTTTATCTTTTTTAGTTTATTTTCAGTTTTCATGCTTATTGCATGGAATTATAGTGCTCTTGCCAATAAAGAGTTGATCGTTTACAAAGCATCAGATAGTTTTGAAAAGGATTGGGTTGTAGTCGATTCTTTGATGATGAAAGGACTCGATAAAACGGCTGCTCAAAAGGTAGAAAAAATACTAGCAAAAGCCGAAAAAATACAAAATTACAACCAAGTATATAAAGCCACTTTATACATTGCAAGGTTGAGTAGTTCGTTTACGGAAGAAAGCTTAGAAAAAACGATTATCGAATTAGAGCAGAAAACGAATATTTATAATTACCCACTATCAGCAATTTTTCATTCTGCTTTGGGTACTATTTATCAGAATTATTATCAGCAAAATAGTTGGAAATTTAATCAACGAACAGAGTTGCAAAGCGAACCGACTGATGACATAAAAACTTGGGATTTAAAAACGATTGTAAAACGGATGCAGTTTCATTTTGATGCCTCGCTCCAAGAAACCGAAAAGCTAAAGCGGACTCCCATTAATTATTTTGAGCCAATTCTAACTGATCAGAAAAGTGCTTTTTCAGAAGAGAATGAAATACAGCGCTATTTGTATGATTTATTGGTTAAAAGAGCCATTGATTTTTACAGTTCGGGTCAAGCGAGTTTACCTGATCCGATTGATGTTTTTAGTATTGATGATTCTATTGTATTTGCAGCGAATCACCAATTCGAAAAATATATTTTCCTGACAACTGATACATTCTCTAATGAATGGAAAGCATTGAAATTGTATCAAAGTTGGACGACTTTTTTATTGGAAGAAAATAATTTAACTGCTTTGGCTGATGCTACTATTAAACGATTGCAATATGCGAAATCCTATTATCAAGGAGAGGAAAAGGAAACGATGTATTATCGTTCTATTCAAGAATTACATGAACAATTAAACGATCATGTCTCATCTGCAAGAACCGCATATGAAATAGCCAATTATTTGAAACAAATGTATGATGATGATAGCTCTGCTATTCATAAAAATAAACTAAAGGATGCAGCTGATTTATGTGAAGAGTACATTAAAAAGTATCCGAAAAGTTATGGTAGTACTCAATGTCAGGTGTTATTGTATCAATTGAATAGGGCATTGCACCAATTAGAGCTAGAATCAGCTATACTTCCTAACACACCGATTCTATTTAAAGCTGTATGGCGAAATATTTCTACTATGCATTATAAAATAGTGGTTTCTCCTTTTGGCCGAGAAGCGAGGAACATGAATTATAATGAGCAAAAACGTAAATTATTAGCTTCTAAGGAAGTGAAAAGTTGGTCAGTAAACTATAAAGGACAAGAAGATCTTCGACAACACAGCACTGAGTTTTCTCAAACCGGATTACCAACGGGTCACTATTACATCCTTTCCTCTTCCAAGTCAGATTTTTCTCAGATGGAATCTATTTCGTTCACTGAATTTTGGGTGTCTGAGATGAGTTTTATCAAACATAATCAAGATGATGGAGATACAGAGTTTTATGTCTTGAGTCGTAAAAACGGTCATCCATTAGGCAATATTGAGTTGAAGCTGTATAACAACAAGAATTACAGTTCTAACTATGAAGAGGTGGGTAATTTTAAAACCGATGCTAATGGTTTTGTTTCAATTAGTGGAGCGTATAATAAAAATGTGTCGATAGCCTTTAGAAATGGCAATGATAGCCTTTATTCTCAAAGTATTTATGTCTACAATAACAATAGAAATGAAGAAGCAGAATGGGCCACTCAAGTTAACTTTTTCACTGATCGTGCGATTTATAGGCCTGGGCAAACTGTTTATTTTAAAGGAATTGTTCTCGATTCAAAAAACAAAGAGTTTAAGGTGAATACCAACTATTCAAGTACAGTTGAGTTGATGGATGTCAATTATAGAAAGGTAGTGGAACTGAAAGTAAAAACTAATCAATACGGATCATTTAGTGGTTCTTTTCAGTTGCCTGTAGGTGGATTAACTGGATATTATCGAATTAAAGCAAATTTTGGACAGCACGGATTTTCGGTAGAAGAATACAAACGACCGCAGTTTGAAGTAATGTTTGACCCATTAAAGGGAAGCTTTAAGTTAAATGATTCCATTAGTGCTAAAGGAAAAGCAGTAACATACTCTGGTACTAATTTAACTGATGCAACAGTTAATTATAGAATTGTAAGACGAGAATTAGTGCCTTATTGGTATGGATACGGCTGGAGGAGATTTCCACCTTCAAGCAATAGCGAGGCAGAAATTGCCAATGGAAAAGTTACCACAAATGCGGCAGGAGAATTCGAAATTCCATTTTTAGCCAAATCACCACTGAGTAGTAATTCTACGTTTACTTATGAAATAGTAGTAGATGTAACTGATATCAATGGAGAAACTCAAAGCTCTGCGACTTCTGTAACCATTAGCAAACAAGCCTTTCAGCTGAAAGTAGACTTGCAAGAAGAGATTCAAAGTGAGGATTTTAAGTCCTTTCAATTTAATACAATAAACTTTTCAGGAGAATTGATAAAGGCAACTGTGAAGTACACAGTTGAGCGATTAAAACCAAGAGATAGAGTATATAAAGAGCGGTATTGGGACTTGCCTGAGCAAAATCAGCTGAGTGAGGTAGAGTTTAGAAAACAGTTTCCGCATTTGGCTTATGCTGAAAATGAGCTGAACCCATTCTTATTTGAAGTGGAGGTGAAAGTAATTGATGCAAAAGAGTTATCGAACCAAGAAGTTAAAATAAAAGAACCCCTTAAAAGTGGCTCCTATAAAATGAACATTATTGCTACAGATGAAAACGGCGATGAGATACAGCAGGAACGATTCTTCAATATTTACAGCTTAAAAGATAAGTGTCCTACCATGGCTTCTGTGTTTTGGGTGAAGCAATTGACCAATAAAGTAGAAGTAGGTGAGAAAGCTCAATTTGTCATTGGCTCAAGGGCTACTGATGCAAAAGTATTTTATGAAGTTGTCTTGGGCGATAAAGTGCTCAAAAAGGAATGGATTTCATTAAAAAAGGAGCAAAAAGTAATTGAAATTGACGTAAAAGAGGAGTTGAGAGGAGGGTTTCAAGTCAATTTATTGATGACTTATGATAATCGAGCTTATAGTGAATCCATGCAGTTTGCCGTTCCATATAACAACAAACAATTAAAGGTAAAATTAAGCACGTTTAGAAAAGTAACTGAACCTGGTAGCAAGGAAGAATGGTCATTAAAAGTGACTGATGTAGATGAAAAATCGATCCAGGCGGAAGTGCTGGCTTCCATGTACGACCAAAGCTTAGATGTTTTTAAGAGTAATAGTTGGAGTTTGTTCCCTTATCAAAATAATTACAGTCGTTCTTCTTGGCAATATGATCAGTATTTTGGGATTGCTTCATTGACCAACTATTATCAATCAGAAAATAATAGTATCTCTTCACTAAGCTATAAAGGATTGAATTTTTTTGGGTTTGAAGGAGGGCAGCAGTATTACGCTAGAAACTCTCTTGTTCAAATGGACGTAGCAATGGCTTCTTCAAAAGGTAATGTTAAAAGTGAGGAAATTAGCGCAATGGCCGTTAGGGTGGCAAACGAAGATTTTGCTGAAGAATCTTTCTATGAAATTGAAGAAAAAATAGAATCTGCTAACCCAACTCCATCCATCCGCTCCGACTTGCGAGAAACGGCCTTCTTTTATCCACATTTAGAAACCAACCAAGACGGAACCGTAGATTTTACGTTTACCATGCCTGATGCATTAACACGCTATAAATTCATGGCATTGGCACACACCACCGATTTAAAAATTGGAACTGCGCTAGAACAAATAGTCGCTCAAAAAGAATTGATGGTCATGCCAAATCCACCTCGCTTTTTTAGAGAAGGAGATACGTTGGTGTTTTTAACGAAAGTGGCGAATATTAGCGATAAAGCGCAAGAAGTAGCTGTAAGTATTGCCTTTTTTGATGCATTAACGATGGAGCCGATCGATTTGTTGGTGAATCGGGATGCGAACCAAAAGACAAAAATAGAAGCTAAAGGAAACGGAGTAATCAAATGGGAAGTGGCCATTTCAAAAGGATTGCAAGCAGTAACCTACAAAATAATCGGCGAAAGCAATACTCACAGTGATGGTGAAGAGCGAATGATTCCTGTATTGACGAATCGCATGTTGGTGACAGAAGCTTTGCCGCTGCCAATAAATGGAAAAGGAAGTAAGCAGTTTACGTTTGATAAGTTCGTGAACAATACATCAACCACGTTAACCAATGAGCGATTTACGGTAGAATATACCTCCAATCCAGCTTGGTATGCCATTCAAGCATTGCCTTATTTAATGGAGTATCCGTATGAATGTGCCGAGCAAATGTTTAATCGACTGTATGCTAATACTATTGCAACACATATTGCCAATTCTGATCCTAACATAAAGCGGGTATTTGAAATTTGGCGACAATATCAACCTGAGGCCTTGTTGTTTAATCTAGAAAAAAATCAAGAATTAAAAGCATTGATGATTCAAGAAACTCCCTGGTTGAGAAACGCTAAAGACGAAAGTGAGCGTAAACGCCGATTGGGAGAATTATTTCAATTGGATAGAATGGGAAGAGAGCGGGAGCGATCTATAAAGCAATTGGAACAAATGCAACTACCTTCGGGAGCTTGGCCGTGGTTTGATGGCGGTAGTGAGAATAGATACATCACGCAATACATCGTTAGCGGATTTGGCCATTTGAAGCAATTGGGAATGATTGATTTGAAAACAGAAGTTAGACTGAATCAACTGCTTAATAAGGCCATTGCTTATTTAGATGCTCAACTGCAAGAAGATTATGATGATTTAGTTCGAATGAATGCAGATTTAACGAAGAAGGCCGCTTCTTCTTTTCACATTCAGTATTTCTATGCGCGCAGCTTCTTTATGGAAAAATCAATCACGCAAAACAATCAAAAAGCACATCAGTATTATTACGATCAGATGAAAAAGTACTGGTTGGATTATAGTCTCCAATTAAGAGGAATGATTGCACTTTCGTTGAATAGAAATAAAGAAGAAGCAACAGCTAAAACAATCATGAAAGCTGCGAAAGACATTGCCATTTATAATGATGAGTTCGGCATGTATTGGAAAGATAACCGCAGAGGATATTACTGGAATCAAGCACCAATAGAATCGCAAGTGTTAATGATTGAAGCCTTTGATGAAGTAATGAATGATGATCTTTCTGTTGAATTACTTAAGATTTGGTTGTTGAAGCAAAAGCAAACCCAAGATTGGAAAACGACGAAAGCTACAGCTGATGCTTGTTATGCATTACTATTAAAAGGAACGAATCTTTTATCGACTCAAAATACAGTCAGTATTACTGTTGGGGATAAAAAATTAGACCCGGCAAAGGATGTTACTTTAAAAACGGAGGCCGGTACAGGTTACTTCAAAAAAGCGTGGAGTAGAGCAGAAGTATCGCCAAAAATGGGAAAAATTACAATAACCAAAACCAACGAAGGCACAGCGTGGGGTGCTGCTTATTGGCAGTATTTTGAAGATTTAGATAAAATTACATTTGCTGAAACGCCATTGAAATTAGAGAAAGAGTTATTCATAGAAGTAAGAACTAATTCTGGAAAGCAATTGCAACGAATTACTGCTGAAACACCAATTAAGGTTGGCGATAAGGTAGTAGTAAGAGTTGAGTTACGTTCAGATCGGGATTTGGAGTTTGTGCATTTAAAAGACATGCGCGCAGCAGGTTTTGAGCCAATCAATGTATTATCGAGTTTCAAATATCAAGACGGCTTAGGCTATTATGAAAGCACGAAAGATACAGCCACCAATTTCTTTATTTCCTATTTAAGAAAAGGAACCTACGTTTTCCAATATGAATTAAGAGCTAATATTTCAGGTCAGTTTTCAAACGGGATAACTCAAGTGCAATGCATGTATGCACCAGATTTTGCAGCGCACAGCAGTGGTTCAAGAGTAATAATAAAATAGGGACATTGATTGATGTTACTTCAAATGATATATTTGCTAAAAAATACAAATTATGAAAAAGATTAAAATAGTAGCGTTGTTTATAGTTGCGACACTTTTCGCAGCTTGTGGTGGATCTACTGATGGAGATGCGGAAAATTCTTCTACAGAGGAAGTAGTGAACTATGAAGGCATGAATAAGCTTGACTTAAGAGAGCACGGCTTCGAAGGAATTATTTACATTCCAAATGAAGAATTTGGTCAGCCAATTATAGATCGAACGGATTGGGGAAGTGTGAGAATAACCGTTGGTGAACGTTTTGGAATAGAATTACAACAAGAGCCAATATCCTATGATATGAGAATGAGTGAGCTTATGGAAGCTCAGGTTTTTGAAACAGCTTTAATCGATGAAACACCACCTTTATTATTTTGGAAGAACACAATTCCGAATAGTGATATTGAGCCTGAATTTCACTTTTTTTACACCTATTCTAAAGATGGATTTAATGTTTCAATTAGTAGTTTCCAAAGTGAACAGTATTCAGAGAGTGCAGTTAATAAAATGATTATCTCAGCTAAGTCCTATGACCATATTGTTGATTAAGTGAATATTATACGGCAAAAAAATATGCTTCAACATTGTTGAAGCATATTTTTTATTTTAAATTAATAATCTAACCAAATGATTCTGGAACGAATTCTTGAGTTGGATTCATTATAATTACAGGAATTTCTTCTTTATTTCCAATAATTTCCAGCTCCCCACCACCTTTGAATAAGTCAGGGAGTATTCCACCTTCTTTGCTATTTACAATTGCAATCAAGTCAGCGTTTACTTCCTTAGAGTAAGTAATAACCTGTTGCAAAAAGTTGCTAGTAGAAGGGGCTATTTCTACTTCATAATTAATCTTTCTTTCCTCGAAGTAATGTCTTGCAAAAATTAACTCTCTACTAACCTTAGCCCTTAAAAATTCATCAGATTCATTGGAAGCGAATATGTGTACTTTGCTTCCAAAATGAGCTGCAATACTTGCAGTAATTCCTAGTTTCTGTTTTGATTCTTGAGCAAATCGTATTGGAAGAACAATATCTTTATACTCTCTGCTCGCATTCTTTCTCTGAACGATTATGAATGGAACTTTTGAATTATTAATTACTTTCAATGCATGACTTCCTGTAATATGCTGCATACCTTTTATGCCGTGAGTCCCCATTACAATTAGTCTTGCATCAATATCTTTAGCGACTTGGCCGATATCATCGAAAATACTACCTTTCTTTACAATGAATTTTGTGTTTACACCATAATCGGCATAAGCCTCTTGACACCAAGCCTCTAATTTTTCTTGAGCATTAGATATTGATTTTTCGCTGCCGACAACATGCAAAAGGTGAACTTCTCCCTCTCCTTTAAAACTTTTTGCAACCATTGCAGCATGATTAATAGCTGTTTTGGCAATATCAGTAAAATCTATTGGTACTAGGACTTTATAAATGGTATTACTCATATGGGCGTGTGTTTAAATGAATGTACCCAAATATAATTATAAATTAAGAAAAAGAAAATATTTATCGATGAAAGTGTTTTTAAACAACAAAAAGCTTTGTATACATTATTAATACTGTATACAAAGCTTTTTGTAAAATTGGATAAAATAGTTATAAACTATTTTCTAATTGTATATCAAATTGAACAAGGTCAACAAATTGTTTTACACGGGAATCTATTTCTCCTTGCGTTAAAGATTTTATCCTTTCTGTTCCAAATTTCTCTACTGTAAAAGAAGCTAAAGCACTGCCAAAAATAATTGCTCTTTTCATGTTTTCAAATGAGATGTCTTTGGTTTGTGCAAGAAAGCCAATAAATCCTCCTGCAAATGTATCACCTGCTCCTGTTGGATCAAAAACCTCTTCTAACGGAAGTGCTGGGGCAAAGAAAACCTCTTTTTTGTGAAACAATAATGCTCCATGTTCCCCTTTTTTAATGATGAGGTATTTGGGACCCATTGCCATAATTTTTTGAGCAGCTACAACTAAAGAGTATTCACCTGAAAGCTGTCTAGCTTCTTCATCATTAATAGAAAGTACATCAACTAATTTAATGGTTTTTTTTAATGCATCCATTTTAATGTCCATCCAAAAGTTCATCGTGTCAGCGACTATTAATTTTGGTCTATTCGGAAGGCTTTCGATAACCGTTCTTTGTAAATCTGGATCCAAGTTTCCAAGCATTAAAAATTCACAATCTTTATAAGATTCTGGAATCACAGGAGTAAATGTTTCTAAAACATTTAATTGAGTATCCAAGGTGTCTCTTGTGTTCATGTCATTATGATACCTTCCCGACCAAAAGAATGTTTTCCCATCTTTCTTAATTTCAATACCTGAAGTGTCAACTCCTCTGCTTTCAAGCATCTCTAAATACTCTTTAGGGAAATCTCCACCTACTACTGATACAACATTTACACGTTGTCCAAATCGTGAAGCTGAAAGTCCTATATAGGTTGCAGCCCCGCCTAATATTTTGTCTGTTTTTCCAAATGGTGTTTCAATTGCGTCAAACGCAACAGTTCCAATAGCTAATAAACTCATCGATAATTTTTTTTCTAATTTTTTACAAATATATTGTTTAATTAAAAACTTTATATAAATTTGCAGCCCCAATCGAGAGAAAGGTTGAAAAAAAATAGTTACAACAGCGGTTGTTGCTAAAGAAAATGTCATCAAAACTTATACTTAGTAAGTTTAAAGAATAAATTCCTCCTTAGCTCAGTTGGTTAGAGCATCTGACTGTTAATCAGAGGGTCCTTGGTTCGAGCCCAAGAGGAGGAGCAAAAGCTGCACAGCAATGTGCGGCTTTTTTTATGTCACAGTCAGACGTCTCACAAGTCTTATAAAGCCTTGTTCTGACGGCATAAAACAATTGTTTTTCAAACAACAGTTTTCTTTAATGCTCTAGCCAAAACTTCGCTTTTAAACTCCTAAATCTATATATTAAAAGAATACATTAAGCGAGCATAAATGTACGAAATTGATGCTTTATGGCAGTGATTCGGCAGTAAATTGGCAGTCAATTTTTACTACCAACAGCGCTACACTATTGGTAACAAGTATATTAAATAACAAAGACTCTTTTCTACACTTTAAAATAGTTCTTTTTCGGACAGTTATATAACCACTGTCTATCTTTATGCCTCTATAAACAAATCATCACTCTTTACTACTGACAATGCCTTTAAGGTGTTTCTTGCAGAATACTTCTATGGTGACTTGAGAGTTTTATCACAGGTGTTTATAGACCGCCTGTCTTGTTATCTGGAGGATATCTGCAATGTATTGCGGTGACTCATTAGGCATAAGCTTATTAATAAGTTGAACCTTTTTCTTAGTTGTATAAGGGCTATTAGCAATTTTTACCGCTTTGTCTGTTTGTTTGAGGTTTTCTAAAAGGTCGCAACCCTTTTCTCTTCTTTTATCAAGTTCTTTTCTCCAATTGTGTAACCAAAATTGAAGGTTACTATAAAGAATTTTATAATCTTTGTAAAGGAAGATGGAGTGTAACTCCCACTTGTTTTTTAGACGATGCTCCCAAACGTATTCAATACCGTTGAAGATAATTCTGTGATTTTCACGATTAGTTAATTTTTCAAGGTCAGTGTCTGACCAACTAGTTCTATGCATTTTATAATAATTATGGGTTACATTATTATAATTACATAGGTTACAAGAAACTTACGAGTAGTGTAAACCAAAGATATGCTAAGTAATTGATTATTAATAATAAAAAAATTACTCTATATAGAGGTGTTTATCAACAGCTATTAATTTAGATTATTAATGAGTTTAATTTGACTATTATTAAAAGGATTGTTTATGAAAGTCATCTTATTATTTTTTATTAAAAAATAGTTTGGATTGATACATTGACGATGCTGTGTAGTTATAATTTTATACCCTAACTTATACTTCAAATAAGACATAGTTAAAGTAACCTAATTAGATTTAGTTAGGGACATACTATATGCGCTTAGGAGCTATTAAAATTGCATTGTTTGATTCGCTTCTAGTTCTACTTAGAACGACTAAAGTACATCGTCATATACTCCCTAATATGGGGTTATAACTATGCCATACAATACCCCTTGAAATAGGAAACTATTCCTGTTAAACCCACCCGTGGTTGGTTCTGTTTGTGAGACTGAAAGGTTTGAGCTTTCGTTTAGGTTCTTGCTGAAGTTCTGAGGTTATTGAAAATATTACTTTCTTTGTGACAAAATACTCTCAACTATGAAACTATTCAAATACTCTCTAATAGCACTTATATCAATATCTCTATTTTCTTGTGAAAAGGATGACGATACTACTGAACCAACAACACCGACAACTCCAATAAATAATGCATTAATCTATCTTGATGCCAATGGAGTGACGATAAAGGCAAGTGCAGCTGCCATAATAGGAGATACAGGAACTGTGAATGGTATCCTTTATACAGTTGTTGATTCACTTACTTTACGGAACAGAATAGATTCTAGCTTGGATGTTACCAATATTTGTGTCTCAAGAATTACTTATATGAATAGTATGTTTGCAAACAACTATTCATTTAATCAAGACATTAGCTCTTGGGATGTATCTAATGTTACCAATATGAATTTTATGTTTGGGAGAGATTCATCCTTCAATCAAGACATTGGTTCGTGGGATGTATCCAATGTGACTAATATGAGTGGTATGTTTTATCAAGCAAGTTCCTTCAATCAAGACATCAGCTCGTGGAATGTTTCTAATGTTACTAATGTTACTAATATGTTTAATCAAGCAAATTCCTTCAATCAAGACATTAGCTCGTGGAATGTTTCTAATGTGACTAATATGATGAATATGTTTACTAGAGATTCATCCTTCAATCAAGACATTGGCTCGTGGGATGTATCTAATGTGAGGCAAATGATGAATATGTTTTTTGGTGCCTCGTCCTTTAATCAAGACATTAGTTCGTGGAATGTTTCTAATGTAACGGGTATGGTTAGGATGTTTAATAATGCCTCGTCCTTCAATCAAAACCTCAGCTCGTGGAGTGTTTCTAATGTTACTCAATGTACCGACTTTAGCCTAAATACAACAGCTTGGACACTACCAAAGCCTAACTTCACTGCTTGTACTCCATAAGTTTCATTAAATAATATAATTAAAAGTCCTGCCTCGGTAGGACTTTTTTGTTTTAAAAAGGACTAATCATCGGCATATCCTCTTCCTGTAGTTCAGAGACCTCAAGCCCCCTTAAGTAGGGTTAGTTACATAACTTTGTCAAGTATTATACATCGTCATTCAGTCTCTAATACGGGGTTATAACTATGCTATACAGCACCCTTGAAATAGGAAACCATTCCTGTTAACCCCACCCGTGGTTGGCGCTGTTTGTGAGGCTGTAAGGTTTTTGGTATTTTTACTTTCAAAGAAATATTATTATGATTGACAATAGAAAATTAGGACAAGCAGTTAGGGCAATTACGAAATCTCTCAATAATTGGGATATAACCAAAGCCATTAGCGTAACGAACGACGAAACTCAGACTAGAACAAACCTTATCAATCCATTATTCAAAATCCTAGGATATGACCAATATAACGACTACACTCACGAGTTTAGTGCCGACATTGAAGGCAGTCGCTCGCGGAAAGTAGATATGGCTATAACATTGGGTAAAAAGAATCCTATAATTTTAGTTGAATGTAAAAAAGCGACCTCAGGTTTAACTAAAACACACTTCCGGCAATTAAACGAATATTGTATGAACACTCCAAGTGTTAAAATTGGGTTGCTTACAAATGGTATTTCATTCCAATTTTATGCAAAAACTAAGTCGAATGTACTAGAGGTAAATCCATTTTTTACATTTAAACTTGACGATTATATAGGGTTAGATTTAGAATCTCTAGCCCTTTTTCAAAGACAATTGATTGACACAAAAATTATTTTAGAAAAAGCAGAGGAGACTTATTTTTTCGACAAGTTTGATGATGCTCTTTATCAGTCTCTGAAAATGCCAAATGAAACTAGCCAACTAAACAGCAATCATAAATCCTTTTTAGAATTAATCTATAGAAATATGGGTGGCAAAAGATTCACCAACGATATATTAGAAAGGATTCATCCACTTGTAAATGCCATTTCATTAAAGTCTGCAATAGATAGAGTCATTACAGATGAGAACGTAAACTCAAATTCCGGAATCATCACTACATCAGAAGAAATTAAATTTTACAATATTGTAAAGACTATTCTCGGACTTTCTTCAAAAACTAAGAAGCACCTAGATAGGGTAAGCTATCGGGATTATAGAAATTTCTTTAGTGTACTAGTTGACGAAAATCAAAGGAAATCTGTGTGTCAACTGAAGATAGAAAAAACAAAAAAAACTGTAACCTTTGAGGGTGATTCAAATAAGTATGAATTGAACAATATTTCAGTAGAAGAGATTACACCATATAAGAATCTTATAATAGATTCTTTTATAACTCATCTAAATTGATAAATTCATTGCTCAATGGATAGTTTTTTAAATCCTTCCAACCATCAATGTTAATTGACGTATTTATTAGTAAAACAATGGTCTGGAGCGCTATTGTTTTACTGAATTATATGAATCAACCCATTGCCGTAAATTCTCCTTAATTGCGCGATGAAATTTCCAACGTTCCTTCTTTTTACTTTTAAATAACCCTTTTGGCCGAGGAGAGAGTATGAAGCATTCGTTTATTTCTTGAAAGAAAATAAACAAACTATCATCTAATTCGTCGACTTTCTTCGCTAAATCAGTTTTCCCTAATTGCTTTAAAGCAATTTCAACCTTCTTCAATTGAGGTCTCATCAATTCAAAGTTTTTCATTAAATCCAAAATTTCTTTGGCATCAACATCCCCATCAGATTGTGCTTCGTCTACCAAATCGAAAAAGGACTTGTACAAATTTTGTCTAATTGGTTTTTGTAGTTTCTACCGCCAGTTTCTGCCCCTAAATGTTGAATCAACCTTACGGGTGTTGAGTGTGAATTACCCATTAAACTATTAGAGACAGCTTTCCCATAATTTCTTCCAACCTCTCGCACAATTGAACGGACAAAAACATTCCCAAGCCCCATACTTTAATTTTTAAAAGATTTCGAAAGAGCTGATGCTAGCAATCCTGTAGGAACTGCAACCATTCCCATTCCTATAAAAACGATAAGAGTTGTAAATAACTTACCCCCTATTGTTATTGGGTACATATCACCATAACCTACGGTTGTTAATGTTGTAACGGCCCACCACATACTATGAAAAACTGATTTAAAAATTTCAGGTTGGACCTGATGTTCGAAAAAGTAGATTCCAAATGATGCTAGGTAGATAAAAAAAAGTGCGCCAATCAAAAAAATAGTCAATTCTTTCTTAATCTCTGAAAAAGCTGCAGTTAATCTATCAATCGCAGAACTATATTTAAATAATTTGAAAATTCTAAATAATCTAAATAATCTAAAAACTCGAACAGAACGTAAATCTACTCCAAGACTCAAATAGAATGGAACAACTGCCAACATATCAATAATCCCATAAAAACTAAAAAAATACTTAAAAGGTGGTGTTGTTAATATTAATCTTAAAAAAAGTTCGACCGAAAATATTGCAATAGTTATTATTTCAATAACATCCAAAACCTTAGTAATCTCCTTACTAAGGTTTGGTAGTGTTTCAACAGAAAAGGATACCAATGATAATATGATTAATGATTGGATGAAGACATCAAATCTTCTTCCAATTTTAGTGTCACTTTCAATAACTAATTTTAAGAGAAATTTTTTCATTCGCCTAATTAACAATATTACCCAAACTTAGCAAAAATTAAATACACAAGATGGATGGGATTTGATGTAATGAAGATTCGTCACGAGGAAAGAAGGGATTAATGCATCTATATTTTTTTATTAAAAAATAGTTAGGATTTATCTATTGACGATGCTGTGTAGTTATAATATTATACCCTAACTCATACTGCAAATAAGACACAGTTAAAGTAACCTAATTAGATTTAGTTAGGGACATACTTTATGCGCTTAGGAGCTATTAAAATTGCATTGTTTGATTCGCTTCTAGTTCTACTTAGAACGACTAAAGTACATCGTCATATACTCTCTAAGAAGGGGTTATAACTATGCTATACAACGCCTCGTGAAATAGAAAAACATTTCTGTTTAACCCACCCCTGCTTAGTTCTTTTTGTGCGGTTGAAAGGTTTTAGCTTTTGTGAGATTGTTGTTGAGGGATTGTTGAGGGATTGTAGGTTATTGTGGTTTCTGTGAAAAAATATTTACATTTAGCGCTTAAAATAAAATAAAATAAAAGATGAAAAAAGTAACAATAATGCTATTAGCCTTGGCTTCAATCTGTCAATTAAATGCTCAAAAGCTTAGTAAATTTGGAGGTTTAACTGAAACAAAAGTAGGCCCGAAAACGATTAAGGTTCCCTACCTTAATGTAACCACCTATTTAGGATATGCTGCACAAGGTAATGAGGATGAGGTCAAAGACGGGAAGAAATACTACTATTTATATTTATGGATTCCTGCGGTGGCTCCTGAATTAGGAGTTAGAATGATGTCGCCTGTGGGGAATGCCAAAGTAAAGAAAGCAATTGAGTCCGATGAGTTCGTAGAAAATAAAAATTCAACAGCTTATTTTGACACATACATTACACTTGAACGTTCAGATATTAAAAATAAAAAAGGGGCTACTCTAGAAAATATTCAAAAAGCAAATTGGAACACCCTTGCTAGAAATGATGATAGTGGAGAAATGCCAACTAACCCAGGTGGAAGAAATTACAATTCATTATTAAGGTATAAGAGTCAGATTAGCGACCCCACAAAAGCATTAACAGCTGGATTATATCGTATTGGTTTTACAACCTATAAAACAGGAGAGGTTGAAGGTACGTTTCTGGCACAAATTGGAGCGCCCATTAAATTACCAGGGGTAATTGTAACAAAAGATATCACCAAATTGATAGAACAACTCAATCAATAAATAAGAACAATGTCTAAAATTAAAGTCCTGCCCCGGTAGGACTTTTTTGTTTTAAATAATGCTAAATCATCGGCATATCCTCCTCCTGTAGTTCAGCAACCTCAAGCCCTCTTAAGTCTAATCAATAAGTATTAAACATCATCACACACTCTCTAATACAGGGTTATAACTATGCTATACAACACCCCTTGAAATAGAAAACCATTCCTGTTAATCCCACCCCTGGTTGGCGCTGTTTGTGAGGCTGAAAGGTTTTAGCTTTTGTTGAGATTCTGTCTGAGTTTTTTAGCTATTAAAGAAGGTTTATTTATGTTGATTTTAAAGCGATTAGTAGGTGCTTGAGGGGATTATTGGTTTAAGTTTAGATAATTCCTTAGAGGGCTTAAAATAGCCTCCCCCGCACTCAATCCCCTAAACATTACCTCTCATTTTTTAAGAGCTGTGTAATTAACCAAACAAAGCACTACCCTACGCTAGAATATGTTTAACATATTTATTTTAAATAGATTAAAAAAAAGGGGGGGTGTTAAATTTTTTTTATATTTGCGATATGTCTAAACTAAAATATAAAAAGCATATCCTCAACGCGGTATTTGTGTTTATAGGTGTTGGAGGGCTGCACGCTCAACAAACTGTTCCTGCCTCAGGAGGTGATGCTGTTGGAAGTGGTGGCTCATCAAGTTACACTGTTGGCCAAGTAGTTTACACCACAAATTCTGGAGCTAACGGCTCTGTAGCACAAGGCATTCAGCAGCCTTATGAAATATCAACCCTAGTTGGGTTAGAGGTAACTGAGATTAACTTAGAGCTTACAGCATACCCCAACCCAACTAATAATGTCATCCACCTCAGTATTGGTAACTACGAGAATGAGAAACTATCCTACCAACTCTATGATATTCAAGGGAGGTTACTAGTGGGTGAGTCAATAAAAGATAATCCCACTAGCATTGTTTTACAAGATTTTTCAGGTAGCTCCTACCTGTTAAATGTGCTAGACAATAATCAATTGATAAAAACATTTAGAATTATAAAAACCAATAAATAATGAAAAAGCTATTTACCTTAGTAGCAGCGGCAATGATAACTGCCACCACTTTTGCTCAGGCACCAAGTAAAATGAGTTATCAGGCAGTTGTTAGAGATGCATCAAGTGTTCTTGTAACAAATCAAGCAGTAGGGATGCAAGTTAGCATACTGCAAGGCTCTTTTATAGGTACTCCAGTCTATGTAGAGACACACAGTCCCAGCACAAATATCAATGGGCTAGTGAGTATAGAAATAGGGTCAGGGACAGTTGTTTCAGGTACATTCAACAGCATTGACTGGGGTAATGGACCATACTTCATAAAGACAGAAACAGACCCTACAGGGGGAACTTCATACACCATTAAAGGAGCTAGTCAACTGCTAAGTGTACCGTATGCGTTACGTGCAAACATAGCGGATAGTGTTGTTGGAGGAGTTGGAGCTACAGGTCCTCAAGGGCCAATCGGACTTACAGGGCCTCAGGGATTAAAAGGAGATACAGGAGTTGCAGGACCTCAAGGTATTCAAGGTTTAACAGGAGCTACAGGTCCCCAAGGGCCAATCGGACTTACAGGGCCTCAGGGATTAAAAGGAGATACAGGAGTTGCAGGGCCTCAAGGGCCAATTGGATTAACAGGAGCTACAGGACCTCAAGGACCTATGGGGCCACAAGGGTTGAAAGGAGATACAGGAGTTGCAGGACCTCAAGGACCTATTGGGTTAACGGGTGCTATAGGAGCAACTGGGCCTCAAGGCCTACAAGGATTAACAGGACCACAAGGTATTCAAGGCTTAACAGGAGTTACAGGCCCTCAAGGATTAAAAGGTGATACAGGCTTAACTGGCCCTCAAGGAGCAACAGGCCCTCAAGGACCACAAGGGGCTGCAGGTTTATTAAGCAATGGAGCCGCTGCAGGAAACACACCATACTGGGATGGCTCACAATGGGTCGTGAATAGCAGTAACATTTATAACAATGGTAGTGGAATAGGTATAGGAACAAACAGTCCGAATCCTTCAGCAATCTTAGACCTTTCCTCTACAACACAAGGCTTTATGCCCCCTAGAATGACCTCTGCACAAAGAGATTTAATAAACTCTCCCTCAGCTGGTTTGGTCATATGGTGTACCGACTGTGGTGCAACAGGAGAGTTAAATATTTTTAATGGGAGTGATTTTGCTAATCTAAATGGCGTAAAGCCAAGTAATCCTGCGCAAACATTTTTTACTAGGGTTGGAGCTGATATTAACGGAGAGGCGGCTGGTGACCTCAGTGGATGTT
>JAOKVV010000025.1 GCA_028336925.1 Vicingaceae bacterium | reverse complement strand
GAGTATGGAGGGTTCCCAATTTGCATCGCAATGAACAAAGCTAAAATTATAATTTTCAAGTTCCTTTCCCATTACATCAAAGCTCAAAGTTAGCTGCTTGTTGTCACCCATGAAAAGGATAGGATAAGTCATTTGGTCATCACTTTGAAAAAGCTTTACTGATCTAACATCATCCATATATACATGGTCGTCGTACCTTAGGTAATCTTCTGCAAAATAATCAGCCTGTGGCGATGAATTAGCAGATGTATTCGACTTGGTGCTGCTAGTTTTTGTTGTAGAGCAGCTTAACAATAATAGGATAGAAAAGAAAAGACAGCCGTATTTCATGCGTTGATTTTTGTGAATTGCTAAGTTATATCTAAATACTTTTATAATGAAAGAGGAGACTCCTAAAATTAACTAAATGAAAAGAGTCTTTTTATCAAACGCTGCTTTCTGAGTTCTTATTCCACACAACCGGCTCTTTGCTTCTTAACTCCTCGATTAAACTCTAACCACAAAGCGCGCAAAAGTTTCACGAAGGAAAACAAAATATCTATATGATGCTTTCTTAAGCTTAATGTTTAATTTATAGGATTTAAAATCTAGCACCTGTGCTTTGTTATTAAATAAATTCGATATTAAAAGTAACATCCGTTACAAACCAAAAAAGCATAAGATTGTTTCAAAGCATAATTGACTATCACAGTGGTTTAATCATGGTTAACCATGGGTAAAAAAATGTTGATTAAAAAAGAAAAAAAAGCTTGTCTAAAGTTCAGTAATAAGTAAATTTGCGCCCGATTTGTATATTGAAACAATTACTATGTCTAAAGAGATAAAAATCAAACGCGGTAAAGACATTAGACTTGTCGGCTCAGCTGATAAGATAAATGCCAATGCTTTACACGCCGAAACAGTTGCATTAAAGCCAAGTGATTTTATTGGAATTCGTCCAAAAATGTTGGTAAAAGAAGGTGATGTTGTGAAAGCAGGAACTCCATTATTTTTCGACAAAAATCACGAGAATGTAAAATTTGTTGCACCCTTAAGTGGAACTGTGGCCGAAATCAAAAGAGGAGCAAAGCGCGTAATCTTAGAGGTGATCATTAAGGCCGATAAAGAAACCGTTTACGAAAAGCACAATGTGGCTGATGTGAAAGGGATGAATGGCGAGCAAGTGAAAGAGGTAATGATGGCTTCAGGTCTTTGGCCTATGGTTCGTCAGCGACCTTTTGATGTTATTGCAAACCCAAATGAAGAGCCAAAGGCAATTTTTATTTCTGCTTTTGATTCAAGTCCATTGGCACCTGATTATGACTTTATTTTGCATGGACAAGATACCGCTTTTCAAGCAGGTATTGAAGCAATTTCTAAGTTGACTGCTGGTAAGGTTCATTTGAATGTTAGAGGAAATGTAAAGGCAGATGATGTATTTATCAACGCTAAAGGTGTTCAAATTAACAAATTTACAGGGCCTCATCCGGCAGGTAATGTTGGTGTTCAAATGCATCACGTTGATCCTATCGGAAAAGGGGAGTCTATATGGTTTGTAAACCCTCAAGATGTGGCAACAATAGGTAAGTTTTTTATAAGCGGCCAATTTGATGCTTCAAGAATTATTGCATTAGCAGGTTCTGAGGTAAGTACGCCAAAATATTATCGAACTGTATTAGGAGCTCCTGCTTCTACTATTCTAAACGGTAATACCAAAGAAGGTTCTAAACGATTTATATCAGGAAATATCTTAACAGGTACTCGTATCGAGGATAATGGTTATGTTGGTTTTTATGACCATCAAATATCAGTTCTTCCTGAAAATCATGAGCCTGAATTTTTTGGTTGGATCGCACCAAACTTTGGTAAATGGTCAGCGTCGCGAGCCTTGTTTTCTTGGTTAACACCAAATAAAGAATACAAGTTAGATACCAAGATGAACGGAGAAGAAAGAGCTTATGTTGTAACTGGTCAATATGAGGCAGTATTTCCATTTGAGATTTATCCACAACAATTGGTTAAATCTATCATGATCGATGACGTTGAGTCAATGGAAGAGTTAGGGATTTATGAAGTAGCACCTGAAGATTTCGCTTTATGCGAAGTAGTTTGTACTTCTAAAATGCCAGTTCAATCAATCGTGAGAAATGGATTAGAGAAATTAAGAATTGAATCATTATAAATCATCATCTAAAAATTACACAACGTGAAGATATTTAGAAATATATTAGATTCTGTAAAGCCAAACTTTGAGAAAGGTGGTAAGTTGGAAAAATATTATCCTGCTTATGATGCTTTTGAAACGTTTTTGTTCGTTCCAGGGCATACAGCTAATACAGGTGCACACATTCGTGATGCGATAGATTTGAAAAGAACTATGGTAACAGTGATCCTCGCAATGGTTCCTGCTTTATTGTTCGGTATTTGGAACACAGGATACCAGCATTTTTTAGCTTTGGGTCAGCCTGATGCAACTTTCTTAGAAATGATCACTTTTGGTGCAATTAAAGTGTTACCGATAGTAGTAGTTTCTTATGCTGTAGGGTTAGGGGTCGAATTCATTTTTGGAATTATCAATGGCCACAGTATTAATGAAGGATTCTTGGTTACAGGAATGCTTATCCCACTTTGTTTGCCTGTAGGTATTCCATTATGGATGGTTGCAGTAGCTACTCTATTTGCCGTGGTGATTGGTAAGGAAGTGTTTGGTGGTACAGGTATGAATATCATTAATGTAGCATTAACTGCTCGAGCATTTTTATTCTTTGCTTACCCTACATTAATGTCAGGTGATAAAGTATGGATTGATACTACATTAGCTTCAGGTGAAACAATGGCTGATGGATATACAGGTGCTACTTTATTAGCTCAATCTACAGAATCTGCAACGACATATGTAAATGCCGCTGGGGTTCAATATACGGATATCTTTTCATCAGCATTTATGGGAACTATTCCTGGGTCTATTGGTGAAACATCTACTCTTGCTATTTTACTAGGAGCAGCATTATTAATATACACAGGTATTGCTAGCTGGAGAATTATCCTTTCAGGTGTAGTTGGTGCATTTGTGATGGGATTAATTTTTAATGCGTTTGCTGTAAATCCGTTTATGGAAGTACCTGCAATTAATCAATTAGTATTTGGTGGCTTTGCATTCGGTATTGTTTTTATGGCTACTGATCCGGTAACGGCTTCTCAAACTAATCGTGGTAAATGGATCTATGGATTTTTGATAGGAATTTTCTCTATTATGATTCGAGTATTTAACCCGGCTTATCCTGAAGGAGTAATGTTAGCAATTTTGTTCATGAACATTATGGCTCCACTAATTGATCATTATGTGATTCAAGGAAATATCAGTAAGCGTTTAAAACGAGTAAAAGTAGCTGCATAAGCTTAAAAATATAAAGATATGGACGTAAATAAAAATAGTTACATTTTTGGTTTCTCTGCGTTGTTAGTTATCGTAGTAGCTGCTGTGCTTTCTTTCGCTGCTGAAAGTTTAAAGCCAATGCAGACTGAGAATGTACGAATCGAGAAAATGCAAAATATATTGACTTCAGTTGGTATATCAGCGACTCCTGCAGAGGCAGGTGAATTATTTGATCAGTATATTATCGATCAAAAATTATTAAGCAATAAAGGAGCAGTAGTAGATAAAGATGGTTTAACCGCTTTTGATATTGATGCTGTAAAACAATATAAAGACAAAAACTTATCTCCCGAAGAAAAGTTTTATCCACTTTTTACATTTCAAAATGAAGAAGGTAAAAAATACATTGTTCCAATGGCAGGTAAGGGTCTTTGGGGTCCAATCTGGGGGTATGTTGCCTTTGCAGAAGATATGAATACGATTGTAGGATCAACCTTTGACCATAAATCAGAAACTCCAGGATTGGGTGCTGAGATTAAGGAAGATTTTTTTACTCAAAAGTTTATCGGTAAAACAATTTTTGAAGGTAACGAATTCGTTTCAGTTGAAATCGTTAAAGGTGGTCAACCATGGGATAGTCCTCATAAGGTGGATGGAATCTCAGGTGGTACTATTACCAGTGTTGGTGTTGGTGAAATGATGGAAAGAACATTAGGTGTTTATGTTCCATATTTTAAAAACACATCTAAAGCTAGTCTATAATTATTTAATTAATCAGTATCATGAGTGAAACTGCAGAAGCGAAAGTAAAGGAACCTTTATTTTCTAAGAAGAATAAAAAGCTATTAACAGATCCATTAAATGATGACAACCCAATTACTATCCAAGTATTGGGGATCTGTTCTGCCTTAGCGATTACCGTTCAGGTGAAACAAGCGTTTGTAATGTCAGTATCTGTATTAGCAGTAATGATATTTTCGAACCTTATTGTTTCTTTAATTAGAAATTTAATTCCTTCAAGAGTTCGGATTATCGTACAATTGGTAATTGTAGCGGCTTTAGTAATTCTAGTGGATCAAATATTAAAAGCATTTGTATACGACGTATCTAAACAACTATCTGTATTCGTTGGTTTGATTATTACCAATTGTATAATCATGGGTCGTCTTGAAGCATTTGCTCTTGCAAACAAGCCTTTCCCGTCTATATTAGATGCGATAGGAAATGCTGCAGGTTATGCATGGATTCTTATTGTAGTTGCAATTTTTAGAGAGTTTTTCGGAAGTGGAAAACTTTGGGGCTTTCAGATAATCCCGCAATCATTTTACGAGTTTGGATACTTTAATAATGGTTTGATGATTTTGCCTCCAATGGCACTGATCACTGTAGGGATTATTATTTGGGTTCAGCGTTCTAGAAATACTAAATTAATCGAGTCTAACTAAGAAATATAATTATCATGGATTACATTAATATATTCGTTAAGTCAATATTCGTAGAGAATATGATTTTTGCCTATTTCTTAGGTATGTGCTCTTACTTAGCAGTTTCTAAAACAGTTAAAACAGGAGTTGGTCTTGGTGCCGCCGTTATTTTCGTTCTTGCGATTACAGTGCCACTTAATTTTTTGCTAGAAAACTACGTTCTTAAATCAGGTGCTATGACTTGGATGGGACCTGAGTTTGCAGATGTGGATTTAAGCTTCTTAAGTTTTATCATGTTTATAGCAGTGATTGCATCCATTGTACAAATGGTAGAAATGGTTGTTGAGAAATTTGCTCCTGCTCTTTATGGTGCTTTGGGTATTTTCTTGCCACTAATCGCAGTTAACTGTTCTATACTTGGAGGTTCTTTATTTATGCAAGAGCGTCAATACTCTAGCATAGGAGAAGCAACCGTATTTGCACTTGGTTCAGGTGTAGGTTGGTTCTTGGCTATTGTTGCAATTGCTGCTATTAGAGAGAAAATTAGATATTCGAATGTACCAGCTCCATTAAGAGGTTTGGGAATTACATTTATAATTACTGGATTAATGGGTATTGCCTTTATGTCCTTTATGGGAATTGAATTATAATAATCATTTAAAAAAACTGAAAATATGTTTTTAGCGATTAACACAACAACAATTATCACCTCAATAGGGGTCGTTTTCATCGTTGTTTTGCTATTGGTTTCCTTGTTACTTTGGGCTAAAGCAAAATTAACGGCATCCGGTCCTGTAAAATTGACTATTAATGGCGAGAAAACTGTAGAAGTAAGTGCTGGTAGTACTATTCTTTCTACACTCGGAAATGAAAAAATATTTCTTCCATCTGCTTGTGGTGGTGGTGGTACTTGTGCAATGTGCAAGTGTCAGGTAATTTCAGGTGGTGGAGAAATACTTCCAACAGAAAAACCATACTTTTCAAGAAAAGAGATTGCTGAGAATTGGAGATTGGGTTGTCAAGTGAAAGTGAAGCAAGACATGGAAATTAAGATACCGGAGGAAATTTTTGGTATCAAGAAATGGGATTGTGAAGTTGTTTCTAACTGGAACGTGGCGACCTTCATTAAGGAGTTCGTTGTTAGGTTACCTGAGGGTGAGACATTAGATTTCGAAGCAGGTGGTTATATTCAATTAGATGTTCCTGCTGTAACTGTAGATTTTAAAGATATCGATATTAAACCATTACCAGATGATCCTGCAGGTCCTAATAAGTACCAAGGAGATTGGGATAATTTTGGATTATGGGATCTTAAAATGGTAAATCCTGAGCCAATCTTTAGAGCATACTCAATGGCTAACCACCCTGCTGAAGGAGATATCGTAATGTTGAACATCCGTATTGCTACTCCACCATGGGATAGAGCTAATAATTCATGGATGAATGTAAATCCTGGTATTTGTTCTTCTTATGTATTTAGTAGAAAACCAGGTGATTTAGTGACTGTATCAGGCCCTTATGGAGAATTCTTTATTAAAGAAACAGATGCTGAGATGGTTTATATTGGTGGTGGTGCAGGAATGGCTCCGTTAAGAGCGCATATCTTTCACTTATTTCACACCTTAAAAACAGGCAGAAAAGTTTCTTACTGGTATGGTGGTCGTTCAAAAAGAGAATTATTTTACATAGATCACTTTAGAGAAATTGAAAAGCAATTTCCTAATTTCAAATTCCATATTGTATTATCTGAACCTTTAGAGGAAGATAATTGGACGCCAAAGTCAAGCATGGAATCAGAGGGAGATGGTTTTACAGGTTTTGTTCACCAAGCATTTATCGATAACTATCTATCGAAGCATGATGAGCCCGACGAAATAGAGTTCTATTTCTGTGGGCCTCCAATGATGAATGCTGCTGTTATCAAAATGTGTGATGACTGGGGTGTACCTGAGGAGAATGTAAGTTTTGATGATTTCGGTGGATAATTAGTCCAACCGCAACAATATTAAAAACGCCTTTTACAGATGTAGAAGGCGTTTTTTTGTGGTTAATTTTTGAAGAAAAGAGACTAGGGTGAGATTTTAGACCTTTGACTTTTTGAAGTTATCTATTAATCTATACTACTCATTTTTCATTGTGTCCTCCGTGTGAATCCCTGGGATCGTTGTGGTTAATTTTATTTCTACAAAATTTTAATACCCATCTAACAATTCATCCACCGCTGAGAAAGGACTTTTTTTACCTGCCTTTACTAATTCTTCTAATTCTTTTGATTTAAGTTGATTCTTTTCATTCCGCATAAATCGATTTAGAATTTCGCTTTCTAAGGCTTTTTTGTACCAATCTAACGCTTGAGATTTTCGCTGCTGCAATAAAAATCCATTTTTCTGAACATGATCGAAATACTGTAACGTAATATTATAAACCAAATCAATATTTTGCTCTTCCAATGCAGAGCAAGTTTCAGCTTTTGGAATCCAACCACTCTCAGATGGAGGGAAGAGGTGGAGTGCATTTTTATATTCCGTTCGTGCTAATCGTGCCTTTTTTAGGTTATCACCTTCAGCTTTATTAATGACCAATAAATCGGCCATTTCCATAATTCCTCGTTTGATGCCTTGTAATTCATCTCCTGCACCTGCTAGCATGAGTAGCAAAAAGAAATCAACCATGCTTTTTACTTCAACTTCACTTTGTCCTACACCAACAGTTTCGATTAAAATGGTATCAAATCCTGCAGCTTCACATAAAATAATGGTTTCTCTGGTCGCTTTACTCACTCCACCCAATGATCCCATGGATGGTGAAGGACGAATAAAAGCGTTCTTTAAATTAGAAAGTGTTTCCATTCTGGTTTTATCTCCAAGAATGCTTCCCTTATTTTTATTACTTGATGGATCTATCGCTAATACGGCGACCATTTTCCCTTTCTGCTCGATTAGATATTTACCAAAACTTTCAATAAAGGTACTTTTACCAACTCCAGGTACACCAGTAATGCCTATTCGCTGAGATTTTCCTGAGTGTGGTAAACATTGGTCAATTATTTGATGCGCCAATTGTTTGTCTTCAAAACGACTGCTTTCTACCAAAGTAATCGCTAAACTTAAGATAGTTATATCTCCTGCAAGAATTCCGTCTACTATTTCGCTTACTGAATAGTTCCTTCTAGCTTTAGTGAGGTTTCGTATGTTTTTATTGATACTCATCTTACTTTACTCGAATTAAAAACAACCCATCTCTAACGGGTAATAAAATATTCTCTACTCGATCATCTTCTTGAATTCGCTGATTAAACGCTTGCAGATGTTTAGTCTCTTTATCATTTGGCTTCGCTTCTTCAGTTACTTTTCCACTCCAAAGCACATTATCTGCCAATATATAGCTACCTGAATTCAGTTTGTCGATCAACAAATCATAATACATTAAATAATTTTCTTTGTCTGCATCCATAAACACCAAATCAAACTGCTCATTAATGGTCGGTATAATTTCCACCGCATCTCCTACATATTGTTTAATCTGATTTTCTAATCCTGCTTCCATGATAAATCGATTCGTGATAGCCTCTAGTTCTTCATTAATATCAATCGTGTGGATTATTCCATTTTTATCTAATCCTTCCGCCATACAAATTGCAGAATAACCTGTGTACGTTCCAATTTCTAAAATTTTAGAAGGTCGAATCATCTGCACAATCATTTTTAATAATCGGCCTTGCAGGTGTCCGCTCAACATTCTTGGCTGAAGCACTTCTATATGTGTAGCCCTGTTTAATTTTTTCAGCACATCAGATTCCTCTGTTGTATGATTTTCTGAGTAGGAAGATATGTGTTCTGGTAAAAAATCCATTTATTTATTGATAAAAGCTAAATGACTAAAATCATCTAACGTGAGTATTTCATTAGAAATTTCGAATATTTCCTTGCTGGTAATCGATTCTATTTTTTCAATAATTTCCTCTAAGGTAGAAATCTTATCATGCACGAGCATACTCTTACCATACGAAAGCATTAATGAAGCATTATTTTCTCTTCCTAAAGCAATTTGTCCGATTAATTGTTTTTTTGCTTGTGATAATTGACGAACACTCAATTCTTTTTCTTTTAATTTTTTAAGTGCTTTATTCACAACTGCCACACTTTTTTCTAAATGTTGCTGATCCGTTCCTAAATAAATACTAAATAATCCGCCGTCAGAATAGATAGAATAATTGGACTCTATATTATAAGTATAACCTAGCTTTTCACGCACTTCCATATTGAGAATGCTATTCATGGCAGGTCCGCCAATTAAGTTATTGAGTAAAATCATTCCATTTTTTTTATCATCCATACTACCGTAAGCAATATTACCTGTTATATAATGGCTTTGGTAAGAATCTTTTAAAATGTCGGTATGAGAAGACTGATAGCCATTAAAAGGTTTTCTCTGATGCGATCTTTCTTGTTGAATAGGAACTGTGAAGTGTTTTTCTAATGTTTCTTTCAGCCTTTTTTCTGAAAAAGCACCAACACTGCTGATGACCATTTCGTCAGCTGCATATAAGCGCGTCATGAAATTGGTGATGTGCTCTTTGGTAAACTTTTTTAAGTGCTTTTCTGTACCTAAGATATTACTCCCAAGTGGGTGTGTGCCAAAAATTTGCTCTTCAAAATCATCATAGATTTGATCATACGGACTATCTTGATAAGAGGCGATTTCGTCAATAATCACATCTTTTTCTTTTTCTATTTCCTTTGCTGGGAAAATGGAGTTAAAAGTAATATCAGCAATTAGATCAGCTGCTCTATTTAAGTGTTCTTTTAAAAAAGAGGCATAAAATACCGTTTCTTCCTTAGTAGTGTAAGCTTCTAGCTCGCCACCTACGCTATCTAATCGGTTTAAAATATGAAATGCTTTTCGCTTTTTTGTTCCTTTAAAGATGGTGTGTTCGATAAAATGAGCCAATCCTTTTTCATGCTCTTCCTCATCCCTTGAACCTGCATTAATAAATAATCCTAAGTGAGCGACTTTAGTTCCTTTTACTTGTTTATGAACCACCCGGATTCCATTAGCTAATCTGAATTGAATAAATTCCATATCTCAAAATTAGGGTTAAAGTTGTTTCTTAAGAACTTATTCTGCTTATTTAATTAACTAAAGATTTAACCATTACATCTCCCATGATAATCCACAATGACCACAATGAAAAAAGTAATTAGATTTTGAATCATCTTTATCATTTTTGTAGCATCTAACGTCTAACCTTTAACCTCTAAAGTCTAAAAAAGTCTACTCGCTCTGAATCGAATCCATCACATTTTCATAATGCTTAAACCGCTCCAATACTTCCTTTACATAATAATAAGGCTCTCTTCCTCTACAATAACCGTGGCGTACCACAGGATCTTTATAGTATTTTGGTTTTGATTTATTTTTGAGCATGATATCTACATTACCGTCCCATTTGTTTGGGTCTAAATCATACTTTTCGGCCAAACGCATAGCATCCCAGATATGTCCAAGTCCTACATTATAGGAGGCTAAAATAAATTTTATTCGCTCATTCGGATCCATCACTTTTTCACTTAACTCACTATCTAAGTATTTTAAATAACTCACACCGGCTTCTATCTGGTCTGTATTATTGGAAGTGCTGTCTAAGCCAAAACGTGCCGCCGTAGACGGCATCAATTGCATTAAACCTGAAGCGCCTGCCCAAGAAACCGCCGTTGAATCAAATTGAGACTCCTGATAAATCATGGAGGCAATTAGTCGCCAATCCCAATTTACGATCTTTGATTTCTCTTTAATTACCGCATCAAATGGAGAGATAATTCCACTTTTTGCAGAGTAAAAATCACTAATCACTCGATTTCGGTAGGAGTATTGATTTTTAAAGTATTTGTTGTAGATGTATTGAAACTCACTGGTTTTTTTATAATCAGTTAACCAAGAATCAATCGTATCAGCTAATTCAGTAGACGATTGTCTTACCGCCCAAGAAATTCGTTGCTTTAAACTCACCGCTAAAGAAGCATCAATATTATCATGAAAAGAAGTATTGATACGAGCTATATTTTTGTCAGCGATGGTATAATCAATTTCACCTTTAGCTACTTGTTCTATTAGCATTTCTGTAGTAGTAGCTCCTTTAGCTGTTTTAATATCGATATCCTCACCAATTTCATCCGATAAATTATTTAGCCGACTGTAAAAAGAAGAGTTTTTTCTAACATAAATTTCTTTACCACCTAGCTCTGCTACATTAGTCAATAAGTGTTTACTCATTGTTCTTTTGTTCATTCGCTCATATCCTTCAGGCTTACGCTGAATAAGTACTTGCTCTGTGGTATTATTTAACTGAGTAAATCGTACCTCCTTGGCTCGTTCTTTCGTAACCGTCCAGTTCGCTGCGATTATATCTCCTTGATAGGAATTCAATAAAGAGATTATCTCATCCATGTTTTTTACAGGAATCACCTCTAAATCAACATCAATATGATTGGCAAAAGTTTCTAAAAGTTCATATTCATAGCCCATTGGCTGTCCTTTGTAAACAAAATAACTTGTGGAGCTATAATCAATCAAAGCTCTTAAAACGCCTCTTTGTTTAATTTCTGCTAAATCGTAAACGACAGGTTTGTCAATTATATCATCAACTTCTTCCTGTTTGTTATCACTGCAAGCCATGCTAAGAATCAACAGAAAAAAACTGAAGACAGTAATAAGACGTTTATTTTTATTCATACAAGATTAAATGTGGGTTGGTATAGGTTCGGTTTAGTTATTTTTGCTTTAAATTTAAAGCTGATATGCAAAGATACTTCCAACTTTTCATTACTAATATACTAATTTTCTCTTCAACAGCATTTGCAGGTAGAGCAGATCGAGCTTTTGATGCATTAGAAGAGTATAATTATTTTAAGGCAAAACACCTTTTTGAAAAATCAATTAAAAGAAACACTATAACTGCCGCCTACGGACTTGCTACTATTTATAGCCGTAATGATAACCCTTTTTATCAGCTTGATTTTGCTAAAAAATACATCAGTGTTTCTGTAAATCAAATAGATACTTTAGATGGAAAACAACTAAATCGATTAGAGAAAAGAAAGATAACCTACCAAGATATTTATCAGTTGGAGCAAAGTGTGAATGCCAAAAAATTTCAATGGGCATTAGATCAGAATACCATTAGGGATTATAATTTCTACATTACTAATTACCCTGAAGCCATTCAATATGATGCGGTAATTTCGCTTAGAAACGAATTAGCTTTTGAGCAGGCAAAAAAAATCGGTACACCTGAAGCGTATTTTATGTTTTTAGAGCGCTACCCTGAGGCTGCCCAAAAGTTAGAAGCAAAAGCTAATTATGAATTAAGTCTTTTTGAAAGTATTACAGCATTAGATAGTTTGGGAAGTTATATAACATTTTTAAACCAATACCCCAATAGCCCATTTGCCAACAAGGCTCAAAATATTATTTATGAGAAGATAACTACAAATGGCTCTCTTGAGTCCTACATCGATTTTGTCAATAGATTTGGCGAAAATAAGAATAGCAATAAGGCTTGGCGCAATATTTACAAATTATACACCAAAGATTTTAGTGCAGAAAAAATAGCTGAATTCAGATTAGATTTTCCCAAATATCCATTCATGGATGAATTAATGGTAGATTTCGAATTAGCAGGAAAACAATTTTACCCCGTCATCAGAGATAATAAGTATGGATATATTGATGAGCATGGAAATGAAATGCTCGGTTTTAATTACGATTGGGCAGGAAATTTTAAAGAGGGAGGAGCAATAGTAGAACAAAATGACTTTTTAGGAATCATTAATAAACAAGGCAGTTTTCTTATTCCTGCTATTTATGATGAATTGGAATCTTTCTCTAATGGAATTGCAATTGTAGGGTTATCCGGAAAATACGGACTCATCAATAAATTAAATCAGTTAATTACTCCACTAATTTATGATGAGATTGAAGCATTTGCAGACGGTTTAGCTCTTGTTGAGTTAAATGGGAAATCGGGTTTTATTAATAGAAGTGGTGAGATTATAATTCCGATTCAATTTTCATCTGCAGGAAGCTTTAGTAATGGTTTTGCTTACGCTGAAATGAATAATAAAAAAGGGATTATCAATTCCAAAGGTGAAGTAGTAATAGACTTTGAACATGATTGGGTAGAAAATTTTAATGAAAATGGAGTAGCAAGGGCTCGAAAGAGTAATAAATTTGGTGTTTATGCCAATAATGGTTCCTTAATAGTGGATTTCGCTTATGCGAATATTGGCGAATTTTCAAATGGGTACGCACTTATCGCCGACTCCCTACACTATACTTTTATAACCACCGAAGGAAAGCCATTAACCGATTTTATTTTTGAGTTTAAATTAGAAGCATTAAGTTTTAGCAAATTTGATCAGAATGGTTTTGCTCCTGTAATTACAAAGGGCAAAGTTGGAATTATTGATACATCCGGAGAAAAAGTAGTTCCCGCTATCTTCGAAGCTATTGGAAAATATAAAGCGACAAGTCTCACAGCCATCAAAAAGAAAGGGGATTGGGGTTATATGAACGCTGAAACCAGATTGACTATCCCTTATAAATTTCAATTCGCAGGTGAGTTTATAAATGAACAGGCAATTGTACAAACTGAGGTCGGTTTTGGCCTTATTTCTTCAGAAGGTAAATTGATTTTAAAGGATGATTATACATCAATAAATCGGTTAGAAGGTGTTGGTTATCTCTTAGAAAAAAGTGAGGAAGTGCAATTAGTTGATTGGAGTCTTTCTCCTATATTAGATAAAAACTACCGTTCGATTGAATCCGTTAATGATGAAATGTTACAACTAAAAACCATCAACAGTGTTGAAATTTATAATTTAAGCCTAAAGCAGATCGTTTGGAAGTAAGTAATAAATTTATACAGTTTAAAAATCAAATAATTAGTGGCCTAAAACAGCCTTTGCCTGGCGATTTAGCACATTCAAAATTGATGTCTTATCATCGGCCGAAAGTTTCTGAAATCATACATAAAGGTACTCACCGAGAAAGTGCTGTATTGGCCTTGTTTTATCCAATTAATGAAGAGCCTCATCTGGTATTTATTTTGCGTCAAAGTTATGAGGGAGTTCATTCTTCTCAGGTAAGTTTCCCTGGAGGCAAAAGAGAGCTGTCAGATGATAGTTTAGTTTACACTGCTCTTCGGGAGGCTAATGAAGAGTTAAGTATTCTGCAAAATGAAGTAGAAGTTATTGGAAGTTTGTCAGAAATATATGTACCTCCAAGTAATTTTTTAATTTCTCCCTTTGTTGGATTTTCATCTACTCGTCCTAATTTTTTAAAAGATCCACGAGAGGTTGCTAAAATTATAGAAGTACGAGTTGCTGATTTAGTAAATCACGTAAATTTTACTAAAACGGAGGTAAATTTACCAAACGACACTCAAATGAAAGTTCCTGCCTTTTTGTTCAATCAGCAGATTATTTGGGGAGCAACTGCTATGATGGTGCAAGAGATAAAAGAGATCCTAGCCAAAAGTTAATACACGCGTTAATATAAAATAGATAGCGTAAATTACAATAAAACTAATCAGAATCTTAAACGACCCTTTAAAGTATTTAGGATTCTTTTTAATGTCGCCACGGTAAGCATAGATCATTCCGATTATAAAGGAAACGATAAAAAATAAGGCGAAATAAAACTGACCACTGCTAAACATATATTTTTTTTAATACAAACAACAAAATTAGGCAAAAGAGGTTGAGGAAACTTCATTATTTTAATTAAGAGTTCGAATATGTTTACTTTCAAAGGAGCACCTTCAGTTAATGCTATTTTTTAAAAAAATGGAATCCTGTTAAATTCTCTAGGATTTTAAAACCTAAAATTGAATCTCACTATCCAAATGCTTAATTTTATAAAATTAAAACGGAGAAAATGGAAAGTAACCCATTGATAGATAGATTGCCATCACATTTAAAGCAATTTATAGTAGAGCAAAGTAGTTCAGATTATACCGCCCAAGATCAAGCAGTTTGGAGATATGTAATGCGTCAAAACGTGGATTATTTAGCCAAAGTTGCCCACGGTTCTTATTTAGATGGTTTAAAGAAAACAGGAATCGATATAGAAGAAATACCTGAGATGTATGGCATGAACCGAATTTTAAAAGAAATCGGTTGGGCAGCAGTTGCTGTTGATGGATTTATTCCTCCTTCTGCCTTCATGGAGTTTCAAGCTTATAAGGTATTGGTTATTGCTGCTGATATCCGAACCATTAATCATATTGAGTACACACCCGCACCAGATATTATTCACGAATCTGCAGGTCATGCACCTATTGTCGCAGATCCACAATATGCGGAATACTTAAGGTTCTTTGGAGAGATAGGCGCTAAAGCAATGTCTTCTGCAAAAGATTATGAACTCTATGAGGCGATTAGACATTTATCGATCATAAAAGAAAACCCAAATACCACAGAAGAAGCTGTTTTAAAAGCTGAGAAAGCAGTAGACGAAATTTCTGCAAATATGGGAGAGCCCTCAGAAATGAGCAGAATCAGAAACCTTCATTGGTGGACAGTGGAGTACGGATTGATAGGAACTGTAGAAAACCCTAAAATATATGGAGCAGGATTGCTTTCATCAATTGGAGAAAGTTACTCATGTATGCAAGATCATGTAAAAAAGAAACCTTATACAATTGCTGCGGCTGATCAAGCTTTTGATATTACTAAACCACAACCACAACTATATGTTACACCATCATTTAATACCTTAACTAGGGTGTTAAATGAGTTTGCCGATACAATGGCACTTAGAAAAGGTGGCGCTTATGGATTGAAACTAGCTGTTGAATCAAATGCGGTAGCGACTGCAGAATACTCTTCCGGTTTGCAGATTTGCGGTCATTTTACCGATTACATTACCGATTATAATGGTGATTTAGCGTATGTTCAAACTACCGGTCCCACAATGTTAGCTTATTATGATCAAGCATTAGTCGGTCATGGAAAGCCTCAGCACGCAGATGGATTTGGATCTCCGGTTGGAAAATTATTAGGATACACCAAGCCAATTGAAGAAATGACTTACTCTGAGTTAAAAGAGAAAGGCATAGAAACCGGTCAGAATATTAGCATGGAGTTTGAAAGTGGTATTAAGATTGAAGGATTTTTATACCTACTTAGAAAAAATAGATATGGTAATGTTATCTTAATGACTTTGAAAGATTGCACTGTAACACATGGCGATCGTATTTTATTTAATCCTGATTGGGGGTTGTATGATATGGCAGTTGGAGCTGAAATAAAATCTGTATTTAATGGCCCTTCCGATCCGGAGGCGTTTAAATTAGAGTTTAAGGTGCCAGAAGAGAAAACGCAGAAGATTATTTTTGATGATAAATCAAAGAAATTACATGCCCTATATAAAAAGGTAAGAAATATAAGAGAATCTCAAAAAGATAACACCGAATTAATAGAAATTTGGTCAATTCTAAAAGAAGACTATAAAGAAGATTGGTTACTTCCTTTAGAAATTGCAGAACTGATTAAGGGAAAAGAATCACATGCCAGCATTCTTAATGAAATTACTGGTTTTTTAAATTCCTATGCTCAAACACATCCAGAGTTTCAGACGTTAATAAGAAATGGGATAAATTCCTATATCGGCAATCACCAGTTGAAAGAAGCATAATGAATATTATAGTTACAGGCGCAAGCCAAGGAGTCGGTTATGAGTTAGTCAAATATTATTGTGATACAATAGATGATGTTTCGATTATTGCAATAGCCCGAAGCCAGTCTAAACTTGAGGCTCTTAAAGAAGAGTGCATTAATAGGTATAATGTTTCAATTGAAATTGTATCTTTTGATGTATCTAAAGACGATGTTGCTACTAGTTTTATAAAGACTTTGCCCCCAGCGCTTGAAAAAATAGATATCTTAATCAATAATTCGGCAGCACTTATTAATAAGCCATTTCAAGACGCTACTTATTCTGATGCTTTATACCTATATAAGGTAAATACGTTGGCACCTTACTTTATTACACAATCTATATTGGAATTGTTAAAAAAGTCTCCGTTGGCTCATGTGTTAAATATATCTAGTATGGGAGGGTTTCAAGGAAGTTCTAAGTTTCCTGGGCTTTCATTATACAGTTCTACGAAAGCGGCTTTATCCAATTTAACCGAATGTTTAGCGGAAGAGTTGAGTCAAACGAATGTAAAAGTGAATGCACTTGCATTAGGATCTGTTAATACAAGTATGCTTAGAGATGCCTTTCCTGATTATATATCTCCAAATTCACCTGAGAGTATGGCACAGTTTATAGGAGATTTTTCAATTAATTGTGGGAGTATATTCAATGGGAAAGTACTTCCGGTGTCGAATTCAACACCCTAATTGTGATAGATTGCTTATTTATTAGTCTATAAGTAAGCAAAGTATAAAATAGTTTTAAATTAATCTTAAAAATGTTTTATCAGTCTATTTTTTAGTTCTAATTTTGTCGACCCAAACGTGGGAAATTCTTTTGAATGTTGCTTTTCATGTCTGCAAATAGTTTAAAACTTTTAGTTTGAAACTTGATTATAAGTTAAAATACAATTACTTTTGTCGACCCGAAAAGTTGGAGTTGGGATAGAGAAACAAGCGTTAAAAGTTTTTTTAATAAAAGGCTTTTAGAAATAAAAAGTTTGTTTACATTTGCAGCCCCTTAAAAACGGGAGTTCATAACGAGATTGAGATAGCTTACGGGCTACGAGATATAGAATACGAGAAGAGTGCTTGAGAGAGTATTTTATCGATAAGTTCTTTGAAAATATTGAAGTATAGGTAAAAGTAAAGTAAATACTTTAGTCAATTTATATTGACTTGAAAATTGAGCCAAATAGCATTAAACTTTTTATACAACGAAGAGTTTGATCCTGGCTCAGGATGAACGCTAGCGGCAGGCCTAACACATGCAAGTCGAACGGTAAGATAAGAGCTTGCTCTTAACACGAGTGGCGAACGGGTGCGTAACGCGTATGCAATCTACCCTTTTCTGGAAGATAGCCCTTAGAAATGAGGATTAATACTCCATAGTATAACAATTTCGCATGTTATTGTTATTAAAGCTTCGGCGGAAAAGGATGAGCATGCGTCCCATTAGTTAGTTGGTAGGGTAACGGCCTACCAAGACTCCGATGGGTAGGGGGCCTGAGAGGGTTATCCCCCACACTGGTACTGAGACACGGACCAGACTCCTACGGGAGGCAGCAGTGAGGAATATTGGTCAATGGAGGCAACTCTGAACCAGCCATGCCGCGTGCAGGATGACTGCCCTATGGGTTGTAAACTGCTTTTATGTAGGAAGAAACCTCAGTACGTGTACTGAGCTGACGGTACTACACGAATAAGGACCGGCTAACTCCGTGCCAGCAGCCGCGGTAATACGGAGGGTCCAAGCGTTATCCGGATTTATTGGGTTTAAAGGGTACGTAGGCGGAAGATTAAGTCAGTAGTGAAAGCCCATCGCTCAACGATGGAACTGCTATTGATACTGGTTTTCTTGAATATACTTGAAGTAGGCGGAATACGACATGTAGCGGTGAAATGCATAGATATGTCGTAGAACACCGATTGCGAAGGCAGCTTACTAAGGTATTATTGACGCTAATGTACGAAAGCGTGGGGAGCGAACAGGATTAGATACCCTGGTAGTCCACGCCGTAAACGATGATTACTCGGTGTCGGCGACATACTGTCGGTGCCTAAGCGAAAGTGATAAGTAATCCACCTGGGGAGTACGATCGCAAGGTTGAAACTCAAAGGAATTGACGGGGGCCCGCACAAGCGGTGGAGCATGTGGTTTAATTCGATGATACGCGAGGAACCTTACCTGGGCTTAAATGCAGAATGACTTTATCGGAAACGATATTTCTCTTCGGAGCAGTCTGCAAGGTGCTGCATGGCCGTCGTCAGCTCGTGCTGTGAGGTGTCGGGTTAAGTCCCATAACGAGCGCAACCCCTATTTCTAGTTGCCAGCGAGTAATGTCGGGGACTCTAGAGAAACTGCCCGTGCAAACGGTGAGGAAGGTGGGGACGACGTCAGGTCATCACGGCCCTTACGTCCAGGGCTACACACGTGCTACAATGGTAGGGACAGAGGGCAGCCACCTGGTGACAGGGAGCTAATCCTAAAACCCTATCTCAGTTCGGATCGAAGTCTGCAACTCGACTTCGTGAAGCTGGAATCGCTAGTAATCGGATATCAGCCACGATCCGGTGAATACGTTCCCGGGCCTTGTACACACCGCCCGTCAAGCCATGGAAGCCGAGGGTACCTGAAGTCAGTAACCGTAAGGAGCTGCCTAGGGTAAAATTGGTAACTGGGGCTAAGTCGTAACAAGGTAGCCGTACCGGAAGGTGCGGCTGGAACACCTCCTTTTTAGAGAGCGCTTAGTTTTCTTATGTTAGCAATAACATAAAAGTATTTACTTACTTTATACTTCATATTTCAAACATTTACAGTCCCGTAGCTCAGTTGGTTAGAGCACTACACTGATAATGTAGGGGTCAGCAGTTCAAATCTGCTCGGGACTACTACAGTAAAGTATTAGGGGGATTAGCTCAGCTGGCTAGAGCGCCTGCCTTGCACGCAGGAGGTCATCGGTTCGACTCCGATATCCTCCACTATTACTTAACAGCCGTGATAGATATCTAAAGCGTTAGATAGGGTCGGCAGGTATAGAAAAGACTGTAAATAAAATAAACAATTTCCTTGGTAGGATATAAGAGGTTCGATTCCTTAAAAATTGGCAACGATTAGTTCTATTGATAGAATTGGTTAAAAGAGTTCATTGACATGTTGAAAGAAAATATAATAAGTAGAAAATAAGAGCAAATTTTCAAATAAGTAAGAAAATTGATAAGAGCGTATGGCGGATGCCTAGGCTCTCAGAGGCGATGAAGGACGTGACAAGCTGCGATAAGCTACGATAAGGTGCAAATAACCTTTAAGTCGTAGATTTCCGAATGGGGCAACCCAGCATACTGAAGGTATGTTACCTAGTAATAGGGGCAAACCCGGGGAACTGAAACATCTAAGTACCCGGAGGAAGAGAAAATAATAATGATTCCGTAAGTAGCGGCGAGCGAACGTGGAAGAGCCCAAACCAGTATTGTTTCGGCAATATTGGGGTTGTAGGACTGTGATATGAGAATTGATTGTATAGTAGAACAAACTGGAAAGTTTGACCGTAGAGGGTGATAGTCCCGTAGACGAAATGCAATTTGGATCTAACAGTATCCTGAGTAGTGCGGAACACGAGAAATTCTGTATGAATCAACCGGAACCATCCGGTAAGGCTAAATACTCCTGAGAGACCGATAGTGAACTAGTACCGTGAGGGAAAGGTGAAAAGCACCCTGAATAAGGGAGTGAAATAGATCCTGAAACCATACGCTTACAAGCTGTAGGAGCCCATTTATTGGGTGACTGCGTGCCTTTTGCATAATGAGCCTACGAGTTACTCCTCACTAGCGAGGTTAAGATTTTAGAGAATCGGAGCCGAAGCGAAAGCAAGTCTGAATAGGGCGTATAGTTAGTGGGGGTAGACGCGAAACCATGTGATCTACCCATGATCAGGTTGAAGCTCTGGTAACACAGAGTGGAGGACCGAACCAGTTGATGTTGAAAAATCTTTGGATGAATTGTGGGTAGGGGTGAAAGGCCAATCAAACTTGGAAATAGCTCGTACTCCCCGAAATGCATTTAGGTGCAGCGTTGTGGTTGAGTGTTATAGAGGTAGAGCTACTGATTGGGCTAGGGGGCTTCACCGCCTACCAAACCCTGACAAACTCCGAATGCTATAACATATACACAGCAGTGAGGGCATGGGTGCTAAGGTCCATGTCCGAAAGGGAAACAACCCGGACTATCAGTTAAGGTCCCAAAATCTACACTAAGTTGAAAAAACGTGGTCTGATTGCTTAGACAGCTAGGATGTTGGCTTGGAAGCAGCCATTCATTTAAAGAGTGCGTAACAGCTCACTAGTCGAGCGATCGGGCGTGGATAATAATCGGGCATAAAGTGTAGTACCGAAACTATAGATTTGACGTAAGTCAAGTGGTAGGGGAGCATTCTAGTCAGCGTTGAAGGCGTATCGCGAGGTACTCTGGAGCGTCTAGAAAAGAAAATGTAGGCATAAGTAACGATAAAGCGGGCGAGAAACCCGCTCACCGAAAGACTAAGGTTTCCTGATCAACGCTAATCGGATCAGGGTTAGTCGGGGCCTAAGGCGAACCCGAAAGGGGTAGTCGATGGACAACAGGTTAATATTCCTGTACTAGCAATTATTGCGATGGGGTGACGGAGTAGTGAAAGATCTGCGTACTGACGGAATAGTACGTTGAAGAGTGTAGGTATAGGACTGGTAGGCAAATCCGCCGGTCTTGCTGAACTTGATAGTACCGTGAGTCTTCGGACAAGCGGATAATGATCCTAATCAGACTTCCAAGAAAAACCTCTAAGCTTCAGATAATTGGTACCCGTACCGCAAACCGACACAGGTAGTCGAGGAGAGAATCCTAAGGTGCTCGAGTGATTCATGGTTAAGGAACTCGGCAAAATAGCCTCGTAACTTCGGGAGAAGAGGCGCCCCACTTCGGTGGGGCCGCAGTGAAAAGGTCCAGGCGACTGTTTATCAAAAACACATGGCTTTGCAAAATCGAAAGATGAAGTATAAGGCCTGACACCTGCCCGGTGCTGGAAGGTTAAAAGGAGATGTTATCTTCGGAGAAGCATTGAATTGAAGCCCCAGTAAACGGCGGCCGTAACTATAACGGTCCTAAGGTAGCGAAATTCCTTGTCGGGTAAGTTCCGACCTGCACGAATGGTGTAACGATCTGGACACTGTCTCAACCATGAGCTCGGTGAAATTGTATTCCCGGTGAAGATGCCGGGTACCCGCAATGGGACGAAAAGACCCCGTGAACCTTTACTATAGCTTAACATTGATATTGGGTAATTCATGTGTAGGATAGGTGGGAGACTACGAAGCGGCGTCGCTAGGCGTTGTGGAGTCGTCCTTGAAATACCACCCTTGAATTGCTTGATGTCTAACCCCGCGTATGCGGGAGACAATGTTTGGTGGGTAGTTTGACTGGGGTGGTCGCCTCCTAAAAAGTAACGGAGGCTTCTAAAGGTACCCTCAGCACGCTTGGTAACCGTGCGCAGAGTGCAATAGCATAAGGGTGCTTGACTGTGAGACTGACAAGTCGAGCAGGTACGAAAGTAGAGTATAGTGATCCGGTAGTTCCGTATGGAAGGGCTATCGCTCAAAGGATAAAAGGTACTCCGGGGATAACAGGCTAATCCCTCCCAAGAGCTCACATCGACGGAGGGGTTTGGCACCTCGATGTCGGCTCGTCACATCCTGGGGCTGGAGAAGGTCCCAAGGGTTGGGCTGTTCGCCCATTAAAGTGGCACGCGAGCTGGGTTCAGAACGTCGTGAGACAGTTCGGTCTCTATCTATTGTGGGCGTTGGAAATTTGAGAGGATCTGACTCTAGTACGAGAGGACCGGGTTGGACGAACCTCTGGTGTATCTGTTGTTCCGCCAGGAGCACTGCAGAGTAGCTACGTTCGGATGGGATAAGCGCTGAAAGCATCTAAGCGCGAAGCCCACCTCAAGATGAGATTTCCTTTAAGGGTCGTTGAAGACGACAACGTTGATAGGCTATAGGTGTAAAGGCAGTAATGTCAAAGCCAAGTAGTACTAATTACCCGTAGGTTTTCTACTGAAAGTTTACTCTTATTTTACTTTTTATATTTTCTTTCTATTATGTCATTAATGTATTGAAGTTCATATTCACCACTTAAAAAGTGAGTCTGAACAAAGATTTTATGGTGATAATTGCGATGAGGATCACCTCTTCCCATTCCGAACAGAGAAGTTAAGCTCATCAGCGCAGATGGTACTGGGTTAACCGGGAGAGTATGTCGTCGCCATTTTTTTAAAAAGCTACACATTTGTGGGGCTTTTTTTGTTTTGTAGATTTTCATTGCCTACTAATATTATGCTATCTATATATACTTAT
>JAOKVV010000024.1 GCA_028336925.1 Vicingaceae bacterium | reverse complement strand
ATGCTCCTGATTTAACAATTCAAGAGTTAAATAATGAGTTAATTCTTTATCTAGATAATTCACCTACTTCAAATAATTTCCAAGAGAAGTACGAAGAGAAAGATCCAAATATAGTTACCCCATCTGCTTTAGCACGAGATTCAATATTTTATGATGATAAGTATAGGTTCCAAGGTTATAAAGTTTATCAGTTATCCTCTGATGACGTTTCAGTTGAAGAGATTAATGATGAATCTAAAGCTAGATTAGTTGCACAAGTTGATATTAGGGATAATGTTACTCAATTAGTGAATTACACTTTTGATGATGATATTCAGGCAAATCGTCCGGAGGTAAAAGTAGTAGGTGAAAACCTTGGGATACGACATAGTTTTAGAGTAACAACTGATTTGTTTGCTACAGGAGATAATAGATTAGTTAACTTTAAAACATACTATTTCGTCGCCATAGCTTATGGTTATAATGAATTTAAGCCTTATGCTCAAGATGTTCCTCCTAATGTAAATAATCCGTTAGGTGCAGATTTTAATGGTCAATTAACTCCTTATATAGCCAGTAGACAAAATGGACAAGGAGGTTCAATTCGTCCTGTTCCTGCTATTCCTCATAATACTTTCTCTGAGAAAGGTGGTTCTACATTAAATTCAAGCTTCGGTGATTTAGTGCCAATCTCTCGACTGCAAGGTAGAGGTAATGGGGGGGTTGCTGTTGAACTAACCTCTGATAAATTAAATAGAATTGGTACTATTACCAACGGTGTTTATCCTGATACATTAGATTACTTGACAGGGTTTGGTCCTATTGTAGTTAAAGTTGTAGATCCTTTAGCAGTGAAGGCTGAATCTTTTATTTTAAAGGTTTTGAATGGTGGTCTCAATGATACCGCAGTGTCTGCTCGTTCTAATTGGATTTTGTTTATGGAAAATAATCCTGACGGTGATACAATAAAATCTGATCAAACAATTGCTGTTGAAAACGAACAAGTTGTAAAAAATTGGGGAATTTCTTTAAAAATTGCGTTAGGTGAGGATCCAGGGACTAGAGAATCATTTAAGAATGGATTTATAGGTGCTTCTCTTAAATATGAAAATCCTGAATTAGAATGGTTAGAAGGCATAGAAGATGAAGATGGGTTTAGATTTACCAATTGGATATTATCAGGCCAAATACGTGGTGGAGAGGATGATTCAAATTTTGATAAGTATTTTAATGATGTCTTTAACGGCGATCAGAGTAGATTTGAGGATGCTGAAGAAGATTATGAAGGAATCCTTGGAGGAATTATTGCGCCTTATGGACTTGCACAATATAGGACAGGAGACACTGCGGGAACTACAAATGATGGTATTGTATTAAATGCACCTGGTTTTAATGGGCAAGCCTCAAATTACTCAAGGTTAAATTATCTTAGTTCTGTGTCTATAGTATTTACAAAGGATAAAGAAAAATGGACTAGAGTTCCTGTAATTGAATTACAAGAAGAGGTAGCAAAAGCTCAAGGTAGAGCAAGAAGGCATTCTATGAGAGCAGCCCAATCTGTTGATAAAGACGGCAATCCTGCCCCTGTTGGAGCTGCCCCTAGCACCGATCCAAATGATCCTGCTTATATTTCAGCTACAGGAATGGGTTGGTTTCCAGGTTTTGCTGTCGATATTGAAACAGGAGAACGTTTAAATATGGCCTTTGGAGAGGATAGCTGGTATGGTGCAGATAACGGTGCAGATATGCTTTGGAATCCAACTTCTACCATAACTACAGGAACATTTAATTCAGAGAATTTAGTTTGGGGTGGTAAGCATTACGTTTATGTCTTTAGAAAAACATTACCAATAGAGCCTTTATCAATTGTACCTACTTATAGGTTTCCAACTTATGATGCTGCTCAAAAACTTGTTAGTTCTTTTAAAAGTTCTAATTCTTTATTAAGAAACGCAGCATGGGGTAGTTGCTCATGGGTTACAATTCCAATATTGAAAGATAGTTCAGAGCTTTTGGCAACAGATGTTACAATGACTGTCCAAGTTAGTAGAAAATTAAATTCATTTTATACTCCATTACTAGGATTAGATCCTAATTCAGGAATTAGAAATGAAAGTCGACCTGTCTATAAGTTCAATACAATTGGACTTGAACCAACTGTAAATGATAAACGTGTGCTTTCAGAGGTAATTAGTAATATTAGGGTAGTTCCTAATCCATATTACGCCTACTCTCAATATGAGCGAGGAGGTTTAGATAATATAGTTAAAATTACGAATCTACCACAGAGAGCTACAGTTAAGATTTACAACTTGGCAGGTACATTGATTAGAGAGTATTCTAAAGACAGTGAATCTATATCTTATATAGATTGGGATTTAAAGAACCAAGCAAATATATCTATTTCAAGTGGTGTCTATATTATACATGTCGACATACCTGGAGAAGGATCAAAAGTGATAAGATGGTTTGGTGTGATGAGACCGATTGACTTAAATAACTTTTAATATTTACGAAGACTATTTTATATTTTGCATATGAAAAATTTAAATAAATTAGCATTATTGTTGTCATTAGTAGCAATATGCTCAACGGTATTTGCAGGGAACGAAGATCGAGCAGGTGAAGCAGGTGCCTCAGAAATATTATTAAACCCATGGGCTCGTAGTGGTGGTTTTGGAAACGCAAATTCAACATCATTAAGAGGTATTGAGGCAATTTCATTGAATGTTGCTGGTCTTGCTCAGACAAATGGTACTGAGCTAGCTTTTACCAATACCAACTATTTAAGTGGTACAGGGATTAAAATTAATTCATTTGGATTAGCTCAACCTATCGGAGAAACAGGAGTGTTAGGGTTAAGTGTAGTTTCTATGTCTTTAGGGGATAATGAAATAACTACTGTTGATCTTCCTGAAGGTGGTATTGGTGAGTTTAGCCCCACTTTTCTAAACATTGGTGTTTCCTATGGGAAAACCTTTTCGAACAGTATCTATGGTGGATTAACTGTTAAATTAATAAGTGAAGCAACCGCGAATGCTCGAACTTCTGGTATTGCTTTAGATGCAGGTGTTAAGTATGTGACAGGAAAGTATGATCAGATTCAATTTGGAATTACTCTAAGAAATGTTGGACCACCGATGAAATTTTCTGGTAATGGTTTGTCTGTAAGAACTTCTCTTCCTGGTGATGACTTTAATAGAACATTGACTTCTAGGTCTGCAGATTTTGAGCTTCCATCTCAAATTATGATTGGAGTTTCCTATGACTTCTTTTTATCAGGAACTGATACTATTAATGACAAACTTTCATCTACGCACCGATTGACTGCCGCAGGTAACTTTACTTCTAATTCATTTACTAGAGATCAGATTTCTATAGGTGCTGAATATGCGTTTAAAGAAATGTTGATGTTGAGAGGTTCATTTGTCTATGAAGAGGATGTGTTAGATGAGAACTTAACTCGCACAGCAACATTAGGACCGGCAGTTGGTGCCTCTGTTGCATTGCCGCTGGGTAAAAGTGGTACAAAGATAGCTTTAGACTATTCTTTCAGAGCAACTCAAACTTTTGATGGAACTCATTCAATCGGTTTACGTTTGAACTTGTAGAATAATCAAATAAAATAATTATTTTTGTTTAAGAGAATCCTGTTTCTACGGGATTCTCTTTTTGAATTTATATCAATTAAGAAATTATGTCAAACGTTAGTTATTTTACAGAGGAAGGATTGCAGAGATTGAAGGATGAGTTAAAGCACTTACGTACGGTCGAACGTCCTAGCATTTCTAAGCAAATTGGCGAAGCAAGAGATAAAGGTGATTTATCTGAGAATGCTGAATATGATGCTGCTAAAGAAGCTCAAGGTTTGTTAGAAATGAAAATATCTAAGTTGGAGACATTGATTGGTAATGCTAGAGTAGTTGATGAATCTCAATTAGATACCTCAAAAGTTTTAGTTCTTTCTAAGGTAAAGATTAGAAATGTATCTACCAAAGCTGAAATGGAGTATACTCTAGTATCTGAAAAAGAGGCTAACCTTAAGGAAAAGAAAATTTCAGTTGACTCTCCAATTGGGAAAGGATTATTAGGCAAAGCCATTGGTGATATTGCTGAAGTTCAGGTGCCATCAGGATTAATGAAGTTGGAAATAATTGGTATTAGTAGATAATATGAACACTCTATTTTCTAAAATCATTAGTGGAGAAATTCCTTGTCATAAAATAGCCGAGAGTGATCAATTTCTAGCTTTTTTAGATATCAGTCCCTTAGCTAAAGGGCATACATTAGTTATCCCTAAAAACCCTGTAGATTATATTTTCGACATGGAGGATACCGTTTACGCTGATATATGGATTTTTGCTAAGTCCGTTTCTGCAATGATAAAAAATGCGATTCCTTGCACTAAGGTAGGTGTTGCAGTAATAGGATTAGAAGTAGCTCATGCACATATTCATCTTGTGCCGATTAATAGCGTTAGCGATATCAATTTTGCTGCTCCTAGGTTGAGTTTATCTCAAGAAGAGTTAGCAGAGATTGCAAGTAAAATCAATTCTTAATTACGCTTGCCTGTCAGGGTTTTGCTTTAGAAATGCATCCCATCCTGAAACCCCTTTTGTTTTTGTAGGACTTCCTGACTGAAAATAGTGGCAAACCGCTACTGCTAATGCATCTGTAGCATCTAAATATTTAGGATCTACCTCATAGGGCACAATTGTTTTTAACATCGCTGCCACTTGCTCCTTTGTAGCCTGTCCTCGACCTGTAACAGATTTCTTTACCTTTTTTGGTAAATACTCTTCTACGGGTATGTTTTTAGATAAGGATGCTGCTATTGCCACTCCTTGGGCTCTCCCTAATTTCAACATTGATTGAACGTTTTTCCCGAAAAACTGTGCTTCAATCGCCATTTCATCTGGCTTGTATTCCTCAATTAGATGAATAGTTCTATCAAATATGCGTTTTAATCTAATTTGGTGATCGCCTAATTTCGCTAGATGAATAACACCCATGGCGACTAATGATAGCTTTCTATTCTTCACTTGAATAATTCCGTAGCCCATTACACTCGTGCCTGGGTCAATTCCTAATATTACCTTATCTTCTACTATCTTTGCCATCGGTGTATTTCTTAACAAAGCTATATAAAAAATTATTGCCATTTCTGGTGCCGGCTATTGGCTTTTCAGCCATGACGTTTATTGTACTTGAAATTTATAATCGGTATGATGGCTTACCTCCAATTTCTAGTAATGTAGATGAGTTGAAATGGACGTTTTTAGGATTAGCTATTATATTAATGCCAATTAATTGGTTGATTGAAAGTTTGAAGTGGGGAAAGCTAATTGATGTTTTTCAATCGTTATCAAGGATGCAAAAGTATCAATCAGTTTTTTATGGTGTAAGTGCAAGTATTCTCACCCCGAATAGAATAGGGGATTATGGCGGAAGGCTTCGCTATATCGATAAGGATAACAGGCTTAAAGCGCTGCATGCCTCTTTTGTTTCTTCCTTTTATCAAACTACTGTGACCTTATTTTTTGGTATTCTAGGTTTGCTAATCTATATTACTAGCTTCTCTAATTTTGTGCTCACTAATGGCTTGTATCCAATATTATCTGTATTTACGCTTGTTTATCTATTCTTGCTTTTCAAAATGAAATCTACCATAGATTGGGTGTTGAATTTTAATTGGGCTTCACGTCAGCAAGAAGCTTTTAATTGGTTTTTAGGTTTAAGTCGTTCCATGTTGGGTTCTATTTTTAGTTTGGCTGCTATTAGGTATTTGGTTTTTCTTATTCAGTATTTTCTTGTTTTTTACTTTTTCAATAGCTCATTTAATTGGATAGAATTGGCTTCGGGTATCGCTATTTTATATTTGTTTACCACCATTATTCCTTCTGGAGTCGTTACGGATCTTATTATTCGTGGGGCAATCGCGCTGGTTATTTTTACACCCATTTTACAAGATGAAGGAATTATTCTATGGAGTATTGCATTAATTTGGATTATAAATCTTGCCATTCCGGCATTGATTGGAGGTGTTTTATTTCTATTGTACCCATTTAAAAAGTATGCGAAATGATCGGGATTCTTTTCATAGCGTGTGCTGTTATTTATGCAATTACATTTTTGGGCTATTTCGTCGGTCTAGGTGTTGCTTTCAATTATAAAGCACAACCCTATACTTCAGATTTGAATGCGTCAGTAATTATTGCTTTTCGAAATGAGGCTAGTAGTTTATCCCATCTGCTTGATTCCTTGCTGATTCAGACGGATCAAAATTTTCAATTAATTTTAGTAAATGACCATTCTAGCGATCATTATTTATCAATTATAAGACAATATGAGGAGCATTTCTTGGATTTTCAACTAATCGACCTAGACCAACAAGAAGGGAAAAAAGAGGGTATAAGAACGGGAGTATGTGCTGCAAAATATGAACTAATCATAACAACAGATGCAGATTGTATTCTACCTTTAAATTGGGTAAATCATTGGAAAGAATCATTTAAGAAAAATGCACATTTAAAGTTAGCTGCAGGAATTGTGACACTCACTGGAAATACCTTTTTTGAGCAACTTCAACAATTAGAATTTGCGAGTTTAATTGCTTCTTCAATCGGTGCAGCCAATAACGATAAAGCAATTATGTTAAATGCCGCAAATATGGCCTATCGAAAGGAGTTTTATTTAGAGGTTTCAGAAGGGTTGGACGCGATTCCTTCTCCTACGGGTGATGATATCTTCTTACTTGAAGCCTGTAAAAAAAAATACCCCAATGGGTTTGCCTATCTCCAAGAAACCTCATTAATGGTGAATACCGCTGCAAAGAAAACACTGAAAGAGTTTTTATTTCAGCGGAAACGTTGGGCATCTAAAACAAAGTATTATGTTGATGGACAAATGAAAAGAGTTGCTTTTATCGTGGCCATTACTAGTTTGCTTATCTTAATCGGTGGCATAGGAAGTTTCTTTTATTATCGACTTTGGTTGCCTTTTTTAATTTTGTTTGTAGTGAAACTTATAGTCGATTATTCGCTGTTGCATAGATACTTAAAGGGTATTCAACAATTGAATCTTCTCAACTATTTTCTAATCGTAGAACTTATACTGCCAATCTATACTATTTTTGTTGGTATAACCTCTCAATTGGGTGGTTACACTTGGAAAGATAGAACATACAGCAATTGAAATCAGCCTCCACATCTTTAACTCAATTGGCGATTAGTCGCCTTAAAAAGAATAAACTAGCAATAAGTGGCTTAGTAGTAATTCTCATTTATTTGATAATTGCTGTTGTTGGTCCATTTCTGCGTAAGGATGACACAAGTAAGGCTAATGCCCAATATTTAGAAATCGCTATTGAAAAACCTGGATTCTCAGTAAAATTTTTGCAAGAAAATACGCCTGATGTGAAAGAGCCTTGGTACACCATCTGGATTTTTGGTAAATCTACTTATGGTAATCGATTTCCAATTTATGATTATTCAGTAATGGGTGACTCATTAAGCGTAGAGCTGTATACAGGTGATGATATCAATAATGGCCGAATTTTAACCTATTCAATCACTGAATTAGCTCAAAATAATCAGCTCGATTATACTGATCACAACAAAGATGAACTAATTGAAAAAATAATTTCAAATCAAACCTTTTGGTTGGGCACCGATCGATATGGTCGTGATGTTTTGAGTAGATTAATGGCAGGTACTTGGGTTTCATTTACCGTAGGTGCTATTTCTATTATTATCTCCTTATTAATAGGAATTACTTTAGGCAGTATTGCAGGATTTTACCGAGGTAAAGTGGACGATTTCATCGTTTGGTTGATTAATGTTATTTGGTCAATTCCGACGCTTTTATTAATTATTGCAATTGCCTTGGCATTAGGAAAAGGTTTTTGGCAAGTGTTTGTAGCAGTTGGTTTAACGATGTGGGTAGAAGTTGCTCGTGTGGTTAGAGGTCAAGTTTTAAGTTTACGCGAAAAGGAATATATTGAAGCGGGGAAAGCACTTGGATACTTGAATGGACGTGTAATTTTTAGGCATATTATACCCAATGTAATTGGTCCGGTTATCGTTATTTCAGCAGCTAATTTTGCATCTGCAATTTTGGTAGAAGCAGGATTAAGCTTTTTGGGATTAGGAGCACAGCCACCCCAAGCTACTTGGGGTAAAATGATTAGCGAACATAAAGGATACATTATCACTGGTGATGCTTATCTAGCAATTTTGCCCGGTGTGGCTATCTTCATTTTAGTATTCGCTTTTGTTTTGTTGGGCAATGGCTTGCGTGATGCTCTCGATACCAAGCTAGAAAATTAACAGAACAGACACGTAAATAACTGATCCGATTAAAAATAGAAATAGGGTATAAGGCAATATTTGCTGTGCCTTTAATTTGGTGACAGCTAATAGCGGAAGTGCCCAAAAAGGTTGTAACATATTCGTTAGTTGATCGCCATAGGCAAGCGCTAGAATACTTTTTGGCAAGCTTACGCCAATCTCTTGTGCTGCTTGAACAATTATTGGACCTTGCACCGCCCATTGCCCGCCACCACTCGGCACGAATAGATTGACGATTCCTGCGCTGATTAGACTAAAAATTGGAAAGGTAGTTTCAGATGAAATGGAAACAAAAAAGTCGGAAAACGACTGAATTAAACCACTAGAATTCATGATGCCCATAATTCCGAAGTAGACGGGAAATTGAATAAGAATTCCTGCAGCGCCACCAATACCTTCATCAATCGCCGATAAAAATTCTCTGATTGATTCATGAAATGCTAAGCACAACCCGAAAAGAAAAAAATTGATGTAGTTTAGATTGATAAAACCTAGGCCGGAGTCAGGGTAGGATTTTATACCCTGATAGATAGAATAAAGAATAAATAAACTTCCAATTAATCGGCCAAACCATTTGGAATGATCCATGCGCTCAGCCCCTTCAGTCGGGTTATCTTTGCCCGTTTCTTTTGGGATAAACAAGTGAGTTACTTTTTCTTCTTTTACTTTTTTACCGACTAAATAAAGTCCAAAAGGAACTGCGATAAGAACGGCAATAGATGCTGTAATATTCATAGAAGAAAAAACCGTTTCAGAAAAGGTGATGCTATTTGGTAGTAAATCAATTGCTGAAGTGGGCATTAGATCTACCATAAGAGATTTTAAATGACCCGATTCAGCTACTTTGGTTAAGGATGAGCCTGAAATTCCACCATGCCATACCATTAGCCCTACGTAGCCTGCAGCACCGATTAAAGGATAGTTGATAGCTATGCCATTTTTTTGAGCCGCTTCTCCAACTTTTCTAGCGAAAATAGCACCAAAAATGAGTGCTAATCCCCAATTGAAATAGGCCACCAATATGGTTAGAAATGCCACAATTGCAGCAGATTTGGATGTGGTGGTGCAGAATTTCACAAAAAATTGAATGAATTGATCAAAAGGTTTACTCAGTGCTAATGCATGTCCGAGGACGAGAATAAGCATCATTTGGAGTGCAAAAACCATTAATCCATTGTTCCAAACACCTTTTTCAAAGTAAGAAAATACAGTGATCGATTGATCTATAATCGAAACATTTGCTTGGTATAAAAATACAATTCCAAGAAAGAAGGTTACAATAGTCAAGACTAACGCAATGGTGAACGGAGTGGGCAATAGATAGCTAAAAAGACGGCTGTATTTTTCTGAAAAACTCATCTGATTTATTTTCAATAAAGATAGTGACTAAAACTTGGATTGGATAAATTAGTACTTTCAAAATCGTTAATATGCAAGTAGAAATAGCAAGGGAGAAAATAGCTCAACTCATGAAGGAGTTAAATCAGCATAATTACAATTATTATCAGGAAGATGCGCCAACTATTTCTGACTATGATTTTGATCAATTGCTAAAAGAACTGCAAGAACTAGAGCAGCAATTTCCTCAATTTGCTGATGAAAATTCGCCAACAAAGCGAGTAGGAGGAGATATTACCAAGAAATTTGATACCGTAGAGCATCGCTACCCGATGTTATCTTTAGGGAATAGTTATAATCGGGAAGATTTAACTGATTTTGATGAACGCGTTCAGAAGTTAGCCGGAAGGCCAGTTGAGTATGTTTGTGAATTAAAATACGATGGAGTAGCAATAGGGATTTCTTATAAAAATGGGAAACTTGAACGAGCAGTTACAAGAGGTGATGGCTCTAAAGGCGATGATATCACAGCCAATGTAAAAACTATTCGGAGCATTCCTTTACAGCTGCAAGGTTCAGATTATCCGGCTGATTTTGAAATCAGAGGTGAAATATTTTATCCACTTTCAGTGTTTGCGAAGATTAATGAGGAGCGAGAGAAAGAAGGTGAAGCATTACTTGCAAATCCTAGGAATGCTGCTTCAGGAACCTTAAAAATGCAAGATTCAGCAGTGGTAGCTCAGCGGAAATTAGATAGTTATTTGTATTATATGTTGGGCGATCATAAAGTAGCTAGTCAGCATTTTGAAAGTTTAGATATCGCTCGAAAGCTAGGATTTAAGGCGCCACCAAAGGAGAAAAATATGATTGCAAAATGCAATTCTATTGATGAGATTTTTGAGTTTATTGATTACTGGGAAGATCATCGGAATGAATTGGACTTTGAGATTGACGGAATTGTTATCAAGGTAAACGATTATCATTTACAGGAAGAGCTAGGCTATACTGCTAAAAGTCCGAGATGGGCTATCGCCTATAAATACAAAACGGCTCAAGCAAGAACGATTTTAAATGAGATTACCTACCAAGTTGGTAGGACGGGAGCGATAACCCCTGTAGCTAATTTACAGCCAGTTTTACTTGCGGGAACTACTGTAAAAAGAGCTTCATTGCATAATGCAGATCAAATTGAAAAGCTAGATGTACGCGAAGGTGATACCGTATTGGTAGAAAAAGGTGGGGAGATTATTCCTAAAATAGTGGGTGTAGATTTAAGCGAACGACCTGAAAATAGTGAGCCCAATCAATACATTGAACATTGTCCGGAGTGTTCCAATGAACTTAGAAGGATTGAAGGGGAGGCGCAGCATTACTGCCCGAATGAGTGGTCTTGTCCGCCACAAATAAAAGGGAAAATGGCCCATTTTATTTCTCGAAAGGCCATGGATATAGATGGGCTAGGAGAGGAGACGGTTCAGCAGTTATACGATGCAGGTTTAGTTCAAAACATCGCAGATATCTACGAGTTATCAAAGGATCAATTATTGCCTTTGGAGCGAATGGCTGAAAAATCTGCTAATAATTTAATAGCTGGTGTGGAAGCATCAAAACAAATCCCTTTTGAACGTGTGCTTTTTGCAATAGGCATTCGTTTCGTTGGAGAAACAGTTGCGAAAAAATTAGCCAAGTACTTTAAGTCGATAAAAGCCATACAGCAAGCAAGTTTTGAAGAATTAGTAGCTGTTGATGAGATTGGAGATAAAATTGCGGAAAGCGTTATTCACTTTTTTGAAGAAGAAAAGAACCAACAGCTAATTGAATCTTTGCTGGCTAAAGGTTTACAATTTGAATTAATCGAAACTGAAGATGAGTATGCAACAGATATTTTAGAAGGTGCTACTTTCGTAGTTTCCGGTGTTTTTGAGAAGTTCTCTAGAGATGAGCTAAAGCAAGCAATCGAGCAAAATGGTGGAAAAAATGTAGGCTCATTGTCGGCAAAAACCAATTATCTAATAGCAGGAGACAAAATGGGGCCTGCAAAAAAGGAAAAAGCGGAGAAATTGGGTATCCAAATTGTTTCAGAAGACGATTTTATTCAGATGCTTCAGGGCTGATACTTAAAATTCCGTCTTTATTATTGATAATATCATTGTCTAACAAGTAGCGGGCTAAATTAAGTATATCTTCTTTTTTGTAACGCTTAATTTTATTGGGTAGTTCGTGAATAGCAATCGGCTCTTTGGCCACTGTTTTCTTTATTAAGTCGCCTAGTTCTTGCAGTTGTAGTTCATTTAGATCTAGTTTATTTTGCTCTAAGCAGATATCACATACACCACAACGGTGAGCGTTTTTTTCTCCAAAATAATTCAATAAAATACTCGATCTACACCTGGTTTTACTTGTCACAAAATCAATTACTGCCTTCATTTTATCTAAAGCAATTTTTTTTCTTTCTGCATAGTTCTCATTAGAAATCTGTAAATCATCTTGAGCTACACGTTCAGAAGTTAGTGTGAGTTGAGGCAAGCTACTTTGCTCGATGTAATCGATAACTTCTAATTTTTTTAATCGGTTCAGTAAGTCGACTATTTCATTTTTAGAAAGTTTTGTCTTTTTTGCAATATCCCATTCATTAATAGTGGTAAACCCATCAAATAATCTTTCGTATGATCGAAGTAAGAATCGAATGAATGGATCATGCTTGATATTGGCTACTTGAAAGCGATATAAATCTTCTTTATTAAGCACTAACATTATCTTAGAAGGTGAGTGGAAGCCTTCCGAGAGGCTAATATATCCTTCCTTTTCTAAGAATTTTAGTGAGTTATATGCATCTATTGGGCTAAAGTTATACCGCTTACTAAAAGTAGAGATGTCTAATGAAACCGTTTCGCCTTCTCCTGCCCCAACAGGAATTTGAAGATAATTTGCTAATGCTTGGTAGCAATTTTTTATTAATTTAATCTGTGGAAACTTCTGATTTACTTTCTTCTCTAAATCAGCAACCATCCCATTATTGTAAAGTAAAACGGCATAGGCCTTTCGCAAATCTCGTCCACCTCTGCCAGCTTCTTGGAAGTAAGCTTCTAGCGTTTCTGGAATATCTAAGTGGACGACAAATCGAACATCAGGTTTATCAATTCCCATCCCGAATGCATTCGTAGCAACGATAATACGGGTGCTATTTTGCATCCAGTTTTGCTGCTTTTCATCTCGCTGTTGATGTGTTAATCCTGCATGATAAAAATCCGAGCTGTATCCATTTCTATTTAAATAACCTGCTATGCTTTGTGTCTTTTTTCGGCTGCTGGTGTAAACAATTCCTGAACCTTTTATGCCATCCAACACTTTTTTTAATCGTCCTAATTGGTCTTCTTCTTCTTGAACTACGTAGGCTACATTTTTTCTGGCAAAGCTCTTCTGTATAACATTGTGCTTTTTAAACTCCAGTTGATCCTGAATATCATTAACCACATCAGGAGTCGCTGTAGCGGTCAACGCTAATATTGGCACATTTGGGACAAGCGTCCGGATTTCTTTAATAATTAAATAAGAAGGTCTGAAATCATAACCCCATTGTGAAATACAATGTGATTCATCCACAGCAATTAAGTTCACCTTCATTTTCTTGACTCTAGCCTGAAAGAGCTCTGTTGCAAGGCGCTCTGGAGAAACATAAAGAAACTTATAATCACCATAAGCCATATTATCCAATGCGATATCGATTTCTCGTTTTCGCATACTTGAGGTAATGGCGATAGCTTTAATTCCTCGTTGTTTTAAATTATCTACCTGATCTTTCATCAGCGCAATGAGTGGAGAAATTACAATGCACAATCCGTCCATAGCCAGTGCTGGAACCTGAAAACAGATGGACTTTCCACCACCTGTTGGCAATAAAGCTAGGGTGTCCTTTCCATCTAAAACAGACTGTACAATCTCCTCTTGCTTTTCTCGAAAGCTAGCATATCCCCAATATTGCAGAAGAATTTCATGTGGTGTCATTTCAGATAGAAATTTGATTCTTTAAAAATTACTATTTATTCTGTTATAAACTGCTATAGTTTTTTCATTAATAAGCTGTAAAGCTGATGCATAGCTTCAATGTCTTTTAGGTGTACTTTTTCATCTGGTGAGTGTACATTGTCTTCCGGTGCACCGATAAAGCACCAATCAATTGGATAAGACGATTTTTGCAGCGCATTACCATCACTGCCTCCTGCACTTTCTACTTCTAACTGAAATGGAATAGCAGACTTATTAGCAATGGCTAAAATCTTATTTAAGTATTTCTTTCTTGGCAAACCGGAATCTCTTAATGATATTGCAACCCCTTTTCCATGCTGTACACCTTCTGTTACCCACGTAATATCTGAAATTAGCGCTTGTCTTACTTGATATTTCTCAAAAAGATACTTTCCTAAGTAGCCTGCAGTTCCTCCACCCGTCTCTTCCCAACAGCTAAATACAATCGCACCATCTTCTAGTGTTTCAGCAACTTTTAGGGCGCTCCACATTCCTAGTCTGTTATCTAAATAACACGATTGTACAAACTCATCATCTAGTCTAAAATCACATTTGAAGGTAAGGTTAGTTCCTCTATCAATAGTGCGATCAAAATCGCATCGAACGGTTTTAGCCTCGTCTTTTTCTTCAACAACCAGTTTAGTTTCTATTTCACCTTTGCTGTCCGAACCGACTAAAATCGTTCCTTCTATTATTCTAGGGCCACCAATTTTGATTAATTGATTGTCATAACCAACAGTAAAGCCAATTGAATCTAAGTGCGCATAAATGGCTGTTCTTGGTTTCCCAAAAACTAATATTAAGCAGTCCTGAAAATCATTACCTTCTATTATTGTAGGTTGTGTTTTCCAGGTGGCTTGATTATTCCTTACGTAGTTCAGAACGTATTCTTTCATTGGAGCCTCATCGCCAGCCGCGGCTCTTACTTGGCACATTTCTTTTAATAAATTCATGTTTTTTTCTGTCAAAAAAAAGTCCCGAACCTCGCTTATAGCAAAAGATCGGGACTTGTATATATATATTGTTGATTTTAGCTATTAAGCATTACTGGCATCACTAGCATCAATACATCTTCGTTATCGTCTTCTTTTTCTACTGGAGTAAGAATACCTGCTCTATTAGGAGCAGACATTGCCAAATTAACTTGCTCTGAACGCAAATTGTTTAACATCTCCATTAAAAAACGAGAGTTAAAACCAATCTCCATGTCTTCACCTTCGTATTGGCATGTTAAACGTTCGGTAGCAGAATTAGCAAAATCTATATCTTCAGCAGAGATGGTTAGTTCACTTCCTGTAACCTTTAACCTAACTTGATGAGTGGTTTTACTTGAAAAGATAGATACTCGCTTAATTGCATTTAAAAATGCAGTGCGTTCTACGGTTAGTTTATTTGGGTTTTCTTTTGGAATTACCGCTTCATAATTCGGATATTTCCCATCAATTAATCGGCAAACTAGCGTAGTTGATGCAAAAGTAAACAAGGCGTTGGTGTCATTATATTCTACCGATACCTCTTCCGAGATTGATCCTAAAACATTTTTTAATAGATTCAATGATTTTTTCGGCATAATGAATGAAGCACTTTTATCGCTTTTAGCATCCACTCTTCCGTACTTAACTAATTTATGAGCATCAGTTGCTACAAAAGTACTTCCTTCGCTACTTAATTGGAAAAACACTCCTGACATTACAGGTCTTAACTCATCATTACCTGATGCAAATATGGTTTTTTCAATTGCACTAGCAAGCATAAAAGCTTCTAGTTTCATAACAGAAGGATCTTCAATTGCAGGAGTTTTTGGAAACTCAGAAGCATCTTGACCGGTCAAATTATAGCGACCGAAGTCAGAGCTAATTTCTATACCAAAGTTTTCTGCAATAGTAAAAGTTAAAGGTTGTTCAGGAAACGCTTTTAACGTGTCTAACAAAAGTTTTGCAGGAATTGCGATCATTCCGCTGTCTTTAGCCTCTACTGCCAATCTTGTTGTCATAGTAGTTTCTAAATCAGAAGCAGATATAGTGATTTCGTTTTCGTTTATTTCAAACAAAAAGTTATCTAATATTGGAAGTGAATTGTTGCTATTTAAAACACCAGAAACTATCTGAAGTTGTTTAAGCAGCGCCGAACTGGATACAATAAATTTCATGTATATAATTTATAGTTTTTGACTAAAGCAAATTTATAAGTTTCTCTAAAAAGCTACCGCAAAACTTACCATTACTTATTAACAGATTCAGGGTCGAGAATCGCACTTGATTGCAATACCTGATCGAATAAAAAGTTTTGAATGACTAATGCTCTACCCTCATTAAGGCTGCTCTTGGCGTACATTCGTTCGTTGTGGTAATTTAACATTTGTCCTTTTAAATCTTTTGCACCTGCTCTAACAGGCATATAATAAGCCCAGAGTTGCTGTCTTTCTCCATTTAAGTGCTCTAGGGTTAATTCATATTGAGCGGTACTTGAAAAAACAGAGTCTAGTTCAGCTTGCTCAGTTTTTAGATCTTCGTATTCATAAACCAATTTTGAAGCTCTTTTAAAATATGGGATAGCTGCTTCGAAGTTAATCTGTTTAATTTCTTCAGTTTTAAAGTTTATAAATTCGAATTGATTATCTCCCAGGTGCTCAATAGAAAATTCATTTTTTCCTTTAGAGGGACTTTTTACGGTGATCCTTTTGATTTCTTTAGCAGGCATTTTTAATGCAATCGGGTCTTTCCAAAGTTCTTCTTGTAAAAAGAACCTGCTCGTTAGATAGCCATAATTACTAGGTAGATGAGTTATCATTGGTTTACTAGACATTTTACCATCTTTTTGAAGAAGCATGTACGTACCCATGTTGCTAGCTGTAGGATCGCCAACGTACCAAGTTTTTAATGGTTTATTGTTAGATTCTTTTGTAAAAATTTCTACCTTAATTGCAGAGGTAGATAATCTTTTGATAACTCCTTTTTGCGATAGATCAGAAACTGGATTTAGAATTTGAATTTGCTTGAAAGTTTTTAATATTAAGTTAATAGCATCTGGTCTAGCATTGATGTTGTTGTTTACAACCCAACCTTTGTCTACTCGAGTTAATTTTGTCGATTTGTTTAAAGTAGTAATTGCAAACCCAACTATACTTGATGTATCTTCTACGGCAAAGTCTGTATATTCCTCTGGAAGGCTGTTTTTGCTATTGTTTATAGAAATATAATAGGCAATACCTGCTAATATGATTGCTAAAAAAAAGAGAAGTGCGTTTCGTTTCATAATTAATTTTTGGTGTATTTACGTTTCCTGTAGTAAAATACGATTCCACCTAAAATCAAAATCAATAAAATAGGTGTTGAAATATTTAAGGTTTGCCAAAGAGTTTTATTAGATTTTACTTTTTCTTTGTCAAGTAGCCTTATTGTTAGTGATTTAGAGTTTGTGAGCATTAGGCCACTGTCATCAATCAGGTAATTGATACAGTTTAGAATAAAGTCTTTGTTCGCGTAAAGTTTCTTCGTAAATCGATCATATCCAAGAGCGTAATATTCTTTGGTGCTTTCTTTTACGTAATTACCTATCATGTCGCCATCTGCAACAACAATCATTTTTGTTGGCTTGCTTCGTTCCTTAAACTTCATTAGCGGATTGCTGCTAATTAGATCAGTTACTCGATTTTTGTAAACAGATTCGAACTCTCCTTCTAAAAGTGCCGCTACAGGTATATTTCGTTGGTTGTATTGAGCTTTTTGCGGCTCAAACTTTACCATGTCTAAGCTTATTCGAGTTGGTGCTCTAACTACTTTTGTGTAGGGCGAAGTTTCTAGTAAAACAGTACGTTGAATATCATTGCTTCCAACCAAGTCTATGGAGTTTACAAATTGTCCTCTTATTGCATCTAGCCCTTTGGTAATTGGATGTTTGTTTTGTTGCAGAAATAATGGATAAAAATTCCAAGGGAATAAGTCAGTTTTTACCTGATTACCCATTGCTCCTGTAACTACAGGTATAGGAGCTGATTGAATGTCTTGGACTAAATCTTTATTTATTCTTACGCCGTATTTAAAAAGTTGATCCTCAATATTGAGCGCCTTACTCATCGCTGTTGTAACGTTAGAAGTCTTTAGGCTATCCATTTCAGCGGTTACTTGATCGATCAGCCATAAAACCTTCCCGCCATACATGATGTGCTGATCAATGAGGTATTTATCCTTTTCTGTATAAGCAGTTTGTGGTTTTGCGATAACCAACAGCTCGTATTTGTTTTGTACAAAAACTCGGGTAGAATCTTCCCCAAAGCGAGCCGTTAATGCATCAACGTTACCTTTTAAATCAACGTATTCAATTGTATAATAATCTTCTAAGTATTTAGTAATATCCGCTGTATGGAATTTGTCTAATTCTCCATGGCCTTGAAGAAAAGCAATTTTCCCTTTAGTAGTGGCCGTTATTTTTTTTATTGCAGCTGCAATTTCATATTCAAGAGCTTCTATAGATTGGTTAAGCATTACCTCCGGAGAGGATCCCGTTGAGCTTTTAAGTAATTGCATCGAAATCTCTTCTCCTTTGTATGCGATTAAAGCTCCAGGCCAGATCATCTTACTAGAGATTCCACTTTCTTCTCTAACTTCCAAATCGGTGGGTCGAAGGCCTAATTCATACAAAATTTTATAAACTTTGTCTCGCTCTTTCTGATCTGGATTCTCCGATGGGTTAATAAATTCGTATTCTATTTTACCATCAGAATAAGCGCGAAATTCGTCCAGCATTTCTTTGGTTTCATCTCGTAATCGCTTAAACCCTGCAGGAAAGTTTCCTTCTAAATATACTTTAAAATAAATAACATCGTCTAGGCTTTCTACCAACTTCTTAGATGGCTCCGAAATAGAATATCGTCTTTCTGATGTTAAGTCAAAACGATTGAATATGGTTGATCCAATGTAATTTATTAGCAAAATTACGACTAGCCAAATGAGTAGGCTTGTTAGATCTGTTGCTTTGTTATTGGTGGTTTTATTACTCGTCTTTTTTGCCATTTTCTTTACCATTTACGACTAGATAAAACTGCTTTTGTAATCAATATAAATAGGGTAATGATACTCAAAAAGTAAAGTACATCTCTAGTGTCAATTACTCCTCGGCTCATGGAGTTGTAATGTTCGCTGATGCCTAATTTTAGGATCAATAAATCTATTGAGCCAAACAATGCAAGTGAGCTAATAAAATCAAAACCTATGTAAATAAAGAAGCATAAAAAGATGGCAACAATAAAGGAGATGATTTGATTTTCCGTTACTGAGGAAGCAAATATCCCGATGCTTACAAACCCAGCCGCTAAAAATAATAGACCAATGTATGAACCCCACATGGCGCCAAGATCAATGTTTCCAACAGGGCTTCCTAAAAAATAAACGCTACCAAAGTAAACCAATGTAGGTAACAGTGCAATAATCACTAATAGAACTCCTGCAAAATATTTAGATAGTATAATTTGCACATCTGTTAGCGGACGAGTTAGCAAAAACTCGATGGTGCCTGCCTTTTTTTCATCTGCGAATGATCGCATGGTGATGGCTGGAATCAAAAACATAAATACCCAAGGAGCTACTGCAAATAAAGTGTCAATACTAGCATAGCCGCTGTCTAATACATTATTATTTCCTGGAAAAATCCACATTAATAAACCAATGGTGGTTAGAAAAACCACGATGACAATGTATCCAATGAGTGATCCAAGAAAACTTTGTATCTCTTTCTTTAAGAGGCTTCTCATAAAATTTGTAATTGCAATTTGATTAAAGGCATCAAAAATAACTAATTTAAATCGGGTTTGACGTTAAAAGGTCTTAATTATAACTGATGATTAAACTGCTGAAAATGCTGCTTGATGGTTCCCAAACCTTATATTTGCCTAGTAATAATAAAAGGCCAACATGAGAATATTAAAATTTGGTGGAACCTCCGTAGGATCCGCTGAACGGATGAAGAAAGTAGCTGAGTTAATAGCTTCTGATGAAAAAACAATAGTAGTGCTATCTGCCATTAGTGGAACCACCAATAGTCTAGTAGAATTTGCAAACTGTTTACACCAAAAAAAGAGTGATGTAGCTACTGATTTACTTCTTGGCTTACACGAAAAGTATAAACAGACCGTTGCGGAATTATTTTCAACAGAGGAGTATAAACAGATTGGTTTAGAGTTGCTTTCTTCTCATTTGATTCAAAATATATCTAAATCTATCAAATCCTTCACGCATAAATATGATGTAGTTGGTCCTATTTGCGAATCTTCTGATTGTTTTGGAAAGGCGATTATGCTGCCCGAAACTAATCGTGGAGACTTGATAGCTATTAGAAGCGCAGGTGCTTATGGTGAAGTGATGAGTTCTGCTTATAATCTTAGAGATAGAGCTAAAGCATTTTATAGTTCGGATTTAAAATAAAAAACCATGAAGACTTTTTTCTCCCTTGTATTCTCCTTATTAGTTGCTTTACATCTTTCATCACAAGAGGTTAGAACCTTTTTGGAAGATGAAAACCGAGTGCCACGTGAGCGAGTAGTGGATTTTACTAATTTGAAGTTGTCCGTTAGTTTTGATTTACCGAAAGGCCAAGTAATCGGAACCATTACCCATGATTTTATTGTGATCCGACATGAAGTGACTGAAATTGTGTTGGATGCCATCAATATGGAGATAAAGGCAGTATCACTTAACGGTGTGAAACAAGATTATGCTTACGATAATAAGCTGGTGACTTTAAATTTTGGTGAACCTCTAAAGGTGGGTGATCAAAAATCTATTCAAATTGAATATTCGGCTACCCCTAAAAAGGGAATTTATTTTGTAGGATGGAACGATAGCACTAATACGTCGAGGAAACAAATATGGACACAAGGTCAAGGAATAGATAATAGACATTGGATGCCGCTTTTTGATGACATGACTGACAAAGTTATCAGTGAGTTAGAAGTGACTATGCCTGAGCAATACAAGGTGTTGTCAAATGGTAAGAAGCTGAAAGAGAAATCGGCAAAAGGCAATAATAAAGTTTGGCACTATAAAATCAGCCATCCGCATCCGCCTTATTTGATTATGTTAGGAATTGGAGAGTATGAAATTGAAAAGCGAAAGTCTGGCAGCGGCGTAGAAATGAGTTTATATTATTACCCGGGTGAACAGCACAAAGTAGAGCCAACTTACCGACGCAGTGTGGCCATGTTTGATTATTTTGAAACGATTTTTGGCGTAGATTATCCGTGGGGAACCTATGCACAGATTCCGGTGCAGGAATTTATGTATGGTGCTATGGAAAATACAACTGCTACTATTTTTGGTGATTTTTACTTGGTAGATAGTGTTGAGTTTCTCGATCGAAATTATGTGCGTGTTAATGCGCATGAATTGGCTCATCAGTGGTTTGGAGATTATGTAACTGCCAGAACTACTACCCATACTTGGCTCCAAGAAAGCTTTGCCACTCATTTTGATATGGTGTATCAAGGTGTAGCCTTTGGCGATGATTATTTTGATTTTGTCAGAAGAGGATATAATCAACAAGCGTTAGATGCTACCAAAAATGATCTGCGACCAATTGCACATTCGCAAGCAGGCACGGTTAGGCATTACCCAAAGGGAGCAATGGTGCTGAATATGCTGAAATATGTGGTAGGTGAAGATCAATTTAACAGCACCATTCAATATTACCTAAAGAAACATGCTTACGGAACTGTCGATACCGAAGATTTTCTAATTTCATTCTATGAAAATTTAGGACTTCCGTTGGATTGGTTTTGGGAAGAATGGGTGCTAAAAGGTGGAGAGCCGCATTATAAAGTTGAGTTTGAAGAGCTGTCTGATAATTATCGGTTTGCGGTTCAGCAAATTCATGAGCAAAATGATTTAGTGGGTTTATTCAAAATGCCAATATATTTTGAAGTTCATTTTAAGGATGGTTCACATACTTCTGAGCAAGTTATGATTGAGGAAAGCTACCATCAAGTTAATTTGCCGATCCAAGAGGGTAAAGAAGTAGCTTATGTATTGTTTGACCCTAAGAATCAAATTTTGAAGGATGTTACTTTCTCCAAGTCGGTGGAATTTATAAAAGCGCAGGCGTTTAATGCTCCTAATACCATAGATCGTTATGAAGCGCTGGTAGAACTAAGAGGGAAACTTTCTCCGGAAGAGCTATCTAAAGCATGGAATAACGAAACCTATGCTGAGATGAAAGCAGAGATCGCATTGCATGCAATGATTGGAAAGACTGATGAACAGAATAAGCAACTGCTTGCAAGTGCATTTGCTTCAGGAATTCCTGATGTTGAAAAAATAATATTGACCAATATCAATAACATTTCTTCGGATGATAAGGTGCTCTATGAGTCATTGCTAACAGCTCAATCACATTATGTGGTGGAAAAGACATTGGATCTTTTGTGTTTTTATCAGCCTCTAGGCATAGAAACCTATTTAAAGGAAACTGAGGATAGGGTAGGGAATCGCAGTCAGAATGTGCGCATAAAATGGTTGGAATGGAGTTATCTTTATACTAGAGATGAGGTGTTTGTTGAGCAATTGATAGAATTGCTGTCGCCACGTTATGAGTTTATTACTCGTACGAATTCGGCCAGTGCTTTAGAGCGATTAAATTACATGAATGAAACAGGAATAGGCTACCTAATCGATGGGTTGTTTAGTGCTAATTCACGTTTGCGAGGACCAATGAATGGAACAATGCGTCACTTCTTTGGTCAGAATAGATATCAATTACTAATAAGGGGGTATATTTTGTCTGGTGATTGGACGGACCAAGAAGAGGCTGTATTAGCTAAGTTTTCTATGCGCTAAACTATGGTGAAGGATTCGCCATAAACTTCGACTGTGTCGCCTGGGCGAACTTTCAAACGTTTTCTAAGATCCACTTCACCGTTGTATTTTACTTCGCCTTCTTCTACTATTGATTTGGCATGGCCACCATTTTCAGCTATCCCTGTTGCTTTTAATAATTTGATCAATTCAATAAATTCGGTAGTAATTTTAAACTCCATTTGATTCTCGTTGTTTAGAACTGTAAAGCTATGAAAACAATTAAATTCCATCTACTCGCTTTACTTTTCTTTTGTCAATTTATCGGAATTGCACAAGAGACAAGTGATTGTAATCCTAAAAGCTCTGCATTTGGGTTCGGAGAATCCGCTGATTACACCATCTATTATAATTTAGGCTCCATGTGGGTTTCTGCGGGGAGTGTTAATTTTACGGTAGATTCAATGCGTATTCGGTCAAAGAAATATTATCATATTATTAGTGAAGGCCAAACGTTTAAAAAATACGATTGGGTATATAAAGTACGTGATAAATATGAAGTAGTTGCTGAGGTGGAGACTTTTAGGTCTATTCGATTTAAGCGAGATGTGAATGAGGGGAGAACAGAAATCTATGAAGATTATGTATTTAATCATAAAACAAACCAGGTAGTTACCTTAAGGAAGGAAAATCGGAAAGCTGAGCTTGTAAAAGATACGGTTCCTTTTTCTGCTTGCTCATTTGATGTATTGAGTATGATTTACGTAGCTCGAAACTTAGATTACAGTAATCTGAAGAATGGGGATGTGCTACCGATTACTTTATTTTTAGATAATGAAGAGCATGAATCTTACATCCGATATTTGGGCAAAGAAAATATAACTGCAGAAGGGTTGGGTACTTACCGTTGCATTAAATTTAAACCTTTATTAATTGAAGGAACTATTTTTAATGCCGGAGAAGATATGACAGTTTGGGTTACTGATGATGAAGCCAAAGTTCCGTTATTAATTGATACGCCAATTTTGGTGGGCTCCATTAAAGCTCGATTAAACGCTATTTCAGGAAATAAGCATAAGCTGACTTCCAAGATTGGGGATTAGGGGATTGATAAATGAACAATGATTTTAGTCTTAAAAAAAAGGAACCACACCGCTAAAGCGACATAATTCCTTCGATACCATCTAATCCTTGATACTTTTTAATTACTTCCTCTGGGCTCATCATTACTTCTTTTATAGAAATACTGATGTATTTTCCATTTTTGGATTCTCGAGTTGAAATTTGTGCCGTATCACCAAATTCTTTTTCTACCAAGGCAATTTTTTGGTTATCAGCCGGAATGATAAATTTGAATAAGTAAACACTTGGCCAACTAAATCCCTTCTCTAACTTTTCTTTTAACGTAATGTAATCTTTGTGCATGATTATTCTCCTGTAGAAAGTTGTTCCACTACTTCGAGCATACTTTTTAATAATTCTTTCTTTTCTCCGGCTTTTTCACGATCCAATGCTTCCATTAGCATAGATGCACAATGCTGAATTTCTTTATTTTCAAAAGTCGTATCGAAGTTTTCGATTACAGTTAGTGCTTCTAAGCACACCATATAATCTCCTTTAACTGCCTTGGTTATAAATAGCGTCAGATGGTCTGATCCATCTAAAGCTGATTGCCAAAATGCAGAGATTAGAAAACTATAATAATACTTTAAGCGCTGATTGTTAAGTGCTGAAACTAAATAAGGGACAGCATCTTCATCTTGTAAGTCGAAAAGCAATTGAATAATACCTG
>JAOKVV010000023.1 GCA_028336925.1 Vicingaceae bacterium | reverse complement strand
GACCAAAAAAGGCCACAGAACGATTATCCCCATCTTTAGACAGATTGTGCTCGACAAAGAGCAATGGCAGAAATGCAATAAATATAAAGAAAGTGATTCCAGGTGTTTCAGGCCAAGCTACCGCTAAAAGCGCACCACTTAATAAAGATAATAACGTATTCTTAATTCGACTCATAGTATTTAAAACTGACTGTAAAGTTATTAATATTTACTTTTGCGGTAAATTAAACACACATTATGAAAAGAATATTACTGTTTACATTAAGCATTCCTCTATTTCTATCTGCACAAGTTCTTACAGTAGACCAATCGCAATTAACTTTTGGGTCAGTAAATGAACTAACTACAGATAGTTTACCATTAGTAATTACCAACACCTCAGCAGCGCCTGTTACGGTAAATCAATTAAAATTTTACACGACTTATAATAGCTCTCCATTTTCGACGAGTGAAACCAACTTTACCATTGCAGCAAATGGGAATAAAACCATTTATGTAAAGTTTAACCCAGAACACAACATTCAGCACAACTCTGAAATGGTGATTAAACATACAGCGAATAGCGGTTTTACAAGTGTTGATTTAATTGGCCAAGGAACTTATTCTAAGGTGTATTATTCGGCAACACAAAACTTGACAGAAGAGCCCTTAAAGCAAGCCATTAAAACAACCATTACATCTGGAATGTCTACTAACATTAGTTACAATGCAGCTCGTGATGAAATGTTTATGTTGATTGATAATGAAAAAACTAATGGACAAGCAGCCACTGTAAACACCTTAGAGTGCGTTTATACCGGCACTAAAATCACCGGTTACGCAAGTCGATCTGCTGCACAAAATGGGAATCCACAATTTAATACAGAGCACACTTTCCCTCAAGGTTTTTTCAACTCTAACTTACCAATGAAAAGTGATCTGCACCATTTATACCCTACAACAAACAACTCCAATTCATCAAGAGGAAATAATCCATTTGGCGTAGTAACAGGTGGCACAAATGTAGGTGGTGGATCAAAATCAAGTAACTCTCTTTTTGAGCCACGAGACGCTCAGAAAGGAACTACAGCAAGAGCGATGATGTATTTTGTATTAAGATACCAAGATTACTCGAACCACTTTTCGGTTCAGCAAAATATTTTAAAACAGTGGCATTCTACTTTTACTCCTGACGCAGTCGAAGAAAGAAGAAATGATGACATTGCTACATTCCAAGGAAATAGAAATCCATTTATTGATTATCCTCAACTAGCGGATAGAATTACCAACTTTGTAAGTAATTCTTCAGCTCCTACAGTTAATGGGATTGATATCACACAAGCATCCATTAATTTCGGCACAGTTAGTACGGATACTTTATTCAATTATATTATCGTAAATACAGGAAATTCGGCAATTAATCTTTCTAATATTACACTGTCTAATACTACTGATTTAAGTTTTGACCGAGCATTTACACCAACTGTTGCTGTTAACCCAGGCGAAGCTTTTACTTTTCCAATTAAACTATTAGCAAACAACTTCGGAAGCGTAAGTGAAACATTAAGTTTTAGTACAGGCTTACCGGGTTCACAAGGAAATATTACCGTTCCGATTACAGCTAATATAGTAACTTCTTTAGGTGAGATTTCTTTTAAGCGATCAATTTCAGTATTTCCTAATCCAGTAAATAATCAGTTGAATATTAACAGTAATTACAATGGCTTACTTACGGTTCGATTGATGAATTCAGTTGGGCAAATTACTGCTCTAGACCAATTAAATGGAGTTGGGAACTTTACTTTAAATACATCTGAATTAACTGAAGGTGTTTACTTTTTAGAACTAACTAATGGTAATGAGCGATTAGTTAAGAAGATTGTGAAATAAATTAAAAAGAGCCATAAACGAAAGGAGCCTCCAATTTTCGAGGCTCCTTTTTTTGGCTATCATTAAATATTCTTGAAAGTTCCTGTATTACCTAAATTGATATCGGTATGAAAACATACCAATAACGGCAGTGGTGACTTCAGTTTCCAATTCAGGAATTTGATTGATATAAATACTTGGTCGAGTATTTCCCATTCTAAAATCTACTCCAATAGGAATATAACCAACGAAAGCAGCACCACTCTTATTCTTCGTTACTTCCCCTTGAAAAATAAAATCCTCCCATTCAGGTGATAATTGACGAGGTGAATTTGCTGAATATGTAAAGTCTTCATTTAAAAGAATAGTAGTAGTTGCATCTACAGTAAAACCAACCATCGCTCCTAAACCACCAAACAATGAACACCTATTCTTTTCTTTTGTCTGTAATAAATATGCCGCATCAACGAAAAGTTGGGTTTGATCATAAAACATAACCAAGTTGCGGTTGGAAGTAGAGTCTATTGGATACTCAATTCCAGATGAGTTAGATGTTAGTGTATCAATGGTAAACGTCTCTGATTTGCGATAAGAATTGTAATAAACGGATTGCTCAGCGTATGATATCCCTATTCTGAAACTTTGCTTAAATAGTCGATTGGAAGACTTTTTTCCAACTACATTAAAATGTCCATAACCTCCAACAATAGTATTCGTTTGGCTTTGGCTATAATAATGCGAATCTGCATACCCTGACAAATCAGCCTTAAGAAATGTTGAATTCGGCGCTAAAGTTTTAAATGTTTCAATGGAGGAAATATTGGAACTAAATGAAAAAGGCCCCACACCAAATGAAAATCCGGTGAACTGTAATTGAGTTTTGGTAACTTCTTGAGCATTTACCATTGAAACAATGAGCATAAAAAGAGATACTAAAAACAGACGATTCTTCATTTTTATTAAGATTAAATCCGATAACGAATATAACACGAAAAAAGTATTTATCGCATTAAATACATTTTTCCATAACCCTCTTTGAAATATTTATCTGCACCAGATTTTCTTTGCTCAATAGTTTCTCCATCATAATAGTTAGAACTAAATGACACTATCTTTTCGACACGAACACTAGAACTAGAAGTAAAAGCTGAAAAGTTATTTGCCGTTTCTGTCGAATACCGAAAATTACTAGTAAAATTGCTAATTGTTAGGTAATAAGTAGCTGTATCATTAATTAAACTGTAATAAAAGGGTTGGGGTGGTTTGAACTGCCTTTATACAATTCTTCATCTAACCAGCCGTCATTTTTTTCTGCGTAAAATTCAATATAATCAGAAGGGTCAAAGCTATTATCTAACTCACCTTGAATAAATATTGCAACCTGTTTCCCTCTGCCAAAAACTTGAAATATTCTTGGATCTATTGAGTTTACAGATATACCTGCACTTATTAAATTCGCAAAACTTATTCGATATATTCCGTTCTCTACAACTTTTATCTCATAATATTTCTGACTGTAATCAATCCATTCATTACCGAACGACTGAGCAGAGGCTAAGGTCATTATAAATACACCTAGTGAAAAGAGTACTTTTTTTATCACTAGCTGCCTTTTTTGTTTAAATCAATACGAAGAGAAAAAAGATTTGAATATAGTGCTACAGAGCGATCTCCGATGTCGCTTAACGCATAATCAATCGAAAATCCTTTGTATTTAAATCCCAGTCCGAAATTCGGCTGAAAACTGTTTTCTCGAACTCCGAAAACATCTGTAGTTTTTTGAAAATTACCAACTCCTCCTCTTAAGAATATGAATTCTTGAAAAGCAAACTCCACTCCAAACCTAGGATCAACTGAAACTGGATCTGAACTAATTAAGTTGTTTCGCTCGCCATCAAAAGTAACCCCAAAATCTAATTCAGGAAACATAGAAAACTTGGAACCTAATGCCACCTTTCTCCCAACACCCAAAACTAACTGAGGAAGTGTTATTTCCAACCCATTTTCAGGCAAATCGTTACCAGTAGATTGAAAAACATCAATTGTTTCATCATTAAAGGTATAACTCCAAGCATTAAAGGTAGAGGTAATATCTTTCCCTACTGCAGAGAAAAGCCAATTGCCTCTTTTATATAGTGCAGAAAAATCCAATCCAAAGCCATAAGCATTTGCAAAATCGCCTACATTGCGGTAAATAACTTTAGCATTACCTCCAATACTTAATCCCTCTATCTTTGTTTCTCTAGCATAAGAAAGTAAGAATGCATAATCAGCAGCAGTAAATGATGTTACTTTATCATAACTAATATTCCCGTCCTGATCGATTAACTGCGTGGTATTTGGAATATCATCAACGCCAAAACGAAGAACAGAAATACCAAAAACACTTTTATCATCAATCCGAGTCGCAAAGCCTCCATAATCATAACTGGCTATTCCTGCAAAATACTCGGCATGCATTAAACCTACTTGAAAATCATCTTCCATTTGGGTTAAACCTCCAGGATTCCAATAAGCTGAAGTTACATCATTTACCCTAGCAGTAAATGCATTACCCATACCTAATGCTCGAGCACCAACACCAATATTTAAAAATTCATTACTGTATTTTCTTGTTTGTGAAGAAACTGACAGAACCGAAAATAAGGCAATCGCAATTGAAAAAAGTTGCTTTATCATAAATTTAGACTTCTTGTTAAAATAATGAATGGTGTAATAACTCAGGAAACATTATTTTATTACTCAAAATTACTTATTTCTTTAGTTAACACACTTATTTTTCGGCAAGCTGTCGGATTGAGAATATAAATAGATCCGACTTATTGTGAACTTCCAATCTTTTTTAATAGTTACCAAAATACTACATAAAATATCAGCTTACAAATGAATAGACCAACCTTTACAAAAAAGCTATCTTTTTTCAAATTAAAGTGTTACTAAAAGTCCAAAAGTATTCTAAACATAAAAATATTAAGCATTCAGGAATAAGACGATCCCAAATAACCGAACTCCTGAAGATATCCTTACTTTTGTGCCAATCAGAAAAAAGAAATGAAAAAAAGCATACCAAATATCATCACCTCTTCCAACTTGTTTTCAGGTTGTATTTCTGTTGTATTTGCTTTTCAAGGACTATTAGCAGAAGCAGCACTTCTTATTTTAGTAGGGGCTTTTCTTGATTTTTTTGATGGATTATCAGCTAGATTATTAAAAGTAGCTTCGCCAATAGGAAAAGAGTTAGATAGCTTGGCCGATGTGATCACTTTTGGTTTTGCTCCCTCGGTAATTGGTTATCAATTATTAGTTGAATTATTTCCTGAGCAACCTTTTGTTCCTTTTTCGGCATTTCTCATAGCTATTTTTTCTGCTTACCGATTAGCCAAGTTTAATATTGACGAACGACAGACTTCTTCTTTTATAGGCGTTCCAACACCTGCAAATGCACTATTTTGGCTTTCTATACCGCTTATTGAGTGGCAAGGAGTTCATTTTAGCTCTGAAATAGCAATGTCTGTTTACGCATTTATGACCAATCCTATTTTTATCCTTATAAATGTTCTCGTTTGGTCGCTATTGCTAATTGCTGAGATTCCATTATTTGCCTTAAAGTTTAAAAGCTTTAAATGGAAGGACAACCAACTAACATTTAGTTTTATTGGAATATCGATAGCACTATTTATGTTATTTTATTTTATAGCTATCCCAATTATTCTAATTTTGTACATCATATTATCAGTTATTACTAATTCCATCAAATCAAAAAATGAAATTTAGAGCCGAAATAGACATTATGCCTTTAAAAGCATTACTAGACCCTCAAGGAAAAGCAGTTACATCTAGCTTAAAGAATTTAAACTTAAGCGAAATAGAAAATGTGCGGATAGGAAAACACATAACATTAGAAATTGAAGCGGCTGACAAAGCGATAGCAAACTCAAAAGTAGAAGAAGCTTGTAAAAAAATATTGGCTAACCAACTAATGGAAAGCTTCGTATTTGAAATTATAGAAGCTTAATAATTTAAGTCTCTAATTAGTTAACTTTAGGCTTTTTCAATTCAAAATTTTGCCCTAAATAGACTTTTCGAACTTGTTCATCAGCAGCCAGCTCTTCAGCTGTTCCTGCCTTCAAAATATTACCCTCAAAAAGCAAGTAGGCTCTATCTGTTATAGCTAGAGTCTCTTGCACGTTGTGGTCTGTTATTAGGATTCCAATATTTCGCTCCTTTAACTTTGCTACAATTCCTTGAATATCTTCCACTGCAATAGGATCTACTCCTGCAAATGGCTCATCCAAGAGAATAAACTTAGGGTCAGTTGCTAAGCAGCGTGCGATCTCACATCTTCTACGCTCGCCACCCGACAATAAATCACCTCTATTTTTTCTTACGTGATGAAGACTAAATTCATCCAATAAACTTTCTAGCTTATCCGCCTGCTCCTTTTTAGAAAGCTTTGTCATTTCTAAAATAGCTTTGATATTATCTTCTACCGACAATTTCCTAAAAACAGATGCTTCTTGGGCTAAATAACCAATTCCTCGCTGAGCTCTTTTGTACATCGGCAAAGCAGTTATGTCGTCTCCATCTAAGAAAATTTTTCCTTCATTTGGTGTCACTAGTCCAACCATCATATAAAATGACGTGGTTTTACCTGCACCGTTAGGTCCTAATAATCCCACAATTTCTCCTTGCTCTACCTCTACAGAAACGCCCTTTACTACTACTCGTTTCTTGTATTTCTTGATGATATTTTCTGCTCTAAGTTTCATATTATATCGAATTCTAGAATTGGACTTCAAAAGTAGCACGAATTCCGAACTTTTGAATATCTGGGTGGTCAAGATATGTTAAACGCCATAATGCGTCTACACGAATTATTTTAAATATATTCTCAATACCTACTGCTGCTTCAACATAAGGCTCTTTTAGCTCAAACATATTATCAGGCAACTCTAGCGTTTGTTTATTTTTATCTTGCAAACTACCAACCACGGCTCTACCGGTAAGCACTTCTCTCCACTTTAACTTCCGCATTAAAGGAATCTTATTCAAAAAAAAACCTTCAAAATGATGAGTTACCATAGCACTTGCATACTGATCACTTATAAATTCAAAAAAGTTCATCAAATTAAATGCTCCGTTATCAAAAAAGTATGTTTCATTTCCGTTGTGTATTTCTAATACAGGAAATGGCAATGTGCCCCAATACTTGCCTGCTTGAAGCCTTACATTAGTTCTACCAAAAGTTCCCAATTTTATATTATCTGACAAAGAAATAACCGCTTTTGTGTAGTCATAATCACCTCCAAAAACATCTTTCAGACCAAACCCTAGATTCAATTCTAAAATTGGGAATTCCGTCCCTAAGCTAATTCGATTAAACTCACCGGAAACGAAAGCTTCTTGATAGGCAAAACGGGTTCTAAATCCTACTTCTGTGGTTCTAATATTACTCACAGGTGTCAAACTACCTCCATCGTCGCGTACGTTATAATCTATACTCCCTAAAGGAATCATATTTCTACTAGTAACAGTTAATTCGGTGGAAAATCCGTTAAACCAAAACTGCTCCGTTCCAATTTTAATTTCTTCAACACCTGTTAACTTATCGTTTGGATTTCTTCGCAACACAGAAGATAGAATATTATCCTCACTAAAAGCATTTTGGCTTAAACCTAATTGTTCCACGTCTTTAGAATAATTTAGGCTAAGCGTATGCCTAGGCTCTTTGGATAGAAAATAAAGTAATCCACCACCATATTTAAACTCTTGATCTTTTAATCCATAAGCTAAATACCCATCTACCATTATTTTGGTGCTGAATGAATTACTCGTTCTACCTCCCACTCTAAATCGATGACCTTCTACTTTATTAAAACTATAAGCATTGAAGTAAGGACCCAACTCAAAAAGACCTATTTCTTTGTAACCAGTAAAAACCAATTGAACAACATCTATAAACGTTCTAAAGGCAGGAACATTCTTAACGGAGTCAACCATTTTATAGATATTCTTTTCATTCGCCGCTAAACTATCATGCCGATTAGCATCCCAGTAGGCTTCATCTTTTTCATTTGCATCCTTCGTAACTACTACCCGTTCTAATCCATTAAACAAGCTATCAGGACGTGGATCATTAATTAAGAAATCTTCATAGGTAGTTGTTTTTCGACCATATAGCCCCATAGAGTTCTTGGCTACCGTAAAATCGACAATCAATTTATCTTTATTGAGCATCCAATACTCTCCATCAACTTTTTTATAGCGCTGCTCTACAGAAAATCCATTAATAAAGTTAATGTTGGCCTTTTCATTGATGCTTGCCTCAATTCTTTTAATGGCGTAAGTGGTATCATTAATCCACATGGTTCCGCTAAATACTGGCTCTTGAACTTGTTTAGGTTCAAATTTTATCTCATAACAAAAATTACCATCTACTACCATAGAATCCAATAGGTAATATTTGTAGAATCTTTTTCCAAAGTCAGCAATTGGGCTTACAAACGACTTTCCAAACACACCAATGTAATTTTCATATACATTCACATTTTGGTACATATCACCTAAAAATTGCGATACACTTTCATTTGAAACTCCTGAAACTTTAGTCGCTTTTATAAATTCTCGCTCCGATTTAGGCTCTCGTCTATAATAATAGTCAGACAAAGACTCCGTCATAAACATAGGTAAGTACTTTTTTTCACTTGTAGTACTATCCATATAATCGAATATAAAATCTAAGTTCTTAAAAACACGACGATCCATGAATTCGTCTGTAATATTATTAAGATCAAATTCAACCTTATTGTAAACTTCATATTCGAAAGCATCATACTTCTCTCGATTATTTACATCCTTTAATGCAATTATACGATCGAGTATAACATGCGCAGGGTTGCCTTTATAAGTAACAGTAACTTCTCCTATTGACACGCCCCCACCTGTACCTAACTCAAAACTTACAATTTGAGGAATATCTCTTTTCACATATTTTGTTTGTGATTGATAGCCTATAAAAGACGCCACTAGCGAATCCGTAGCGTAATAAGTATCGATATAGAAATTACCGTCAATATCGGTTGTTGTTCCCGTCTTTGAATTCTTAAAAATAATATTTACAAATGGGAGTGGTTCTTTTGTTTTGATATCAATAACAGAACCTTTTACAATCGTTTTTTGCGAAAATAAACTCACAAAACTAAATAGACAAAGTAGACTTAAAAGATAGCGCAGCTTAGGTGAATTCATGAAAATTAATAGAGATTTTAAATTTAAGAAAAATAGCGCGTAATCAATTAGTTCGAGGCGTTTAATTCCTCCCAATATTCAACAGCTCTTCTTGAATGAGGTATTACTATCGTTCCACCAACAATATTAGCAATTGCAAAAACTTCAAATACTTGTTCTGATGTAACACCTTTGTCAAATGCCTTTCCTAGATGATACTTAATGCAATCATCACACCTCAAAACCATAGAAGTAACTAAACCAAGCATTTCCTTTGTTTTTACATCTAATGCGCCTTCAGCATAAGTGTTCGTATCTAAATTAAATAAACGTTTGATCACTTTATTATCAGCAGCCAAAATTTTATCATTCATTTTAGCTCTATAATCATTAAATTCTTTTACAGACTCACTCATTAGATGAAGATTAATTTGAGTTTTTACGGATAACCATTCTTGATATCAATATACTAACTTCATATAAGAAAACTAAAGGGATAGCAACCAAAATTTGGCTAGTTATATCGGGTGGAGTAATAATTGCAGACAAAATTAATACAATTACGATTGAATGCCTTCTATAGGTTTTCATCAATTGAGGAGTAATCAACCCAATTTTTGATAAGAAATAAACAATGATTGGCAATTGAAATACAATTGCACAAGCAATAATGATAGATGTTAAAGTACTAATATATGAGTTTAAACTGATCGAGTTTGATACTGTTGAACTAACGGTATAGTTACCCAAAAACTGAACGGATAATGGAGCAATAACATAATAACCAAATAATACACCACTCATGAACAATATGGTACCCCAAAAAACTAACGCAAAAGCAGATTTTTTTTCTGATTTTTTTAAACCAGGACTAATAAACCTCCACACTTCAATAAGCAAGTATGGAAAGGCTAGAATAAAACCCGCGATTGCTGAAACAAGAATATGTGTAGTGAATTGACCCGACATTGCTATATTAATCAAGCTAAAAGAAATATCATCAAAACACAGCTTGTTTCCTAAGTCAAGCCAATGTGAAAGATCACAAAACAAGCGATAGGTTAAAAATTCACTCGATTGAGGAGCAAGGATAATTTGATCGAACACAAAACCTTTGAAAACAAAAGCAATTGCCATAAACAGCATTATAGCAATTGAGGAGCGAACCAAATGCCAACGCAATACTTCTAAATGATCAAGAAATGACATTTCTGATTTATCAGAAAACTCATCGTCGTAGGGTGATGTTTTACCTTCCATAAGTTGGCAAATTTAAGGGTAATATCGCTATTAAATGATTCCTTCTCGGATCAAATCATGTAAATGTATTAAACCTGCATATTCCCCATTATTTATAACGATCAATTGAGATATGTGATTTGCTTTCATCACCTTTAATGCTTCCACAGCCAAACTATTATAATCTATAATTTTTGGATTAGTTGACATAATATCATTCGCTTTAGTTTCCCCTAATGAATGAATTGTTGAAAGCATGCGTCTCAAATCACCATCGGTAATCACACCGACCAACTGCTTATCCGAAACTACGGCAGTTGCCCCCAGCCGCTTAGAAGAGATCTCAAGAATGACTTGATTTAAAGAATCTTCAGGCTTCACCATTGGCTTCTCATTCTGGTCTGCTACTTCTCCAACACGTAGATAAAGTTTTTTACCCAAAGCTCCTCCAGGATGATATTTTGCAAAATCATTAGAAGTAAATGACTTCAAATCAAGTAAACAAACAGCCAAGGCATCACCCATTGCTAATTGGGCAGTTGTGCTAGTGGTAGGAGCTAAATTATTCGGACACGCTTCCTCTTCTATAGTAGAATTTAAAACATAATCTGCCGACTCTGCTAGAGCTGAGGAAAGATTACCAGTAATTGCAATAATTGAATTGCCAAAATTTTTAATCAATGGAAGAAGAACTTTTACCTCAGGTGTATTTCCACTCTTAGAAATACAAACCACAACATCATCCGTTTGTATATTACCTAAATCGCCATGAATAGCATCTGCAGCATGCATATAGATAGATGGAGTACCTGTAGAATTCATAGTTGCAACAATTTTTTGAGCAATTATTGCACTTTTACCAACTCCTGTAATTACCACACGACCTTTAGAATTATAAATTAATTCTACACTTTTCACAAAGCTATCATCCACATAATCAATTAACTTAAGAAGGGCGTCTGACTCATTTTTTAGTACAATTTTTGCAATTCTTTTTATGTCCTCTGAAGATTTCAATGTCATTTTTTTTATAATATTTTAATTTTTGACTAAATTACATTGTAAATCATAGTAAATTAGTGAAGCAAAAGTAATTTAAAATAGCTAAACCAACATTTCATGCAAACCCTTGAAAAAGTGGACATCCACAAGGAGCTGAAAAATTTTTTCGGATTCAATAAATTTAAAGGAAAACAAGAATCGATCATTAGAAACATTCTTGAAGGTAACGACACCTTTGTCATCATGCCTACAGGCGGTGGAAAATCGATGTGCTATCAATTACCAGCACTAATATTTGAAGGCACGGCAATCATTGTTTCTCCCTTAATTGCATTGATGAAAAATCAAGTAGATGCTCTCAGGGGATTTGCTACAGATGATAGTATTGTTCATTTTATGAATTCATCTTTAAATAAAACTGAAACCGCGAAGGTAAAACAGGATTTATTAGATGGCAAAACGAAACTACTCTATGTTGCGCCCGAGACGCTTACAAAAGAAGAGAATATTGACTTTTTGAAGCAAATCAAACTTTCGTTTGTCGCAATTGATGAAGCACATTGTATATCAGAATGGGGACACGACTTTAGACCTGAGTATAGAAAATTAAGATCAATTATAGAGGCCATTGACCGAGTTCCTATTATTGCACTTACTGCAACAGCGACACCCAAAGTACAGCAAGACATTCAGAAGAACTTAGGAATGACTGACGCGAAGGTTTTTAAGGACTCATTTAATAGGAAAAACCTGTATTATGAGGTTCAACCTAAAAGGGAGGTAGGAAGCCAAATTGTGCGTTTTATAAAAAATAATATGAACAAATCAGGTATTGTTTATTGCCTGAGTAGAAAAAAAGTAGAAGAAATAGCACAAACACTTCAAGTTAATGGCATAAAAGCATTGGCCTACCATGCAGGCCTTGATGCAAATACTCGTGCCAAACATCAAGACATGTTTTTGATGGAAGAGGCGGATGTAATTGTAGCTACAATAGCCTTTGGAATGGGTATTGACAAACCCGATGTTCGTTTTGTAATCCATCATGATATACCAAAAAGTTTAGAAGGATACTACCAAGAAACAGGACGAGCAGGAAGAGATGATGGTGAAGGGAAATGTTTGGCGTTCTACCGATATAAAGACATCGAAAAATTAGAAAAATTCTTACAAAGTAAACCCATTGCTGAACAAGAAATAGGCAGGCAACTAATTTTCGAGACAGTTTCCTATGCAGAAACAGCCGTTTGTAGAAGAAAACAATTATTGCACTATTTTGGTGAAGAATACAACGACGAAACATGCGGGAGTTGTGACAATTGCTTAAATCCAAAAGAAAAGTATGATGGACAGCGCGAAGTGACCATTTTATTATCATCAATTTTAGAATTAAAAGAGCGATTTAAAGCAAAATATATTTCTAATTTTATCGCAGGAAGAGAGACCAGCGAAATCAAAACCTACAACCATTTAACGCATAATTTATATGGTGAGGGAAAAGAGATTAGTGACGACCCTAAGCATTGGGAATCAATAATACGACAATGCATAATTGATGGTTTTTTAATTAAAGAAATTGAAAATTACGGTGTTTTAAAAGTGAGCAAAAAAGGAAAAGAATTTGCTAAAAAACCTGGTAAGGTTGATTTAGTAAAACCTCACGATTACAGTGAGGATGGAAATGACAAAAACGTTGACCATTCACCAAAATCTGGCGGTGGTGCAGGAGATGACCAACTTTATTCGATTCTTAAAGATTTAAGAAAGCGAGTTGCAAAAGAAGAAGACTTACCTCCTTACGTTGTGTTTCAAGATGTGTCATTGGAGGATATGGCGACTCGCTACCCTATCACTATTGAAGAATTGACGAATATAACCGGTGTCGGACAAGGAAAAGCAGAAAAGTTCGGAGAAGAGTTTATTGAAGCAATTCAAAAATATGTAGAGGATAATGAAATAGATCGTCCGGATGACATGGTAGTTAAGTCTGTTGTGAATAAATCAGGACTAAAAGTTTACATCATTCAAAGTGTAGACCGTAAATTACCTCTAGAAGACATCGCATCTGCCAAAGGAAAATCTGTGGATGAAATTCTTGAGGACATTGAACACATAGTGCAATCAGGAACTAAAGTGAACCTAGATTACTGCATTGGAGAATTACTAGATGAAGAATACCAAGAAGAAATATTCGATTATTTCAGAGAAACTCCTACAGATTCTATGGAAGATGCTGTAGAAGAATTTGAAGGTGTTTACTCTGAACAAGAGTTACGTCTAATGCGTATTAAATTCCTATCAGAATTAGGTAACTAGTTACATAAATAATAAAGTATAAAATCAGCCGAGCTTTTCTAGCTCGGCTGTTTTTATTTCTAGTTGCTCTAAGGCTACTTCCCATTTACCCATAGTCTCTTCAAGTGTGGCATTGTTATCTTGCCACTGCTTTAGTACTTTATCGTAGTCTTTATCCTTGTAAAACGATGGATTCTGTAGATTTTCATTTAATTTTTCAGCAATCCCCTCACATAAGGCAATTTGCTTTTCAGCATTTTGAACAGAATTTTTTAAACTCTTACATTCTTTTTTAAGTTCTTTCTTTAACTCAAAGAGGTTCTGAGAATTCATCTGAGCCTCTTTTGGCTTTGCTTCTGCTTTTGGAGCAGGCTTATCTGTCCCTTTTTCTATTTCCTTAAATGATGCCACTTTTCGCGTTCGCAAGAATTCATACACATCACCTATATGTTGGTTAACTTTTCCGTCCTTAAATTCATAAACTTTTTCAGTCAGCCCCTCCAAGAAATCTCTATCATGAGATATTACGATCATAGCTCCATCATAGGATTTTAAAGCGTCTTTTAAAATCTCTTTAGAGCGCAAATCAAGGTGATTCGTTGGCTCATCTAAAACCAATAAATTAATCGGCTTTAGTAATAGCTTACAAAAAGCTAATCGTGCTCTTTCTCCTCCTGACAGCACCTTTACCTTCTTATCTACATCTTCACCACTAAATAAAAATGAACCCAATAGGCTTCTAACTTTAGTCCGCATATCACCTGTAGCCACTTCATCAATAGTTTCGAAAAGTGTTTTATTGCCGTCTAAGGTTTCAGATTGGTTCTGTGCATAGTATCCCAATGATACATTATGACCTACTTCAATAGATCCGGTATAGTTTTCTAAACCAACGATTAATTTAACCATCGTCGACTTACCCTCACCGTTCTTTCCTACAAAAGCAACCTTTTCACCTCTCACAACGCTGATATCAGCGTGATTAAAAATCTGTTTTGAGTCATAAGCCTTACTGGCATCTTTAACATCAAGAGCAACCTTACCAGACCTTGGAGCAGGAGGAAAATGAAAACGCATTGCACTAGTATCTTCTACATCAATTTCTATCCGTTCAATTTTATCCAATTGTTTGATTCTAGATTGAACTTGTACCGCTTTAGTAGCTTTTGACCTAAAACGATCAATAAAGTCTTCAGTATCCTTGATTTGTTTTTGCTGGTTATTGAAAGCTGCTATCTCTTGCTCTCTTCTTTCCTGGCGCAATTGCATGTATTTAGTGTAGGCAGCCTTGTAATCATAAACTTTACCAATAGAAATTTCAATTGTGCGATTAGTTACATTGTCCAAAAAGGCTCTATCGTGAGAAATAAGAACTATCGCACCTTCATAAGTCTTCAAAAAGTCCTCTAACCATTGAATAGATTCAATGTCTAAGTGGTTGGTTGGCTCATCGAGTAAGAGAAGGTTAGCATTTGTCAATAGAATTTTAGCCAATTCTATTCGCATTCTCCATCCTCCACTAAATTCTGAGGTTTGCCTAGTAAAATCATTACGTTTAAAACCTAATCCCAACAATAATTGCTCAATTGATGCGTCCATATTAGAAGCATCCAAGTGAACTAACTCTTCATTTAAATGGGTTAAATCATCTAATAGCTGCATATAGCTGTCAGACTCGTAATCTTCACGAGTCACGAGCTGGTGATTGATATCATCAATCTTAGCTTGTGTCCTTGCCAACTGATCAAAAACAGTAGCTGCTTCTTCCCAAACAGTCCTACCCTCTTCGAATTCCATATCTTGAGGAAGATAACCTAATGAAAAATCAGAAGGAGTTGATATATTACCAGAATCAGCAGGCTGAACACCTGCAAGTATCTTTAGCATCGTCGATTTACCGGCACCATTTTTTCCAACTAAACCAATCCGTTCTTGCTTATTAATAATGAATGAAACATTATTGAATAGAAAACGATCTGCGAAACTTAATGTAATTTTATTTACTCCAACCATGGTGCAAAAGTACAAAACCAAGACAGATGAATGAGCATATCAGCAAGCATAAAATAATAGTATCAAAAACGGCAGAAATAATAACAAATTGAAGATTCGATGAAAGCACAAGGCATGTTTGGATTGTATTACATGGTTATGGGCAATTACCTGAGTTTTATTATAAAGAGCTTCGTTGGTTTATCAAATACATTCGTCATCGCCCCGTCAGGACTTTCTAAAGCTTATTTAAAAGGATTTAATGGCAGAGTTGGGGCTAATTGGATGACTAGTCATGAAAGAGAAGAGGAGATTTTAGATTATAATAATTACTTAAATCAAGTAATCAAATATTTCTGTCATGAAAAAGAAGAGAATATCCAAATAAATGTATTGGGGTTCTCTCAAGGTGCCGCAACGGCATGCCGTTTTGTAAACCAAAATAAAATTAAATCAGATAGTTCTTTGGGGTGGATTAGTTCCAAATGAATTAATGGACTCTAGTGAGTTCCTGAAAAATAACATTACAATAGTTCATGGAACGAATGACGAATTTATACTTCCAAAGAAACAACAGTTTATATATGAACTCGATAAATTAAGTACAAAAGGAGTGAAGAATATAGAATATGAAGGAACCCATAAAGTAGAAAATCAAATTTTCAGAGAACTTCAATTAAAATATTGGACATAAAAAAAGCCTTTACTTTCGTAAAGGCTTTTAAAATAAAATATTCTAATAATTCCAAAGGTCATGCTCTGTGTTGACAATCTCTTCTTCTATTCTTTCAGATTCAAGTAATAAATCAATACCGGCAGTATATCCATTCAACTTCCTGTTATTGTAAACGTTTGTTTCTTGATAGATATAACTACTAAACATTCGCTTCCAAAAATAATCGTCAAATGACATACGAGCTCCATCGTTTCCAGTATTGTATACTTCAGCATTAGCAAACACATAGCGGGCTTCAGGAAAATAAATAACAAACGGACGAACCTTAGATTGATTCTTTGGATTAACAAAAATTGGAGAAATTCCAATAATTCTTACATCCATAACAGATCGTTCACGATCGAATATCCAATCTTCTTTTATCTCAAAGCTTACAACATCAGCACTAGAAAAAGGTACAATTAACTCAGATTGGGTTTCAAAACCATTTTCATCATAATCGGTAACAACCTCTGTATATTGCATTTTCTCTTCAGCTTCCGCTTGAGTTAACTTAACAGTAAAACCAGAAATTTCAGGATCAAATGCTTGAATAGTACCTTCGTTAATACCTTGTTTAATCACATCAATTAAACTCATTCGAACGTACCCAAGCTCATTGATAGGCTCGTTTGGATACTTCATTGGATAGTTTTGTTTCTCGTTCAATTCCACCATTCTCCATACACGCTTAGTGTACATTACATCAGCTTCACGAACATGAGTATAAGGAATCACCTTTCTAGTAGGTGTATTTTCCTTAATGTAGATACCATCTAGAATCGCATTTTCCTGAGCTACAAGAGCTCCACTTGAAAAAACTAATCCAAGAACAACTAATAATTTAAAATGAGTCTTCATAAATCTAATTTTATATCATTTTGAATACTACAGGCGTTGAGAACCTAGTTGTACCGTCAGGCATTCTAACTTTAACATTCTCAAAAGAAACTGTTGTATTTCTTTTTACTCTCTTCAATTTGTCTTTTACGTCTTCTGTTATGCTTCCCCCATTCACTTTAATAGTGCTTGTAAATCCATCAACTACATAGCTGAATTCGTAAGAAATTACATTTACCTTAACATCGAATACAAAACCTTCCATATCAAGAAATAGGCCTGATACGGCAGCCAAAACTCTTGGAGATAATGAACCACTACTTTTACCAGAAATTAATGCCTTAGGAGTTGGTATTTGTTTCACTCTGAAATTCATTGACCCCATCACTTTACTTTTACCGTTAACCTCTGCATTAACAGTTATTTTAACATCACCAGGTTTTGTTACATTAACCATCCAATCTCCAGCTGTACCCTTCTTAATGGTACCTCCACCACCTGAAATAGATGGACGAATAGATTCAGCCGAAACACCTGGGGCTGAGATAGAAACAGGATTAGGAACTCCCATGTAAAACACATTCATTTTAGTGGCAGATATAGTTGTACTAGGTTTAGCTACCATATAGGTAGTTTCAAAAGTACGAGGTATAATTTTACCTCCCGGAGCTTCAAAGTTAATAGCACCCTTCCAAGTGTATTCGCCTTCAGACCTAGTAGGAACTTTAATATACCCTTTACCATCTATCATCTTTACATTCAAAGAATCACCTGTAGTTTTAAAGCCTTGCCCATCAAGTGCAATTTCCTTGCCTACCACAATCTTAGGATTCTTAGTCGAATCCATTGCTGCTAAGAATATTTGTGCTTTGAAAGTATCACCTAATAAAATATAATTAGAAGGAGAAATTACAGCAGCCTCAAGTTTGTTAAATTTAAAAGAAGCCTCATCAACTGATGAATAAAGATATTTTACTGCATCAGATTCAAAATTTCTTATATCAGTTTGGATTTTTGATAGCAAAGTAATTGTTGCTGCTGCAGGAACACTGTAAAAGTTAAATGTTTCCCATGAAGAAACTGTGCCACCACCTTCTTGTCTATCAGCAAAATCGAAGGTTTTAACCATTGATTGGTAGATTGCAGTTGATGTATCAATTCGTTGACCAATAACCGATTTAAAATCTTCCAATTTTAGTCTAAGTGAAGTAGCAGATAAATCTCCTACGCTTGGCTTAGATGGCTCCGAACCAATAAGAATGGAAGTTCCAATATCTGTATTATCCTTGGCATCAACATACTTCAGCTTAAGAATGGTATCTCTACCAAATTCATCAGGACCAATAACGGCAGCAGTATCTAACTTTTGCAATGTCGACATAATTCTAACCTTTATGCGGTCGATATATTTAGACGTTTCATCAGCAGAAGCTTGAATGGCTTGAGCCTTATCCCAAAAAGGTTTAACTTTTTCTTTATTTTCAGAATATGATGCCTGAAAATCAGCGTATAAATCTAAATTTTTTTCTTTAAAATTCGCTACTGTTTTTTCTAAACCATCGTTAATTGTAACAAATGAGTCTAGAATTTCTTTAGAGACGTTTAGTGCAAGCAATGCTGTAAGCACTAAATACATCATACCAATCATTTTTTGCCTTGGCGGCAATTTACCTCCTGCCATGTTATTTAAAGTATTTTAAATGTCTTGTTTGTAAATAATTAATTAAGCTCAATGTAATTAAGCATTCACATTCATTGCAGTAAGCATATTCCCATACACTCTATTCAATGCACCTAAGTTTTTAGAAAGTTCAGATATATTCTCTTTATATTTCTGAGTATCTTCAACAGAATTGTTCAGGTTAGTAATTAAATCACTCATACCCTCGAATGCCTTATTCGTTGTTTCCATATGTTGACTAGCTGAATTAAGTTGTAGCTCGTAAACATTATTTAATTCAGATAACTTAGCAGAAATTGACATTAAATTTTCTGAATATGAATTTCCTACTTCAGGAGAAATAGAAATACCAGTTAAACTTTCAGAAGCCTTTAAATATGAATCAGACAATTGACCAACATTCGTTGATGCAGTTTTAATGTTATCTACGAACTCATTGGTTGCAGCAGATGCATCAGAAATGTTATTTAACTGTGAAGTGTGATCTGATAAATTCTTAAACCCCTTACCAAGGCTTTCAATTAGCTCAGGTCCAATTTTCGCCTCTTCCAACATTTTATCCAGTTCTTGTGAAACAGCATCACCGCTTCCTCCAATATTTCTTTTAGATGGCTTTGTAAGAGCATCATCTTCGATACCTGCTAATTCAGGATAAGCAAGTGTCCAATCAACTTCAGTATGAGGAGGTTCAAACGCAGACACAGCAAAAATAAGTGCCTCAACACCTAAACCAACGATAAGCATTGCAGATGCACCAGGCCAGTGCTGGATCTTAAAAAGTGCCCCAACAATTACAACAGCTGCTCCCATACCATATAGAAGACCCATAATTTTTTTTCCCTTCTTGGTCTCAAATAAAAACTCAACAAATCCCATAATAAATAAGTAGTTTAATAAATAGATTAATAATTAGTTAGTGAAATTTTTAAATTATAATTGGTCGTTAGTTCCTCTTCCCAAATAGGACATAACATTTCTAAACCCAATATAACATTTTGCAGTATCTTGATATTCGTACGTTCTTGTCCCATTCATTAAATAATAACCAATGTCTTTCCATGAACCACCGCGAATAACCTTTCTTTTCAATGAGGGTGGATCTGAATCCTTTGCTTCATAAACATAATCCATATTTAAATCATGTGCGAAATTGTAAGAAGCTTCATCAAAAGCATTACTTGTCCATTCAGCAACATTCCCTGCCATACAAAACAATCCGTAATCATTTGGATTATATGCATTAACTGCAACAGTTGTAAGACCACCGTCATCTACATAGTTACCTCTAAGTGGCTTAAAGTTTCCAAGAAAACACCCTTTAGTATTTCTTATGTAAGGCCCACCCCATGGGTACTGGTTGTTATCTAGACCACCTCTAGCTGCCCATTCCCATTCTGACTCAGTTGGCAATCTAAAGTATTGAACAGTTGTCATACCTCTTTGATCTAAGTAATTATTCAACAATTCGCTTCTCCAAATTGAAAATGCTCTTGCTTGTTTCCAACTAACCCCAACTAATGGGTAATCATCGTAAGATGGATGCCAAAAATATGCGTTTGTCAAAGGCTCGTTATATGAGTATGTAAAATCGTGCACCCAGGCTAGTGTATCAGGATAGACGTTTATGATGTCTTTCTTAATGAATACTGAACGATCTATTTTGCCTTGATCTCTATTTTTTCGAGCCGCTGCTGCTTGCCAATCAATCCAAGAATATTCGAACATCAGCTTTCTTGTATCGATTTCTTTTCGTCCATAAAACCTTTCATAATCAGGAAGAAACATCACCTCTAGTGCTTCTCTCTCCTCATCTCCGTTCCACTTAAATTTCATATCCCAATTAATTGTTGGTGGCTCTATATCTTCACCATATACATTAACTGTATTTAAATAATCTTCAGAAACTTCTTCACCTAAAATCTTTCGAGCGATTGAATCTTTCACCCAATAAACAAATTGGCGATATTCATTATTAGAAATTTCGGTTTGATCCATATAAAATGCCGCAACAGAAACTACTTTTGATTGTGAAACGGTAGAATTGGAAATATCCTCATCAGTATTACCCATGGTATAACTTCCTTGAGGTATCAACAACATTCCATAAGGTACAGGCTGATAAAACATTTCTCGACCTTGAACACCTATAAGCTCGCCGTTCTCCTGACTACAAGAAGAAAACAAAGCTATGATTGCTCCAAATATGACTATCTTTTTCATTTTTTTCTATTTACTGTACCGGCTATTACTACTAAGCCTTATTTTGAAGAGTTATTATACTCCTATATTTTTTAAAGGTTACAAATATACCTTTTTTTATAAAAATCTTACACTCTTGTATCGCTGCACCTTTAATGGATTCTTAATTGGATAACAATATCCAACCATAAACTCAAGTGAACCATTATTATAATCATTTAACAACGATAAGTTATAATCATAAGAAACACCCACTTTTAAACCTTCAAACCATGGAACATTTACTCCTGCTAGAACTGCTATCGCATCTTCATACCTATAAGATAACCCACCCCAAACCAACTCATTGTATTCTAAATTTACATTAACATCAATTTGTGTAGATGAAACATCCGACTTAATAAAAAGAGAAGGCTTTAGCACAAACGGTCCAGAAAAATTAATATTGTATCCACCCATTACATAAAAGTGACGGGCTAGCGAATAATCTAAGCTTGAATTCTCAGCAGAAGCGCTTATTGTCGGCGCTGTCAGGTGCGTGCTGGAAATACCAACATAATAATCTTGGGTAGCATAATAAACGCCAAAACCCAAATCAAAAGTAAGATTTGAAACTGCTGAATTAGGAATAAAAGGATCTTCTGTACCATCACCTAAACCATTCGAACCTGCAGTGATCCAATCTCCATCCACTGACTTATTGTAAATACCTCCCTCAAGACCAACAGAAAGCAGACCATTACCTATATTCTTATGATAAGCATAAGCCAATTTAGCATTAATTGTTTTTTCAAAACCCAATTCATCTTGCCAAACAGTTAAACCTACACCACTATTAAAGCGATCAAAAGGTCTAATTTTAGCATCCAAACTAAATAAATTAGTTTGAGGCCTCCCCTCAAAACCCAGCCATTGTTGACGTGAAATTAAAGTTGCACAATAAGCATTACTAACACCAGCAAATCCTGGGTTAACAGAAAGCTTATTGAACATATTCTGTGTGAATTGTGGATCTTGCTGCGCAAACGAATCTGCAGCAACAAGAACTAAAATGCTTAATAACAGTTTCTTCATAGGGTGAAATTTCTTTTATTCAGAGATTTTGGTGTACTAAAATACCTAAAATATATAAGTTGTTAAACTTTTTTAATAATTCTCTTGATTTTTTTATTCTATCTTCTTGAATTTTATCTCAATTTTTTCAAAGTTTGAACCCACCTATCAGGTATTTCATTGTTGCAAGCGACCAAGTAATCATTGTAGCTGCAAGGAACCAATAAATGCCTTTCATATTTACTTTTCTTAGCATTGGGGTAAGGAACATCCATAAACCATCGGTCACTCTTTTCACTTTTGTAAAAAGTAATATCTGTTTTCTGTTCTTCCATAGCAACAGTGTATTTAATATACTCTGTTTTATTACATGCAGGAAAATCTTGTTTTCGATTAAATACACCATCCATAAAATACCAAATCATCTGTGCTAATAAATGACTTGTTTGTCCATGAAAATCTAATGTAGGGTTTACTTCATAAAAACCAATCGAAGTTAATTTATCACTCATCCCAGCATACCTCGCTAACTGACAAGCCTCATCCCCAAACAATCCATTTGGAGTAGCCCCAGCGCAAGCAGGAGCTTCTGATTGCCTAATAGATGATATATCAAAACTTACAAAGTCTGCATTTCTAATAATAGGTTCATTCTCTCGAATATCTGCTCGTACCATTCCTAAGCGGTAAGTATCAAAAAACAAACTATCTATTAAATTAACTTCATTTCTACTAACAAAGTAAGATTGATACCCAATATTACTAAAGTTAAATAAGTAGTTCGGTTGATGCAAAACAATCTTGCTTAAGAAATTCTTTGAATTAATCTCTTGAGAAGAGTCTCCAATATTAAAAGCAGAATCAATACTAGTGTGATTTACTGTTTGCTCCAATTTTTCGTAGGCTAAGAAATTAGCATAAGCTAAATCTTTAGAGCCTCCTATGATAATAGGAATAACCCCATTCTTCATAAGTTGACTTACCGTTTCAGTAACCGCGAAATAAGTATCAGACAAAGAGTTACCAGGCTTAATATTACCTAAATCTATTATATTATCGAAGCCAATACCCTTATACAACTTATAAAAATAGCTCCTAAATACATTGGGGGACATTGCTGCACCCATATTCTCTTTATTGCCACGATCTTCTAAAACACCAAGTATGGCAATCTGGTCAGTAGACTTTAACTCAAAACTGTCAAATTGATCAATAGTTCGAATACGAATAACCTCTTTTAATTGATCTTGCTCATAAACGTAGGAATGATTTATTTTAGACAAATCAACTCCCTCAACGAAATCTAAAAATTCCATTTACTATTTCTTTTTTGGTGCTGCTTTTTTTGTTGTAGTTTTCTTCGCCGTCGTTTTTTTAGCTGCAGGCTTCTTCTTTGCAGGCGCCTTTTTAGCAGGAGCTTTCTTCGCTGTAGCACCACGACCTTTTTTATCAGGAGTTTCGGCAGATAACTTTAAACACTGTTCTAAAGTTAATGACTCAGGATCAATATCTTTTGGAATTTTCACATTCTTTTTACCGTGCTTGATATAAGGACCATAACGACCATTTAAAACCTGTATATCAGGATCTTCATCAAATACCTTAATGTACTTATCGATCTCCGCTTGAATCTTTGCTTTCACAACCTCCTCTGCTCTTTCGGCAGTAATCGTCATTGGGTCATCACCATCTGCTTTCTTTAATGAAGCGAATAGTTTTCCATACCTTATATAAGGACCAAAACGACCGATTGCTGCGATCATTTTTTCTCCATTGTATTCTCCTACTTCTCTTGGTAACTTAAATAAATCAAGCGCCTCTTCGAAAGTAATTGTTTCCAAGTTCTGGGTAGGTAGTATACTTGCGAACTGTGGCTTCTCCTCTGCTTCTGAATCACCAATCTGTGCCATAGGCCCAAAACGACCAATCCGAACAATTAGTTTTTTACCTGACTTAGGGTCTTCTCCTAAATGGCGTTCCCCACTTGCTCTATCTGCGTTTTCTAAAGTATCTACCACATTGGTATGAAAAGACGTGTAAAACGTCTCAATCATTTTATTCCACTTTCGCTGTCCTTCAGCGATTTCATCGAATTGCTTTTCTACATCAGCAGTAAAGCCATAGTCCATAATTCTCTCAAAATGCTCTTGTAAGAAATCTGTTACGACCATCCCAATATCGGTTGGAAATAACTTATTCTTCTCCGCTCCCGTGTTTTCTAATTTTGTATCCTCGGTAAGTACTTTTGGTGTTAATGCCATTTGCATATATTCTCGCTGATATCCTTCCCTAGCTTCTTTTACTACGTATCCTCTTTTCTGTACCGTAGAAATAGTTGGTGCGTATGTAGAAGGACGACCAATACCCAACTCTTCTAATTTTCTTACTAAACTAGCTTCCTGATATCTTGGTGGATGCTGCGTAAATCTTTGCGTAGCGGTAATTTCTTGCAATGAAAGCGCTTGTCCTTTTTTCATTGGAGGTAGAACACCCTCTTTTTCTTCATCGCTATCCTCATCATCATTAGATTCTAAGTACACTTTTAAGAATCCTTCGAATTTGATGACTTCCCCCTTCGCGATAAAATTTTCTTCTGCTTTAGAAACATCCACAGTTACAGTAGTTTTTTCTAATTGAGCATCACTCATCTGAGAAGCGATTGCTCTTTTCCAAATCAAATCATATAATTTTGACTCTTGTGAAGCCCCACTAATAGAATGCTCAGAAAAATCTGTTGGACGAATAGCTTCGTGAGCTTCTTGAGCTCCCTTAGCTTTACTCGTGTATTTTCTTGTTTGGGCATATTCAGAGCCATACGCAGATGTAATTTCTTTCTTCGCTCCATTCAGAGCCGTATCAGATAAGTTAACCGAATCTGTTCTCATATAAGTAATCTTCCCTGACTCATAAAGGCGCTGTGCCACACTCATGGTCTGACTTACTGAAAAGCCTAGTTTCCTACTCGCTTCTTGCTGTAATGTAGAAGTGGTAAATGGCGCTGTTGGTGATTTTTTAGCCGGTTTGGTTTCTAAGTTAGCAATGGAAAAGTTAGAATCTTGACATAATTTTAAAAATACCTCAGCTTCTGCTTTTTCTTTAAATCGTTTTGGCAATTCGGCTTTAAGAACCACCTTATTATCAATTAAAAAGTTTCCAACCACTCGGTAAGATGAAGAACCTTTAAAGTGCATAATTTCACGCTCTCTTTCTACAATCAATCGAACAGCTACTGACTGTACACGACCCGCAGAAAGGGATGGTTTAATTTTCTTCCATAATATAGGAGATAATTCATACCCAACTAGTCGATCTAAAATCCTTCTTGCTTGCTGAGCATCTACTAGGTTTTTATCTA
>JAOKVV010000022.1 GCA_028336925.1 Vicingaceae bacterium | reverse complement strand
GCCATTTGCTCAAATGGAAAAATACCAATTGGTGAAGGATAGTAATTTGTCTTACGCTTATTTTGATCATTTCATTTCAACTGTAAAGTCAATAACGAAAGAGGATGTAAAATTACTTACCAATAAGTATTTAGCTGTAGATAGTTTGAGCGAGTTAATCGTAGGGTAATTTATTACGGTTCTTTATCATTTGTTCAGAATCTTAATACTTCGATGTCGTAACCTCAATGAGTGAAAATGCAACGCTGCAGCATTGCGACGTTTTTGGTTTAGATGGTAGATTACTTATTTCTGCAAATGACAATAACCAAATGGATATATCAAGGTTGAGCCCAAATGTGTATCTACTTAAAATTACAACAGATAAAGCGGTCGTATTTAAGAAGATTGTAAAACATTAGATGAAAACCTAAAAAAGTCTAATTTTTTTTCGAAATTGCGGCAACTATAGCATTTTTTGACGTCTTGCAAACGAGAATCTGAAAGAACAAACTATTTCACAATTATGAAAAAAATTAGTCTATTAGCAGTCATTCTATTAAGTATGGCATTCAACTCTTTTTCTTCCCATTATGTTGGGGGAGAAATATACTGGAGATGTATTGCAGGTACGGGTAAATATATCTTTTATTTGGATTTTTATCGCGATTGTGGTCCAAGTTCGGCTGGTATTGGTACGGGTCCAACTTCATTGCAGGTTTTGAACACCCCTCGACCAAACAATAATACTTTGTCGAGTATTCCTATGTCATGGGTTCCACCTGAGCCTGGGGCTCCGTTAGGTCCAAATGGGGGTCGTTCTGTAGCTCCAACTTGCATAGGATGTGGGTCTTCAGCTGCTACAAACTCAATATCATGTACAAACCAAGATAATGGGACATTGGAAAAGTATTCCTACCGTTCTGCCGCAATTACATTGGCAGGTAAACCCCCTAGTGGTTTGGCTAATCAATGGCTAAATGGATGGGTTTTTTCTTGGACTGCTCCATGTTGCCGTTCAAGTGATGTTATTAATATTAGTAATACGAGTACGGGTGCTTTGTTTAAAGCTATTATGTATGGAGACGGTCGTCCTTCACAAGATCCATGTTATGATAATTCTCCCGAATTTAAAGAGCAGCCTGCTTCTATTGTATGTCAGAAATATGACTTTCAGTTTAATCACAATGCAACCGACTTAGAGTTAGATTCTTTAGATTTTAAATGGGCAAATATTGTAGATAGAAGTACAAGTACAACACAGTATGCACCACAGTTCAATAGTTGGGCCTCAGGGTATTCATTAGCTAATCCAACTCCAACAGCAGCATCAAATGCATTAAATAGACCTGCAAGAATTGATAATAAGTCCGGGGCAATTAATATGTTCGTAGTACTACCTGCGAATGTCCCTGCTAATGATAGTCGTATTTTTATTACATCTGCTCAAGTTGATGCTTGGGGTTGTGATCAAAATGGAAATACCGTAAAAAAGGCAACTATCTTTAGAGATATGCCATTTAATATTTTTGACTGTCCAAGAAATACATTTACTTATAACGATAATAATGGTAATCCGATTCAAGTTGATGAGCAAAATCAACCGCCATACATACAAATTGATAGTACTAGTGGTAGTTTGAATCTGGATACAACGATTTATGCAGGGGATTCGATATCCGTTTCATTTTTAGCGATAGACACAAATGTTAGTCGCTGTTCTCCAACCTTACTGACTAATGTTACCATCGAGCCTTCAGGCTTTCAATTTGATAAAAACTTTAATGACCCTAGAGGTAACTGTCCAATTCAGCCTTGCGCTACATTGAATCCAGCTCCTTCAGGTGCACCGGTAAAAAAGTTAGTAGGATTAAACACAGTAGGAACAAAGTTTAATTGGCAAACTACTTGCGATCACCTTGATATATCAAGTATTGTTGGTGCAAGTTGTCAGCAATTGTCGGAAGGTGTTTTCAAATTTATAATGAAAACATATGATGATTTTTGTCCTGTTCCAGGTATTAACTATGCGTCTATTACGATTACTCTAAAATCACCTGATCCTATTGGTCCGCCGATTATTAGGTGTGTAAGTGCTAATGAGAATGGAACATACACCATAACATGGAGTGAGCCTTTCTACCCTGATACCACTAATTCATTCTTTTCGTATGATTTATATTTAGGGCAGAGAGGGATAAACTCAACCTCACCGTTTACTTTTTTGGCAGCTCCGATACGCCAAAACATAAAAGATTATGAAGGTTCATTTACTACAGTTGCTTATGCTCCAGGGCAAGAGTATGCGTTTAAGATGAAAACTAACTTTGGTTGTGGTGGATTGAACGAATCTGCTTTCTCTAATTTAGTTTCAACTTCTAATAGGTTAACTGGAACTCATATCGGAACGCTTCCTGTTGGTAATAGTTTAGCACCTTTTACGCGTGTTCGTTTGGATTGGAAAACGTTGTTTGAAGTGACTACTAATAATACAAATTCTACTAATCCCACCTTATCTGCTTCAAGTATGTTGGATACATGGGATGGAAAATATTTAATTTATCAGCGTCATACACCTCATGATTCAGGTCCTTGGGTTTTATTAGATTCAATTACCAATCCTAATACCAAGACGTGGTCTACCAATAGTCCTGTTTGTAATGATTCGGTTGCGTTTAAGATTGTAACAAGAGACACATTAATGAATTGTGAATCTCATAGTGAAGTTATTGTTAAGTATATGGTAACTCTTGATTTACCTCCTTCCCCTCCGATAGTGGAGGCATCTACATTACCAAATGGAGATGTGTTTTTGAAGTGGAGCACTGCAGGAACAACAGCTAGGTCATATCAAGTTTACGAGTCAAATGCTGCGGGCGCTAGAGGTGCTTTTGTTGATAGTACGGTTGCTCCGGGAGATACGATGTTAATTACAGGCGCAGGGGCTAATTTGGTTCAAAAATATTACAGTATAATTCCTTTAGATTTTTGCACGGGCCAATTGGGGGATTCTAGTTTAGTTAGTCCGTTGTTTTTGCAAGGAGTTATTGTAACCAACACAACTAATTGCACGAATGAAGCACAGTTAAATTGGTCTAATTTTGAAGGATATGTGGAACAAGGGCATACCATTTATGCAAGTGCAAATGGATCTGCTCCATCTGTTGTTGGGACTACACCTCCTGCTACTAGGTCGTTTAATTATCCTGTAGCATCTAACACAAATTACCAATTTTATGTAGAGGCAAGAAGAAATGCACAAGGTTTTGTGTCTACTTCCAACGTTAAGCTCGATACTACCGCAGAACTGCCTCAAAAGTACAAAGTTTATCCACCTAATGTTAGATGTATCCGAGCTAATACAGGTGTAATAGAGTTGGAGTGGATTCCTTCTGAAAATCCAAGCAATAATTTTATTTCCTACTTAATTGAGAGACAAGATGCTAATGGAGTTTGGCAAATTTTGGAAAGAGATTCTTCTATTACAAGTGACATTTTTGTCGATGCAAATCCTTTAGGTAATCCGGTTTACCGAGTAAGTACTTCATCATTATATTGTGGTAATGCGGAAGATTCTACTGCTTCTCAAATCGTCTCTCCTATGCGTTTGTCAGTAACACCGACTCCACTCAATGGTCCATCGGTAAGGTTAGATTGGACAAATATTAGTAGTGTAAATTATACCAATCCATTTGAAATCTTTAAAGACACATCAATTGGATTTAATTCACAAAGTATAATTGCTCAAGGCACTAACACCTTAACAGATTTTGGTGTTTGTGGTGAGTACGCAGATTATTATGTTCAAGTACAAGATACTTCTGGTTGTTTTTCAACTTCAAACGTTGATGGAGATTTCTTTACAGATCCTTTTGGTCCTGAACGTCAATTGATCGATTATGTTACTGTAGATTACACCGATATTAATAACTTAGGTGTTGAGGTGGTTTGGTCTCCAAATCCTTCTCCCGATGTTAAGTTTTATGAAGTTCAACGAGTATTTCAAAATGTAACTCCCAGATTGTTAGCTACTTTTTCTCAATTGCCGGGCTTTTCTTATATTGATACTAGTTTAGCACTTAATTTGGATGATTATCGTGAAATTTATTTGCTTACAGCCAATGATTCATGTGGTTCTCCTTCTGAAGGGCCGATAGATTCAGTTTACACGATTGATGTTGATGCAACCTTCTCTATTTGTGATTCTGCGAATATTGTTACTTGGAGTCCATATGAGTATTTTCATTCAGCAAATGATGTCTTATATGAAGTGTTTGCTTCACAAACGAAAGTCTTTAATGATTTCATCTCTGTAGGATTCTCCTCGGATACTGTTTTTAATCATGTCGGAGTTGACACTGGTTCATGGTTCTATTATGTAAAGGCAATTGAAAATGGAGGGAGTGGTCCTTTCTTCTCTAGATCTAATTTAGTTGAGCTTTACGTTGAATATCCGCCTGCACCTGATTTTCAATATATGCATTCGGTTACAGTTATGTCGCCATTTCAAGTTGATCTCCTATGCTATGTGGATACTAATTCTTTAACGCGTGGTTATCAAGTTCTGAAAGGAGAACAAGCGTTTAATATGTCAAATGTGAAGTATATTAGTAGGGATGAGGTTATTGATAGTAAGGTGACTTATACTGATTACTTGGCAGAAACTGATGAACGATCTTATTTTTATCAGATTCGTGCTTTAGATTCTTGTGGTAACCTATCTATAAATTCAAACTTAGGAAAGTCTATTTTTCTTGAGATAATTACAGATAATGTAGCATTATCAAACGTTCTCTATTGGGATAAGTATGAAGAATGGAATAATGGCGTTGCTTACTATTTAATTTACAAGGGTATCGATAGCCAGTTTGGAGTAAATCCTCATGATACTGTTTTTGTTACATCTCAGACAGGTCCACGATTGAAGTATGTTGATGATGTTTCAGATTATTTATCAGCTAATGGAAGCTTGAGTGAAGGTCAGTTCTGTTACTATGTGGTAGCTGTTGAGGATGGTGTCGAAGTTCCAACGCTCACGAATATAACTCCTGGTGAGGGTCTTTCAAATGCAGTTTGTGCGTTTATGGAACCAACGATGTACATACCAAATGCTTTTTCTCCAGGATCGGGTGTGAATTCAGTATTCCGTCCGGAAGGTATATATTTTGACTTTACAAGATATGAAATGGTTATCTTTAATAGATGGGGTGAACGTGTTTTTGAAACCACCGACTACAATAGAGGTTGGAATGGTGAAGTGAATGGAGGAGATATCGCTCCGATTGGCACGTATGTGTATACTATCCGATTTATAGACTCTAAAGGAGAAGAGCGATTGAAAAAAGGAACAGTTACTATAATTCGTTAGATAAGTTATAAAAAGTGTTAACGCCCCGTATGCAGGAATGTATACGGGGCGTTTTTGTTTGTCTTCGGGAAGTATACATGGCTTAAAATTGTTAATTTTGCACGTATTTATTTAGATTATCATCCATTATGAAAAACACCGAAAGTTCAAAGTTTATTCCCGAAGGTTTAACGTATGACGATGTTTTATTGGTACCATCTTATTCAGAGGTTATGCCTCGAGAGGTTGTTATCTCATCGAATTTTACAAAAAAGATCAAATTAAATACCCCTATTGTTTCAGCAGCAATGGATACTGTTACTGAATCTGCTTTGGCTATTGCAATTGCCAGAGAAGGAGGAATAGGTGTGTTACATAAAAATATGAGCATTGAGGCTCAAGCCGGACAAGTTAGAAAAGTAAAACGTTCGGAAAGTGGAATGATAAAGGATCCTATTACATTGCATGATAGTGCTACTGTAAAAGACGCTAAAACGATCATGCGCGAAAATAAAATTGGTGGTATCCCTATCGTTGATGATCATAATAAGTTGGTGGGGATAATTACCAATCGTGACTTACGTTTTGAAAAAGATCAAAATCAAAGGGTAGCTGACATTATGACTTCTGAAGGTATTATTACTGCTGAAGAAGGCACTGACTTGGCTAAAGCAGAAGCTATTCTTAAGGATTATAAAATTGAAAAACTGCCTGTAGTAAATAATGATAATGAACTTGTTGGTTTAATTACATTTAGAGATATTATTAAATTAAAAGAACGACCAAATGCATGTAAAGATGAATTCGGTCGCCTAAGAGTCGCTGCTGCAGTTGGTGTTACCGGTGATGTTATAGATCGAATTACAGCTTTAGTTAAAGTGGGTGTAGATGCTGTAGTTATAGATACTGCCCACGGACATTCAAAAGCTGTGCTTGCTACATTAAGAAATGTAAAAGCTTCTTTTCCTGACTTGCAAGTTGTGGTTGGAAATATTGCAACTAAAGAGGCAGCTATAGCATTAGCAGATGCAGGTGCAGATGCTGTAAAGGTTGGTATTGGACCGGGATCTATTTGTACTACTCGAGTAATTGCAGGTGTTGGAGTCCCTCAATTTACGGCAGTGTTAAATGTTTCTGAGGCATTAAAGGGTACGGGCGTTCCTGTAATTGCTGATGGAGGTCTTCGTTTTACAGGAGATGTTGTAAAAGCTTTAGCAGCAGGTGCAAATACCATTATGGCAGGCTCAATGTTTGCTGGAGTTGAAGAATCTCCTGGTGAGACGATTATTTATGAAGGTAGAAAATTTAAAGCCTACAGAGGTATGGGAAGTATTGAAGCTATGCAGAAGGGATCTAAAGATAGATATTTCCAGGATATGGAAGACGATATTGCTAAATTAGTTCCTGAAGGTATTTCAGCTCGAGTGCCCTTCAAAGGAAGTATAGCAGAAGTAATTTACCAACTTGTTGGTGGTCTTAGAGCAGGAATGGGGTATTGTGGTTCTTCTACAATTGAGGAACTTCAAACTAAATCTCAATTTATCCGAATCACAAATGCAGGTATTCGAGAAAGTCACCCACATGGAGTTTCTATTACTCGAGAAGCACCAAACTACAGCCGATAGAAGGCAATATTCTTATTAAAATCAAGTTAAATACCGAATATTTTTATACTATGAAATTTGTTAAATCATTGCTATTTGTTGCCACATCGTTAAGTCTAAATGTGGCTATTGGACAAAATGATAAAGATCCAATTTTATTAAAGTTCAGTGACGATACAGTAAGGTTATCGGAATTTAGAACTGTTTACGAAAAGAATAATTCTTCTAATCAAATTGCAAAAAGTTCGCCTGAAGAATACCTAGATTTATATGTTAACTTCAAATTAAAAGTAAAGCAAGCTATTGAACTAAGATTAGATACAAATCCTGTATTTATTCAAGAGTTAAATGGTTATAGGTCTCAGTTGGCTCAGCCATACTTGACTGATGAGAAAACAAAAGACCGGTTAAAAAGAGAAACCTACGAACGTCTTAAAAGTGAAGTTCGTGCATCTCACATATTAATTAGGCTTGAAGAGTCTGCATCAGCAGCAGATACTTTAAAAGCTTACAATAAGATTAAGAAAATTCGAGATCAAGCTGTTAAGGGTGCAGATTTTTCAGAGTTAGCAATTGCTAATTCAGAAGATCCATCAGTGAAAAATAATCAAGGTGATTTGGGCTTTTTTACTGCCATGTTTATGGTTTACCCTTTTGAAAAGGCGGCTTACGAAACTCCTGTTGGAAAGGTGAGTAAAATAGTGAGAACGTCTTATGGTTATCATATTATTAACGTTACAGATAAGAGAGTTGCTAGAGGCGAAATCAAAGTGGCTCATATATTAGTTCGTTTCAATACCAACGCAGAAATTGAAGCTTCTAAGGCTGCAGGATCAAAAGAAATTGCATTGAAAGATCCTGAAAAAAAGATTAATGAGATTTATGAGAAGCTAGAGAGTGGAACTTCATTTGAAGAGCTTGCTCGTTTATACTCAGAGGATAAAAAGACTGCAAACCAAGGCGGTGAATTGCCTAAATTCGGAACTGGTAAAATGATTCAACCTTTCGAAGATTATGCTTTTGAATTAAAGGAAGATGGTGCTTATTCTAAACCATTTAAAACCCAGTTTGGCTATCACATTGTTAAACGATTGGAGTTGTATCCAACTAAATCGTTTGAAGAAATGGAAGGTAAGATCGAGAAAAATATGTCTCGTGATGCAAAAAAGTTATATACAACAGATGCAGTAGTTGCTCGATTGAAGAAAGAGTATGACTTTAAAGAGCAGAAAAACAATTTGACTCCATTTTTTAATTTGGGCAAAGAGTTTGAAGATAAGAACTGGTCTGGAAGTGGTATTAAAAACCCTTCTGCTGTAATAGCAACTTATGCAAATCAGCGTATCACGAACCAACTATTTATTGATTTTTTAGTGAAAAGAACTGCTGATTATCGTCAAATGGATCGAAAGATTTTAATAACAAAACATTACAACGACTTTATAAATGAAACGATACTCGCCTTTGAAGACACGCAGTTAGAACGAAAATACCCTGAATTTAAAGCATTGGTAAAAGAATATCATGACGGAATTTTATTGTTTGAGCTAACCGAACAAATGGTTTGGAATAAAGCAATTGTTGATACAACCGGTCTTGAAGCTTTTTATGATAAGAATATAAATCGATATCAATGGCCAAAAAGGGTAGAGGCGAACGTTTATTTATCCAATACGGAGAAAATTGCAATGCAAACCTATAAGTTAGTTAAAAAGAGAAAAAAGAAAGGATTAACTCCATTAGATATTCAATCAGAGGTAAATAAGACGTCTCAACTAAATTTAGAATTAGAAGAGGGTAAGTTTGTTGAAGGGGCTAATAAGTATATTGATAAATCTTCTTGGGTTTTAGGAGTTAAAAAGCCTATAGTAATTGATGAAAAGTATGGGGTAGTAGAGGTTGTTAATGTTTTAGCTCCTGGCCCTAAAACCATTAAAGAGATTAGAGGTCAAATTACTTCTGATTACCAAGATTTTTTAGAAGAAGAGTGGGTTAAATCATTACAAGAAAAGTATCCTGTTGAAATAAATCGTGCGTCATTAAAATTGATTAAGGAATAAGATGAAGGAGTCCCTATCATTCATTTTTTCTATTTTATTATTATCCTCTTGTACTTATTTTAAGTCTAAGGAAGAGGGTAACTTAATAGCAACGGTGAATGATAAAAATCTTTATGAACGAGATATTTCTGAGCTTTTTAAAACAGGAATGTCTACAGAAGACAGTATCGAAGTCGCAACTACTTATATTGATAAGTGGGTAAAGGATAATTTGTTGTTACAAAAGGCGGAGTTAAATCTTACTTTAGATCAGAAAGATTTTGAGAAGCAATTAGAGAATTATCGAAATTCTTTGATTATTTTCAATTACGAAAAAAGATTGGTAGAGCAAAACTTAGATACGAATATAGAAGATTCAGACATCGAAGCCTATTATAGAGATAACGCTAAAAATTTTGAACTTAAAGACAATATTGTAAAAGTTGTTTATGTAAAAATAACACCTGAAGCTCCTAAGGTTGATGACTTGAGAAGAGTAATGCAATTGAAAAAAGAGGAAGACTTTCAACTGCTAGAAGAGTATTGTGTACAGTTTGCAGAAAAGTATTTTATTGATACTTCTGAATGGTTACTTTTTTCTGAATATGAGAAGCTTGCCAATGTTAACATTGAAAATGAAACAGGATACATTCAGTCCAAACAATTGAATGAATGGTCCGATTCAACGGGTTCTTTTTTTAGTCAAATTATTGATCATAAAATTAAATCATCTTTGTCACCTATTGAGTTTGCAAAAGATGAAATAAAGTCAATTTTACTGAATAAAAGGAAGCTTCTATTGATAGCTGAAATGAAACAGAATATTTATGAAGAAGCTGTCCGAAAAAAACAATTTGAAGTATATACTCAATAATATTATGATGCATCTTTTCAGAATACTAAGTCTTGTGGTGATGGTTTTATCAAGCCTATCATTATCTGCACAATCAGGAAATAGAAAAATAATCGATGAGGTTATTGCAGTTGTTGGTGATGAGATTTTGACTAAAAGTTCATTGGAGACTCAGTATTTGCAATACCTTTCTCAAGGACAGAAAGTAAGCGATGATCTACGTTGCATTATTATGGAGGATTTGCTTTTTCAGAAACTTTTATTGAATCAGGCAAAAATTGATAGTGTTGTTGTTACGGAAGGACAGGTGGAATCAGAGCTTGACCGAAGACTTCGTTATTTTATCAGTCAAATTGGTAGTGAAAAAGCACTTGAAGCATATTATAAGAAATCAATTGATCAAATTAAATCTGAGCTAAGAACATCATTAGAAGAGCAGCTTTTGATACAAACGATGCAGGATAAAATTACTTCAGATATTTCAATTACACCTTCTGAAGTATCTGATTTTTTTAACGCTTTCCCGAAAGACAGTTTACCATTAATAAATTCAGAGGTAGAGGTTGCTCAGATAGTAATGTATGCGCCAATTAGTGAAGAAAGTAAGGAGGCTGCCAAAGTTAGGTTAAGAGAGTTTAAAGAGAGAATAAGAAATGGAGAAAGTTTTTCTACTCTAGCTGTTTTATATTCAGACGATAAGGGCTCTGCAAAAAAAAGTGGAGAGATTGGATATGTGGGCCGAGCAGAAGTAGAACCTGAGTTTGCACAGGCAGCATTTAGATTGAAGCCTGGTCAGATTTCAGAGGTGTTCTCAACTAGGTATGGGTATCACATTGTAGAGTTAATCGATCGAAAAGGAGAGAAAGTGAATGTAAGACATATTTTAATTAAGCCTTCAATTGATTATGTTGGGTTAGAAAAGGCAAAAGAAAAATTGGATAGTATTGCAACTATTATTGAGAATGATACGATCACTTTTGCTCAAATGGCACTGTTATACTCTGAAGACGAAGAGTCTAAAAATAATGGAGGGTTAATTGTAAATCCTTATTCTGGAACCGCAACTTATCAAGTAGATCAGTTAGATCCATCATTATTTTTTACTATTGATAAATTACAAGTTGGTGAAATCTCTAGTGCGTTTTCAACTTCTGATCAAAGAAATAGAGAAGGATATCGCATTGTGAAATTGATTAAAAGAACAGAGCCTCATCGTGCTAATTTGGATCAAGATTATCAAAAAATTAAAAATGTAGCGTTACAACAAAAAGAGCAATTGGAGGTAGAGAGGTGGATAGAAGAGAAGTTGGAAAATGCTTATGTAAAAATTGATAAAGGCTATTCTGATTGTGAGTATAGCAATAAATGGATTGCCAATCCACAATAATATTTAATATGTCTGAAATTAATTACAAGAGTGAAGTAGAAGCAGTAGATGCTTTAGTAAAAAAGTATCAAGAATTAAATCAAGAAATTGGAAAGGTTATCGTTGGTCAACACGAGGTCATTAAGCACGTGCTTATTTCTATATTTAGCAATGGGCATTGTTTGTTAGTAGGTGTACCTGGATTGGCTAAAACTTTACTTGTAAATACAATATCAGAGGTGCTTGGTTTAAGTTTTAATCGAATACAATTCACTCCTGATTTAATGCCTTCAGACATTATTGGTTCAGAAATTCTTGATGAATCGCGGAACTTCAAGTTTGTTAAAGGTCCTTTGTTTTCGAACTTAATACTTGCTGATGAAATCAACAGAACTCCTCCTAAAACTCAGGCAGCCCTTTTAGAAGCGATGCAGGAAAAATCAATTACAACAGCAGGAAAAACCTATAAGTTAGGGAATCCATTTTTTGTGTTGGCAACACAAAACCCAATTGAGCAAGAGGGAACTTACCCGTTGCCTGAGGCGCAACTAGACAGATTTATGTTTAATATTTGGCTGGATTACCCGACGTTCGAAGAAGAGTTGTCAGTAGTAAAAGCTACTACGACTGATACAAAAGCTAGTGTGAGTAAAGTAATGTCTGCTGAAGAAATTATTTATTTTCAACAGTTGATTAGAAAGATTCCTATAGCGGATAATGTTCTTAACTACGCTGTAAAACTAGCTTCATCTACTCGGCCTAATACTGAGATGGCAAAAGATGTTGTTAATCAATATATAGGATGGGGCGCAGGTCCTAGGGCCTCTCAGTTTTTAGTTTTGGGAGCAAAATGCCATGCTGCTTTAAGCGGAAAGTATTCTCCAGATATCGAAGACGTAAAAGCCGTAGCGAAGCCTATTTTAAGGCATCGTATGGTCAGAAATTATAAAGCCGAAGCAGATGGATTATCTCTTGATGATATAATCGAAGAGTTAATGAGAGGGTAATTACTAAATTGATTTAAATTTAGTTAGGGATAAATAAGTTCTTACTTCGAATGGTATCTCGATCTTTTACTTCGAAATCTTTTTTACTCTTCTCTAAATTTTGATCCGAATCAATGTCGGAATAATGATCCCAAAATTGCCCTCCCCACTCATAAGAATCGAATGTTAGGTCAGGGCCATAATATTCATAAACACCTCTTAATGATGGATTGGAGGGAGATAGATGGTCGTAAATAATTCGCTTTATGTCTTTTTGAATATCAAGTGTCATTTTTAAATCTGCAGAAAACTCAAAGATTTTCCGATACAAGTATTCGTTTTTTGCTTCCCTAATAATAGGAGTTCCAAATCTTGCTGTATCATCAACTCCAAAATATAAGTTTTCAACTACCTTCTTGGAGGTCATTGAATTATTTCCATCCCAACCTACTAGTGTGTGAATATCCTTTAAGGAATTGTTTACCGTGATTAGATCATAATACAAACAGCCATACCAATTAGATGCAGTTAATTCTTGCCTTTCAGGATTTTCAATATTTGCAGATTGGTCAATTAATTCAGCCCAAGAATATTCCCCGTAATTATTAATTCGTTGAATAATTCCATGATAGTTATATGTGTTGGTGGCATCTAATATGGTCCATGTTACCACCCGGAGTGAGGTGTCAGCATTAACGACTTGCATCAAGTTGCTAACTTTTCGAAGATCGAGTAGTATAGAATCGTCAAGCTCAATTAAACTGATCAAGGTACTTTTAAACAAACCGTTTGCTACTTTTCGATCTTGAGATAAAACAGCATTAATTATTTTCTGACCTTCAGTGGCAAGAATTTCTATTTCAGTTCTATGTTCAATGTTTATTTGGCCTACTTGAGCTTTAGAAAAATAAGTAAGTAATACTAAAACCAGAAAGAGATTTTTTTTTATCATGATAAAGGCATTATAATAAACGTGCTATTTTTTATTTTCGTGTGGTGGATAGATCAAATTTCGACATAAAAAAACCTCCACGATTAACGAGGAGGTTCTCAAATATAATTAATCAAATCTTATAAGTGCATTTTTGCTTTCTTTCCCAATAATACCTCTTTTGATTCTCTATACGCTGGATCGTCAACACAGCAGTCAACAGGGCAAACAGCAGCGCATTGAGGTTCGTCATGAAATCCAACACATTCGGTGCATTTGTCAGGTACGATATAGTAGTAATCTAAACTAATTGGTTCATTTGCAACCTCTGCATCAATTGAGCTACCATCTAGACGTTCAAAGTCTCCGGTAAGAGTTGTTCCGTCAGAGAATTTCCATTCCTCTCCTCCTTCATATATTGCATTGTTAGGGCATTCCGGCTCACAAGCTCCGCAGTTAATACATTCGTCAGTTATTATAATTGCCATGATATTTTCATTTTTATGTTAGTAGCTTTGTACAAAACTATCAACGTTTAAAATAGTTTTCAAAATACAAATTTAAACGATTTTAACCGATATATTATTTTAGAATGAATTTAAATAGCCGCATTAATGGATTAGTAAAGTTGGGAAAGTTTTTGGCTCAGTTTTCTAAAGCTTTTACTGCTAACGAGGAGTTGGAAGTATTGAATAACAAGTTTCGTGAGGCCATGGAAGCTTCCATCATTCAAGCTAAAATTCAAAATGGATGGTTTACGCTTGATCATATCTATTTAAGTCTTTCCGCATGGGGTAATACGCTGACAGAAGAAAAGGTAAATGAATGGGTGAGCAATTACAAGTTCAATGAGGGTTCTAAACGATCTGTTGGAATTATAATGGCTGGGAATATACCTTTAGTGGGTTTTCACGACTTAGTCGCTATAATTCTATCAGGAAATAGAGCATTAGTCAAATTGTCCTCCGAGGATAAGGTGTTAATCCCAAAATTGTTAGAAGTCCTTGTAGAAATTGATGCAGAGTTTAATGATTATTTTAAGTTGATTCTTCGATTAGAAAATCCAGACGCAGTTATAGCAACAGGTAGCAACAATTCCGCTAGATACTTCGAGCATTATTTCGGTAAATATCCACACATTATTCGAAAAAATAGAACCTCTATTTCCGTGATTGATGGAACAGAAACAGAGGAGGAGTTGTGTGGATTAGCTGAAGATATTATGTTATATTTTGGCTTAGGTTGTCGCAATGTATCTAAAGTATATATCCCGATGGAATATGATTTGGATCATATTTTCAAGGCATTGTTTCCATATAGAGAGTACGGAAACCATAATAAGTTTGCAAACAATTATGACTACAATAAGGCTATCTATTTATTGAATAGCGAACCGCTTCTTGAGAATGGGTTTATGCTTTTAAGAGAGGCTAAAGAGCTAAACTCGCCGGTTGGGGTATTACTTTATGAGCGTTATGAGAATATGGATAACATAAAAACCTTAACCGAAGAAAGAAAAGAAGAGCTACAATGTGTGGTATCAAAAAATAATATTTTTTCTAACACAGTGCCATTTGGGCAAGCTCAGCGACCAGAATTATGGGACTACGCAGATGGGGTAGATACCTTAGCATTTTTGTCTCAATTATAATTATTGAAACTCAAAACAACCCGCGTCTGGTGCACTATCTAAAGTTCTTGCATTCCCTGCAAGATCTAGTGGGACTTGGAATCCAACGGATGGTTTTCCAAAATTCACAGCCAATGAAATTTGACTCAATGTATAGTCTCTGTCAGATGGGTTGGTAAATAGATTATCTCTAGAGCTTTGTGAGCAGTTAATATATCGATTGCCCGTAAGTATTGTATCACTTTTTATAATGCAATTTTCAAACTTAAAATCAACGGATGTGGTATCAATTGCTTCAAATCCCCACTCATCATCCAATCTGCCATCTATAATTGAATTCTCTACTCGTAAAGTAGGATTCCCAACAATTAGTCCGTTGGAGGAACTTTGATAGTTCTGTGCGTAGAAAAGGGGAGTTTGTCTTTGTGATTCATTCCAGTAGTTTGCAAATGTGCAATGCTTGAAAGTGTAATTACCTGAACCTGTTAATGCTACATTGTATTCTCCGCAGTTTTCGATTAACAGGTTCTCTGCATTGATTTGATAAAGTGTTCCTAATACACCAAAACCTGAAGTGTTTCTGATGATGGTGTTTTTAATATTTAGTTGGTTATTTGATACTTGTGGATTATTTGAAAATGGGAAATATTCAGCCTGTATACCAATAAAAGAGTTTTCAATAATAGCATAGTTGATATTGTTGTTTGTAGATCCTTCATTAATCCAAATTCGATCCCATTGACCTGCTACATCATCATAGTTTCGACCTAACCTAGAGCCTCTGAATAGAACAGGCTCAGCCAACGTCCCATTTACTTGTATGTTGCCGCCTCGGTAAACCCAAAGTCCACCATTATTATGGAAATAAATTCGAGCTCCTGCTTCTATGTTTAGTGTTGCATTACTATCAACTACTGCATAGCCATAAATGACATAAGGCTTGTCTTTAGTTAACGTTATATTTTCAAACTCATTTGCAATTATACTAAATTCAGGAAGCCCTTGTATTTTGGTGTCAGGAATAAAGTAGTTAGCGTTCTGGCCATACGCCAATAGCTTTAAACTTTTTTCGTTTCCATTGGTAAAGAAAACAATCTCATCTTCGATAAAGAAAGGATTAAGTTGGTTGTTGGGGTCTACAGTTACTTCAACAAACCCAAAAATACTATCCTTTGCAGGTATAACAATATCAGTCTGATTTCCTGGTAATCCATCTATATTAATTCTGAACTGAGAATTGTTTTGCTTTTTGAGTTGAATGGAGCTAATCTTTATGCTTTCTTTATATGGATTGTAAATTCTAAAATTTTGAGTAATAGACCCAATCGTTGTAAAAACAGTATCAAACGATATGCTATCTGTAGAGAGTTGAATATTTGCACTTGCAGACCCTATAATTTCATCTTCTTTTCTGCAAGAAAAAAGGAGAACAAATAGAATTAAAAACCCAAAATAGACAGTGAAATTTTTCATATTTTACAAATATACCTAAAGAACTAAGGCACGTATCAATTTATTGCTCAAGATCCTTTAATTGTCGATTCTATTAATTCAAGAAAGTCAGCCTGAAAAGAATTTGTTTTGTCTTCAATATACCATCTTTGAAGACGCTCTGAGATTTCGGCGTATGGAGCATTTTTTGCTTTCAACTCCAACATCAGCTTTTGTGCAGCTTGCGGCCTCGGTCCCCATTTTCCAATCACTTCTAATGATTCTGCGTCTATTGCAATCACTTTTGGGATAGATCTCCCACCATTGGTTAAAAAAGCATCCATGATGTCTAGATTTTCATCTCGAAGAATGATTTTTATTTCAATATTTGAGCTAAATTCTGTTGCCTTTGCAATTAATGGAACATTTTGAGCTGCATCACCGCACCAAGCTTCAGAGATCACTAAAAAGTAAGTTTTCCTTTTAACTTGATTGATTTTTTCGATTAACGCATCGTTTAGAGATGCTGTTTTTGCTAATCTTTTCATTCTGGATAGATTTAGCTTTGTGTAATGAGCTAAGTCTTCGGTTTGCTTAGGCCCTGTAGTTTTGCCCTCAGCTACTAATTGATCGGTTAAATTATAATAGGTTTGAAAGCTCATGCCGTCTATAATTCTTTTTTTGTCGAATGGAAATTTCATAGTACGTCTTGTTTCTTAAATTTGACTACAAAAATACCCTTCTTTTTTGGGTTCATTTGTAATAAAAGCGACAGATTTGAAAAGAGAAATTATTACTACGGCAGACGGATCACATTCGTTATATGTTCCTGAATTAGATGAGCACTATCATTCCTATCACGGTTCAATAAAAGAATCACAACGAGTTTTCATCGATTTGGGGTTGAACTATGTGTCCGAAAATCATGAAACTATCGCAATCCTTGAAGTAGGAATGGGTACCGGTTTAAATGTATTGATGACTGCTTTAGCAAATGAAGGGTTAAAAAAGAATATTCGGTACGATGCGGTAGAAGCTTTTCCGTTAGAAGATGAATTGCTAAATCAGCTCAACTATGCCGATCAGCTATTACACCCTAGCGCTAAGGAAATTTTTGAATCTATTCACCAAGCTCCATGGAATGATGCAGCGCAGCTAACGGACTTATTTACTTTAACTAAAATAGAAGCACCGATAGAAGCTATTGATTTTTCACCTGAACAGTATGATTTGATCTATTTTGATGCTTTTGCACCTGAAGTCCAAGGAGAATTATGGACGTCTGAACTTTTTGCTAAAATGTACTCCATTCTAAAGCCTGGTGGAGTTTTATCGACTTATTGCGTAAAGGGAGATGTGAAACGAGCGCTTCAAGAACAGGGGTTTACCATTGAAAAACATAAAGGTCCGGAAGGAGGAAAGAGAGAAGTGTTGAGAGGGGTGAAGTAATTAGACAATGTAGCAATTTATCAATTTAATAAATTAGCAATGTAACAATTATATGATCAGTTAATAAGTTAATGAGTGAATCAATTAGTCTGTTTGTTGCTCAATATATTGATGAATCAATAAGCAAATTGAAGGCCTCCTGGTAATCAGTTAATTTTAACAGAAACCATAGAAGCAGGTTTGGGGCTTATTGATTTATTCAATAAATCTTTCTTTGCGCCCTTTGTGAAATCCTCCGCGCCCTTTGCGTTAAAAAAGGTGTTGTCTATACTTTTTTTTCTCGTCACCTTGACCGGAGTCGAAAGAATAAGTAATTGTTTTATTATGAGTTGCTTAATTTATTTTTAAAATGTTCAGATATTACTTTTAATACCTCCATGGTTTTGGAAATATTGGCGGTCTTTAGATAAAAAAATCCCGACCTTTGTCTTCATTCATCAAACAACTAACTTTTTGAAGCCAATACCAACTTTCTTAGCCGATAAAATCGCAGTAGCCAATCAAAATAAAAAAGAAAATAAAACTTTTTTAGATCGATTGAAAAAGAAAAAGCCAAAGGATTTGGATCAGCAGTTTCATGAACTTCACGAGGAGACTTTCGATAAAATTAATTGTTTGGATTGCGGAAATTGCTGCAAAACCACTTCACCTATTTTTCAACAGAAAGATATTGAACGAATGGCCAAGCATTTCAAAATGCGACCAGCTGAATTTGTCACACAATATCTGGTAGAAGATGATGAGAATGATTTTGTATTTCCATCGGCACCTTGTCCTTTTTTAGCCGACGATAACTATTGCATGGCTTATGAAGCCCGACCGAATGCTTGTCGAGAATATCCTCATACGGATCGTCGAAAAATACACCAAATTTTAAATTTGACCTATAAAAACACATTGGTTTGCCCGGCTGTTTCTGATATTGTGGAGCAGATTAAAATCAACTACGCCAATCGATAGTTCATTTTAGTTGCCATTTTTAGGGAAGTTTTCAAATTATCCCCTTATTTTTATGGATTATCTTTTTGTGCGATGAGTCAATTATTACAAACGTCTATTGAATACCTGAAAGGAGTTGGCCCTAAGCGTGGTGAGCTGCTTAAAAAAGGATTGAATATTCATAAGTTTGGCGACTTAATGACGCATTATCCGTTTCGGTACGTCGATAAAACGAAATTTTACAGTATTTCAGAGCTTCATCCTGATTTGCCCTATATTCAGATTGTTGGAGAGTTTGTACATATAGAAACTATTGGGTCTGCGCGACAAAAGCGATTGTCTGCCACTTTTAAGGATGAAACAGGTCGTATTCAAGTGGTTTGGTTTAAGGGAATTAAATTTTTGGGCTCGACTGTACGAGTAGGTATCAAATACGTGCTATACGGAAAAGTTAATGCGTTTAATAATTCATTGAGTATCGTACACCCTGAGTTGGAAACTTTGGTGGAGTATAAAAATAATATACAATCTACGTTGCAGGCCGTTTACACTTCAACTGAGAAATTGAACAATGCCGGTTTGGCATCTAAGAATATCGTTAAGTTACAAAAGAACTTATTTACACAGTTGATTGGTAAAATTCCCGAAAACCTATCAATCGATATTATTGACCAATATAAATTATTGTCAAGAGAAAAAGCACTTATCCAACTCCATTTTCCAAAGAATACTGAGATTCTAAAGCGCGCTATTTTTCGTTTAAAATTTGAGGAGTTATTTTTTATTCAACTCGAATTATTGAAATTAAAGCTAATTAACACCAATAAAACCAGAGGGTTTGCGTTTTCGTCAATTGGTGATTTTTTCAATCACTTTTATGAAAATAATTTGGCGTTTGATTTGACTAATGCTCAAAAACGCGTTTTGAAGGAGATTCGTAAGGACATGGCTACAGGTAGGCAGATGAACCGCTTATTGCAAGGTGATGTAGGGAGCGGAAAAACGGTGGTTGGTTTAATGTCGATGTTGATGGCGATGGATAATGGATTTCAAGCTTGTTTGATGGCGCCAACGGAAATATTAGCCCAGCAGCATTATGCTTCTTTAAGTGAAATGCTGGAAGGAATGCCGGTAAAGATTTCACTGTTGACTGGATCCGTGAAGATCAAAGACAGAAGAATTATTCATACAGAATTAGAAAGTGGCGAGCTCCACATTTTAGTTGGGACCCATGCACTCTTAGAAGATAAAGTGAAATTTAAAAATTTAGGACTTTGTGTAATTGATGAACAGCATCGGTTTGGAGTAGCTCAACGAGCCAAATTGTGGAAGAAAAATGAAAATGGGGTTCCACATATTTTAGTTATGACCGCTACACCAATTCCAAGAACATTAGCCATGACGCTCTATGGTGATTTAGATGTGTCTGTAATTGATGAATTGCCTCCTGGTCGTAAACCAATTGAAACGATTCATTGGTTTGAAAATAAACGTGAGCGATTGTGGGGAGTGTTACGAGAGCAAATCAAATTGGGTCGTCAAGTGTATATCGTCTATCCATTAATCGACGAATCCGAAAAGATGGATTACGCCAATTTGCAAGCTGGTTTTGATCACGTATTGAATAAATTTCCTCGTCCTGAATATCAAGTAAGCATCGTTCACGGCCAAATGACGAATGAGAATAAGGAAATGGAAATGCAGCGCTTCGTTAAAGGAGAGACACAAATTATGGTCGCTACTACAGTTATTGAAGTGGGTGTAAATGTGCCTAATGCTTCCTTGATGGTAATAGAAAGCGCTGAGCGCTTCGGTTTATCGCAATTACATCAGTTGAGAGGCAGAGTAGGTCGCGGAGCAGAGCAGTCCTATTGTTATTTAATGACAGGATATAAGTTATCTGATGATGGTAAGTTGCGTATGAAAACCATGACAGAAACCAATGATGGTTTTCAAATTGCTGAGGTAGATTTAAAATTACGAGGCCCCGGAGATTTATCAGGAACACAGCAAAGTGGTGTGCCTGTCAACTTAAAGCTAACCAATCTTGCGAAGGATGGTCAACTTATTGAAGTTGCACGTAATGCCGCACGAGATATTTTAGATGAAGATTCAAATTTACAATTGCCAGAGCATCAGCCTATTTTAGCTTTCGCAAGAGAGCAGCAGCGAGGGAAAACGAACTGGAGTAGGATCTCTTAGTACAATGAATTAATATAGCAATGAATCAATATACCAATGAGTTAATAAGTCAATGTGTCAATAAGTCAATTAATTAATAAGTTAGTGTATCAATAAGTCTATAAGTTATTGAATTAATATAATCATTCGATTAAATAATAACTGTCTATTTTAACAACTACAGACTTTTTAACTTTGATCGGAGTCGAATTGTCATCTTGAGCGAAATCGAGTTGTCATCTTGAGCGTAGTCGAAAGATAAGACAATGAGCTTCCCAAAGCTAAAACTTTTCTTTTACGCCCTATGGGAACTCCTTTGCGCTCTTTGCAGTTAAATTCAATATAGACTACATTCTACGAAAATCATCCAAATCTGCGTGTGAACACTTAATAAACCCTTAATTTTACCTAAAAATCTCAGTTTTGACAGAAATACTATCCTTCGTAAAAGAATACCACATACACCAAGCAGCAGTCTATGCTTTAGAGCAAGGGCCAACTTCTGAAACGTTTTTCTCAGCAGGCTCAGATCGCAAAGTTATATTATGGAATATAGAAACCGATGAGCACAAAGTAGTCGCTCAAATTCCTGCCATGATTGTGTCGTTGTGTTATTTGCCAAAGCAAAATTATTTGTTGGTTGGACAAACAGGTGGAGGAATTCACGTATTGGATTTATCTGAAAAGAAAGAAATGAAATTGCTCTCAGCGCATAAAGCATACATTTTTGATATTAAGTATAACAAGGATACCAATCAATTTTATGTTGCCTCTGGTGATGGTAGTATTTCTATTTGGAATGCAGAAAATTTCGAATTACTTCATCAAGTAAAATTAACGGAAGAAAAAATACGCCAACTGACATTTTCAACAGAGCGAAATGAATTGGCCGCAGGCTGTGGCGATGGAAATGTAGTTTTATTGAACTTATCCGACTATAAAATAAAACAAACATTAGAAAATGAATCTGGTGTAAATTCATTGTTATACATCAATTTCAATCAGCACTTGCTAGTAGGATTAAAAGAAGCGCATTTAGTAGAATGGGACTTGATGATGTATCAAAAAGTCAATGAGTTTCCTGCGCACAACTGGGCGGTGTATAGTTTAATGCAGCAACAAAATTCTCCTTATATAATCTCTACTAGTCGCGATAAAACCATAAAAGTGTGGGATGCAGCAACCTTAAAACCACTACAACGGATTCAACGACCAACATCTAATGGGCATACACACTCGGTGAATGCATTATTACCGTTAGCTGAAAGCAATTATGTGATCAGTACTGGAGATGATCGAAGAGTGAAAGTATGGCAGGTGAATAATTAATCACTTTGCATTCCTATTCTATCTAAGCGTTTTTTTATCTTTGTTCTTTTAATTTTTGATTTCATTTATCCATGAAGATAGCATACAGTTGGTTACGCAATTACATTAAAGCTGATATTACTCCACAGGAAGCTTCTATTTACTTAACTGATTGCGGTTTAGAAGTAGAAGGGATGGAAGAGGTAGAAACCATCAAAGGTGGTTTGAAAGGCATCGTAATTGGCGAAGTTTTAACCAAAGTGAAGCACCCTGATGCGGATAAATTGAATTTTACCACTGTATATGTTGGAGGCGAAGAACCTTTGAGCATTGTTTGTGGTGCGCCAAATGTAGAAGTTGGCCAAAAAGTGGTTGTTTCTACAGTTGGAGCTGAATTGTTTCCCATCGATGGAGAATCCTTCAAAATCAAGAAATCAAAAATTCGCGGTGAAGTTTCAGAAGGAATGATTTGTGCGGAAGATGAAATCGGATTGGGAAAAGGCCACGATGGAATTATGGTGTTGGATCCAAATGCCGTTGTCGGAACTCCCGCTGCTGAGTACTTTAATGTTGAAAGTGATTGGATGATTGAAATTGGCTTAACGCCAAACAGGGCAGATGCTGCATCACATTTTGGAGTAGCTAGAGATTTAGTAGCTGTATTGAAACGATACGATAAAACTGCTGAGCTCCTAAAACCTTCTGTTGACGCATTCAAAGTAGCAAATACTTCTCGTAAAATTAACGTAACTGTTGAAGATCAAGATGCTTGTCCGCGTTATTCTTCTGTAACTATTTCAGGAGTTGAGGTAAAAGATAGCCCAAGCTGGTTAAAGAATCACTTATTGACGATTGGCGCTAAGCCGATTAATAATGTGGTGGATGTAACGAATTATGTATTGCACGAAATGGGGCAGCCGCTTCATGCATTTGATGCTGATAAAATTGTTGACGATCAAGTAATTGTGAAGCAATTGCCTAGAGAAACTGCTTTTGTAACCTTAGATGGTGTGGAGCGAAAATTGTCAGACAAAGATTTGATGATTTGCAATGCTGAAGGTGGTATGTGTATCGCAGGAGTATTTGGAGGTGAGCAATGTGGCGTAAAAACTGCAACGACTAATGTTTTTCTAGAAAGTGCTTATTTTAATCCAGTTTCTGTTCGTAAAACGGCTAAACGACACGGATTGAATACCGATGCTTCTTTTCGTTATGAAAGAGGAACTGATCCAAATATTACCATTTATGCATTGAAAAGAGCTGCATTGTTGATTCAAGAATTAGCAGGCGGTGAAATTACAAGTGAGATAGATGATATTTATCCGAACCCAATAGCCAACTTTGAGTTTGATTTTTCCATTGCGAATTGCAACAGAATTATCGGTCAGGAAATAGGGGAGAAGCGAGTCAAACAAATATTAACTGATTTAGAAATTGAAATAAAGGCAGAAAAAGAGGGCGTTTTAAGCCTATCTGTTCCTCCTTATCGAGTAGATGTGCAGCGAGAAATTGATGTAATCGAAGATGTATTGAGAGTGTTTGGATACAATCACATCGAAATGCCTGACTTTTTAAAGTCGTCTTTATCGTATGCGCCAAAACCAGATTCGGAAGAGTTGCAAAACAGTGTTTCTAATTTAATGACCGATAACGGATTTTATGAGATTTGGAACAATTCATTGACGGCTGCTAGTTTTTATAAAACGGATGATAAGCTGGGTGATGATGTAGTAGAAATGTTGAACCCATTGAGTTCTGATTTAAGCGTAATGCGTCAAAATTTATTGTTTGGCGGTTTAGATACGTTGAGGTACAACATTAACCGAAAATCAGATCGATTGAAAATGTATGAATTCGGTAAGACCTATTTTAGAACCGAAGGTGGAAAGTATAAAGAGATAAAACGACTAAGTCTTTTAGTTACTGGTATGAATCAATCGGAGAACTGGCAGTCGAAGTCAGCTAATGTCAATTTCTACAATTTAAAAAATCAAGTGGAACTGATCATTCAAAAACTAAAACTAAAAGGCCGATTAGAGACAGAAGAGATTAAAAACGATCAATTTGCTTATGGTATTTCTTATACATTAAATAATCGACCATTGGTTGATTTTGGAGCTATAAGCAGCCAGTTACTAAAGAAGTTTGATGTTTCTCAAGAGGTGTTTTATGCAGACTTTAACTGGGATTCTATTTTAAAGTTAGTATCGGCCAAAGCAACACAATACACCCCAATTTCTAAATTCCCAACGGTAAGAAGAGATTTGGCTTTATTGATTGATGAGGCTGTTAAATTCGAACAAATCGAGCAAGTAGCCCAAAAACAAGAGCGAAAGTTGTTGAAAGAAGTGAACTTATTTGATGTATATCAAGGTAAAAACCTAGCCGAAGGAAAGAAGTCTTATGGAGTAAGTTTTACGTTCGGTGATGATGACAAAACCTTAACAGATGTTCAAATCGAAAAGGTAATGGACAAGTTGATTAAAAGTTATCAGAAAGAATTGGGCGCGGAATTGAGATAGCTTCGCTAAACCAATCAATGGAGCAATTTTTTTAATGTATCAATTTAACAATGAATAACTTTCTTGAAGTTGTTTCTATATTAGATTGTACTTTTTTTTTGTCTGTTTGAGCTTTTTAAGTTTATATTGAGCACAGCTGAAATGAAAACAAAAAGGAAAATATTCGAATTGATGAATCCAAGTGGCATTCATTCTTTGCGCCCTATGTGAAACCTCTGCAAACTTTGCGGTAAAACAACAAAAAAAAAGGGCTTCAGTTTCCCAAAGCCCATTTACTTTACTTTCTCCTTTGTCATCTTGAACAGAGTCGATTTGTCATCTTGATTGGAGTTGATTTGTCATCTTGAGCGGAGTCGAAAGATAAGACAAAAGATTAATTATACTCCTAAAACAATCCCTCCAAATCAGCATCATCTGCAATATTCGGAAGCGTAACTTTTAATAAAGGTTCAGCAGCCATAGCGCGTTTGATGGCGAAAATAGCCTCATCATTTCTTGCCCAGTTTCTTCGAGCTATTCCATTGTTTACATCCCAGTGCAACATTGACTTCAATCTTCTGCTGCTATCCGTTGATCCGTCTAACATCATTCCAAAACCACCATTGATTACTTCTCCCCAGCCTACGCCACCACCATTGTGGATAGAAACCCAAGTCGCACCTCTAAACGAATCGCCAATTACATTTTGAATCGCCATATCAGCGGTAAACTGTGAACCATCATAAATATTGGAAGTCTCTCTATATGGAGAATCTGTTCCTGAAACATCGTGGTGATCTCTACCTAAAATAATCGGTGCAGATAATTCACCAGAAGCAACTGCTTGATTAAATGCTTCGGCAATTTTCATTCTACCTTCTGCATCAGCGTATAAAATTCGAGCTTGAGAGCCAACCACCATTTTATTTTCACCTGCTGCTTTAATCCAAGTAATGTTATCTTGCATTTGCTGTGTAATCTCAGCAGGAGAAGTTTTGGCCATTTCCTCCAACACTTCGGTCGCTATGCGGTCAGTTGTGGCTAAATCTTTTGGATCATTAGAAGCGCAAACCCATCTAAAAGGACCGAATCCATAATCGAAACACATCGGTCCTAATATATCTTGAACATAAGACGGATATTTAAAATGCACATCATTCTTCATAATATCAGCTCCAGCTCTAGAAGCCTCTAATAGAAATGCATTTCCATAATCGAAGAAATACATGCCTTTGTCGGCCATTTTATTAACTGCAGCAGCATGTCTTTTTAAGGTGTCTTGTATGGCATGCTTAAATTCTACCGGATTGTCGGCCATCATTTGATTCGCCTCTTCCAGTGTCATGCCCGCAGGATAATATCCACCTGCCCATGGGTTATGCAAGGATGTTTGATCTGAACCTAAATCCACATGAAAATCTTCTTTTACTAACTTTTCCCATAGATCCACTATGTTTCCTTGGTACACCAATGAAACTGCTTCCTTATTATTCTGTGCTTGTTTCGTTCGAGCTAATAATTCATCTAAATCGGTGAAAACTTCATCTACCCAACCTTGTGAATGTCTTGTATGTGTCGCTTTTGGATTTATCTCTGCAGTAATACTTACTGCTCCGGCTATCTTTGCCGCTTTTGGCTGAGCACCCGACATGCCGCCTAATCCTGCTGTCACAAATAGTTTTCCACCCAAACCTTCGCCGGGAGTCTTGGCAATCTTACGTCCTGCATTTAGCACGGTAATAGTGGTTCCATGTACAATCCCTTGAGGACCAATGTACATAAAAGAGCCTGCCGTCATTTGTCCATATTGGCTAACGCCCAACGCATTGAATTTTTCCCAATCATCGGGCTTGCTGTAATTTGGAATCACCATACCATTTGTAACCACCACTCTTGGTGCATCTTTATGCGATGGAAATAATCCCATTGGATGACCTGAATATAATGCCAACGTTTGCTCATCCGTCATTTCAGCCAAATATTTCATCGTTAAGCGATATTGCGCCCAGTTTTGAAATACCGCTCCATTTCCACCATAAGTGATTAATTCATGTGGATGCTGTGCAACTGCATAATCTAAGTTGTTGCTCAACATGAGCATAATGCCCGCAGCCTGTTTTGATTGGTGCGGAAAGTCGGTGTATTTTCTAGCTTTTATTTCGTAATCCGGGCGGTATCGATACATATAGATACGACCGTATGTTTTCAATTCTTCAGCGAATTCAGCTGCCAATACCTTATGTTGTTCCTTCGGAAAATAACGCAATGCATTTTTTAAGGCTAGTTTTTTCTCTGAATCATTCAAAATCTCCTTTCGCTTAGGAGCGTGATTGATGGATGGATCATATTCTTTCTTCGCAGGAATTGAACTTGGAATTCCTTCTAAAACTGACTTTTTGAAATCTTCTAGTTGCATCGTACTCATTTCTGAAATCTTTTTTTATTTGTTTTATTAAAACCATACGGGCAATGTTTGCAACCATTTTTGCAGCAATAACCACGTTTTAGGTGATATTTTTCGGTAAATACAAGGTAGCCTTCCTTGGAGGTGTAATAATCCTCGGGGTCTAGTTTACTGT
>JAOKVV010000021.1 GCA_028336925.1 Vicingaceae bacterium | reverse complement strand
TATTTGGTTGTTTTAGTAGATTAAAACAACTCCGTTAAAAGCATGCAGCCGCTTCGTCTATTCGAAGCGGCTTTTTTTATTTCCTTACATTTGAATCAGATCAAGATATAAATCGACATTCATCTTGTGAGCCCACTAAAATTTTTGAATATTGCCTTTTTAGGCTCTTTATTTCTTCTAACTTCTTCCTCGGTGAAGGCGCAGTATCAGCAAAAGTTATTTTTAAATCTTCGTCAGGGAGTTTTATCTGAAGCTGATTATTTTGCGGATAAATCCGGCCCTTGGATGGGCGCTGTAATTACTGATAATGAACTAAAAATAAATCCTTTTAACTGGGATTCTATCCAACTAGTGGAAGGCGAAATGGATAATTATTATCAATTGACGCAAAAAAAGAATGCACCTAATTTTATATTTGAAGGAGACGCCACGATAATTGGTAAAAAAATATCTTCTACAAAATTTGCTCCAAATCAATTATATCCAGGGCAGCGAATTGTATTAAAACATGAGGCTGATGATTATATTATCTATGCTACGGGTGATGGCCCTAGAAGTAGTAAACTTGGATCTATCAGTGATATTAGTAACTATAAACTCTTCGTCAAAAAGAATAATGACCAGTCTGAGCTGCTTTTATCAATTGATTTTTTTGATGATAATTTTGTAGCGATTGAATGGATTGGAGATTTTAATTCTGACGGGAAATTAGATTTTCTGCTGCAAACAAGTTCAAAGTACACCCACAATGAATATCAATTATTTACTAAAGAAACAATTAAGTAATCGCCAATATTTTTTTACCATGAACTACCTAAATCTTTTCGCGATTAGCACCCTCATCAGCATAGCGAGCTGCAATTCTCCTTCTAATCAGAATGAGACTACTAGTACAGAAGTTCAAGACACTACCCAACAAGAACCTCTTGCATTGGTAGAAGTAGTTGAAATAGCCTATCCTGAATACATTCCTTTCTCTGAATCGTTTACTCAGGAAAGAATAGACTATTACGATAGTATAAAAAAGATAAATGATGGTAAAAAGTCATCATTCTATAAATATGATGCAAAGCAATCAATGAACTATGTGCAAGGAGAAACTGAAGAATCACTAGAAATGTATTTTTATAACGAAGCTAAATTGGTGAAGATTTATCGTTACATCGGGAATAGTGAATTTGTCATCTACTTTCTAGATAGTAATCTAAAAGAGAATCCTCAGCCATTTTACGTGCAGCATAATTTTTCTGAATACATTGAAGGCAGCAGGGTAAGCACCGATGAGATTGCTCATTATTACATACACAATGGGCGATTACTTGCTTTGTTCAATGAAGAAGTCCGAGTTGAAGATTTAAAAGTTTTAGCAAAAGAGCAAGCAGGAATTATTCAAATAGCAAATCAATTAGCTAGCAGAGTTGTCTACTCGAAAATAAAAGACTTTTCTGGTATTTATGAAGACCCTTCAAATAATGACGATTATCAATTTACTTTAACCTTAACACAAATCGGAAATTCGATTAAGGGCTTTTATTGCGGCTACTCAGGAGGCAGAGTTGATTGCGGAGTAGCTCAGCAAAGCAATCAGGTATGTGATGTTTATGGTGAAGCTTTAAATGATGGAACCGCCGAGGTATTCTTTAATGCTTGCTACGCAGGTCAGACAGGAGAGGCTCTTTTGTCGTTTGAATCAGGTAAATTGCGCATCCAAACTACCAAAGGTGTGACGGATTTTTGCACCGTTCCAGACGACTCCAAACTTATAAGAAAAAATTAAAATTAATCCATTTGCAGCTGGCAAATAGCTTGGTATGCCATAAAACCCATCCCTATTTTAATCGATTCTTCGTCAATGTCAAATTGAGCATTATGAACTTTATGCGTAATTCCTTTAGCTATATTCCCTGTACCTAATCGGTAAAAGCAGCCTTTAGTGTGGTGGGTGTAAAAAGAGAAATCTTCAGCAGTCATTCTTAGATCTAAGTCGATTACATTTTCTGCTCCCACATAATCCTGCGCTGCCTTATAAGCCTCTGCAGTCATTTTAGCATCGTTGGTTAAAAATGGATATCCTTTTCTTACCTCGAATTCGCACTTTCCACCCATTCCTTCTGCAATACTTTCAGCTAAACGAACCATTTTTTTATGTGCTTCCTCACGCCAAACCTCATCCATAGTTCTAAAAGTACCTTCTAAAGTAACTACATCAGGCAATACATTAGTTGCTCCTAATCCTTCAATTTTCCCAAAACTTAATACCGATGGAACTGTGGGAGGTGCATTTCTGCTCACTAATTGTTGTAAGCTCACAATAATGGTTGAAGCCATCAAAACAGCATCCACAGTGTGCTGTGGAAGAGCTGCATGTCCTCCCTTACCGATTACTTTTACATGAAGTTCATCCGCACTAGCCATATACTTGCCGCTTCTTAAACCTATCTTCCCTGTTTCTAATTCAGGATAAACATGCTGACCAACGATCCCTTTTATAGCCTTATCTTCTAACACTCCCTCTTTAATCATTAGAGATGCTCCTCCAGGCAACTTTTCTTCGCCAGGTTGAAAGATCAACTGGATACTCCCTTCGAAACTTTCCCTAAGTTCATTCAATATTTTTGCTGTTCCCAATAGACAAGCGCTATGAACATCATGTCCGCAAGCGTGCATTATTCCATCTTTAGTCGATTTATAGGCCACTTCATTTTTCTCAATAATGGGCAGTGCATCCATGTCTGCTCTGAGTGCTATTTTATTGGTTCTAGGATTTTTGCCTTCTATAGTTCCTACTATTCCAGTTCCTGCTATTCCTGATTTAAATGGAATACCATACTCCGTTAATTTATCAGCAATAAATTGAGCCGTTTCTATTTCCTCAAACGATAACTCTGGATATTGGTGCAAATGTTGACGAATTGCTTGAATCTCGCCAAAGTAATCATTTGCTTTTTGTTTAATAATAGAGACGAAATCCATAATCTATTTATTTAGAGAAAAGTATCATTTTAATTGCTGCAATGAGCATAAAGCTACCAAAGAGCTTTTTTAAGTTAGCCTCACTAATAAAACTCAATGAAAATTTAGATCCAAAGTAACCGTGAATTACAAAGGTGTTACCAAGTATCATTGCATATTTAATAGCTAAAGAGCCTGCTTTATTGTAATTACATGCTGCCAAGATACCAATCAAAAAAAGAATAACAAGCGTTTGACTTTCCATTAAATATCAAGACTAAGTGACAAATAAAAGATGGCCTTTGAACTGATTGTTCTATTTTCTACTCCCCAAGCAAGATCTGCACGAACAAAATAACCTAACAGTGTACTTCTTACACCAAGACCAAATCCACCAATTATAGGCTCATTTAAATTATAAACATCAATAGAAAATGGGTAATTATCATCCAGCTCTTCAGTGCTAGAGGGATTCTTATCAGCGAATGGATTAGCGCCAACCCAAGCTGTTCCTGCATCCCCAAACCCAATGAACTGAAAGTTTCTAACAAAGTCTGCCTGAATAGGTTTTCGAATAAAATAAGAGAAAACAGGAAATCTTAATTCCGCATTCGCAACAGCAAAGTTATTTCCATTCTTAGCATTCTGGTAGTGTCCTCTCATATTTGTTGCAATAGTTTGAAAACTATAATTTTGAGTAGCATCAATTTTTGTATCTCTAAAATCATTGCCAACATTCCACCATTCATCAACTCCTCCCATGTAGTAAATCAATTTATTCTTACCAAAAGAAGAACTGCCTGCTAATCGAGCTACAAAAATTAACTGACGGCTAATTTTTTGATAATGCCTCATGTCAAATCCAACAACAGCCATATTAACTCCATCGCGTTTTTTGTCATTATCAAAAGCTTTTTGATAATATTCACCAAAGAATTTCATGCGTGTTCCGTATTTAATATTTAAAGATACATTCCGTGTATTATCAAAAACATAAGCCAACTTTGCCGTTGCCCAAGTTTGATTTCTTACACTAGTTTCTAATGCGTTCTGTGAGGTAGATAATGGTACACTTTGATCATTTCTGACAGAAAATGTTGCTCGCAAGCTAGCAACTTCACTAAAAGGATATATCAAAGAATAAACCCCTTGAAGAGTATTTAGATTACTTAATTCTGCTGCACTTTCATCTCGTTGGCGGGTATAACTTAAAATATACTCCTTGTCTAACTGCTTTTTAAGGTCTTGAAAACCAAACAATACCTCTTTTGTTTCCCCAGCGAATCTAAACCCTCCATACACTCTATAGTCTTCTAAAAGATCTACCGCACCATACTTTAAGGTCAAACCCAAACCAGGGTTACTGTATGGTCTACCAGTAAAAACCTGATATTGGCCAGTTAAGAATGAATTATTTAACTGTAAAGCAGAATTATCGATTCTGAAATTTAAATTATAATTTCGTTGGTTAGAGAGTGTAAATGGTTTAGATAGCTCTTTAGGCTGCAAAGTAGTAATCACTGTAGATTTAATAGGCCTGGTCGGCGATTTTAGCTCTACTTTAGGTTCTTTATCAAAAGTATATTGCTGAACAATTTGCGCATCGCTTGACTCCTTACTTATTGATTTACTTTTTAAAATGATCACATTCATTGGCTTCTTCTCATCACTAGTCGCACTATTTCCTGACTCCTTTTTATTTTTCGGTTTATTAAAAGATTCATCGATTACGTTGGACTCATCGTATCCATTCTCAACTAAATAATAAGTATTATCGGCGACTACAATTTCACTAAATGTAGAACTATTCTGAGAACCCTGTTGCTCTGAAATACTTCTATCATAATTGGTTGAAAGTTTTTCATTGTAAAAATAGCTGTAATGAATTATGGTATCGATGTGGGTTACTGCGCTATCAAACGCTGACACTTTTCGCTGATAAACGGCATCTTCTACGCCAAGAAAAGCTACATCATCTTGATGCCTCATAGGTGATTTTTCTGCAAAATCAGGAGTATTTGACACCCTTACAAGCTTAGGATTCTTTGAATTATAGTCTAGAACAAAAATATCTCTTTCGTACTCTAGATCATTAAAATTAACAACATATGGGTTTAAACTATCGGTTTTACGATTACTTGCAAAAGCAATTTTATTACCATTATTAATGAATACAGGTTCTAGATCATCAAAGACGTCATCCGTTATCTTTTTTTGAGTGTTTCCTCCTATGGTGTATAAATACAAATCGGTTTGACCTCTATAAATTGCCGACAGAACCATTTTCTTTCCATCTGGAGAGTAGTCATAACTCAACACCTTTTCTAAGTTAAATATATTCTTCTGGTATAATTTTTCTTCTTCGACATCATAAGTATACAATTGTAAAAAACCTTTTTCCTCAATGAAAAAAGTCAGTAACTTACCTGTCGGATGCCATTCAATGATTGGATAAGAATAGTCTACAATGCGATCTAACTTATGCTCATCCTTAAATATTTGCTTCTTTTTATTTGTTTTCTTGTCGAAAACAAAAATTCGATATTGCCCACGTTGGTTAGTTGTAAAAGCAAATTTTTCTCGATCAGGGCTGAGTTTGAATTGCTGATACACTCGATTCTTTCTTATTTTAATATCTACAGGGGTATTTCTAGCTGAATATGAAAACTGCCCCACATTCATAAATCTTTCTTGATAATAAGTAGTCCAATCTTCTGTGATGGATTCAAAAGACACTCCAATTGAATATAAAAGCCCATCTTCTACATCTCGAGTAATTCGAGTTAAGTATAAAATATTACTGATGGTTTTGGGGTCGTACTTTTCAGCGATATAAGTCCACATTGCGTGACTAGCAATAGTTGCATCGGCATCATTCAAGCGGTTAAATTTTTCAAATCTATTACACGCAATTCCTTCTTTAATCTGGTTGACAATTGCTGGATCATTTCCATAAGTTAAATAAGAAACTAATCCGTCGATATACCACCCCGGTATGGTTAATAGAGCTGAATTCTTTATCATGTCCTTCCAGCTACCCCCATACATCATCTGATAGATTAACACCTCCGTAATTCCAGCATCTATCTGCTGATTTAGTTTCTTATAATCTCCCTCGAAGTAAATAAATATTTTTGATCCAACGATGCGGGTTACTCCTCCTATGCTATAGGATTCATCAGCGCCCATTCCAATATTACTCTGTTTAAAATCAGAATGTTTATTGTAAATTACAAATTGAATCCGTTCATCTAAGTAGTAGTCAAAAAACCTTTCTTGTTCCGCAATTTTGGTATGCGCGTACTGAGCAGTATATTCGGCAACTTCTTGTCCTCCCGTGTAAAAATAAGTTTCATACTTATCAAACCGATAAAACTTCCATTCAAAATTTTCATACTGAACTCTGTTTTTACCAAATTCAATATTACTACCTGTATAAAATTGGGCGAAGCTTTGCTGAGAATATAAAGTAGAAAGTAGTATCAGGATAACTCCTGCAATTAGACTGTTTGTCGATTGTACTATTTTTACTTTCATATAGACTTATAAAATTAACTAAAATCTATGGTAACCATTATATTTGCACCATATAAAAAATGAAAACTATGTTATCAATTAAGCAGTTCACTTTTAATGCCTTTCAGGAAAACACTTATTTACTTTATGATGAAACAAAATCAGCGGTAATTATAGATCCTGGGTGCTCTAATTCGTCAGAAGAACGTGAGTTGTTAAATTTTGTTGAACAAGAGGAATTATCACTTGAGCATCTAATAAACACTCACTGCCACGTAGATCACGTACTTGGATTAAATTTTATAGCAGATAAATTCAACCTTCCTGCTCAGTTTCATGCCCTTGATTTACCAGTTTTAGAAGCCGTTCCAAACTATGCTACGATGTATGGTTTTAATGTAATGCCTTTTTCAGGTGAGAAGAAATTTATTGCAGAGGGAGATAAAATTACTTTTGGAAAAACTACCCTCGATGTACTTTTTGTACCAGGGCATGCGCCAGGGCATGTGGTATTTGTTTACCATCCTGAAAAGATAGTGATTGGTGGAGATGTGTTATTTTATGGCAGTATTGGCCGCACTGATCTGCCTGGTGGCGATCATGAAACACTAATTACTTCTATAAAATCTAAATTATTTCCTTTAGGCGATGATTATGTCGTGTATCCAGGACATGGGCCTAAAACGAATATTGGATTTGAAAAAAAGAACAATCCATTTTTAAATTAGTCAACTTCATATTTGGGCCCGTTATAAACAGGACTGTTACAATTTACAGGATCATCCCGTAAAAAGAAAAACTGTAAGCTAACAAAAATAGGCTGAAATTGCTGATCACCATAAGCTATGCTTGGACTAAAGTTTTTAGTTGGAACTAATGTCATAATTGGTGTTTCAATACTTGGTATAACCAACAAATTTTTGAAGGCCCTAAATCCAAACCCAATTTTATAATGCAGTTGTGTAATTCCAATAGGGGGATAATCAATAAAAAAAGTAAATGGGCTGCCTGAATAGTTCCCAGCTTCTATCACTCTATTGTCAATATTTATTCCTATGGAATTACTGATAAAAGTGTTGGTACTAATCGGAATGGTTTTAGTTGCATTAAAAAATAAACCGATATGTGAATCATTAAAGTCTAAAACAGACTGATGATCTACTACCCGACTATTAATCATATTATTCTCTGTAAAATTGGTGGTAATTTTACCTCTAAGTAGTTTATAACTACCTCCAAAATCAATGTAATCGACAATTCGATTATTTTCAAAACTATGAAACCAACCTAACTGTAAATAACCTCCGATTTTACTCTGAGGACTACTCTCGTAATTAATAATTATATTTTGTTCGGTCAGTTCACCATTACTTTGGTTATAACCCGCTAGATATGTCGCTCCTGGAGCAATAAAAAACCCGCCTTTTCGGAGTTCTCGATCAAGCGGAAAAACGTCTCCTCTTCCTTTTCGCATTTGAGCAAAAGAGAAAGAGGAGAATAAAAGTGTTATAATTACAAGATGAGTTTTCATTTAGATTAAACTCAAAATCCGTTGTTCTATTTCATTACTATCCCAATTATTTTCAATCTCAGGCTCAGTCATGATTACATCCATAATTTTCTCTTGCTTTTTACCTTGTGCATTCGCGGTAGCATACGGAATATGACTAAATGTAACTTGAGAATACAACGGCATCCATTTATCAGGATACTTGGTAAATAACTTTTTTTCTATTTTCTTACGCAAAAGGAAGCTCTCATCGGCTACTTTATCGCGCATTTCTATAAAATTTTGAATGGCTAAATCTGCGATTGCATCACCATTTGGTTTGCGTTCGTTAGCAAAATCTTCGAACAACTTTGCCCAGTTACCATCAAAGTTAGCCGACATTTCTTCAAATACAGAACAATCTTCAAAACCACTGTTCATCCCTTGTCCGTAAAATGGTACAATGGCGTGGGAAGCATCGCCCATCAGAATAATTTTATCACTGTAATTCCAAGGTTCACACTTTACAGTAACTAATGGTGAAGTCGGATTTTCGAAATACTCAGTTACTAAATCAGGCATTAACGGCACCACATCAGCGAATCGCTCATTGAAAAATCGCAATACATCCTGCTCTGTTTTTATAGATTCAAAAGAGTTGGCTCCTTCAAAAGGGAAAAATAAGGTACATGTAAAGCTACCATCAATATTTGGCAGAGCAATCATCATATACTCTCCTCTTGGCCAAATATGCAACGAATTTTTATCGATTTGATGCGTTCCATCAGGATTAGCTGGAATACACAATTCTTTATATCCATGTTTTAAATAGGTCTGAGAATAATTAAACCGAGAAGTTTTTTGTAGTCGAGCTCTAATAGCTGAAAAGGCCCCGTCTGTTCCAAAAATACGATCAGGTGAGAAAATAGTTTTTTCTTTTGTTTCCACATCAGAAAAAGTCAATTCGTTGTTCTCTAAATCTACATTTTTACATGCTTTATTAAAGTTGAAGTTGACGTTATCATATTTATCAGCCAAATTCATCAAGGTCTGATTAAGCCCACCACGACTAACAGAATAGATTGCTTGTCCTTCCTTACCATAGGCTTGAGGAGTAAGTGTGCCATCCTCAGCATGCATCATTCTACCATACATTGGAATGGCTGTTTCCTTTATTTTATCATCTACACCAGCCATTTTTAAAGCCTTCCACCCTCTATCAGATAAAGCTAAATTAATTGAACGACCTGCAATTAATTTTACATTTCTCATATCAGGTCTGCGCTCAAATACCTCTACGTGGTATCCTTTCTTCGCTAATAAAATGGCTTGTAATGAACCAACTAATCCCGCACCAACAATTGCTATTTTCTCCATTTTCTTATATATTTCTTAATCCTTCTTCTAATAATCGACCAAATTGATAAACATCCTCAAACGAGTTATACATCGGTACAGGTGCCATTCGAATTACATTAGGCTCTCTCCAATCAGCAATTACGCCCTTATCGGTGATGTAATCAAATAATTCTTTGCCTGTGCCATGTGTTAAAATTGAAATCTGAGAGCCTCTTTCCTTTTTATTTTTCGGAGTTATGATTTCAAAGTTTGCAGCCGGGTTCTTTGCAGAAACATCGTTGATCACAAACTCTAAAAATCCTGTTAAAGCATCTCTTTTTTCAAACAGTCGTTGAGGTGTTGCAGCTTGAAACAAATCTAAAGCAACTTTGTGCGCAGTCATGCACAATACAGGTGCATTACTCAACTGCCAGCCATCTGCACCAATTGCAGGTTCAAAACCTTTAGCCATCTTAAAACGTCCTTCAGAAGGAGTTCCCCACCAACCCGCAAATCGCTTTAATTCAGGACTTTTTTCATGTCGTTGATGAACAAATACGCCTGAAATAGCTCCAGGACCTGAGTTTAGATATTTATACGTGCACCAAGCTGCAAAATCAACACCCCATTCATGCAACTTTAATTCTATATTTCCGGCACCGTGAGCTAAATCAAATGCCACTATCGCTCCGGCTTCATGTCCTTTCTCTGTGATTGTTTTCATATCGAAAACCTGACCTGTGTAATAATTCACACCACCAATCATAATAAGTGCTATTTCGTCACCATGAATTCGAATAGCATCATAAATATCTTCGTGATTGATGGTATGCTCACCTTCACGTGGGGGAATTTCTATAATGGCATCATCCGGATTAAAGTTGTGAAATTTTACCTGACTTTCTAGCGTATATTGGTCGGATGGAAAAGCCTTTGCCTCACATAAGATCTTGTATCTTTTTCCTTTAGGCTGATAAAAAGAAGCCATCATTAAGTGTAAATTGGTCGTTAACCCATTCATCACTGTAACTTCACTTTCTTTAGCGCCCACAACTTTAGCAGCACCTTTTTTAAATATTTCATGGTAAGAAACCCACGGGTTATTGGCATGAAAATGTCCTTCTACTCCATACATTGCCCAATCGTCCAACTCTTGATTGATCGCTTCTTTTGCTTTTTTTGGCATTAATCCTAAGCTGTTTCCGGTGAAATAAAAACAGCCATTTGGATTAAACTTTGGAAAGTGAAACTCATCTCTAAATGAGCGTAATGGATCTTTTTTATCTTGATCTTGGGCAAACCCCAATGTATTTATATAGTTCATTAAATCTACTTTTGCCTCAAAGATACAAAGCCGAAATAAATTTATTCTTGTTTACTAATGAAATGATTGTTTGCTTAGCATATAAATAGAGCAATCATTCTGAAAAAAAGAAAGGATGAAGTAAACAAAAAATCAAATTTGCTACTTTAGAGTTAATACTTACTTTACAGCTCTTTTATCCGAAATCAAATGCAGGTCGCGCTGAGGAAAAGGTATTTGAATATTTTCCTCCGTAAATTGTCGATTAATTTCAAATCGAAGATTACTCTTGGTATTTTCAATTCGCCATACCTGTTCTGTCCAAAAAAACAACTCAAAGTCTAAAGAGCTGTCCCCAAAGTCGGCAAAACGAACAAAAGAAGGTATTCTAGTAGTAATAGTCTCTTCTCCTTTTGCCACCTTCAAAAGGATGTTTCTTACCTTTTCTACGTCAGAACCATAAGCCACCCCAACATTCACTTTAAATCTTGTTAACTTATTACTGTTACTCCAATTAACAACTCTTTTATTAATCAGCTCCGAATTCGGTACTACCATCATTATGCCATCTCGAGTCCGAACCTTAGATGTTCTTAAATTAATCACTTTAACGATTCCTACTATTCCGTTGTCCATTTCAATAACATCGCTTACCTGAACATTGCCTTCGAACAACAAGATAATTCCTGATACTAAATCACGAAACGCCTCTTGGAGTCCAAAACCCAACCCAACAAAAAGAGCAGTAGATCCAAAAATTAATACAGTAACGTCCACTCCGATACTTTTCAATCCGATTAACAAACCAATGATATAAATGAGGTATTTAGCTAGCTGTATAATTGCGAACTGCTTCCCTTCATCTATCCATTGTTTACCGCCAATTTTACGTTTTACAAAAGCCTCCATAGCCTTTACAAAAAATCTCACGACCAATAAAATGGTAATAAATACCAAAATATGATAAAGCGTAAATGAGTGATTTGAGACTTCAATCAATTTATACTCTAATACTCCTTTTAATTGCTTTAAAAGCTCTTTCATTTCTCCTAATTATTTAGAGATTACAATACCTAACACCTGACCTAATTTCTTTCTAGAGTTATCTATTTTCATAATATCAACCAATATATCAGTATATTCTTCAGGCTCCTTTGTGTTTTCTAATTGCTTTTGTTTGCGTTCTTTCAAGCCATCGAGCTTTTTAAATTTAAAATAATTCAATCCTGATTGTAATGCTTTAAAAAGGTCATCAGTTTCGTGATGAGTAAGAATTTGATGCTTAGCTTCCCATTGGAGACTTAACTCATAAGGATGCGAGATTAAATCTATAGCTGTTGTTCTAATTTCTTCTTCTTGGTGATGTATGAAATGCTTCTCTTCTAGCAAACTCTCCTTGTTAAAAGCTTCTACAAACTCGTTATATATTGATGCGTAGATCGAATCTTCAAATTCAATATTATCCTCTTGCAAGTCGGAAAGAATTACCTCTAAAAGCTTAAAAGATTCTTTTACCGGTTTTCCATCTTTATCCTTTTCTACTTCCAATTCTATATCATGATGACCGTAGAGTATCATTATCCGAATAATATCCCGCTCCTGGTAATTTTCTTTTCTAGGTAACGGCGTTGGCTCACTAGGGTCGTGATGGAAAAAATCATCAGGTGGTATATCATCTATACTCCTTCCTGATTTTCGCTCTTCTGTAGCTATTTGTTTATTCAGTTTTGCTTTACGAACCTTATTGAGTTCATTCAGTAAAATCTGCTCCTCCATGCCCATTAAGGAACTGCATTCTTGAATGTATACCGTTCTAATAATTGGGTCAGGTATTAGCGAAATACTATCTACAATATCTTTAATTAATCCAGCTCTCTTAATAGGATCTTTACCCGCTTCTTGGAGAAGGAGGTCAGTCTTAAACTTGATAAAATCATTTGAGTTATCCCCAATAAATTCATTAATCTCTTTCTGAGAATGAGCCTTTGCAAATGAATCGGGATCTTCTCCATCAGGAAACAATACTACCCTAACATTTAATCCTGCCTCAAGTATCATATCTATTCCCCTGAAGGAAGCTTTTAACCCTGCGGCATCCCCATCAAAAAGAATGGTAATGTTGGGAGTATATCGCTTTATTAAGCGAATTTGCTCGGTAGTCAATGATGTACCACTTGACGAAACTACATTCTCTACTCCGCTCTGATGCAAAGAAATAACATCAGTATAACCCTCTACTAGAAAACAATTATTGTTCGCAACTATTGACTTTTTAGCATAATAAATCCCATAAAGGACTTTACTCTTATGGTAAATTTCGCTTTCAGGGGAATTTAGATATTTAGCCGCCTTTTTGTCATTGGTTAGTATCCGGCCTCCGAAACCTAATACTCTACCTGAAATATTGTGAATAGGAAACATCACTCGACCCTTAAATCGGTCGAATTTCTTATCCTCTTTTACAATAGTTAATCCTGTTTTGGAGAGATAATCAATCTGATAACCCTTTTCTAAAGCAGCATCTGTAAAAGCCGACCAATCATCAGGACTGTAACCTAATTGAAATTTTTCTATAGTAGCATCGCTAAAGCCGCGTTCTTTAAAATAACTCAATCCAATAGCTCTACCATTTTGTGTTTCCAACATTTGTTGCTTGAAGTATTCAGCAGCAAATTGAGAAACAATGGATAAACTTTCCTTTTCGTTGAGTTGTTGGCGTTGATCTGCGGTAAGCTCTTTTTCCTCTATTTCTATGTTGTATCGCTTTGCTAGCGTCCGCAAGGCTTCAGGATAGCTCAACTGATCATGATCCATTAAAAAATTAACTGAATTACCCGCTTTTCCGCATCCAAAACATTTATAGATTCCCTTAGCAGGAGAAACAGTAAATGAAGGTGATCGCTCATTATGAAATGGGCAAAGACCAAGCAGGTTAGCACCACGTCTTTTTAGCGTAACATGGTCTTCAATGACCTCTTCAACCCTAGCGGTTTCAACAATCTCAGCAACTTTATCTGGAGGAATCAATATGTTATTATGTTTTGTTGTCTTAAATGTACTAAAGTAATTAATCTACCTCAGGGAAACCTTCTTTCTCGACATCTACTTTTTTTATAAAGCGTCCGTCTTCAGCCCAAAAGCTCCAAACGCCTATACTTTTCCCTTCTCGGTAATTCCCTTGCATCTTTAATGTACCGTTTGGATAATAAACCGATGAGGCCCCATGGTATACGTCGTTTCGAAAATATCCTCTACTCCACAACATACCATCTTCATAAAAGTACTTCCAGGATCCTTCTCTTTTACCATTTACCATTCTTCCTTGAATTTTAAGGAGTCCATTAGGGTACTTTTCTTCGAAATCACCGGTATAACCGTTATCTTTTGCAAGCTCTTCTTGAATTAAATCTTCTTGATTATCATGCGATTGCCCACATGAAAAAAACACTCCTAACAGTGTAACCATCAAAAACTTATACATCATTTTATTTTACTCTTTCAGTTGTATACATAACAAGCTCTTCTAGTGATTGCCTAGCAGAATTATCCGGAAATGTATGTAAAATTTCGATCGCTCTATCCCGATACTCAATCATTTTTTGAGTGGCATAATCAATTCCTCCACTACCTAAAACAAATTTAATTACTTCTTGAACTTTTTCAGAATTTTCACTGTGGTTTTTTATTATTTGGATAATTCTTCTACGCTCTGACTTGCTTGTTTTGTTAAGGGCATAGATTAATGGAAGTGTCATTTTCTTTTCTTTGATATCAATTCCAAAAGGCTTTCCTATATCTGAATAGTTACCATAATCAAACAAATCATCCTTTATCTGAAAAGCAATGCCGGTTAATTCTCCAAACTCATGCATCTGATCAACCACCTCTTTTGGTTGCCCAACTGAGGCTGCACCTGTAGCGCAACAAGAGGCAATCAATGTCGCTGTTTTTTTAGTAATGATATCGAAATAAACATGTTCTTCAATGTCTAATCGTCGTGCTTTTTCTATTTGCAGCAATTCTCCCTCGCTCATTTTACGAACTGAATCAGAAACGATACGCAGTAAATCAAACCCATTATTATCTACAGACAGTAACAATCCTTTTGACAGTAAATAATCACCTACCAAAACCGCAATTTTATTTTTCCATAATGCATTGATAGAGAAAAAACCTCTTCTTTGATAGGATTCATCTACTACATCATCATGCACTAATGTAGCAGTATGCAACAACTCAATTAACGAAGCTGCCGTATAACTTTTCTCGTTAGTTTCTCCAAATAACTTAGCCGACAAAAACACAAACATTGGCCGCATTTGCTTTCCCTTTCGCTTGATAATATAGTGAGTAATTTTATCTAAAAGCGCCACCTGAGATTTCATTGAATCTCTAAAATGAGTTTCAAATGTGTCCATCTCTTCTTGGATCGGTGCTTTTATTTTGACTAAGGAATATTGCATTTACTTGGTATCCTAAATGTGGGTTTAATGTATATAATGTATCAATTAAACATTCTTAAATCATTTGAGTTCTTTATGAACTGCCGCTTCGTTTTTGTTGGCTAATTGCCCACAAGCCGCATCAATATCCTTCCCTCTACTCCTACGAATATTCACAACTATATTTTTACTTTCTAAGTAAGCCGCAAACGCATCTACTTTAGCAGTGTCTGCTTGCTGAAACTCCCCATCATCAATAGGGTTATATTCTATAATATTGACTTTACAAGGTACATGTTTGCAAAAAACAGCTAATTCTCTAGCATCTTCTAATTCATCATTAAAATCTCTAAAGATGATATACTCATAAGTCACTCGAGTGCCAGTTTTAGCATGAAAATGCTTTAATGAATCTGCTAGTACTGCTAAATTATTTTGCTCATTAATGGGCATAATCTGATCACGTTTAGCATCATTGGCTGCATGCAATGAAAGAGCAAGATTAAACTTCACTTCATCGTCACCTAACCGAGTTATCGCTTTTGCAATTCCTGCGGTAGATACAGTAATTCTCTTGGGTGACATGCCCAACCCTTTTGGAGAAGTAATCCGCTCAATCGACTCCAAAACATTTTTATAATTCAGCAACGGCTCCCCCATCCCCATATATACAATATTGGTTAGTGGAGTGTTATAATGCTCTTCTGCTTGCTGTTTGATATGGACTACTTGATCAAAAATCTCATCGGCGTTTATGTTTCTTAATCGCTTTAAGCGACCAGTTGCGCAAAACTTACAACTTAAACTACACCCAACTTGAGATGAAATACAAGCGGTCATTCTAGTAGTACTTGGAATTAAAACACCTTCGGTTATGTTTTCATCATAAAGCTCAAAGGCATTTTTAATAGTTCTATCGCTGCTTATTTGCTTTTCAGCAACTTGAACAGCATTAATCGTAAAATGAGTGTTTAATTTAGATCGCAAACCCTCCGAAAGATTGGTCATTTCTTCAAAGGTACGCGCCCCTTTTTGCCATAACCATTCATCTACTTGTTTAGCTCGAAAGGGCTTTTCGCCAATAGTGGTGAAAAAAATAGCCAGATCAGCTGTATTTAAGTCCCGAATGTTCTTTTTTGTGTTCTTCTCCATTTCGCGGCAAAGTTAATGTTTATTTTTGTCCTCATAGAGCAAAGATTATGAGATACCTCAGCGCAGATATAATTTTCCCAATCAACAGTAAACCAATTAAAAATGGCATAATTAAGGTAACCGAATCAGGTGAAATAATAAGGGTATTCTCAAGCAAAGAAAAAATCCCAAATGCTGAAGTGGAATTTTTTGAAGGAGCTTTATGTCCTGGCTTTATCAATACGCACTGCCATTTAGAGCTATCTCATTTAAAGAATCAAATTAGTGAAAAAACGCATATCGATGGGTTTATAAAAGAACTGCAATCGAAACGAGAAGCAACAACGGATACAATTCATGCCGCTATAGAAAAGGCCGACCAAGAAATGATTAAAAACGGCATTGTAGCCGTGGGAGATATATCTAATGGAAATTCAACATTTAGTACCAAAGCAAAGAGCAAAATTTATTACCATACTTTTTTAGAATTATTTGGGTTTAACCCATCTCAAGCACCAGAAGTTTATAATCGAGCAAAAGCGCTAAAAAACGAACTTAATCAACTAAAATTAAACAGCTCCATAGTTCCGCATAGCCCTTATTCGGTTTCAGATGAATTATTTAGTCTTATTCGTGAAAACCACGCCTATAACGACCCAATTTGCATTCATAATCAAGAAAATAAAGATGAAAACACCTTCTACCAAAACAGAGAAGGAAAGTTAGCAGAAATGCTACAAAGTTTTGGAATATCATTAGATCATTGGAAGGCTGAATACCCAAGTTCATTGCAGGGATACTTAAGAAAATTACCAACAGACAGCCGAGTGCTCTTCGTTCACAACACATTTACCTCAGCTGAAGATTTAGAAATAGCGAAGGGGCAATTTAAAAGTCCTTATTGGTGCTTCTGTCCCAATGCAAATCAATACATTGAAGATACACTACCCAATATTCCATCATTTGCGGAGAAAGAAGCTAAGTGCACCATAGGCACCGATAGTTTAGCCAGCAATTATGCCCTTTCTGTATTGGATGAATTAAAAGTGATTGCTTCTGCATTTCAACAAATAGACTCCTCCGTTTTACTGCAGTGGGCTACTTTAAATGGTGCCGAGTTTTTAGGATTAGACCAGCAGCTGGGATCGCTTGAAAAAGGAAAAGTCCCCGGTATAAATTGGCTTAGAGATTTAGAAAATGGGCAGATTGGGTCGGAAACTTCTATTGAAAAAATAATTTAATCCTTTATCAGTACCTCAGCCACTTTCAAATCAAATGGCGTGGTTAATTTGATGTTTTCTCTATTCCCTTGGAATAAAAAAATTGGTTCTCCTAAGGCTTCTACTACTGATGCATCATCTGTAAAGCTTTCTGAGAATTGCTGCTCATATGCCTTATGCAATAACTCCAACTGAAAAACTTGTGGCGTCTGCACCAATCGATAATCTGCACGATTTAAGGCTTCATTCTTCGATTCATTAACAAATCGAATAGAATCTACAACATCTACAACAGGAACAGCTGCTTGATGGCTCTCTGCAGCTTGATAGCCCTTTTGAATAGTTTCAGCGTTTACAAAAGGACGAACTCCATCATGCACGGCTACTAATCCCGGCTTTGTTATTAAAGCCAATCCATTTTTTACGGAATGAAATCGAGTAGCTCCACCTGCTGTAACCAAAACAGGAACTTCAAATCCATATTCGGTTTGAAGCTCCTGCCAGTATGTTATTTGCTCCTTTGGGAGCACAAGAATTATTGTAATTGCTGAATCAGTTTTGCAAAACTGCTCAATGGTTCGCATTAAGATAGGTCTACCTCCAATAGTTATAAACTGCTTAGGAAGTTCGGAATTCATTCGATTCCCTTTTCCACCGGCAACTATTATTGCAAACCGATTCATGATTTATATAATCAACATTGCATCACCATAACTGTAAAATCTATACTTCTCTTTGATTGCCTCTTTGTAAGCTTTCATGATTAAATCATAACCTCCAAAAGCTGCAGTCATCATTAATAAAGTAGATTCTGGTGTGTGAAAATTAGTAATCATTGCATCAGCGATACTAAAATCATAAGGAGGGAAAATAAATTTATTTGTCCATCCTTTGTGCGCTTTTAAAAATCCATCAGTAGATACTGAAGTTTCAATTGTACGCATACTCGTGGTACCAACAGCTACAATTTTCTTTTTATTCTTTTTGGCGCTGTTTACGATTTCTGCATTTGCCTCGTCTACCTCAGCTTGCTCAGAATCCATTTTGTGCTTCGTTAAATCCTCAACTTCTACCGAACGGAAAGTTCCTAAACCTACGTGAAGTGTTACATAAGCAAAATCAATCCCCTTTATCTCCATTCGCTTCAATAGATTTTTAGAAAAGTGTAATCCAGCAGTTGGAGCTGCTACAGAACCTTCATTCTTAGCATAAACTGTTTGGTATCTTTCTTCATCTTCCGGCTCTACAGCTCGTTGAATATACTTTGGAAGCGGTGTTTCTCCTAATCTTTCTACAATCGCTTTGAATTCTTCATGCGAACCATCAAACAAGAAACGTAAAGTTCTTCCTCTAGATGTTGTATTATCAATTACCTCAGCAACTAAATCATCGTCACCAAAATATAATTTATTTCCAATTCGAATTTTACGTGCAGGATCTACTAATACATCCCATAATAAACTCTCTCTGTTTAGCTCTCTCAATAAGAAAACCTCGATTTTTGCACCGGTTTTCTCTTTGTTACCATATAAACGAGCAGGAAAAACCTTCGTATCGTTCATGATAAAAACATCACTTTCATCGAAATACTCCAATACATCTTTGAACATTCTATGTTCAATTTCTCCCGTATCTCTATGAACCACCATCATTCTGGATTCATCTCTATTTTCTGCAGGATGCTCTGCTAATAATTCTTCAGGTAAATCAAACTTGAACTTAGATAACTTCATTTGTATAATATTAATTTATGGAGTCAATTTTTGCGGATGCAAAGTTAATAATTAAAACTTAAATCGTTTTACGCTTGAATTGTTTACAATGATTCATAAAAATCATCCACATTCAAGGCATCGTCAACGGAGTAATCGCCAATTTTGGTGCGCTTAAGTGCGATTAAATGGCCACCACTTTCTAACAGTTTCCCGAAATCATGCGCAATGGATCGAATATAAGTTCCTTTACTACATTCTATTCTAAAATGCACTGCAGGAAAGTCTGAAACGTCGATATCAAATGCATAAATCTGCACACGTTTCGTTTTTAGTTCAGGCTTTTCTCCTTTCCTAGCAAGATCATAAGCGCGCTGACCATCCACTTTCTTTGCCGAAAAATCAGGCGGCATTTGATCGTTATCTCCTAAAAAAGATTCGCTAATCTGCTTCATTTGACTTTCAGTAATGTGATCTGTAGGAAACGAAACGTCTATATCTGTTTCTAAATCATAGCTCGGCGTGGTTCCGCCCAACATAATAGTCCCGGTATATTCCTTTCGCTGAGCCTGAATAGATTCAATTATCTTCGTTTTTTTACCGGTACAAATAATCAACAAACCTGACGCTAGTGGATCAAGTGTTCCTGCATGACCTACTTTAATTTTCATTAGCTGATATTTCTTTCGGAGCGCATTCTTTATCTTCTTCACCGCATCAAATGAAGTCCACTGCAGTGGTTTATCAATCAATAATATTTTACCCTCTACGTATTCATTTTCCATGACACTATGCTCCTATTAAGGTATAAGTAATTGCAATAGCTCCAACTGCGAAACAGTAATAAGCGAAATATTGCAACTTACTTTTGCGAACTATTTTGATCATCCATTGGCAAGCGAATAATCCTGAAATGAATGCCGTTATAAATCCTACTAATAAAATCATTGGTGGTATTGAAGCGACATCAGTAGCTGCGGTTGGACCACCTGAGAGCTCCATAAATTTTAACACTTTCAACAAGAGTGTTCCTAAAATAGGAGGTAAAACCATTAAGAATGAAAACTGCGCTGCTTTTGATTTATTAATTCCTAATAACAATGATGCTGCAATGGTAGAACCCGATCTAGAAATACCTGGTAGAATTGCCACCGCTTGCACTAAACCAACAATGAAGGCATTTTTAAATGTTACATCTCCTGTTTTTTCTTTTGCTTTTGTCGTTAAATAAAGTAAGACTCCTGTAAACAACAACATCAGCCCTACAAAAAAGACATTCCCATCAAAAAGCTCCTCAATTTGCTCTTCAAATAGAATCCCAACTACTCCAACAGGAATCATAGAGAGGGCTATTTTAAACACATACTGTGTGTCTTCATTCCATTCAAATGAAAAAAGACCTTTGATTAGATCGAAGATAATTTTACGAAAAACAACAATTGTACTCAATGCAGTAGCACCGTGTACAACTATAGAAAATAATAATGGATCAGCTAATTGCACATCTAAAATAGCTTTACCTAGTTCTATATGGCCACTACTACTTACAGGTAAAAACTCCGTTAACCCTTGAATAATTCCAAGGATTATTGCTTCTAAAATACTCATGAAATAGAATTATCCGATTAGTCCGTCTTTTTCATAATGGCAACTATCGCCAATACAAAACCTGAAAGCACTAAAATTGGTGCAACTGTAATTCTCACAGGACTAAATATTTCATCGTAATGAAACTCGTTTGGGTTTTCTGCTCCACCACCAGACATTAGAATATAGCCTAATAATACAACTGCTGCCGCGGCAATTAATAACTGGTAATTCTTTTTCCCGAAGGCAAATTCGTCTTGTTTATTTTCCATAATTATCTAGTATAAATCGGTGCTTTGAATTCTTAAAAATTTGCGGACTGCTAATGAGGTAGAAATCCAAGAGATTATTATTCCCAATGAAATTACACTGCTCGCTAGAACAATGTACATCTCTACATCATTTAAATCGATAATATCGGGCATATTTTTGGCTACAGAATAAATAACGCCTGCCAATAACGCTATTGCAATTAATGCACTCACGAAACCATTTACTATTCCCCTCCAAACGAAAGGTCGGCGAATGAAACCACCGGTAGCTCCAACTAATTGCATGGTTTTTATCAAAAATCGTTTAGAGTATATAGCTAATCGAATGGTGTTATTAATTAAAGCAATAACCACAATCAACAACAACAAACTAAAGCTCAATAGAATAATTCCAATTTTTTGAACATTCTTGTTCACAGCAGAAATTAAATCCTTTTGGTAGGAAACTTCTAAAATTTGAGTATTCCTCGATAAATCAGCCTCTATCCACCCAATACTATCTGGATGTGCATAAGCAGCATTCATGTTTACATCAATACTTGCCAAAAGTGGATTATACCCCAAAAATTGAACAAAATCTTCCCCTAAATCTTGTTGAAGTAATTTTGCTGCGTCCTGTTTATTGATATATTTGGTGCGTTTCACGTATGGCTGCTTCTCTAATTGAGCTTGTAGTTTTATAGCCTGATCCGGCGTAACATCCTCATTTAAGAAAATAGAAAAGCCAATATTCTCCTTTACGTGATCAGAAAGTTTTTGTGCATTTAGCACAATGAGACCTAATAAACCTAACATAAAAAGCACCAATGAAATGCTAATAACTGTTGATATATAAGAGGTTCTAATGCTCTTTCTGGCTACTTTTTTCTCTTCTTTTGACATTCTAGGCGTGGCGTGATTAGTCTGCTAAATTATAATTTATGTTTCCCTTTTTCAACGTTCTTATCGAATAATTATTTCTTTGGTCCTAAAACGCCCATTTTTACAGCAATACTTTTACCGAATTCTCTTATTTCTTCTGCATAAGCTTCTTCACCTGTTGCTCTTGCAAATGAATCTGCTAAGGTGATAATATTCTGACAGGTAAATTTCATCATTTCTTCAACCATCATGTCTTTTTTCCAGAGATCAATTCGTAAGGTATTTTCCTCTTTTTCATCGTAGAGTGCAATCATCATTCCTTTTGCTTCCTGAGTTCCACCTTTTTCAGAACCCTCTGCCGACCATGAAATTTCTTCTGGAATACTATTTTCATCCATTCCTACATTAAACTGAATTGTTGATCTATTCTTTACTGCCATTATCTGTTTGGTTTATAATTTGATTCATTTAATAATTGTTGAGCGTCTGAAAGCTCTAATAATTCTTGTAGGCTTACTTTAGGCTGATTTTTCATGAATGATTGAGCAATTCTCCAGCCTATAAATTGCCCCAATTTGGAAGGAGCATCTTCTGAGAAGCCTGCTGTAAATGGGCCCTCGCCTATAAATTTTCTAATCTTACCATTATCATTGGTGTACATCAATTCTTGATCGATTAAAAACGACCAAATCTCAGCTTCGTTATTCAAGCACCACGCTAATTGCTCAGCTGAGTAACCAAAACTTTTATGCTTTGGCTGGTCAGGCAATAGATAACAAAGTGCTAAATGAATTTTTCCGAAGTAAATCATTTGCGATAGTAGATTTCCTCCACTTTGCAATTCATATTCGGTAGTAAGCCAAGAATACATTGCATCTACCGAAATCTGATCTGGAGTCATGTTTCTAAAGCGATATTTGGGGAAACCTAACAAAGGATAATAAGAGCAATTAGCACCAAGATACATATCAAGTCCTATAGCTAGTAAACTATCATCAGCCACTTGAGCATAGTTGAACCCAGAATAAAAAGACACCACCTTTGGAATTACTTTTTCAGGGAAATAATAAGAAAAATGCTTAAATCCTTCTGTCAACTCTGCTTCTACTTTGCGCATATCAGCATAAACTAACCTCACAGTATCAGCAACCTGACTAATACTAGAATCTAAAACAAACCTAGAAAGCCCAATTGCAGTAACACTGTCATTAGGGCCTGCCACACGTATTGCCCCTTGAACAAACAGTGGAAAAAACTGGGAATAATTGGTTTTTAATTCAATCAATTCGTTTAAATCAATTCCATTACTCGAAATGCTGTTTAACGATTCATCAAATCGGTCAACGGTAACAGAAATATCTATACCACTCGTATCTATTCGCTTAACATCATCATCACAACCAACAAGGATGGTCGAAAACAGTAATGTATAAAGTAGTGGTCTAAACGTTGTTTTTAAACAAAAACCCATTAATATTGTATTTGAATTAATTAATCATCTTCTAAAACCACAAAATTATGAAAAAGATTACGCTATTATCTTTTAGTTTTCTTTTTAGCATGGCCATGATGGCACAGTCTAAATTTCAATTAGGATTTAAGGCTTCTCCAAATGTACATTGGTTAAAAGCAGATGCAAATGGCCTTGATAGAGATGGAGTAAATTTTGGTTTTAATTATGGTGTAATTGCAGACTTTAATATTTCTGAACGATACTCTTTTTCAACAGGAATAGAGTCTGTTACTCTAGGAGGTTCGTCTACATATGAAGCAGGAATTTTAAATCTTGATGAAACTTACAAGGCCAAATACGTTGAAATTCCGCTAACCTTAAAGTTAAAAACAAATCAGATTGGATACATAACCTACTATGGTCAATTTGGATTAGGATTAGGTATTAATTATGAAGCCAGCGGAAAAACCACCGCAGGAGGAGTAACACTTGAAGATAAAAATAGATCAAATGAGATTGCTTTATTCAGAGGTGCAATTATAATTGGAGCAGGCTTGGAATATAACATTTCAGGAAGCACTTCTTTTTTAGTTGGACTAACGTTTAATAACGGCCTAACTAATATTTATAGTAAAGACGCAATGGATGATTTTGAAAAATTGAATACAGATGCTGGAAATCCAAGCCCCGACGAACTTAAGTCGATCTCAAACTATTTAGCACTTAATATTGGTTTGATTTTTTAAACCATAACGTTTATCAGTTCACTATCTGATTCCATTTCATGAAAATAGCATTAGCGCAACTTAATTACCATATTGGAAATTTTAAATCCAATATGGAGCTTATTTTAAAGGAAGTCAATTCAGCAAAAACGGCAGGTGCAGACCTAATTATTTTTGCTGAACTAGCTATTTGTGGTTATCCACCAAAAGACTTCCTAGAGTTTGAATCATTTATTTCCGATTGTGAGAATGCTATCTATGAAATTGCAGAGGCATGCCATGGAATAGCAGCAATTATTGGAGCTCCCAGTAAAAGTAAATTGAAACGAGGCAAAAGATTACATAACTCTGCTTACTTTTTAGCTAACGGTGTGGTACAGTCAGTTCATCACAAAACATTGTTGCCTACCTATGATGTATTTGATGAAAACAGGTACTTTGAATCGGCAAAAGAGCACGATTTAATTGAATATAAGGGTAAGACGATAGCGATTACTATCTGCGAAGACTTATGGAATATTGAAGGTGACATGAAATACAGCACATCACCTACTGAACTTCTAGATTTAAAACGAGCTGATTTTATGGTAAATATTGCTGCTTCGCCTTTTTCATACCAGCAGCAAAAAGAAAGACAAAAAGTGCTTTCTTGGAATGCAAAAAAATATCAACTGCCCATTTTTTATGTCAATCATATTGGAGCTCAAACTGAATTAATTTTTGATGGTGGCTCTTGCGTTGTAAATAAACTAGGCGAACTATGCGCTGAACTAGCCTACTTCGAATCTGAAACAGTTGTTTTCGATATTGAAAACTTACCTAGCGCTCATCAGCTCCAGGAGAAATTGAAAATTGAAAAGATGTATCATGCACTGGTTTTAGGCGTACGTGATTATTTTGTGAAATCAAATTTCTCAAAAGCCATCATAGGCTTAAGCGGTGGAATAGACTCAGCACTTACACTAGCTATCGCTGTAGAAGCACTCGGAAAAGAAAATGTTAAGAGTGTTTTATTGCCGTCTAAGTATTCATCTGATCACTCGATAAACGATTCCATTGAATTATGTAAAAACTTGGACAGTCCCTATGAAACAATTTCAATAGAAGAAGTTGTGAAGAGTTTTAACTTAAGTCTATCTAACTCATTCCAAGGATTGAAAGAAGATGTGACTGAAGAAAACATCCAAGCCAGAGCTCGAGGAGTTATTTTAATGGCCATGTCTAATAAGTTTGGAAATATCTTGCTCAACACCTCAAACAAAAGTGAAATGGCGGTAGGCTATGGCACACTTTACGGTGATATGTGTGGTGGATTATCAGTAATCGGAGATGTATATAAAACAGAGGTTTTTGAAATGTGCCGATTTATTAATCGAAATAAAGAAATTATCCCGGAGAGCATCATAACTAAACCACCTTCAGCAGAATTACGCCCTGACCAAAAGGATTCTGACTCTCTTCCTGATTATAAAGTATTAGATGCTATATTATTTCAGTATATTGAGTGCTCTAAAAGTGGAAATAAGATTATCAACCAAGGTTTCGAAGAAGATACGGTTAAAAGATCCATACAACTAGTGAACCGCAATGAATATAAACGCTACCAAGCTGCTCCAATTCTAAGAGTATCGCCAAGGGCTTTTGGAATGGGAAGGCTAATGCCACTTGTAGGAGAATACACCTTTAACAACTAAACCTTAATTAAGCAACAGTCCAAGTATTTTTACCGCTTAATAAAGCATCTAAATCACCGCTTCCTTTTTTCTCCACCGCTAAGTCTAGTTGGTCCTTTAATGCTTCCTCATATCTAAAGCGATCAGCTGCATAAAACACTCCAAAAGGCCTTGGTAAATGTCCTTCTAATGAAGGGTTATCAAAGAAGGTAGTTAACAATTGTGCTTTATAGCGATCAGATGAGTCATGCACCCATAAATCTTCTAATGAGTGCGAGTCATTAGTTAAATCCACTACCTTCGGATAGCCGTCATTTAGTATAATACCTTTATTATTCTCAGCTCCAAAAACGAGTGGCTGTCCTTCTTCTAAAAACAAAGCCTCTTCTATCTTACTGCCCTTGTCAGTATAAATCTCGAATGCACCGTCGTTAAATACGTTACAATTTTGATAAATTTCTAATAAAGAAGTTCCAACATGGTCATTCGCTCTGGTCAATACATCGCGCAAGTGCTTTACATCTCTATCCATAGCTCTTGCAATAAAAGTAGAATCTGCACCTAAGCATAGAGCCAACGGATTAAATGGATGGTCTAATGATCCCATTGGGGTCGATTTTGTTACTTTACCTTCGGGTGAGGTTGGCGAGTATTGCCCCTTGGTTAAACCATATATCTCATTATTAAATAATAAGATATTCATATTAAAATTACGTCTTATCGTATGAATTAAGTGGTTTCCACCAATGGATAACGAATCACCATCGCCGGTAATTACCCAAACACTTAATTCAGGACGCGCTATTTTCAATCCACTAGCCACTGCTGTAGCTCTTCCATGAATTGAATGCATCCCATAGGTATTCATATAATATGGAAAACGAGAAGAACAACCAATGCCTGAGATAAAAACAATGTCTTCCTTCTTAACACCTGTGTCTGGCAAAATAGATTGAACCTGCTTTAGAATAGAATAATCCCCGCAACCTGGGCACCATCTTACTTCTTGATCGGTTACAAAATCCTTGGCTGTTAACTGTATATCTAATGTATCTGTTGACATAACTATGCTTCTTTTACTAATTCTACTGCTTCTTCAATTGCAGTTACAATTTCACCTGTTGAGAACGGTATACCTTTTATTTTATTGATTCCTTTCGCGTCAATTAGAAATTTATCTCTGATTATCTTCACCAACTGACCATTATTCATCTCAGGAATAATAACGGTTTTAAAACGCTTCAAAAGGTCTCCTAAGTTTTTAGGAAATGGTTCGATGTACCTTACCTGAACGTGACTTGCGGAAATTCCATTTTCGATGCACTCTTTCACAGCTGTTTTAATCACCCCGTAAGTAGATCCCCATCCTAAAACAAGCACGTCTCCATTATCTGAGCCATTATCTATTTCCTGCAAAGGAATACTATCGGCTATTTTAGCCACTTTAGCAGCCCTCACTTTCACCATTCGCTGATGATTTTCAGGATCATAAGAAATATTTCCGGTATCCCACTCTTTTTCAATCCCACCTATTCGGTGCTCTAACCCTTTTGTACCTGGAAGTGCCCAATCTCTTACTAATCGCTCATCACGCTTATATGGCAAAAAGGTAGGGTCATCTTCTTTTCGTTCTTTTGCTTGCTTTACTTTTATAGTTGGCAACGAATCTGTCGATGGGAATTTCCATGGTTCAGAACCATTCGCCATATAGCCATCAGACAAGAAGAATACAGGAGTCATGTGCTCCACTGCTATTCTACACGCCTCAAAAACCGCATCAAAACAATCAGAAGGAGAATTTGCCGAAATAATAGGCATAGGCGCTTCTCCGTTTCTACCATACATTGCTTGCATTAAATCTGCCTGCTCTGTTTTGGTTGGCATTCCAGTAGATGGTCCCCCTCGCTGAACATTTATAACCACCAATGGAATTTCCAGCATAATGGCTAATCCAATTGCTTCACCTTTTAGAGCAATACCAGGTCCCGAAGATGCAGTAACTGCTAACTCTCCGCCAAATGAAGAACCGATAGCCGAACAAACAGCTGCTATTTCATCTTCGGCTTGAAAGGTTTTTACACCGAAGTTTTTATATTTTGATAACTCATGCAAAATGTCAGAAGCCGGCGTAATCGGATAAGATCCGTAAAACAAATTCAATCCTGACTTCTTAGATGCAGCAACTAAACCCAATGCTGCTGCTTGGTTTCCCATGATATTTCTATACGTACCTTTTGGTAACTGAGCAGCCTTTACATTATATCTCGAAGTAAATGTTTCACTCGTATCGCCAAAATTATATCCTGCACGAAGTACCTTTATGTTGGCCTCGATTAAGGTTGGCGCTTTCGCAAATTTTTCTTTGATGTATTGTTCAGTTGGAG
>JAOKVV010000020.1 GCA_028336925.1 Vicingaceae bacterium | reverse complement strand
GAGTAGTTGGAACAGAGTTAGGTAAAGCACTTGCCGACAAAGGACATAATATCCATTTTATCACTTATCGTCAGCCCGTAAAACTAGAAGAATTTACAGCAAACATCTCCTATCATGAGGTTCGTGTTTCTGATTACCCTTTATTTGATTATCCACCGTATGAGCTTGTATTAGCGAGTAAATTAGTGGATGTGGTAAAATATGAAAAGTTAGACCTGCTACATGTACATTATGCCATACCACATGCCTCTGCAGCATACATGGCTCAGCAGATACTAAAAACTGAAGGTATTGAGATACCATTTATTACAACCCTTCATGGAACTGATATAACACTAGTAGGAAAGGATGCTTCTTTTGAACCAGTTATTACCTTTTCGATCAATCAGTCAAATGGAGTAACAGCTGTATCAGAAAGCCTAAAAATAGATACTTACGAGCATTTTAAGATCAAAAATGGAATCGATGTAATCCCTAACTTTATTTGCATCAAACAATATGAAGGAGTAACCATTGATGAACATTTAAAAGAATCATTAGCACCAAATGGAGAACGCATCATTTTACATATTTCTAATTTCAGGAAGGTAAAGCGAGTAGCAGATGTAGTAAAAGTTTTTGCTAAAATACGTGAGAAAATGCCTGCCAAATTAGTTCTAGTTGGTGATGGTCCTGAACGGAATAAAATTGAGCAAATGTGCCGTGAATTAGGACTATGCAACGATTTACATACTATGGGTAAGGTAAACGATACCATTAGAGTACTCTCAATTGCAGATTTGTTTATTCTTCCATCGCAATCAGAAAGTTTTGGTCTTGCCGCATTAGAGGCTATGGCTGCTAAAACTCCAGTTATTTCAACCAATACAGGTGGTATTCCTGAAGTAAACATAAACGGAGTTACCGGTTATATGAGTGATATTGGTGATGTAAAGGATATGGCAAAAAATGCACTATTGATCTTAAAGGACGATGAAACACTTAACCGATTCAAAGAAGCATCGTTTGATCAGGCTAGAAAATTTGACTTAAGTAATATATTGCCACAGTATGAATCCTTATATGAAAGAGTGTTAAACAAACACCTTTAGAATTCAAACAAGAGCTCTACAGAGGAATTAGGAGATGCAGTGCTATCGGTTAGTGGCACTAATTCACTGATATCACACTTTCGGATATAAGCGCTTATAAGTACTTGTATATCTTGGTCATCGTACCCATATTGAATGTGATTGATGGCGGTATCAATGGATGTAATATTCATTTCTATTGGAGCTTCACCGAATCCCTTATATCGACCTTTTTGGACCACCACAATACTTTTTAGGTCAGGTGTTTTCCCTTTCCCACAAATAATAAATGAGTTATTCTCTCGATTGACTTCTGTTATGGCCTCTTCGAAACGGGTATTGTAATCTAAAGCCGATTCCTCCTCAATACAAGCACCGTTGCATTCTTCATGCTCAAAATGGTAGCAGCTGCCCACGCTAGGCGTTTGAAGGCTACATAATTTAGGACATAGAATGTATTTTTGACATAAATCTTCTAAATACTTGCGTGATTCATGCGCCGAACGAAAACTAATTAATGGGCGGTCATTTTTACCTGATCTACCCATAGTAAATCGGTTATAACCATTCTGATCCTTATATTGATACAAACCATAATTGAGCGTTACTTTCTTCATTGCTCTATTGTGAATTGGCCAATGCTTTTTAATTGAATGAGCTTCTGTTAAATTCATAATTAACTCATTACTACAAACAATTACTTGTACATCATAGATATTTTCAGCGAAATTAAATTTGCTTTTGGTATTCGTATTTCCTAGAAAATGAGATCGAATCCGTTTTTTCAAATCAACCGCCTTGCCAACATAAATTACCTTTCCTTTTTGGTCGAAGAAATGATAAACTCCCATTTCATTCGGAATAACTTCAAACTTATTTTTATCTAAATGGGGTGGAAGTATGGCTTCTTTAGAAGTAGGCTTTAACGATTCTGTAATGAATTGTTTCACATCATTCTTAATTAACAATTGAAGAAGTAGAGCCGTTGCATCGGCATCACCTAAAGCTCTATGCCGGTTCTTTAAAGGGATTCCGACTTGTTCACACAAGCGACCTAAACTGTAAGAAGGATAACCAGGAATAATTTTTCTACTCAATCGAACAGTGCACAACTTTTTGCGCTGAAATCTTTCACCTGCCCGATTATAGGATTCACGAATAAACCCGTAATCAAAATTAACATTGTGCGCTACAAATATCGCCCCTTTGGTAAAAGCTTCAATTTGTGGAATAATTTCTTGAAATAGGGGAGCACCAGCTACCATTTCATTACTAATACCAGTTAAATGCGTAATGTTTGGAGGGATTAGCTGCTCCGGATTAACCAATGTGGAAAACCGATCTAAAATCTTTACTCCATCTGTTAGAACAATGGCAACCTCTGTAATTCTCCCATGCGAAATACTTCCACCAGTCGTTTCAATGTCGGTTACTGCATAAATCATTTCTGGTGAAGTTGCGCTCATTCTTTAAATTAATTCATCAATTTTAGTTGCCAACTCACGATCTTTAGCTGTTATTGTATTGCCTTCATCATGCGTAGTTAGTTTTATAGACACAGTGTTGTAAACATTAGACCATTCAGGATGGTGATTCATTTTTTCGGCAACAATGGCCACCTTGCTCATAAAAGCCCATGCCTCTATAAAGTTCTTAAATTTTAGCGTTTTGGTAAGGCAATTGTTATCTTCAATCCAGTTCATCTTGTTGTTTCTAATTAAAACATCGCGGCCAATAAATCAGCCTTTGAGATATTGTTGAAATATTCACTCAGATTTAAAGTGCTCAATTTTTTATCGATTTCTTTCTTATTGTGAGCACAACCAATTAGTAAATTTTCTACGTCCTCTATATCATTGATATGAAAAAAATCGCCTTCAATTTTGGCCCCCTCAATCATTCCTTTTTTAACGTCTAAATTCATTTCAATTACACCACCTGTTGTTTTCACGCCTTGTTTAAAATTGTAACTAGGGGAGTGCCCATAGTTCCATTCCCAAGTAGCGTATTTTTCATCGCGCAACTTCTGAATCGCCTCAATATCTTCAGGAGTAAACTCATACATTCTTGCTCCTTCAAATGTGGAAAGAATATGATTCATTATTAAATCCGTGAATTCATCTAATGAAAGTGGTGATTTTAAATGTTCTGTAATGTTCGTTACACGTTTTGGAATAGATTTTATAGCTCGATCTTTATACTTTAGTGGACTCACTTTCAGGCCGCCACTAACATTTTTCATTTCAGAAGAGTACAACAATGTTCCATGATGCAATACTTTATTCTTAAAGACATGTTCTGCGTTTCCTGAGAACTTTTTACCATCAATTGTTAAGTCATTTCGGCCTTCAAATTTAGCATCAACACCTAAATTCTGTAGCACCTCAATAATAGGCAAAGTATACCGTTTAAAATCAACAAGGTTAGATTCTTCACCAGTTCTTGTGAATGAAAAGTTTAGGTTACCTAAATCGTGATATACAGCGCCACCGCCGGACAGTCGTCTAACGACTTTTATACCTTGTTTTTCAACGTATTCTGTATTTATTTCAGCTAAGGTATTCTGATGTTTTCCAACAATTATGGCATTATCGTTACGCCAAAGCATGAAGCAGTCTTCCTTTAAGTTCTTGAAAATGTACTCATCCGTAGCAATATTATAATAAGGATCAGTTGAATGGTGTTTTATACAAAGCATAGTTTTATTTTGATTACAAAGGTAATTAACGGTGTACTTATTTAGGTTCTTTGAATCATTATTATTTCGTTAGATAATAGCTTTTCATCTGGATTGTGAAGTTTATATAGATCACAACCGTAATCAATAGGTATATCAATAGAAGTCTAATTTATAATTGATGTGTTGTAAGGAGTGGTGTTTAAAATATCTATTTAACATAATATTAATTATAGGACATTATTCGACAAACTCAGAATGACAAAGAAAGATCAATAGTATACAGATTGACCTCGCTCAATTTGACAAAAGTATTGCTTTAAATGGTCGGTACGCTGCTTAAAACTTTTCCAAAGTTCTAAGCTATTGCAACATCTTTGAAAAAGTTGATAATTAAAATATTTTTAGCTAATATCTTATGCATATTTTAATTCTCATTACTTCTTAGCTGAATTATCCTAATTTTGAGTCACAGAAAGCCGTTTTAATTTTCCACTATTTTACTGACTTATGAAAGCTATATACCAACTCTTGTTTAAAATCGTACATAGTATTACACCATCTTATTATAAAAGAGATCTTTTGGCGCTAAGCAAAATCGATAAAGTTATTATTGGTATTAAGCAGTGGCTAACTTTTAAAGTGTTAGAATAATGATTTGGATCATAATTTTTCCAAAGTTCTAAGCTATTCATAATCATTGATGAAGTTGATAATGCTTAATATCAAGCTTTGGAAAAGCCGTGGTTGCTGCTCAGAACTTTTCCAACATTATAAGAACGGCATCTACAGAAAAGTTGATAAAGCTACACCCTATTTTTTCCGCAACCGATACACTACACCTACTCTCAAAGAAGGAATAAAACCATAATCTTCGAAGAACTCATTTACTTGCTCACCTTGCTGTTCAAAATCTAAATTCTCGATCAGTTGGTTACTATTACTTCCGGTAACAAAGTTTTGGGCAAACACCTCTATTTGGCTAGCTAATGCTTGATCGTACGTAGTTTTTGTAGTTGCTTGAATATTGGCAGTAATCCCAAGCTCAACGTTCATAGAAAACTTAGAATCTTTAAACTGAATTTGCCTACCTACTTTCAAACCCAACTGTATTAGGTTGGTTTCAATACTTACCTGATCTTCTAAATCAACGAGTAGTCGCCCTATGGGACTTCTCAGTATGTTTAAAACAGAATCTAATAATTGTTTTTCTCCTGGTGCTAAATCATTCTGCACGAAATCACTATTAATAATCTCATTATAACTACTTGATCCATTTAGCTGTATCTGCTGTCCATGAATTCCAACATACCACTTATTATTATGAACATTTAAGCCCAACCCTAACACACTTCCATCATTTGTAAAGTCTTGAATGAAGTCTTTTCTTGATTCTAACCTTGACGGGACATTGATCCAATCATAAAGCTCATTGTTATAGGGAGAAGTAACCAAACCAAATGATAAGTCGGCCGAAAACCGATCATTGTGTTGATAATTGATTCCAACATAATGTTGCAATGGAAAGTCTGTACCAGTAAAAAGTTTAACCTCCTGACTATAGGTTGATAAACAATATAAAAGCGAGGCTAAAAAGAATAATAATCGGTTCATGCTGTATATTTTGTTAGTCAAAGATAGCGTTCATCATTTAATATATAGTATCAGGTTAATTTTTTTCAATAATAAAATAAAAATCAGGACACCTTAAGGCTCAATATTTAAAAATGAATCATTGACGAAGAAATACAAACAAAAACTAAATTTTAAGCAATAGCATTAGATGTACTTCCACTTGACAAAAAACTAAAACACCCTAAAATTAAACCTTCAAAACACCAATTCCCCCGATACTTATAATACTTTTGTGAGATAAGATTTAATTATACCGTAACTGAAATAACCATGAAAGAAAAGCACGAAGAAGTTCAATCCTATTATGGATTTGAGTTGTCGACGAGTAAGGATTTAAAAACCAACGCTTGCTGCACGACAGAGGTGCTTCCTGACTACATTAAGGCCGCTTTAAGCAATATTCATGATGAAGTTTTAACCAAATATTACGGTTGTGGTATTGTTGTACCTGATGAGCTAAAAGGTTTACGCGTACTCGATCTTGGCTCAGGAAGTGGTAGAGATTGTTATATTCTATCTCAGTTGGTTGGACAAGAAGGAGAAGTTATTGGAGTAGACATGACACGCGAACAAGTCGAAGTGGCCGAAAGACACATTGACTATCAAGCTAATAAATTTGGATACAAGTATTCCAATGTTAAGTTCTTAGAAGGAAATATAGAAGCATTAGATGATTTAAATTTAGAGCCGAATAGTTTTGATTTGATTATCTCGAATTGTGTCATCAACCTAACAGTCAATAAAGAAAAAGTACTCAATGATGTATACCGTTTACTAAAACCTGGTGGTGAAATGTATTTCAGTGATATATACAGCACTAGAAGAATTAGTAAAGAACTCCAAAACGATCCTGTACTTTGGGGAGAATGCTTGAGTGGTGCTTTATACTGGAAGGATTTCCTGCGAATTGCTCAAAAAACTGGATTTGTTGATCCTAGAAGTGTAAAAAATAACCGAATCACAATAGAAAATAAAGCCATTGAAGAAAAATGTGGCGACATTCAGTTTTTTTCTGTGACCTATCGACTTTGGAAAATTGAAGGTTTGGAAGATGCATGTGAGGATTATGGACAGGCGGTCTCATACAATGGAACGATAGAGAATAATGCAAGTAGTTTTGACTTGGACGACCACCACCATTTTCCTAAAAACAAAATAATGACAGTTTGTGGGAACACTTATTTAATGCTGCAAGGAACACGTTATAAAGATCATTTTAAATTTTATGGTAATTGGTCAACCCATTATGGAATTTACGAAGGATGTGGAGAATCCATGCCATTTAGCTTAAATGATGACACCGGAATATTTGGAAGTTGTTGTTAATCTGCATCATCTTTTCATGCTTTAAAAAGGTATTATTAACGCAATAACTCCAAACATAACGCTATCCTGCGTGTTAATTGTATACTATGTTCGGACTAAAAATAATTACCTTCTTTGTATCCTTTTGTTTCATTGGTTATGGTATTTCTTGCCTCTACTCTACTAAAATGGTGGAGGAATTCAAACGATTTGGACTCACTAATAATCAACGAAAACTAACGGGTGTATTACAGATTCTTGGCGGAGCAGGATTAGTTATAGGTTACTTTTTACATCCTTTTATTACTTTACTCGCAGCATTAGGATTGAGTTTATTGATGCTTCTTGGATTTATTACTCGCATAAAAATAAAGGACAGCTTTTATGAAACCTCTCCTTCTTTTATTTTTATGGTTCTTAATGGATACTTAGCGTATGGTTATTATCTAACGCTTTAATTTAATAAAGCAATCACCAAACACATCGATAAAAATAATACCGCCGGAAACGACTTATTGATCGGATCTTTAATCTTAATGTGCATAACAACCGATCCGGATAAAAAGAATGCTAATCCGTAAGCTGCAATATCTGCATAAGCTGTAAAATAGATAGAAGCCAATAATAAAATGGCAAAACCTACTTTTAAAAAGCCGATTACATAAAATAATACATCAGGCAGACCATATACTTGGAATTCTTCTTTTAAAGTTTGTGCGTTTCCACCACGCCATTTTGAGGGTTTGTTTGGTTGCATCAACCATACGTTTAACAAACTAATTCCTACAATTAGTTGTAATGCAATGATAAAATATTCCATAGATTTAGTATTTAAAGGTTTATGAGTATGACAACGATAAAGAAGCTATAATTGTTTAAACTTATAGAATTCTTTATTTGAATTTCGTTTGATTGCATTCTTAAGCTTTTCTTCTTCTTCCTCAGTTTCTATTTGAGTAAAATCGATGAAAGGATTAGAGTAGACTCGTTTTTAATAGTAGAAACAGTTTATTGATTAATTACTTGTTAAAATATTTAGTAATCTGAATATCATATAAATATAAGTTGAAATAATTTCTGGTTAAGACTCTATTTTTTTAATTTTAACATTCAATTATCCCATTTAAACGCCTACTCCAAATCCGGAATAAGCGTTCTCATATATTCTTAAAATATATTACTTCTGCTTCTTAAAATAAAATCGAGTAATAAAAAGGCCATTTGCATCATCTGCACTTCCCACAGACTCAACTCCGGCCGTTATGCTTACAATTTCCCAGCCTTCATCTAAAAACTGACTAACTCTAGAATTTACGACTGCATCATTGGCTGCAATATTTTGAAAACGAATACCACCAATATTAAAGAAGTTCAGCAATTTTGTTTCTTCGTAATTCTTAACTCGAATATCACCACGATCAGACTTGTTTCGGTCATTATCTTCCTCAGACATTACTTTTGAAAACTCTTTATAGTCTTTGACTTCAAGGGTTTCAATCATCCTAGATCGTCCAACACCATTAGGTACAATAGATTCAACCACTGTAATGGTTTTAAAATCGTAAAGTGCACCTTCAGGTTTAAATGAATAAATTACCAAAGATAAACAGCAGATAGAAATTGCTAAGGTGATATAGTTAATCGTTTTCATAAGTGAGATGTATTTAATTTATAAAGAGTTTTATTTTCGTCGTTTCTTCTTTTTCTTTTCCCAAGCTTCATTATCTACTTCTGCTTGCTTCATTAATGCTTCCCAATCATCTTCCTTTTTAATGGTTTCTGTTTTGGTAAACTCATAATCGCGCTTGGTAATTTCAATCCGATGAATTGGTTTACCCAAATTATCTTCTATCATTTTTAACAGCTCCTTTTCCTCGGTGCTACAAAATGAAATGGCTTGGCCTCTTCTATCACCACGGCCTGTTCTACCAACTCTATGCACATAATGTTCGGAAGATTCGGGCAAATCGTAATTGATCACATATTCTACATTATCAATATCAATTCCTCGTGCAGAAATATCTGTTGCGATAAGCACTTTTATATTATTGCCTCTAAATGCAGACATCACAGCTTCTCGTTCTTTTTGCTCTTTATCACCGTGAAGTGTTTCCGTAGCGATGTCAAATGAAGCCATGGCCTTTTTAACTCGCTCAGCACGAACCTTTGTTCGAACAAATACTAAGGTCTTTTTATCCGGATGCTCTGTTAACAAATGCTTTAAAAAAAATCGTTTATCATCCATTTCAATAAAAGCAACTGCATGCTCTATATTTTTAGCTACTGGATCTTTCGGAGATATCTGTATTCTAATTGCGTTTGTAACCAATGAATAAGCTAATTTTTTAATCTTCTCATTAATCGTAGCGGAGAAAAATAACGTTTGGCGCATTTTTGGCAAATGACGCATCAAGTCTTTAATATCTTTAATAAAGCCCAAATCAAGCATGTGATCGGCTTCATCTAATACTAAAATCTCCACTCTTTTAAGGTCTAATGATCCTTGACTTACCAAGTCAAACATTCTACCTGGAGTTGCGATTAGTACATCTACCCCTTTTTCTAACGTTTCTTTTTGCGGCTCTTGGTCTACCCCACCATGAATGCAAAACGTAGTTACACGTGTTTTTTTACACAGAGTTTTAAAAACTGTTTCTATCTGAAGAGCTAATTCATGCGTGGGTGCCATTACTAAACATTTAACGCCATCAGGGCGCTTTAGCATTTTACGTGAATGTAAAATATGTATTATAGGTATTGCGAAGGCAGCAGTTTTACCTGTACCTGTTTGCGCTATTGCAAGTACATCTTCTCCATTTAGAATGGCCGGAATTGACTTAAATTGAATATCTGTAGGGCGTTTAAATCCTTGTTTATCAATATTCCCTTTAAGTTCATCAACGATGTAGTAGTCTGTAAATTTCATGTAACAAATATATATTAAAGCAACGATATCACTTTAGTTAAAAACATAAAAAACCCATTCTTTCTAATATTCTTAGATAGAATGGGTTCTGTATAAAATTGCTGTGAGCTTAAACTTTCTTTACCCGCACAGCATTCATTCCTTTTAAGCCTTTCTCTAATTCGAAAGTAACTTTATCATTTTCTTGAATCTCTTCTAAACATCCATGCACATGAACAAAGAATTTCTCTTGGGTGGTTAAATCATTGATAAATCCAAAACCCTTAGAGCTATTAAAGAAAGCTACCTTTCCTTGTCGTTCTGTTGGCTCTTCATCCTCTTCAGATCTTCTGGCAATACCAATAGTAATGCTTTCTACATCTATTTTTTCTTTCTTCTTCGTTGGATCCGGTGGAGTATCGGTAATCATACCAAATTCATCTACGTAAGCAATCATATTATCAAGGCCACCACCTTCAGAATTTGCTTTACGTTCTTCTTTTCTTTTTGCTTTTTCTTCACGCTTTTTTAATCGCGCTTTTTCTTTTTCTTTTTTGTTGTAGGTCTGTTGGGACTTTGCCATTCGTTGATGTATTGTTTATAACTAGTTAAAAACGCCTTACTCAGGTAAGACTGCTAAAATGAGGCTCATTTGGAATATGGAGAAGGTGATTTTAAAAAACCACATTAAATTTCAACAGCTCATTTAAGCCAAGTATCGCTCAATAGGCATCACTCTATTGCTAAAACTTTGCGCAAAGGTACATCTTCTATCTTGATTATTTGGCCTAATCAAGGAATTATACATTGAACATTTACAACGAATGGATCGAAGTAAATAAAAACCATAAAAAAAGGCGCTGAGATAAAATCAAAGCGCCTTTAATAAGTATAGTAATATTATTGAATGATAATCCTTTTTGTAATTGTTTCTTGTTTGTTTGTATTTAATTGAATCATATAGACCCCTGAACTTAATTGATTAATATTCAACTGTTCCTGACTATTTGAGTTCACGTTTATTTGATTCTCAATAAGCACTTGCCCTTTTAGGTCAATAATTCGAATAGACCCAATAAGATCAATTCCTGCTGTATTGCTTATAAAGATTAATTCTTTAGCGGGATTTGGGAAAAATGTAAGGCTATTTTGCAATGAAAGTTCGTTCAAATTTGTACTCATATCCTCCTGAATGGTTAATGAAATAGTATTTCCACCATCACCAGAAGTTGCCTGATTATTGTTTACAGCAGCACCTCCAGCGTAAAAAACAATATCACCTGTTCCTGAAACAGGAGCTGTCCATTTGGTAGAAAATGAATTGGTGGTACTTTTCCCTTTATGCTCTGCATAACTTCTTTGCCCTGCTGAGGCAATCCGTGTGTTTGCGGCAGGTTGGCTCCATGCATTGTAAGGTATTGCATTTGAAGTAAGTGTTACTAACTGAAATCCGTACCTCTGTGCAGCACTTGTGGTATTTATAGCGACATCAACGTCATACACTTTTCCTGGAACATAAGTACTAACAGGAAATCCTGTGGAGTCTTTTACAGTAATAGAAACGGTAGTTCCAAAACCACCACCGTGACACGAACGGCAAGTTTGACCTTCTCCAGGAGCACCAGTATTACCATCATTAGCAGAAAATGCTCGACCATTCGAACTGGAAGTTAATAAAATACTTCCTCCTATAAATAAAATGGATCCAAAAAATAAAGTGTAAATGGTTTTTTTCATGTGATTGAAGTTTTGGTAAATATACGGAAGTACTCAAACAAAACTTTAAACCATTTATATTATTCTTTGTTCAGAGCAACAATAAGTCCTTTGTCGAATAGATGACAGTTGATTAGAAACTATGAACCTATATTTGAAAAAAAATCTAATCATGAAAAATAGAATCAAAATAACACTAACAGTTTGTTTCGCTTTACTTTCAATCAATTTAATGGCACAAACTCCGACAAATGCAACGGTATATGACTGTAGTAATGTATCCAAGAATATTTATTCAACTTTAAGCACAGGTAAATCACTAGTAGTTTTATCAAAAGGGTTTGACTGCTCCATTTGTGTCAGTGCTGCTCCGGCTTGGCAAACATTCGCTGCTCAAAATAGTGCCAATGTAGAGGTTTGGGGAGCAATGACATTTACTTATGGAATGGCAGTTCCTAATTGTAACAATGTATACACTTGGAGAAGTACCCATAGCTGGAATGATGTCTTTATGTTTATTGATACAACGGAGAGATGGTATCAAAGTGGCACTCCGAGGTACATTGTATATTCAGCAGTTGATAGTTCAATTGTTTATGAAGGTAGAAATGCAACAACTGCTAGAAACATAGCGTTAAACAATTCAACTGTTGCTTCCTTAAACACCTACAACCTTGATAAATTTACAATTGCAAGCTCAAGCCGGCGTATTGATTTATCAAATCTACCTGAAGATTTAAAGGAAGTAGAATTAATTGATCTTACAGGTCGTACTATTCAACGATTCTCATCTGTATCCAATCAATTAACTATTCATACGAATAATATAACGGGGATTGCTCTTCTTAAGTTTACAAGTCAGAATCAACAAGTAGGCACTAAAAAAATATTTATTAAAGAATAAATTAAAACCAATTCAATAAAAAAATGCCACATTTGAAGTTCAAATGTGGCATTTTTTCATTCCTTATTTGGTTAGTCATATTGTTTCATTGCTTCCAACTGTATAAACTTTCTTGTTATCGAGGAAACCAACTGACGCTTATAATCATCTTGTAACCATTTTATGTAATTCTTAGTGCTCTTTGTTAGGCAATGAGCATATCGCTTTGCCCTATTTTCAATATCTTCTTCTAAAAGCCCTGCGAGTTCTCTAGCTTCATAAACATCTTTAGCGTTATCCAGACACATTCTTATGTGTTGCTCCAATGATTTATCCAGAACGCTTTTTGGACGTTTACCTTTACTTTGAGCTATGGTATACTCCCCTTCAATATCTAATTCTATTTCTTCAGTTTTACTGAATCGCTCACGAACTTCATCCGGTAGGATATATTTGAAGTTCTTTTCAATATCTTCATCAGAGGTAATATTCTCCAAATAAAAATCAGGTGATTTAAAGATATCGTGCCAATTTATTGGAGCATCCCACATTCCAAATCTCAAAGCATTATTTCCTAAATCAATTACAGTAAACTTTTTCTTGTTTTTTATTACTCGACTACCTCGACCAATCATTTGATGGTAAAGTGTCAATGATTTAGTTGCCCTATTGAGGACAATAGTTTCAATTGTTGGTTCATCAAAACCCGTAGTTAAAATACCTACCGAGGTCAAAATAGCATCAGGTGTATTTTTAAACCAATCTAGGATTTCTCTTCTTTCATCTTCTTTATGTGTGTTATCTAAATGGCGAACATCATATCCTGCCTTTTCAAATAAAATCTGAACATGCTTAGATGTGTTGATTCCATTGTTGAAAATCAGCGTTTTCTTTCCTTTTGATTTATGCTCATAAGCATAAAGCAATTTATCGAGCATGGTAAAGTTGGAGTAAAGTAACTCAGAAGACTTAACCGTGTAATCACCATTAATACCAACTTTCAATGTACTTAGGCTTACATCATAACTATATGTTTCTGCCTTAGCCAAGAATCCCTTTTCAATCAACCCTGCAATTGAATGCCCTACAATTAACTCATGATATAAATGCTTCATTGGAAGCTTTATATTTGAACTTAATGGTGTTGCAGTTACCCCAAGTACAATACTTTTTCCAAAATAATCAAATAGCTTTCTAAATGAGTTATAGTGAGCTTCATCAATAATTACCAAACCGACATTCTGCATGTCCATAACTTGGTCTTGCAATCGGTTATTCAATGTTTCTACCATCGCAACGAAACACATAAATTCGTTGTTATTCGGTAAGGTTTTAACCTTGCTGTTTATAATCTTATTGTTCACGCCAATTTCCGAAAGTAATCCCGAAGTTTGGTTGCATAACTCAATTCTGTGGGTCAGAATTAAAACTTTTTTGCCTGTTTCTGCAATATACCTTTTGGCTATTTCTGCGAAAATAACAGTTTTACCCCCACCTGTAGGTAATTGATAAAGTAAGTTGTGGTTTTCAGGGAAACTATTAAACTTCTCAAAGATTTGCTCTATTGCCGCGTGTTGATAATCGTATAGCTTTTTACCAGTTTTCTTCTCGTTGCTGTCATAAGACATGCCCATAAAAGTCTCCTTTTTTGATAATTAATTGTAATCCCTTTATAAAAAAGGGCGTAACAAAGTTAGGGCTTAAAAAGGGTTCTATCTACTATTGAATCCAATTTTTTCAAAAAAAAACTTCTTCAACTATTATGCATACTTAATTTTTTATTTGATAGAAACCCTCACCATCTTCATCTAAAAGTAAGAAGACGTCGTCAAAATGAAACCAATTTTCCCAATCTTGAGTTTTTGTCTCTTTCTTTATCGCTTCTGCTCTAGTTTTAAATTTCAAATGAATTCCTTTTTGAATAATAAATACAATTAACTCTCTATAAGACTTTAAAATACTTTTATAAAAGGCAGCTGAATTGACCCGTCTTTCACTACAAAACAATTGAGCTATTTCAAGATTATAAAGCATAAATTCTGCTATTAAGGAAGCATCCATTTCTATCGTTTTGAAATGTTGGATATGCTTCTGAGCGATTGATCTTCTAGCTTTTGCTCTTCGCTTAGTGTTGGGAAAATATTCTTTGTAAACTTTTGCTTTTGCAACATCCAGTATTTTTTGTTCTTGTGGGTTAAACGCAAAATCGTAGAATATTTTTACCTCTTTGAATCGCTCATACAAATCAATTATCTGCTCTTCAAGCTGAGCTTTTTTAAGACCCTTTAAGTATCCTTTTAAATCTCTTTTAGACATTATCGCTTTCCAAATTGTTTTCTAATAGGGATGAGTAAATCCTCTAACCCATTTAGTTTTATTTCATAAATCGTTGCTAACAAACCGCCTAATTTCCCTTTCGGAAAACCTTTAGCATGATACCACACTAGATATGGTTCTGGTAAATCACACAAATATCGGCCTTTATATTTTCCATAAGGCATTGTAGTAGTAACCAATAGCGTTAGTGGATGTTCTTTTGAATCGGTCATAAATCAACAAAAACAATCATTTTAATGAAAAGTAAATATACCACATTATCATCCTTAACTTTGCAGCATGCAAAAACTATCTCCAAAATTGATCGATCGGCTTAACTATTTAGGCATTTCAGCCCTAAACAGTATGCAAGAGGCCAGTATGGAAACCATGAGTAAGCGCAATAATGTGCTGCTACTCTCGCCTACCGGTACCGGAAAAACATTAGCCTTCCTCCTACCACTATTAGAAAAAATAGATATTAATTCAGCTACTAATCAAGCAATTATTATTGCTCCAAGTAGAGAGTTAGCGATTCAGATAAACGATGTTTTTAAATCTCTTCAAACTGAAATTCACAGTACTTTGTGTTATGGAGGTCACTCAATAGACATAGAAACACGTAACCTTTCTTCTAGTCCTCAGGTTATTATAGGAACACCCGGACGTATTGTAGATCACATTAAACATGATCGTATTTCTCCTCAATTTGTGAATACCTTAATTCTCGATGAATTTGATAAATCATTGGAGGTTGGTTTTGAAGAGGAAATGCGCGTTGTTGTAGAGCAATGTACCAAGCTTGAAAACAGAATTTTATGTTCAGCTACTAATGCTGTTCGGATACCTGATTTTGTTGGTTTTGACAGGTATAAAGAACTAGATTTCATCAATCAGAGCCAAACCAATGATAAAGTAGTTATGAAAAGGGTGATTTCTCCTGATAAGGATAAATTAGAGACACTAGATCATACACTTCGGAATATTGGCAACCAATCTACGCTGGTTTTTTGTAATCATAGAGAATCACTAGAAAGAGTTAGAGAATACTTGGACGATCAAGGCTTTGTGGCTGAAATATTCCACGGAAAACTAGAGCAAAATTACCGTGAATCTGCATTAATAAAGTTCAGAAATAAAAGCTGTAATATTTTAATCGCCACAGATTTGGCGGCTAGAGGAATTGATGTAGATGAGTTGGATTACATTATCCATTATCACATTCCTAAAAAGCTAGAAGAATTTACCCACAGAAACGGACGTACCGCTCGTATGAATGCATCAGGTACTATTATTTTGATTCAGGCTGCTGAAGAGCGATTACCTGATTATATTTTGGATGAAATTCCTGAATGGGAGTTAGATCTTACTCATGAAGAAATAATTGATCCTGAATGGGAAACATTATTTATTGGAGCAGGAAAAAAAGAGAAAGTCAATAAAATAGACATCGTTGGATTTTTAACTAATCAAGGAAAACTAGACAAAACAGACGTCGGTTTAATTACTGTAAAAGATCACTTTAGTTATGTCGCTGTAAAGCGCGATAATATAATACAGTTGATTAGAAAAATTAGAAACGAAAAGATAAAAAAGAAGAAAGTTAAAATAGAAATTGCAAAATGATTGAGTTAGGAAAATACAATACACTGCGTGCAGATAGAAATACAGAGCCAGGCGTTTATTTAGAAGATGAAAATGGCGAAGCAGTATTGTTGCCGCATAAATATGTGCCTCTTACCTTACGTTTAGGAGATATGCTAGAGGTGTTTATTTACGCCGATAACGAAAATCGTTTAATTGCTACTACTTTAAAACCAAGCATGTGCTTGCATGAATTTGGATTATTAAAAGTTAATTCAGTTACTAATTATGGCGCTTTCGCTGAATGGGGAGTTGCTAAAGATTTACTTATTCCATTAAAGGAGCAAGCTAAAAAACTACAAGAAGGACAAACCACTATCGGTTATCTTTTTGTGGATGATGTAACCGGAAGATTAACTGCTTCTACCAAGTTAGCTCGCTATATGAGTGAAGAAAAACCTGAACTTGGTGTAGGCGACGAAGTAGAGATTTTAGTTGCTGACGGAAACGATTTAGGCGTACAAGTAATCGTGAATAATAAGCATTGGGGAATGGTGTTCGATAACGACATTATAGAACCACTAATGCGAGGAAGCAAGCAAAAAGCCTATGTTCGCAAAGTAAGAGACGATAATAAAATTGACATTGCTTTAGAAAAAGATGGTTACCAAAAGGTAGAACCAAATGCACAGAGGATTTTAGATGCCATTGATAAAAATGGCGGGGTCTTAAACTTAACCGATAAGTCAGATCCTGAAGATATCCGTGATCAACTAGTCATGAGTAAAAAGACGTTCAAGAAAGCAGTTGGTTTACTCTACAAAGAGAAACGAATTGTAATAGATAATACATGCTTAAGAATGGCATAATAAAAAGAGCTCGAAGATTTTGAAAACCTTCGAGCTCTTTTTTTATAACTTATTTACTTTTATAACTACTTAAATGGTGTCAATGCTTTGCTCAACGAATTATATAATCCATCGCTGATTGGCCACAAGGGTAAACGTACATCTGCACCGCAAACACCTAAAATTTGCAAGGCTGCTTTTACACCACCAGGATTACCTTCTTCAAACAACATTTTGATAATATCAAAAACTCTATAATGTTCTTTTTTAGCAGCTTTTGTATCGTTATTTAAAGTTAAATGAATAGCATTGCTAAATGTTTTTGGCAATGCATTTGCCACTACGGAAATCACTCCTTCTCCTCCACTTGCTACAAACGGAACTGCCAATGCATCATCACCGGAAATTAAGTAAAAGTCAGCCGGCATTCCTTGATAAATCTTCATCGCTTGCTCTAAACTACCTGAGGCTTCCTTAATTCCAATAATATTTTTAAAGTCGTTAGCTAATCTTACCGTAGTTTCAGGAGACATATTGCTCGCTGTTCTTCCAGGTACATTGTATAGTATTATCGGTCTTGGAGCTACTTTTGCCAATGCTTTATAATGCTGATAAATACCTTCTTGAGTTGGTTTATTGTACATAGGACTTGCAGAAAGTATAGCATCAATTCCTGTAAAATCGGTGTCCTTCATGGTTTCAATCAACTCATAGGTGTTATTTCCACCAATACCAATTACCACCGGTAACCTACCTTCATTTGATTTTATTACTTGTGCTACTACCTTATTTTTTTCTTCCTTATTCAAAGTAACAGACTCACCTGTTGTTCCTAACACAACCAAATAATCAACTCCACCGCCTATAACATGATTTACTAATTGATCAAGACCTTTGTAATCTACTGCTTTATCTTTTGTAAATGGGGTAACTAATGCTACACCTACGCCTGCAAATTTTCTTTTCATAATTAATTGATTAGGTTGAGATAATGTTTTAGTTGAGTGATTAAATAAGGAAGTTCTTTTTGCTTAGAAATATCAATGGTCAAATCACAAATATCATTGCGATAAGCGATGGCCGCCCCTACCTTAAAATGTGCTTTAGACAATGAAAATAGGTATCTGAGTGGATAATGTGACCGAATCGTTAAATCGATCAAAATATCATACTCTTTATTCATAAAATCAATGCATTGCTTTTCTGTAGGTGTGTGTAACCAATTCAATTGCTTTTTATTAAAATAAGCATACGATAACTCTGGTTTTACCTTTTCATAGTATTCTTTTTTGCTCACATAAGCAAGGGTATCAGCTTTCATCCGCTCATCTTTCAAAAAATGAGCAAAATCTCTAACAACATTCTCCGTCTCCGGATCATAATGATACAAAATAGCCACACTTTTGGCTTCTCTAAAACCTTTTGCATGCACCCGACGCTCTAATTTTGCAAGTCGGTTTTTTAGCAATAGCTCTGCAGCTTTAGTTTTCATTCTCTCTATCAACTTACACCCTATTTAATGACAATCTCATTGACTAAATTCTTACCCAAATCGCCATTCAGTTTATCTCTTAATTTACCTTTAGCTAAGTTAAGTTCATGCTTTAATGCTGATGAATCAAGCTCTAAGTAAAGTATTTTATTTTTAAAGTAAATATCTTTCGTGTGTTTTGAAATCATTTTACCCACTATTTTTTCCCACGATTGGATGAGTTCTACTTCATCTAACTTATCGGATAATCCATAAGCTCGAAGCATTTTATCCACCAATTCTTTTAAAGGTGCTTGCTGTTTATTCCGTTCCATCTACGCCTCCTTTGTTTACTGCGAAAGTACGACAATCGATTTTTAATTCCTTAAAAATATCTGCTAATCGATCTTGATGGGTGTCGGTGATAAATATTTGGCCAAAGTTATTACTGCTCACTATTTCCATTAGTTTAGCAACTCGCTTATCATCCAATTTATCATAAATATCATCCAATAATAAAATTGGTGGAATAGACTTAATTTGCTGTATATATTCAGCTTGTGCCAACTTCAATGCTAACAAATAGGTTTTTTGTTGTCCTTGAGAACCAAACTTTTTAATAGGGAAACCACTAATCGTAAATTCTAAATCATCTTTATGTATTCCTGCCGTTGAAAAAGATGCTCTTCGATCATTTCCTCGTGCACTCATTAAAGCGTTTTGAAATGTATCTTCATTTAATTGAGATAAATACGTAAGTCCTACCACTTCATTATTTTCAGCAATAAACGTGTAATACTTCTGAAAAATTGGCAGAAATTGCTCGATAAACTGTTTTCGTCCCTCATAAACTTTTTCACCATGAAGAACCAATTGAGCGTCCCATATTTCTAATGAATCTTCATCAAAGCTTCTGATTTCTTGAAATTTTTTCAATAACCTATTTCGCTGAGAGACTGCCTTATTATATTGTATCACATGCTCCAAATATGGCCGATCATATTGGCTAATTATTAAATCAAGAAATCTTCTTCTTGTATCGCTTCCATCTAAGATAAGGGATGAATCCGATGGAGAAATCATGACTAATGGAAGTAATCCAATATGGTCTGAAATTCTACTGTATTCTTTCTTATTTCGTTTAAACTGCTTTTTTTGTCCCCTTTTAATACCACAATAAATGGCCTCATTTTGATCCAATCGGTTAAAATCACCCTGAACAACCATAAAAGGCTCCTCATGTGTAATTATTTGCGAATCTGATGGATTAAAGTAGCTTTTACTAAATGAAAGATAAAAAATAGCATCGAGAAGATTTGTTTTACCTCCGCCATTATTACCAACAAAACAATTCACATTACTATGAAAAGTAAGTGTTACTTCTTTGTAATTTTTAAAATTAATGACGGAAAGATTCTTCAAATACATAGTTCAATTTTCAGATTTTCAAAATTAAGAAATCAGTTACATTGAAACGCATGAAAGAAAAAGTTTGTCGATTCATAAAAAAACTTATTTTTGCACGCTTATAATAAAGAATAAAACATGGCTAAAGATAACAACCAAGAAGAAGAATTATTTGTAGATGTAGAAGAAGTATATGGTAAAACAGAAACTTTCATCGATGAAAATAAGAACAGTATAATCTCGGTAGTAGTTGGTATTATTGTAGTTATAGGTGGATATTTTGCTTACAGTAATTTTGTAACTATACCTAACGAAAAGGAAGCAAAAGAAATGATGTTTATGGCTGAACAGTATTTTCAGCAAGATTCTTTAAATAAAGCAATCTATGGTGACGGCGTAAATATGGGATTTCTAGCAATCGAGGATAATTATGGAAGCACTAAAGCAGGAAATTTAGCCAACTATTATTTAGGTATATCTTATTTAAGAAGTGGTCAATTTGAAAGTGCTATCTCTTCTTTGGAAGACTTTAGTAGCAATGACGTTATGCTTAGTTCAATCGCATTAGGAGCTCAAGGTGATGCTTATATGGAGTTAGGTGATAAGTCGAAAGCTGCAAGTTTTTACAGTAAAGCAGCAATGGCAAATACAAATGATTTTACTTCTCCAATCTATTTAATGAAAGCCGGAATGGCTTATGAAGCAATCGGAGAGTATAAAGATGCTCTTAACGCCTACAAAACGATTAAAAAAGATTTTAGTAAAACTCAAGAAGGAGCAGAAGTACAGAAGTACATTGCACGAGTAGAAACTTTCATAAACTAAGCTTATTTATGGCAACAGCCAATTTATCAGCATACAACATAGAAACAGTTCCGAATGCGCAAGATATGCGATTCGGAATTGTTATTTCAGAGTGGAACGAGAAGATTACATCAGGTCTTCTTAGCGGGGCAAAAACCACACTTTTAAAGCACGGTGCTAAAGAAGAAAACATTACTATCATTACTGTTCCAGGTGCGTTTGAACTTCCATTAGGAGCACAAACACTTTTGGAGCATACAGATGTAGCAGGTGTAATTTGTTTGGGTTGCGTTATACAAGGTGAAACCAAACATTTTGATTTTGTTTGCCAAGGTGTTACAAAAGGTATTGTAGACGTCAGTATCAATTATGGTAAACCAGTAATTTTTGGTGTACTTACCGACAATACAGAGCAACAAAGTATTGATAGAAGTGGCGGGAAATTGGGCAACAAAGGCGACGAAGCTGCTGTTACTGCAATAAAAATGATAGATCTTCAGCGTAAATTCCAGAAGTAATTACACTTACAGTGTTGTTATTCGTTCTTTCTATTTTTACGCTTTTGTTTCGGCAATTTATTGAGCTGTAACCTCAGTGATATTGAAACCATCAGCAATATAAAGAATACTAAAGGTGCAGCAATCAAGTTTGCTTCGTCATGGTAAAGGTGTATAACTATTGCACCTGTCATAATAGCGGATAAACCTGCTGCTGCCCATATTCTAACTTTAGGCAACCATAAGCCTAAACCGCCAAGGACTTCTAAAAAACCAATTAGCATCAATATTCCTACATTTAAATCATACCTTCTAAATCCTTCTACAGCATCGTCAGTTCTCATTAATTTCATAAATCCAGAAACTACAAATGCCAAAAATAAGATAGTAGTTAAAACGTTTGCTGTCATTTTTTTTGCTTTCACTGTCATAATATGCATATTTGTTTCTGCAATTTAATCTATTTTAATTAAATTAAAAATAGTAAAAATTAAAATCTTATTGCCTAATTATGAGTTCGTCCCTAAAAAAATATACTCCTTACCTCCTATTTACCTTTGCTGTTCTTTTATACTTGAATACCATAAATCATGGTTATGTATTGGATGATTTCTCCGTAATCAAGGAAAATTTTGTTGTAAAAAGCGGTACAGAAGGTATCTCTACGATTTTTAAAACACCTTATCGGTATGGGTATGGTTTTCAAACAGGTTCCTTATTTCGACCTATTCCATTGTCTATTTTCGCTTTGGAATGGCAATTATTCCCTGATCAACCTTGGTTTGCACACTTAATCAATATCCTACTATATGGATTTGCAACTGTTGTTTTATATCAACTAGTTTCTAAATGGGCAAATGCAGCTATCGCTCTCATTACAGCACTATTGTTTATAGCTCACCCGCTTCATACTGAAGTAGTCGCTAACATAAAAAGTCTAGATGAAATTCTATCTTTTTTATTGCTTTTACTCATTCTTAAATTCTATCACAGCTATCACCATAGTAAAGATAAAAAGCAGCTTTGGTTAGCAATTGCCTTATTTTTTGCTGCTATGCTTACTAAGGAGAGTTCTATTACGTTTATAGCGGTTATACCAACCACATTGTACTTTTTTGAAAATGTATCTCTTAAAAAGGCACTTTCGAGTGTGTCTCTCTTTTTAATTCCTTTGATACCTTATTTTATTATGCGGCAAAATGCACTAGGAGCGCTTACCTCTAATTCCCCAGTTGCAGCTATAGATAATTTACTCGTGGGTATAAATGATGTGTCCGAACTCATAGCAACTAAGTTTTATTTAGTCGGACTCTACCTGTATAAATTAGTACTTCCATTAAATTTAAGTAGTGATTACTCTATCCAACATTTAAGTGCTATCAATGTAAGTAATCCCTTATTTTTAATCAGCCTAGTAGTTGTTATATTATTAATAATTTTAACTGTGAAGCAATTTAAAAAGCGCAGCCTAATCGGTTTTGGTTTACTCTTTTTTGCCATTACATTTTCTATTTCTACCAACCTACTTTTCACTATTGGTACTCACTTTGGGGAGCGGTTATTGTTTATTCCTTCGGTTAGTTTTTGTTTGATTATCGCCTACTTCATCAACAAATTAATTTCCTCTAACAAACTAAAACCTATCGGCATAACAATTTGCGTAGGAATATTACTTGCCTACAGCGGTAAAACCATTAGTAGAAATCAAGCATGGGAAAGTGATTTGGTTTTGTATAGCACAGATATTAAAACAGTTCCAAATAGTGCAAGAATTAATTACAGCCTTGGTTTAGAAATTATGAAAGAAAAAGCAGTGAAAGCTGTTAATGAAACTGATAGAGTCAATTACTTTGTAGAATCAGAAGGTTATTTAAAGCGCGCTACTGAAATTTATCCTGCGTACAGTGATGCTTTTGGTAACTTAGGATTATTAAAATACCGAACAAAAGACTTTGCAACAGCTGAACGTTACTATTTAAAAGCCATCGAATTAAATCCCAAAAATGCAATCGTATTAAGTAATCTTGGAGCTATCTATTTTGAAATGAAGCAATATGAAGCTGCTAGAAATACTTATTCGCGAGCTTTAGCTGCTAATCCAAACATGGCTGATGCCAATGCAAATATGGGAGCCACTTTAGCCACACTTGGACAATTACAAGGCTCTATTCCTTACTTTACTAAAGCCATTGAGCTAAACCCAACTAATGTCCAGAATTATTACTTTTTAGGGATAACATATCAAAATTTAGGTAATCCGGCCAAAGCAAAGGAGTACATGGATTTGTATAATGGAATGAAGTAGTTTTCTTTTATTTAATTAGAAATCAATACGTTTTATTTCATATGATTTTTCAATAACCGTCATATTTATGTATTGTAATTATAAAAATAGTATATTTACGTTTTATAAATATAAAACTATGGCAGTATTCACAAGCTCTCTCCCAGACGATGTTCTTGCTCAGCTTGCAGCTCAAGCAGAGCGTCTTTCTGTACCAAAAAACAAACTGATAGAAAAAGCGCTTCGTGTTTATCTAGAACAGCTTACGCGCCTTGAATATCTATATTCATTTTCACAAGCTTCTAAAGATCAAGACATGCTTTCTCTTGCAGAAGAAGGTATGGCTGATTATCTCAAGCAAATAGAAGGAAATGAAAAAGGCTGAAATTTGGAACGCTAATCTCAGTCCCACCAAAGGAAGCGAGCAAAGTGGCCATCGGCCGGTTTTGATAGTAAGTGGAAACTTAGTTAACATCTACTCACCAGTAATTATAGTTTGTCCGCTTACCACTAAATTAAAGCACTATAAAGGTGATTTAATCCTACATCCGACTGCAGAAAATGGTTTAGTGGAATCATCAGAGGTTTTAGCTATGCATTTAAGATCTATTAGTAGAGATCGATTGGAGAAACGGATAGGAAAAATAAATCCTGAAGAACTCTCTGCTCTCAGAAAATCGCTTCAGGATTTATTGTTATTGGATTAAGTTCTTTTAAAATAGAACTTTAATGATCTTTTAAAAGTTCAGGGTACTTCGCTTCAAATCGCTTTAAGCGAGGTATAGAAACACTTTTAATATAAGGGTTATCAGGATTATTTCTTTCGTAATCTTGATGATATTCTTCAGCATTATAAAAAATATCCAACATCTTAACATCTGTTGTTATTTCATCATCATATACATTATCAGCCTTTAAATGCGCTATATACTCATTGATAATTCGTTCTTCATTCTCATTAGAATAAAATGCAATAGAACGATATTGTGCGCCTTTATCCGGTCCTTGTTGGTTCAGCGTAGTTGGGTCATGTGATCCAAAAAACACCTTTACTAAGGTTTTAAAGTCGATTAAATCTGGATTATAATATACAACTACCGCTTCTGCATGTGTAGTCAATCCTGCACTTACTTGCTGGTAAGTAGGACCTTTTTCTTTTCCACCTGCATAACCTGAAACTACTTCCTCTACTCCTTTTAGCTCTTCAAAGATAGCCTCTACACACCAAAAACAGCCGCTTGCAAAGTAGGCTTTACTTAAGCCCTCTAATCGTTTCACATTATCCTTATTTTCTACTTTAGAGTTTTCAATTGACGTATTTGTATTTCCACAAGCAGTTAGTGTAATTGCACAAAAAACTGCTATCGTTAGAAGGTTTTTCATAATTAAGGTAATGAATTTTTAAATGTTTGATAAGAGGAAGGTGAAAAGTAGGTAGTATCACAACCAATTTCTAAAGCCTTAGTTTCTATATTAATTACTCGATCAGCTGATGGTGGGTGTGTACTCAAAAATTTAGGAGGTGCTTGGCTATTGCCATCACTTAACTTTTTGAAGAAGGTTTTAGCTCCATCGCAACGGTAAGGTGTCTTAGAAAGGTAATCAACTGAATATAAATCTGCTTCGGTTTCAGCGTCTCGACTAAACGCCAATAACGTTCCATTTCCAGCTATTCCTGCAAGAATTTGAGAGATTTGACCGGGCTCATTTCCTAAAACGATACTTAACAGTAAGTTAATTCCATATTGTCGATGCATTTGCTTTACGGAATGTCTTCTATCGGCATGCGCTATTTCATGACCCATTACACCCATTAAGTCATCTTCATTATCTAGATACTTAATTAAGCCCGTGTAAAAGAAAATATATCCACCTGGTGAAGCAAATGCATTGAGTGTTTGATCATCTTCAATGATGTAAACTTCCCAAGCAAACTCATCTCTATAGCCGATTTCTCCAGTATTTAAAATACTATCCTTCAAACCTCTTATATATTCATAAGCAGATCTATACTGCACAGAATCTAATAATGGATACTGTGATGGGTTAGCAAATATTTCTTGTTTTAGTTGAGCTCCAAGCTCAACATCCTTTTCAGGAGAAAATAACAAAACAGTCTCCTTTCCATCATCGCTGCATGAAGTCAGAGCAGTTGTTAACAGCAATAAAAATCCTATTTTTTTTAACATGTGGTTATATTTGTATTTCAAGGTACAAATATGATATATTTCAATTAATTTAAAAAATCATCTTCGATATCCATATCATCTGAGCTCAGCATCGACTGAAAAAGATCGTTAAAGCGCAACTTCGTATCTAGTCGTTTTCTACCTAATAAGGAATACTCCGCAAAACCATGCAACAGTAGCTCCATCATCAACACCTTCTCTGCTTTTGGCAACTTTGGTAATTTGGTATCTATCAACTTAACAATACCGGGAATTTGTGATAATTCTTCATGATAGATTTTATCAGAAAAATCTGTTTCTATATCGATTACATTATTGGCAAACGAGTTTAAAACTGTTTTATACATCTCTGCCTCTTCTGTTTTATTCTTCTTAAGATCTTTTAATTCAGGAAAATATTTTGTAATCATTGTTCTGATAGCGGCTTGAACAATGGCGTGAGCTACGTTCACAGCACCCTCTTGCTCTCCTTCATAAACCATTTCTATCTTACCAATAATTGCTGGAACAACGTTCATTAGATCTGCTACTCTAGCAACTGTCTTCTTTTCTCCGTTTATAATTGCTCTTCTCTCAGCGGAACTCACCATATTTTCATAAGCAGCAATAGTTAAACGAGCAGAAACACCACTTTTAGCATCTACATACTCACTTTTTCTAGCCTCAAAGGCAATTTGCTCTAACAAATCACTCAAAACGTCGGGAACCAACACCATTTCACGCTGCTCTTTGGTCAGTTTTACTTCTTGGTCGGTAATTTCTTTTGAGAGGGTAATATTTCTCGGATAATGCGTCATAATTTGACTTTGAATCCTATCTTTTAGAGGTGTAATTATAGAACCTCTATTGGTATAATCTTCTGGGTTTGCGGTAAACACAAACTGCAAATCCAACGGTAATCGCAGTTTAAATCCTCTAATTTGTATATCTCCTTCTTGCAGTATGTTAAATAAAGCTACTTGAATTCTTGCTTGAAGATCAGGAAGCTCGTTAATAACAAATATTCCTCTGTTTGCTCGAGCAATTAAACCAAAGTGAAGAACACGCTCATCGGAATAATCTAATTTTAAATTAGCTGCTTTTATCGGATCTACATCTCCAATTAAATCAGCAATACTCACATCAGGGGTGGCCAATTTTTCAGTGTATCGATCGCTTCTGTGCATCCAAGATATCGGCATTTTATCTCCAAGTGTTTCCAATTGCTTTCTTCCGAAGTAAGAAATTGGGCCAAATGGGTCATCATTAATTTCAGAACCTTCAATTACAGGAATATATTCATCTAATAATTGCACCATTAATCGAGCAATCTTTGTTTTTGCCTGTCCCCTTAGACCTAAGAAGTTAATGTTGTGCTTAGCAAGTATAGCTCGCTCTAAACTTGGAATTACGGTATCTTCATAACCATGAATCTCTTTAAAAATAGGCTCTTTTTTGGCCAACTTTTCAATTAGGTTCGCTCTTAATTCTTCCTTTACACTCGTTGGCTGATAACCGCTTTTCTTTAATTCTCCGAAAGTGGTTATTGCTGTTAACTGACTCATATAGTTCTTTTTTTATTTCGTTCGTAATCTGAAAAGATAAAATTCCCTAATCCGTCTAATCCGGAATAGAAAGCTTTACCATTATTAGCTTCTGTGAATTGCTCAACAAACTTTTGTAAATAAGGATCTTCCGCAATCATAAAAGTGGTAATAGGTATTTTTAGCTTGCGGCATTGAGCTGCGAGGTTTACTGTTTTATTTAATATCTCAGGATCTTGGCCCCAGCTATTCTGATAGTATTCGCCGTTTTTTATGATACAAGTAGGCTTTCCATCCGTAATCATAAAAATTTGCTTATTGCTTGATTTTTTTCTTCTCAATAAGTCCATTGACAACTCTAAACCAGCTACTGTATTGGTGTGGTAGGGCCCAACAGTTAAATAAGGTAAATCCTTAATTTGAACTTGCCACGCATCATTTCCAAATACAACAATATCCAAACTATCTTTTGGATAACGAGTAGTAATAAACTCTGCAAGAGCCATCGCCACTTTCTTAGCCGGTGTAATACGGTCTTCTCCGTAGAGAATCATGGAATGAGAAATATCAATCATCAAAACAGTAGATAGTTGCGTTTTATGGCTACTTTCCACGACTTCTAAATCATCTTCAGTCATTCTAAAGTCATCGATTCCATGATTAATCTGAGCTTTTCGAAACGATTCTGTAAAATCTATTTGCTCAAATGTATCACCAAATTGAAATGGGCGCTTATCGGTTGTTGCCTCATCGCCTTTTCCGATATGTTTGGTTTGATGATTTCCTGCATCTCCCTTTTTCAGCTTTCCAAATATTTGATCTAAGGCTCTTTTTCGGATAAGCTGCTCTGTTTTAGAGGTTATTTTTGATTTAGAATCTTTTGGATCTATTCTCAATAAACTTTTACGTTCTAAATCCTTTCTAAAATCATCTAAGGTATAATCATCAGTAATGTTATGCGCTGCATCCAATTGCTTCATCCAATCAAATGTTTCTTCTACATCACCTGAAGTATAGGTCATTAATTCCAAAAAAAGCTTTAACAACCGATCGAAAGGCGACTGTGTGGTATCTTCTTTAAATTCTGAAAATCGAAATCCTATCATAGTTTTAAAATTACCATAATAACAGCCTTAAAGGTGCTTTGTTTTACTTTTTAATTAAGCAAAAAAGACTTTGAATATCTTAATTTTTTATAGAAATTAAGAAAAAGAAGGGGTACTTCATTAGCCCTATTACATCTATACTTCTAAATGTCAAACAGATAAATCCCATTAAAAAATTAACCGCTATGAATTAGATTGAAAAAATAATGAAGAATTATCATGAGAAATTGAAAACTGCTCCATATCTATATTTGTAACAATTTTATGCTCATTAAAATAAGAAACCATTTTTTCTGTGGGCATATTTCCTGTCAAATCATCTGCAGCCATAGGGC
>JAOKVV010000002.1 GCA_028336925.1 Vicingaceae bacterium | reverse complement strand
GCAGCAATAAAGCTTAGGGAGGTTTTCCACCAAATGAAATTAAATTTTAAAAAGGTTAAAAGTACGTATTGTAAAATGAATAAAGCTATTACAAATAGTATTTGACCGGCTTCTACACCCAAATTGAATGCAAAAAGAGGTTTTAAGAGTGATGTGTCTTTTCCTAATAGTGATTGAAAAAAGTTGGAAAAGCCCATTCCATGTATCAGCCCGAAGATGCCAGCTAACCAAAAGTTGATTTTTTTAAACTGTTCATTTTGGTGTGAACCTCTCAAGTGGTAAATAGCGGTAAGAAATATAGTAACGGGTATTAGGAATTCAACTAAATCGGCTTTAAGCGGAATAATTCCAAGAGAAACAAGGGCTAAGGTAATGGAATGGCCTGCGGTAAATGCAGTAACTTGTAAGAGAATAGACTTGATATCGCTCCAATAAAAGGAGGCCATTAATGCTGCAATAAACAACATGTGGTCATAACCATTTAGGTCGGTGATGTGCTCAATACCTAATGTGAAATAAGTGCTAAAATTCATGGAATTTGGTACGTTACTGTAGTGTTATTTTTTCGAAGTATGGTACTTTCTTCAAACTCACCAACAGTTAATTGAATTAAATTTTTTTGATCTGGAAGTAGTTGAGTGAAAATAGAATTCTCAATTTCTATAGCCGAAATGGTTTCTACACTTTTTATCTCTAGATAACACCACGTTACATCATACTCTAACTCTTTGCCTAGGTAGTTAAATGGCGATGATTTCTCGTTAATTTTGATTGATAGGTGTTTAGTTAAATAGTTGGCAATGTCTTGATCATATGTATGCTTCTGACTTATTTTAATTGATTTGTTGGTAGATTCATTAATGCAGTTTTCTAAATCATCGGTAAAAAGTTTTAAGGCTAGTTCTAACGATTTGGTTTCCTGATTATAATTAATCTGACTGATACTAACAAAAAATTTGTGTGCACTTACATTGAATTGAAATCCGATGAGAAGTACAAGTGTGATCCATTTTATCATTTGTCAAAAATAAGAAAGGAATTTTACAAGAGCTATTTTTGGATTGGAATCTCTTAAGTAATAAATAATCAAAAAATCTACTTTATTTATGCAGATAAGCTTTGCAGTTGAACCCATAAAAGCATAAATTTGCCGCCGATAATAAAATCCATTCAAGCAAAAATATAAAACGCAAATAATGAGTGTTCTAGTTAATAAAAATTCAAAAGTAATTGTGCAAGGATTTACCGGTAGTGAAGGTACTTTCCATGCTGGGCAGATGATTGAGTATGGTACAAACGTAGTTGGTGGAGTTACACCAGGTAAAGGCGGACAGTCTCATTTAGATAAGCCAGTATTTAACACAGTAGCTGACGCAGTAAAAGAAACAGCAGCTGATGTATCTATTATTTTTGTTCCACCAGCATTTGCTGCTGATGCAATTATGGAAGCTGCTGAGGCAGGTATAAAAGTGATTATTTGTATTACAGAAGGCATTCCAACTAAGGACATGATCGCTGTAAAAAATTACATTGCTGATAAAGATTGTCGTTTAGTAGGACCTAACTGTCCAGGTGTAATTACTCCGGGTGAAGCGAAAGTTGGTATTATGCCAGGTTTTGTTTTCAAGAAAGGAAGTATTGGTATTGTATCTAAATCCGGTACATTAACCTATGAAGCAGCTGACCAAGTAGTAAAAGCAGGTATGGGAATCACAACTGCAATTGGTATTGGTGGTGATCCAATTATTGGAACGACTACTAAAGAAGCAGTAGAATTATTAATGAACGATCCTGAAACTAAAGGTATCATCATGATTGGTGAGATTGGCGGTAACATGGAAGCTGATGCTGCTAATTGGATTAAAGCAAATGGTACAAAACCAGTTGTTGGATTTATTGCAGGACAAACTGCTCCAGCAGGTAGAACTATGGGTCATGCAGGTGCAATCGTTGGTGGTGCTGATGATACTGCAGAAGCAAAGATGAAAATCATGAGAGCTTGTGGTATTACCGTTGCGGATTCTCCAGCTGAGATTGGTGCAAAAATGGCTGAATTAATGGGCGTTACTGCTTAAGATTCATTCTTATTATAATATTGAAGCCCTTTATTTTGAAAAAGATAAGGGGCTTTTTTGTGTAAATCCGGTACTCCGACTTCACTCAGCCACCGGATACCGTTTCAAAATAACACTTTTTGGCGCTCTATTCAGCCATGAGATTCCGTTCTAAAGTGATATTTTTTGTTGCTCTAATCAGCCGCCTGACAATTATTTATGTTAATTTTTGACCTATATAAAATCGGTAGATCAATAAAATTAAAATGCTGTTTCTGATCTATTTCTGAAACTATTTTCTGAGCGGTGTCTTGTTTTAGTCGCTGAGCGAAGTTATGTTTTGGTCGCTGAGCGAAGTCGAAGCGAACAATAATATCTCCTCCTTTCTTACCAATTTACAACACTCTTTACTTATATTTGATAGTTCGAATTCGATTAATATAACATATATGAAATTATTAGAAGGAAAAGTAGCGCTAATCACAGGAGCTACAAGAGGAATAGGAAAAGGAGTGGCTGTAAAGTTTGCAGAACAAGGTGCTAACGTTGCCTTTACTTATGTATCATCTCCTGAGAGAGCTGCTGAAGTTGAAAAAGAGTTAGCCGCTTTTGGTGTAAAAGCAAGAGGCTACCAGTCTGATGCCGCTGATTATGCGCAAGCAGAAAAGCTAATTAATGAAATCGTTGCAGAATTTGGAACGGTAGATATCGTTGTGAATAATGCAGGAATTACCAAAGATGGTTTATTGATGCGTATGTCGGAAGAGAATTTCCAACAAGTAATCGATGTAAATCTAAAATCTGTATTTAACATTACTAAGCATGTGCAGCGCACTATGCTAAAACAGCGTTCTGGTTCTATTATCAATATGAGTTCAGTAGTTGGTGTAAACGGAAATGCAGGGCAATCTAACTATGCGGCTTCTAAAGCAGGAATAATTGGGTTCACTAAATCCATCGCGAAAGAGTTAGGATCAAGAAATATACGTTGTAATGCAATCGCTCCCGGGTTTATAGCCACAGAAATGACGGCAGAGCTTGGAGAAGAAGTAATGCAAGGTTGGTTAAAGGGTATTCCGTTAGGAAGGCCTGGAACTACAGAAGATGTTGCAAATGCTTGTTTGTTCCTTGCTTCAGATATGTCAGCTTACGTTTCCGGACAAACAATAAATGTTTGCGGAGCAATGTTAACCTAATTTAAAAGAGGAGCCGCGTTAAGTGAATTTTTCAATCATAACAAAATACCCGCTTTGGTTTATACTTTTTTGTGTGGCCTTAGGGGGTATTTATGCATTAGTACTTTACCGAAAAAATAAGAAACTAAAGGAGTTTTCCATTTCCCTTATTCGGCTTTTAGCTGCTTTAAGGTTTGTGGTAGTTTCCGTTTTAGCATTCTTATTGTTATCTCCCTTTATCAAACAATTAAATAGAATAGTAGAGCAACCTATATTAGTGCTTGCCTTAGATAATTCTCAAAGTATTGTTCTAGGGAATGATTCTACTGAGCTTAAACAGCGATATTCTTCAGAAGTTGAACAGTTAACCTCAGCTTTAGGTGAAGATTTTGAATTAAAAGTATACACTTTTGGAGAATCACTAAATGAATCCGATTCGCTTAATTTTAATCAACAGCAAACGGATCTTTCAGCAGTTTTGAATGGTGTTGAAAGCCGGTTTACCAATAGAAATGTAGGTGCATTAATTTTGGTTTCAGATGGAATTTATAATAAAGGGAGTAATCCTAAGTACACCTCATTCGCTGTAAATTACCCTATTTACTCCATAGCTTTAGGCGATACGAGCGTACAACGAGATGCTCAATTAGCAAAAGTAGTCGCCAATAAAATAGCCTACTTAGGAAATCAATTTCCGATTGCGATACAGATAAATGCTCAACAACTTAACGGAAAATCTACAGCACTATCCATCTATAATCAAGGGGAAAAGATTTACAGTGCGCCAATAAAGTATACCTCAAATGATTATTTTGAAGAGCACAAAGCAGTTTTAGATGCTAAAGTAACCGGTTTACAAAAATATACAGTGGAGATTTCTGTAGTAGACAGCGAGCAAAATACCATTAATAACAGCACTTCTATCTATGTAGATGTATTGGATGGTCGAGAAAAAATCCAACTTTTGGCGAATGCTCCGCACCCTGATATTGCAGCAATTAAAAGAGCAATAGAGCAAAATGAAAATTATGAAGTCGAGGTGGCTTTATTTGATCAATTTGATGGAAAAGCAGCAGACGCTAACTTGATTATTTATCATAATTTACCTGCCAAAGGTACAGATGTTGCTAAGATTCAACAGCTGAAAAGTAATGCATCATTATTCATTGTTGGGCAGCAAACAAACATCACATCACTAAATGATTTATCAACCGGCTTGTCTATAAAATCAATAGGTAGAGATTTTAATGAAGTTACCCCAATTTTAAATTCGACTTTCCCTCTATTCACGATAAGTGAAGAAACAGCAGAAAATTTGATCGCTTTTCCACCAGTAGCCGCTCCATTCGGTAAACTTTCTACTTCAGTTTCAACCTATCCACTGCTAAAGCAGAAAATTGGTGGTGTTACAACAGAAAGTTCGCAGTGGTTTTTCTTGCAGGAAGGAAATACAAAGACAGGATTTATATTAGGTGAAGGTGTTTGGAGATGGTCTTTAGCTGATTATCAAAAAAATCAAACGAAAGTTCACTTTGAAGAGCTAATGGGTAAAACAGTGCAGTACTTATCTGTAAAAGCGGATAAAAGCTTGTTTAGAGTAACTACTGAAAATGACTTTTTGGAAAATGAGAAGGTAGTTTTTGATGCACAAGTTTACAATGAGAGTTATGAGTTAATCAACGATGGAGAAGTTAGTATTCTGTTGAGTAATAGTGAGGATAAGGAATATCAATTTACATTCAGTAAAACAAATACCGCATTTTATTTAAACGCGGGAGAACTTCCGGCAGACGAATATAGATATGTGGCTTCGACCAATTCAGCAGGAAAAGAACTAAAAGAAACAGGGGTTTTGACTGTATTGCCAATTGAGGTGGAGTCCCTAAATTTACAAGCAGACTATCAATTGCTTTCTGATTTGAGTCAGCAGTACGGAGGAGCCGTTTTTACATTGAATCAAACGGATGAATTAATCCAACAGATAAAAACCAGAGAAGATATTAAGGCCGTTTCCTATTCTCAAACGAAGCTGACTGATTTAATAAACAATAAATGGATTTTCTTTTTGTTGCTAGCGTTGCTTAGTACCGAATGGTTTATCCGAAAAAGAAGTGGATCATATTAAACTATTAAGATGAAAAAGATAATTGTAAGTGCATTAGTGTTAGTTTTAGGAACTCCTTTGTTTGCGCAAGAATATTCTAAAACAAAAGAAGAGCTTTATCCAATAGATGTAAATCCTCAAAGAGCAGTAAAAGGGAAGTACGCGGAGTTTGATGCCTATGTAAGAAAAGCATTCGAAGCATATGGAATTGCAGGTTTGAGCATAGCAGTGGTAAAAGATCAGCAAGTTGTTTTTAGTAATGCTTATGGCGTAAAAGATAAAAAAACTGGTGATTTGATGGATGTAAATGCTGTTTTTGGCATTGCGTCATTGAGTAAGGCTTTTACGGCTGCTGCAGTTGGAATGTTAGTAGATGAAGGTAAAATAAAATGGAGCGATAAAGTGGTAGATGTATTACCATCTTTTAAGCTATACGACGCCTATGCTACTGCCAATTTTACCGTAGAAGATTTATTAGCACACCGATCTGGCTACAATACCTTTGATGGAGATTTATTATGGTATGGTACCGACTATTCGAGAGCGGAGATTATGGAGCGAATTTCTAATCTACCCAACAAAACTTCTTTTAGAGAATCGTATGGTTATAATAACATCATGTTCATTGTGGCTGGAGAGTTAGTTGCAAAAGTCAGCGGTATGTCTTGGGATCAGTTTATTGAAACTCGTTTTTTTCAGCCATTAAAGATGACTTCTTCTCGTACATCTACAACTCAATTTACGGATAACGATAATTTAGCTATTCCTCATGTTAAAGGAATCTCTTCTGATTTCTTAAATTATGACAACTCAGGAGGTGCAGCTGCACTTAATTCTAGTGTGATGGATTTAAGCAATTGGCTAAAAATGTGGACGAATAATGGAGTCTTTAATGGTGATACCTTATTACAGGCAAAAACAGTTAATTATATTCTATCCTTACAAACTCCACAATCAGTTTCGAACTTTGATCAATCAAATGGGATTAATTTTAAAGGTTATGGATTAGGTTGGTTTTTATTTGATTATGATGGAAAGAAAGTCGCTCATCACGGTGGTGGGTTGCCAGGGTTTATTTCTAAAATCGGATTTGTACAGAAAGAGAACTTAGGGTTTGTAGTGCTTACAAATGATGAATCTTCTTTACCTGCGGCTTTAATGTATTCTATTCTTGATGAATTTATGGAAACCGAAAATGATAAAGATTGGGCTGACCTTTATTTAGGTTTTTCAAAGCGCTACGAAGAGAGATTGGAGAAAGAACGTAAAGAGCAAATAAGCGAACGTAAGAAAAAAACGAAACCATCGGTTGACTTAGAAAAATATGTTGGAACTTACGAAGATGTAATGTACGGAACGGCTGTAGTTACTTTAGAAAAAAGGACGTTGAAAGTTGTATTGAATCCTGCTAAAGAATTGTTCAACTCTGAAATGGAACATTGGGAAGATGATGTATTCCAAATTAAATTTAACGATGGGTTTTTACCTGAGGGTTATGTGAAGTTTGATGTGAAAGGAGGTAATGTAGATAGCTTTATAATCGATTTGCCGAATCCAGACTTTCATTTTTATCACTTGAATTTCAAGAAGAAATAGGGTTTAATTACCTATATAAAAAAACGCATTTCGTACTACGAAATGCGTTTTTTTATATAGGGATTGCATTGGTTTATTCTTTTATTTAATTATATGTAGTTAAATTTTCTTATACTAATTCTTAAAAACTGACTCCTATTCTAATCGAATAACTCTGCGTTTAGAGGGATTGTTATTCTATTTTTTCTCGTGGTACAAAATCCAGTACAACAGAGTTAATACAATATCTAAGTCCTGTTGGATTAGGTCCGTCATTAAATACATGACCCAAATGCGAATCACACCTTTTGCATTCTACTTCAGTTCTTGTCATTCCTAATTTATTATCTTCTTCTTCTTTTAATGATTCTGAAGAGCTATAGTCATAAAAACTTGGCCATCCGGTGCCTGATTTGAATTTTGTTTTAGAATCAAACAGCGGATTTCCGCAAACACGGCAAGTGAACACACCATCCGCTTTAAAATCTACATATTGACCTGTAAATGGTCTCTCGGTACCTTCTTCTCTTGCTACATAATAAACATCATCTGGAAGAATTTTTTTATATTCTTCGTCAGTTTTTACCATGCGAAGGGTTACCTTTTCCGATATTCTTAGCTCATTATTGTGAGAGTCTTGAGCACAAGAGTTAATGAAAATAGAGATTAGAAATGCTGTAAAAAATAGCTTATTCATCTTGATTGGATTTAATTAATCATCTAATAGCGGTACAAATCTATTAAATTCGCGATTTAAAGTTACCATTTTAACTTGAATATAAGTTTAATAAAAATGATAAAAAATCACATAAAGTATTGTATTTCTTCTACTAAATTGCCTGAATTGTCGATTAAAAATACAATTGAGCTACTCGAATCTGGAGCTACTTTGCCTTTTATTGCTCGATATAGAAAAGAGCTAACAGGAAATCTGGATGAAGTTCAAATTGAAGAAATTCAGCAGGCTTCGCTAAAATTCAAGGAGATTGAAAAGCGAAAAGAAACCATATTAAAAGCTATTGGCGAACAAGGTAAACTAACTGATGAGCTTGAAAGGAAAATTGTAGCTTGTGATGATTTGGTGCCTTTGGAGGATATTTATTTGCCTTTCAAACAGAAGCGCACCACTAAAGGAGACAAAGCAAAAGCCTTGGGTTTAGAACCTTTAGCAAGAATGATGATGGCTCAAAATTTAACTGACTTAGAATCTACTGCTGAGCGGTTTCTAAACAATGAGGTAGATTCAATAGAAGATGCACTAAAGGGAGCGAAAGATATTATTGCTGAATGGATTAATGAAAATGAATATATCAGACGCAATATTCGATGGTTATTTGAACGCAAGGCTATTATCTCATCTACTTTAGTGAAAGGAAAAGAGGCCGAAGGAGAAAAGTTTAAAGATTATTTTGATTGGAGCGAGCCATTAAAGCGGATTCCATCTCATCGATTTTTAGCAATTTCAAGAGGTGAAAATGAAGGCTTTTTAAGGTGTAAAATTTCTATTGACCAAGAGGAGGCTCTTGAAAAAATAGAGCAAGCAATTGTTAAAACTAATTACTCAGATTTAAGAACGCAACTACAGGAAGCAAGTAAAGATGCCTATAAGCGATTAATTAGTTCATCAATAGAAACAGAATTTAAGAATACGTATAAGGCAAAAGCAGATGAAGAAGCGATAAAAGTGTTTGCTGAAAATTTGCGTCAATTATTATTAGCTCCACCTTTAGGTCAGAAAAACATTATGGCAATCGATCCTGGTTTTAGAACTGGCTGTAAGATAGTTTGCTTAAATAGTTTGGGTGATTTGATGTTCAATGAAACCATTTATCCACATCCACCACAGAACCAAGATACTATGGCTGCTAAGAAGATAAATACCATTGTAAGTAGATATAAAGTACAAGCAATTGCAATAGGAAATGGAACTGCAGGCAGAGAAACGGAACGATTTATTCAAAAAATGCGCTTTAACGATCCGGTTGAAGTTTATGTGGTAAACGAAAGTGGAGCATCAATTTATTCGGCTTCTAAAGTTGCTCGTGATGAGTTTCCGGAGTATGATGTTACTGTGCGCGGTGCTATTTCTATTGGTAGGAGATTAATGGATCCATTGGCTGAGTTAGTTAAAATAGATGCTAAGTCAATTGGAATTGGTCAATACCAGCATGATGTGGATCAAAAAAACTTAAACGAAGGCTTGGATAGAGTTGTGGAAAGTTGTGTAAATAAGGTGGGTGTAGATTTGAATTCAGCTTCTCAGCATTTACTGCAGTATATTTCAGGGCTTGGTCCTCAGTTAGCTCAACGAATTGTAGACTACCGATCAGAAAACGGAAAGTTTACAAGTCGAAAAGAGTTACAAAAAATTAAAGGAATGGGTGCTAAATCTTACGAGCAAGCTGCCGGGTTTTTAAGAATTAGCGATGGCAAGAATCCTTTAGATAATTCCTCAGTTCATCCAGAGCGATATGAGCTCGTAAAAAAAATGGCTAAATCAGTAGGATTATCAGTGGCAGAAATTGTTAGAAATGAATCAGCCATCGAACAATTGAAATTAGCTGATTTCATTGATAATGAAATTGGTTTACCTACACTTTCTGATTTAAAAACAGAGCTTAAAAAACCTGCTAGAGATCCACGTAAAGCCATCAAACGATTTGAGTTTGACCAAACAGTTAGTAAAATTACCGATCTTAGAGTGGGAATGATTTTACCCGGCTTAGTGACAAACATTACTAATTTTGGTGCGTTTGTTGATATTGGCGTTAAGCAAGATGGCTTGGTTCACATTTCTCATTTAGCAAATCAGTTTGTAGCAAACCCAAATGAGGTAGTAACGCTGCAACAAGCAGTAAGGGTAAAAGTGATTGAAGTAGATGAAGCCAGAAAAAGGATTCAATTAAGTATGAAAGAAGTATGAAGTATCTCGGAATTATAGTATTATTTTTTAGTAGCCTAGGAATTTTTGCCCAAGCAGATGAAGAAATGTATTCAATTGGCTTTGAATTCAACCCGGGTATTTACAAAAGTTTTTATGAATTTAAAACCAATAATCCCAGCTACAGTGAAGGTCTTCAAATGAGAGGAGAAGATCTATTTATTTACAATGATTCCTTAAAAAAATACTTACTCTTAAATCCTGAGGCAGTTTGGGGATACTCAACTGGAAGCGGAGTATACATTTCTGCTGAAGGAGATTTTAGTCGTTTAAATATGATTGGGAGCTATTCGCAATTTAGTGCCTATGTTATTGTGCAAACTTTTGCTTATGATCCTTATGGTTTTCAAATTCCTCGGGAAACAAGGACTTTAGTGCAATTATTACTGAATTTTGATAATGGAAAAGTTTTTGAATTCAATCAAAAGAATGTAGAGCTATTACTACAAAAAGATCCTCAGTTATGGAATGAATACCAAAAGTTTAGAGGCAGAAAGCAAGAAAAACAATTTATCTTTTTAAGAAAATACAATGAACGATACCCAATATACTTCCCAGTTTATTAAACTCCTATTTATCGCTATATTTTTATTGAGTGTCTCCTTTGTGAACGCTCAAGATGATTCTAATTCTATTCGAGAAATCGAGCTGAAAATGGTAGCTCAAGAAATTTGTTGGAATAACGGAGATTTAGCATGTTTTATGGACGTATATTGGAAATCAGACTCCCTTAAATTTATAGGAAGTAAAGGTCTTAATTATGGTTGGCAAACTACCTTGGATAATTATAAAAGATCTTATCCTGATAAAGCAGCTATGGGAATTCTAACCTTTACGAATCTGCATGTGGAGCAGTTAGTTCCTGATTATATAAGTGTAATAGGTAAATGGCATTTAAGCAGAGAAGTGGGCGACTTGGAAGGTCATTATAGTTTGATTTGGAAAAGGCTAAATGGTGTGTGGGTAATTATTAGTGACCATTCTTCATAAAAAAACCGCCGCTTCTTTTCAGAAACGACGGTCGCTTTTATTAATCAATCCTCAATCTTATCCTTTTGCGCCTAACTTAAACTTAATCGTAAAGTCATCGTAAATCATTTTATCACCAAGTCCTTCAAAAAACTGACCTGATCCGTATTGAATAGAATATTTAGTTCTATCTACATCTACTGAACCAATAGCAACTAATTTTCCGTTTTCCATTTTCACTACAGCTGGGAAAGTAATTGGCTGAGTAATTCCCTTGATCGTTAAATCAGCAGTTACATCATACATGTCTTCGCCTTCACCTTTCTTAACTGATTTAATTTCTAATTTTGCAGTTGAATGAGCTGTAACATTGAAGAAATCTTCTGACTGTAAGTGACCTTCTAATTTTCCTTTGTACTCACCTTCTAAGTCCGTGCAGTTAATTGTATTCATATCGAATAGAATAGAACCGCCTTTGATCATGTTGTTTTCTACCATGATGTTACCTTCCTTCACCATAATGGTTCCAGAGTGCTCACCTGTTACTTTCTTTCCTGTCCACTCAAGGTTAGATATCTTGTTATCAACCTTATAAGTTGCTTTTTCTCCATTTCCTGCGTAAGTTAACGCTGCAATCGCTATAGCGAATGTTGATAGTAAAATCTTTTTCATGTCGTTTTAATTTTAAATGGTGATACAAATATATGTATATACATTTAATGTAGATACATTCAATTTTAAAATTTTGTTAAATATTTATTACAATTTGATAAACAAGGTGTTAATATTAAAAAGAATAATTCTAATTCTCAGGAAGAACCATTTTATTCGATAAAAAGGTGCAAATTTGTACCCTATGGAGCAACTACAATCATACTATCAAGATCGAAAGTCCACATTTGAAACTGAATTAACCTCAGTAAACGCAAAACTTAAAACAGTAACATTCATTCGAGTAATTAGTTTTGTAGCTTCTTTTGTGCTGTTATATGTACTTTTTGAAGATGGATGGATGGCTGCTGTTGGATTTGTAGCTCCCATGTTAGTTCTGGGATTTTTTGTTAGAAAAAGTACCCGCTTAAACGAGCAAAAATTATTGATTCAAAATTTAATTGCCATTCAGGATACAGAACTTAGGGCTATAAAAGGTGATTACTCCAAAGGCGATACCGGATTAACACATGCGATAACTCATCATCCTTTTTCTGGCGACTTAGGTGTGTTTGGAACAGGCTCTTTATTCCAGTTGCTATCTAGAACCGTAACTAAAGGCGGAGCTAAAGAATTGGCAAATCAATTATTAACACTTGAATTGTCAAAAGAGGAAATTGACCTGCGTCAAAAAAGCATTCAAGAATTAGCCACTAAAACAGAGTGGCAGCATCAATTTAGAGCACATTACAGAACCACAGATAAAGAGGCCACAATAGAGTTTCCATCAGTTGAAGTGTTTCCAAATCGACTACTTAAAGTGCTTTACTATATTCTTCCATTAGGAATGCTTGGTTTATTAGTGGCGCTAATGCTCGATATGATTCCATTTTCATATGTACTTTATGCTTCATTTATTACCTTAACCTTTACAGGAGTATTTCTAAAGAAAACAACTTTAGTTGCTCAAAATGCTGAGGAGTTATTGAAAGAAATCTCTGCTTACACCCATTACATTTACCTAATTGAAAACGAAATATTTACAGAATCTTTAAATGTTCAAAATCAGTCACAGCTCAAAGGAGCTATTAAAGCTTCAGTAGCGCTAAAGAAATTACAAAAAATATTGAACGGGTTTGACAACCGTAATAATATAATTTTAGGTGTAGTGCTAAATGCTTTTCTCCTGTGGGACATAAAGCATTTAAAGCAGTTTATGGAATGGAATCATTCGTATGTTGGTCAATTATCCGATTGGCTGGTGGCTGTTTCTGCCTTTGATGCCCGAATTTCTGCTGCTAATTACGTCTACAATAACTCTGAGAATACGTTCCCTATTATCTTAAATCAAGCAGACTTCTATTACAAAGCAGATCGTTTATCACATCCTTTATTGAAGCCCGCCGTTCGAGTTCCTAATAGTATTGTAATAGATGGTTGGAATCAAATTGACATAATTACCGGTGCGAATATGGCTGGAAAAAGTACTTTTTTGCGAACAATTGGGTCAAGCATGATATTAGGTACGCTTGGGATTTCATTGCCTGGTTCACTCACTTTTACTCCTGTAAAATTATTTTCAAGTATGAAAACGGAGGATTCACTCAATGATAATGAATCTTACTTTTTTGCAGAATTAAAACGATTAAAGCAATTGGTGGATTTATTAGAATCAGGCCAACCTACATTTGCTATTCTAGATGAAATCTTAAAGGGAACCAATTCTAGAGATAAAGCAACCGGCTCAGCTGAGTTTTTAAAGAAATTATTAAGGTATCCACTTTCAGGAATAATTGCCACGCATGATTTATCGCTTTGCGAACTGAATTCATTTTATCCGAACAATATTGCTAATTATGCCTTTGAGGTAGATATGAATGGTGATGATTTGCATTTTGATTATACCTTAAAGCAGGGAGTTTGTCAGAACATGAACGCCACTTTTCTACTGAAAAAAATGAACCTAATCGATTGAGCGAAGATCTCCATACTCGAAAAATCATTCATATTGATATGGATGCTTTTTATGCATCTGTAGAACAGCTAGATAACCCTAACTTGAGAGGAAAGCCACTAGCGGTGGGAGGTTCTAGAGAACGTGGAGTTGTAGCTGCGGCAAGTTATGAAGCTAGAAAATATGGTGTTCATTCAGCTATGCCATCTGTTACAGCTGCTCGCAGGTGCCCCGATTTAATCTTTGTTCCTCCGCGCTTTGAGCGATATAAAGAAGTTTCCTTACAGATTATGGAAATTTTTAAATCTTACACGGATCTAGTAGAGCCACTTTCGCTTGATGAGGCCTATTTGGATGTCACTGAAAATAAAAAAGAGATAGTTTCTGCTATGCGAATTGCAATGAATATACGTGCAGAGATATTTGAGAAAACTCAATTGACAGCTTCTGCCGGTGTTAGTTATAATAAGTTTTTGGCTAAAACAGCTTCTGATATCAATAAACCAAATGGTATGGCAGTAATTATGCCTGAGGAAGGGGAGGCATTCATCGAACAACTGAAAATTGAACAATTTCACGGAATCGGTAAAGTGACTGCGGAGAAAATGAAGAAGTTTGGTGTTTTTGATGGCGCCGATTTGAAAAGTAAATCAGCTGAATGGCTTCATGGAAATTTCGGAAAGGCTGGACTTCATTACTTTAGAATAGCTAGAGGAATTGATGAACGAGAGGTGCAAGCTAATAGAGTGCGAAAATCCATTGGAGCAGAGAATACCTTTTCAGATGATTTGGATACAGAAAATGAGCTACTAAAAGCATTACAGCCTATTTGTGAAACGGTTGCAAATAGAACAAAGAAGGCAAAAAATGCCGGCAAAACAGTTATCTTAAAGCTAAAATATGATGATTTTACAGTGCAAACACGGTCTAAAACAGTTGGCAGTTTCATTAGTAGCTTTCAACATATATGGAATTTAGCTGTCGAGTTATTGCGAACTCCAGAGCTTCCTAATAAGCCCATTCGTCTGCTAGGTGTTTCACTGTCAAATTTGGAAAAAGAAGAAATTCGCTACGGCATCCAACTGAGGTTTAAATACGAAGAGGAGGAGGAATAAATTGAATTAGGTTTATTTCTTTTTATTCAACATCTTCTCCATTTCATACATTTCATCACGTAAGCGAGCAGCTTCCATGAAATCTAAATCTTTGGCAGCTTTTTCCATGTCTTTTTTTATGCGACTGATTGCTCTATGAAGTTGCTTTTCATCCATATATTTTACTACAGGATCAGCAGCAATTGACTTACGCTCTTCAAGTTCGTACGTTTTGGCTTCTTTCTCTATTGTGCTGTTTGATTTTCCAATCGTTCCACGCTGAGCTTTATTTAATGCTTGAGGGGTTAATCCATGCTTTAAATTGTAAGCGATTTGTTTTTCTCTTCTTCTTTCCGTTTCATCCATAGTAGTTTGCATGGATGAAGTGATCGTATCTGCATAAAATATTACACGACCGTTTACATTTCTAGCAGCACGTCCTGCAGTTTGGGTAAGCGATCTATTTGACCTTAAAAATCCCTCTTTATCTGCATCTAAAACTGCAACAAGCGATACTTCTGGTAAGTCCAAACCTTCTCTCAATAAGTTGACACCAATTAGCGCATCAAAAACACCTGTTCTTAATTCATGTAAGATTTCTACGCGCTCAAGTGTTTCTACATCAGAGTGAATGTAGCGGCATCGAATACCTGCAGCGGTGAAGTATTTTGTCAATTCTTCAGCCATTCGTTTGGTTAAAGTTGTAATCAACGAACGTTCATCTTTTTCTGCTCGAATAACGATCTCCTCCATCAAATCATCGACTTGGTTTAAACTTGGTCGCACTTCAATAATTGGATCTAATAAACCTGTTGGACGAATTAACTGTTCCACCAAAACGCCTTCAGATTCCTTTAATTCATAGTCAGCAGGAGTGGCGCTTACGTAGATGGTTTGATTTCGGAGTGACTCCCATTCATTAAATTTTAATGGACGGTTATCCATCGCTGCTGGTAACCTAAATCCAAAATCCACAAGGTTTACTTTACGGCTTCTGTCGCCACCATACATGGCATTAATTTGTGATACCGTTACATGGCTTTCATCCACAACCAATAAATAATCATCCGGAAAATAATCCATCAAGCAAAAAGGGCGAGTTCCTGGTTCCCGAGCGTCAAAATAGCGAGAGTAATTCTCAATTCCTGAGCAATATCCAAGCTCACGCATCATTTCTAAATCATAGGTAACCCGATCTTCTAATCGCTTTGCTTCTAAATGCTTTCCCTCAGATTTGAAGTACTCAATCTGCTTCATCATATCGTCCTGAATCTGAAAAATAGATTGTGTCATTCTATCTTTTGTCGTTACGAATATGTTTGCAGGGTAAATGGATAAAAACTCAAAGGTTTCAATCGTAGTTCCATTTAATGGGTCAAAGGATACAATTTCTTCAATCTCGTCGCCCCAAAAAGTTATTTTATAAGCGATATCTGCGTAAGCAGGAAAAATATCTACTACATCACCAATTACACGGAAGTTCCCTCTTTGAAAATCAGCGGTAGTTCTGGAGTATAAAGCCCCCACAAATTGATGCAATAATTTATTCCGACTTATTTCTTGGCCGACTTCAATGGTCGTTACATTTTGTTTAAAATCGGCAGGATTAGAAATACCATAAATACAAGAAACAGAGCTAATCACTATTACATCTCTTCGGCCCGAAAGCAGGGACGAGGTAGTGCTCAATCGTAACTTTTCTATTTCATCATTAATGGATAGATCCTTTTCTATGTAGGTGTCAGAGGTTGGAATGTAAGCTTCCGGCTGATAATAATCATAGTAAGAAACAAAGTATTCCACTGCATTCTCAGGGAAAAACTCCTTAAATTCAGCGTAAAGCTGAGCTGCAAGCGTTTTGTTATGACTTAAAATTAACGTTGGGCGTTGAGTTTGCTCGATTACATTGGCAACAGTAAAAGTTTTTCCTGAACCTGTAACCCCGAGTAATGTTTGCGCCTTATCTCCACCATCTAGGCCTTCTACTAATTGTTTAATAGCAGTTGGTTGATCGCCAGTAGGCTTAAAAGGAGCTTTAATTTTAAGTTTCATTTATTCTTTTTCATTCAAACAACTTACTCAATCTCTAGTTCTAACCAACGCTCCAAAGCATTGACTAATTCTGTTCGTTCTTTAGTTGTCATATTTTTAATACGCGCTGCCGCATGGTCTTTGCCGTCTAAGAAAAAATAAAGAGCATCCACACTTTTACTTGGTCGAATAGCAGTTGCTGACCAAGTATCTGCGTTGCCATTAATGTAAATCATCTTGTTTCCACTATTCTTGGCCCAAATTGCAGCTTTTTTTGGAACTTCATTATTAAATGGAACCACCATTTTATTCGGCATAAAAACCGCTGAAGGGTTCTTATCTGTTGAAAGCGATTTTAGTAAAGGTTTAAACTCATCAATTTTATAACCATAATACCCCATTTGGCTCCCTGCCTGATAATAATGAGATGCGTAGGCTTTCATGCTTGCATCAGCAAAAAAGTCTAAACCAGAAATTGTTACAAAATGATACAAGACTTCATCAATTGGAGCATCGGTTGCTGGAATTTTATCGCAATCACTTCCCCATTGCCAAAAAGAAAAGGAATATTCTAACACAGCATACTCAAAAGCTTCCTCAAAGGATAAGTAGTTAAAGTGCAATTGAGCTCCATAGGTGTACCATTTTAAAAGTGGTAACACTGCTTCTCGATCTGTCAAAAGTCTTTTTTGAACAGCTTTGATTTTATCTCTGCACTCATCACTACCAACAGTATCTAAAAAGTTATAAATACGTTCGTCCTCTATACTGGCATTTAATGGTGCTACGAAAGGAATGCTCACATCCACATCATTCGGATAAAAATAGCGGTAGAAAATGGCAGTTTGTCCACCCTTGCTTATCCCCGTGCTAATCCATTTTCCTGAATAGATTAATCTGAAAATTTCATTGATATGATGTAAGTCGGCTGTTGCTTGCTCTAATGTGAGGTATTGGTAATCTATAGAGTCAGGCATGCTTTCACCAAAGTATCGATGCTCTATATCTATTTGATTTGCTCTAAGTAATTCTGCTACTTCACCGATTCTATTTCGTCCGCTACTATAACCTTGAGTAACCATCACCGTTGGTTTTGTAAAACTTCTATGACTTAAGTAGGCACGTTGATAGAAATAGCCTTTCTCAGGATTTTTGTGATCTATGGGTTGTTTTATTTTCAACTCATAGGCAGCTTCAAAGCCCAAAGGAATACTGATATTTTTGAAGATTACATCAGGCAAATTGTATAATTGCTCCTCAATATTGATGTTATACGATTGGAAGTTGTCTTGTGCAAAAATTACCGTAGAAAGGGTAATTAAAAGGGTAAGAATTTTAATTTTCATGATTGCTTTTTATGAAGTCTAAATCTATTATTAATTCTTCGTTTTGTAGGGTTATGTTCAAGAAGGCTACTTTTTAGTTTGTTTTTACTGGCTTTTCTTTCTCTTTTTTCATCACAATTGTTCTGTAAGGAAATGGAATTTCGATGCCTTCGTCTTCGAATCGTTTCTTGATACTTTCGAGTACATCTATTCTTAATTCAAATGCATCTGGGAAGTCTTTCGTCCATGCCCAAGCTCTAATAGTAACGGAGGAGTCGTGTAAGCTAATTAAGGCGGTTTTTACGATAGGCTCTTTTGCCGCTAACTCTTCAGGTGTTCTATTGTCAATTATAAAGCGATGATTTTCGCATTCTTCCTGCATTATTTTCTTGGCCAACTTTACATCACTATCATAAGAGATTCCAATTTCTATGCGTTCGCAGCATTTTTTTTCACCTAAGTCAAAGTTGATGAGCTTCTCTTTATTTATCATCGCATTTGGAATCACAATCATTTTATTTTCGAAATTTTTAATCACCGTATGGCGCAGAGTTATGTCGGTGACCATTCCAATCATATTATCAGAAAGTTTAATGATATGACCAATTCTAAAGGGTTTGAAGGAAATGATGAAAATACCACCAACTAAATTCGCTAAAGCTTCCTGTGAAGCCACACCGGCAATAATTGCAATTACTCCTGCACCGCCAAGTGCTGTTTGGGCTACACCTCGTAAAGAAGGAAATGCCAAGAGACCAAAAAGAATACCTATGGAGTAAATACTTATTACTGCCACATATCTCAGAAATTTATAAGCAGTGGGATCATCTCCTAACCGTATCTTTTTATCAATACTTCTTTTAAACCACATATTGGAAGTGGCTGCAGTAACGATTGTAGCTACTGCTAGTAAGCCGAGATAAGCAACTAATCTAAAATTCTCCTCGAGTACTTCATATCGTGTTTTCTCAGCAAATAAAAAGCTAAATGCAATAATTCCAAGTACAATCCAAAGTGCATTAAGAATTCTTCTCACAAACATAAGGCTGGTGTATACCTCTCCGGGAAATCGTTTAGCCTCTCGCTTTGAAAACCAATTGTAAAGCAGTTTGGTAAGTAATTGCAATACGATTACCGCAACTACAATTAATACTCCTGAAACTATATCTTCTTTATGTTTTTCAATGAATTGTATCATGGGGTCATTTTATAAGCATTCTAATTAATATGCAAAGCTATAAACTATTTGATTGATTAAACTAATCTTCAAAGTTTGCTTGGTTTATTGTTACATTGATTTATTTATCTCTCTAATTTCTTTCCAAGTCCAAAATTTCTTTGGAGAAATCGTGTGATAAGCAAACTTAAAAAAGTCAGTAACTAATCGCTCAAAAATATAAGTATCTATAGTAGATGGATAAATTTCTCGCTCAGTAGGATTTGCATATCGTTCAGCTTTTGATAATTGATCCTTTTCTAATCGTAAAATAGGGCCTGTGTCTGCTACACCATCTGCATGCCAAGTAAACCCACTTTTTTCTAAAATATTCAGCTGTGTTAAAAGTGGTTTAAATGAAATTCGGGGGAGAGTAGGCCTGCTCGTAATATCTACCCAAGAAGTGTATTTACATTCTACTTCATAGCGATTATTTGGATATATACTCATCACTATATCGTAACCATCGCTTTTAGAAAATAGGCCATAATAATGCATGGGTGCTTTAGCATGAATGCACTGAAGGCCAATTTCTGGATAATTATTTACTGGATACTCTCCTGAATCTATGCGCTTGTAATCGCTTATCGCGTGATGGTATTCTGTTTCCCAAATGGATTTAAATTGATCGGTATTTAACAGAACTTCTTTAAATTGAGGAATGAAATATTCGAATTTTTCCACACATAATTTTATCTCTTCCACTTCTCCAAAGGGTATGTAAAATTGATCTTTTTCTACCGCATTGATGTAACAGACTAATTTAAGCGCATGATCTGCACCTGGGTTCTGTAAATTCAATTCTCTAAAATCCCCAATCACGGCCATTTGGTGCATCACCGATTTATACACCATAGCCAATTCAGGCTCAAAAAGTGCCCAAACGCCTACAAATCCATCAATATCAAAATGAGTAGCAGAAATAAGTGGATTGTTGATGCCTTCAAAATTTTGCTCAATTGCATTCAACACGATTCCACCAGAAGTATCATCCGTAATGGAAGGGTGAATATTTCCACCTTTCCAATGAGATAGAATCAAACCTTGGGTATGCAAACCATCAACTATAATGGATTCTTGATCAACAACTTCATGAAAGGGAATAAACTTTTTTTGAGACATAAATTAGGTAATCGGGTTAAGTACTACACTGAAAATAACCATTGAGCTCGGGTCGTTTCCATAAAAACATTTTTCTATAGCACTCATAATGTTATTGGCCATAAAGTAAGAAGTGTGCAATTCCTGCTTGTCTTTTAATGACCACTGAATGGTGTAAGAACTCTCTTTGTCCTTATAATCTTTGATGTAGTTCAGCATTTTTGTTAATGCTTCTACTTTAGTAACACCTTCTGTGCTGTGAAATAAAAACGATTGGTGGTGGCGAGGATTTACAGTTACCACATCTAATACTATTTTATCGTTGTGCGTATTGAAGTCAAAAATAATATTGCTTTGTTTTAGCGCAATATATTTCTCTATTTCTTTCTGTAATCGGTTGATTTCGATGTTCTGTTCTGATGCTGTCATGATGGTCGTATTATAAATATGCGTATTAGCTAGTCTTTTGCCGTAATTTCTTTTAAAAGATTGGCTGCAATGAGTATTTTAGTCGTTTATTTCAAGAACTAATCTTTAAACAAATTTAAGCATGATTAAAAAGCTAGCCACCTTTTTGACCGCACTTTTAGTGCTCAATACCGCAAATATTGCCAAAGAAGGCATGTGGTTGCCCTTACTACTAAAAAGTTTGAATGAAAGTGATATGCAAACCATGGGGTTAAAGCTCACGGCGGAAGATATTTATAACGTAAATAATTCGAGTTTAAAGGATGCAATTATATCTTTTGGCGGGTTTTGTACAGGAGAGATTATTTCCAACAAAGGGCTGATTTTGACGAATCATCACTGTGGGTATGGACAAATTCAATACCACTCATCAGTAGAAAATGATTATTTGACTGATGGATATTGGGCGAAAGATTTCTCAGAAGAACTGCCAAATGCGGGCTTAACGGCTACATTTATTGTGCGTATGGAAGAAGTAACTGATCAAGTTATGGACAGCGTAGGAGTGGAGCTTACTGATGAAGAGCGTGATCGACAAATCAAGAAAAACATCAAGAGAATAGGCGAAGAAGCAACAGAAGGAACCAATTATGAAGCGGTGATTAAGCCTTTCTTTTATGGGAATCAGTATTTTATGTATGTTACTAAAACCTATAAGGATGTTCGATTAGTAGGGGCGCCTCCATCAAGTATTGGTAAATTTGGTGGAGATGAGGATAACTGGATGTGGCCAAGACACACCGGAGATTTTTCAATGTTTAGAATTTATGCAGGAGCAGATAACGAACCTGCAGAATACAGCGAGGAAAATGTACCTTATAAAGCACCTCGAGCCTTAAAAGTTTCTACCAAAGGAGTAGCAAAAGGCGATTTTACCATGGTTTATGGTTTTCCTGGAAGAACACAACAATACTTGACTTCTTATGCAGTAAATCAGATTAAAAATATTGAGAACCCTGCTATGATTGATATCCGAAGAACTATTTTGAATATCATGGATCGTAATATGAGACAAAGTGATGAGGTAAGAATCAAATACTCTGCTAAATATGCACGAGTGAGTAACTATTGGAAAAAGTGGATTGGTGAAAACAGAGGTTTGGATCGTCTTGATGCGATAGAGGTAAAAATGGAGAAAGAAAAAGCTTTCCAAATTGCAGCTATGAAATCAGATAATGAAGCATATGAATTGGCTTTACCAGAATTAAAAAAGTTGTATGAACAATTAGAAGATTTGGCTCTGGCAAGAGATTATTTCATCGAAATCGCTTACCGTGGATTAGACATTGTTTCTATTGCCAGAACTTTTAGAGCTGATATTACAGACCTATCAGCAGGCAAAGAATTTGATCAAGCACATATAGATGGGCTTCGGAATAGAGTAAAGCGTTTTTATAAGGATTATGATAAAAACTTGGACAAAGAATTATTCACCAAACTAATGCATAAATATGGAACGGAAGCACCTAAAAAGTTTATGCCAGATGTAGTTAAAAAAATCAATGGTAAATACAAAGGACACTATCCTGCATTTACCGACATGGTTTACGGTAAAACCATCTTTGATAATAAAGAAGAAGTATTGGAGCTTTTAGAAAACTACAATAAAGGAGCAGCTAAAAAGCTACTAAAAGATCCTGCTTACCAAGTTTCAGAAAATTTGTGGAGTAATTATCTAAATAACATTAGCCCTGAGTATAATCGAATTAATGATGATATTGATAAGTGGAGTAAAATCTATGTAAAGGGAATGCAGGAATTACTGCCAGGTACTTATTACCCAGATGCAAACTCTACACTTAGGTTAGCTTATGGCCAAGTAGATACCTACGAGCCAAGAGATGCAGTAAAGTACGATTACTTTACAACAGCCACCGGAATTTTAGAAAAGTATGATCCTGCTAATAAGGATTTTGTTTTACCTGCCGATATGATTGAGTTGATCAATAACAAAGATTTTGGAGGGTATGCAGAAAATGACGAATTACACGTATGTTTCATCTCTTCTAACCATACTACAGGTGGTAACTCAGGTTCTCCTGTATTAAATGCTAATGGTGAGTTGATTGGATTAAACTTTGACCGAAACTGGGAAGGAACCATGAGTGATATTATGTATGATCCTGATAAATGTAGAAATATAGCTGTTGATGCTCGTTACATTCTTTGGGTAGTCGATAAGTATGCAGGCGCTACTCGATTAATTGATGAAATGGAGTTAGTTAAATAATTGAATATTTATAAACTAGATAGGCCTTCTAATTGAAAGATTAGAGGGCTTTTTTGTATTTACAAATACAATCTTGAAAAGTACCTAAGTCGGTTTTCAAGGACATCGAGCGGTTGTAGAGCTTAGTCGAGGTATGTTTTTAGTGCCTCTCGGTACAATTCAAGAAGCACCCTGAGTGGACGAAGCGAAGCTTTGGTTGTATTGAAGAGCACTTCTTGAACTGCTCGACGTGCTAAAAATCATATCGATATGCGCTTGAAATTGTAACTAAAAATTCTTATTAAATAGTTTCTCTCAAATTTTAAACAAACCGCATAAGTCAGAGTATTGATTTTATTCGTAAAAGATTAAATGGATGAAGTCACTTTAAAAAAAAATGAATCATCTGTTTAATGCTTTCTGGAAACTTTTTTGATAAGTGCTTACTAATAAGTTGACATGAAAAGTTTGTTTAGCCTACCTATTTCTACTAAGAAAAAAGTAAGCTATAAGACAATTATTAGGTTAATAAATGATTAAATTTATGAGCTGAAAATTTATACTTAATTTATTTTTTATGAAATCATATTTACTAGCCGTTGCTAGTTTTCTAACTTTAACCTTTTCCGGTTACAGTCAAGAAACGCTACTGAAATTAAAGTCAGCTGATTATAAGTTGACCGCAAATATTGATCAATTGACATTTGAAAACTTAGAAATAGCAAAGTACAAAGGTGCTTACTATGTTTATGTTCATTTTACATCGATTCCTACAAATATTCAAAATGAACGTTTAAAAGAGAACGGATTAGAGTTGGATTACTTTGTAACCAACAATACTTATTATGCAAAGTTATTGTCGACGGCTAAATTTTCGAACTTAGCCTCTTTTGGGGTAGATGGAATTTATGCCGTTACGCCACAATTTAAAATGGATTATAAACTTGCGACTGAAAACTATCCTGAGCATGCTTGGTTGGGCAAAAAGGTGCAAGTTATCGTTCAAAAAAGAGCAGATTTGTCAGCAAATGAGCTTAAATATCATTTACAAAGTTTTGGTGCAGATATTTTAAGTAGCTATGAGTTTTCAAATTTAACTACAATAGCAGTTCTTCCTCAACATTTAATATCTATTGCAAGTCATCCGATGGTTACTTACATGGAACCAATAGATCCAGAACCGGTTAAGGAAGATCTATTAGGACAAACCAATCATAGAGTAAACTGGTTAGGAAACAAAAATATTAATGGCATCTCTTATAATGGCGAAGGTGTATGGATGGCAGTAGGAGATGATGGTGAAATTGGCCCTCATATTGATTTTCAAGGAAGAACCGATCAGACTGTAGCAGGTGCAAGTTCTGGTGAGCATGGCGATCATGTTTGTGGAATTGCAGTAGGTGCAGGAAATCTAGATCCTGATGCACAAGGTATGGCTTGGGCTTCAGATTTAAAGGTTTATAATGTGTGGAATGCGATATACGATTCTCCAACATCAGTTACAAATCCGGGAATCGTTGTAACTTCTACCTCTTATGGAAATGGTTGTAATGCAGGATATACCAGTTTTGCAAATACAGTTGATCAACAGGTTCGTCAGTTAGGTACAATTATGCATATTTTTTCAGCAGGTAACTCTGGTACACAAAACTGCGGATATGGCGCAGGGTCAGGATGGGGAAATATAACCGGAGGAAATAAATCAGCTAAGAATGTAATGGCGATTGGTAACGTTTTGGCAACAGATGGATTAGCTAATTCAAGCTCAAGAGGTCCTGCAGCTGATGGAAGAATTAAACCTGATGTCTGCGCTAATGGGACGCAAGTGTATTCAGCTTTTCCTAATAATCAATATGTAAGTAACACAGGTACTTCTATGGCGGCACCCGGTGCTAGTGGAACATACACTGCTTTAGTCCATGCATTCAAAACATTGAACGGAGATACTGTTCCTCCTTCAGCGTTAATCAAAGCAACCATGATGAACACTGCTGATGATTTAGGAAATAAAGGTCCGGATTTTAGCTATGGATGGGGAAGAATTAATGCTAGAAAAGCGTTGGAAGTTTTTAAAAATAACAGATTTATTTTTGATACTATAGCTCAAGGCGATTCCAATTCTCATGTAATTAATATTCCTGCTAATGCGAAGGAAGTTAAAATTATGGTTTACTGGAACGATTATGAAGCATCAGCAAATGCGACTACCGCTTTGGTGAATAACTTAGATATGACTGTTGTTGATGGAAGTAATGTGACCCATTTACCATTCGTGCTAAATACTACACCAACTGCATCAGCTCTAAATAGTCCTGCAACGAGGGGTGTTGATGATTTGAATAACATGGAACAGGTATACTTTCAAAATCCAACTAATACAAACTTTATTGTAAAGGTAAAAGGAAAAGCAATTCCACAAGGACCACAAGGGTACGTAATAGTATATACTTATGAAATGGATAATTTAACGGTGACATATCCTTCAAATGGGGAATGTTTAGAAGCAGGTACGGCTGAGCTGATTAGATGGGATGCCATAGATACCATTGGTTCTATAACCGTTGAGTATTCTACGAATAATGGTACATCTTGGACAACCATCAATTCAAATGTTCCATTTAATAGAGCGTATCAGAACTTTAATGTTCCAAATACAGTAACTTCTACTGCGTTGATTAGATTAACCCAAGGTAGTTTTTCTACAGCTAGTCAGCCCTTTAGTATTATTGATCGGCCTAATAACTTAATTTTTAGTTCTGTTTGCCCATCAGATTTTACCTTGTCTTGGGATTCAGTTCCAGGAGCTACTGCATACGAAGTTTCTATGTTGGGGGCTAAGTTCATGGATTCTGTAATTACTGTAACAGATACATTTGCTGTAATTGCTAGTCCTGTAATTAAAGAAGAGTGGGTCGCTGTGAAAGCTATGGGTAATGGAATTGTTGGAAAACGTACCATTGCTCTATTAAAGCCTACTGTGGTTACTAATTGCTCGCTTGCGAATGATATTGCTGCCTTAGATATTTTATCACCAGGAGGTAATTCTCTTTTTGATTGTATGAACACGAGTATGTTACCTATTAAAGTTCGGTTGAGAAACACAGGAGCTACATTAAAAACGAACTTTAATTTATCATATAGTTTGAATGGAGTCACTTCTACTAAGGTGTTATTTACAGACACTATTTTGCCGGGAAATACAGCTGACTTTACTTTTCCTTCTACCTTAAATGTTCCTGCTGGAACAAATGAACTGGCATTTATTATAGATGCAGGAGATCAAAATGTTTATAATGATACAATTAAAAAGGATTTTCAATTGTATTCCAATTCAGTTGTAGTAACAGCTCCTTACTTTCAGAACTTTGATAATTTCAATGGTTGTTCAACTGCGAATAATTGTGAGTTTGGAGTTTGCCAATTAAGTCAAGGTTGGACTAATTTAACCAATACAGTATGGGATGATTTTGATTTTAGAACAAATTCCGGGTCAACTGCATCAAATGGAACGGGTCCAACGAGTGATCACACTACTGGAAATGGTAATTATTTATACATCGAATCTTCGGCTTGCTTCGTGCAAACAGCAGAATTGTTTTCCTCTTGTTTAGACTTAACGAATGCGGTGAGTCCTGAAGCTTCTGTCTGGTATCACATGACAGGAGTTGCGATGGGTGAGTTACATTTTGATGTTTTAGCCGATGGAGAGTTAATAGAAGATGTAATTCCGGTTTTAAGATTTGATCGAGGTAATCTATGGAGAAAAGCTACTATAGATATGACTCCTTATGTAGGTAAAATTGCTAATGTGAAATTTAGAATATTAACAGGAAATAGCTTTACTTCTGACATTGCTCTAGACGATTTTGAGTTAATAGATACTGCGACGGCCGTTGGTTTGAATGAGAATTTCCTTACCGCATTGCGTGTTTACCCAAATCCTAGTAAAGGAAACTTTAATATTGATTTAGGTTCAACTGTTGAAAATGCTCAAATAGCTGTTATGGATATAAATGGACGAATCGTCTATGAAAATGTTATAACGACTTCAACTACTCAGGTAGATTTATCTAATGTTGAAAAAGGAGTTTATTTCTTACAAATAACTGTAAATGGCGAAAGAACAAATAGGAAGCTAATTGTTCAGTAGAATTTACTAATTATTGATTAAAAGGATGCGCCAAAAGCGCATCCTTTTTTTGTGAAACTAATCTACTTTTCACTTACTTTTATCCTTAAATACTTCCGATATGAACTATATATTATTCGATGATAATCGAAAAAAGTTGCTGCCTTTTACCTATACTAGGCCTGTTTCTGAGATCCGATGTGGTATATTAACCATCACTGAGAAATGGAACCATCACTTAAATACAAAAGTTTCATTTTTAACTGAAGACTACCTGCAGGCGAAATACCCAATGGTTCAATCCGAATTGATGATGTATATCAATGGCTCTATTTTTCCTACTGCTAAATTGATTGCTGCAATTCATCTTTTAGAAGAAGGTGAATTATTATATCATCAGACTAAAGAAAAAGTAATCGCGTTTAAATCTCACCAGAAAGTTGATTTAGGTGCTTTTGATTTACATCATTTTCATCAAATTAATCATGTTGAAGATTTTGATGCCATCGAACATATCTGGGATATTTTTACACTTAATGATAAAGCTATAAAGGAGGACTTTGCCAAACTAACAGATGGGAGAGCATCACAATTATTAGATGATACAAATCGACATATCGGGAATCAACTTTTTATAGAGGAAGGGGCAAAAGTGCAGGGAGCAATTCTTAATTCTTCTACAGGGCCAATTTACATTGGGAAAAATGCTGAGATAATGGAAGGTTCTGTTGTAAGAGGCCCGTTAGCTTTATGCGAAGGCTCACAGCTTAAAATGGCTTCAAAAATATATGGTGCTACTACCATAGGGCCACATTGTAGAGTAGGGGGAGAAGTAAGTAATTCCGTGCTGTTTGGTTATTCCAATAAGGGGCATGATGGGTTTTTGGGGAATTCGGTTTTAGGCGAGTGGTGTAATCTTGGTGCAGATACCAATGTATCGAATCTTAAAAATAACTATGCTGAGGTAAAGATATGGAACTACGAAAAAGGTGGATTCAAGAATACCGGTTTACAATTCTGTGGATTGATGATGGGCGATCATTCAAAAAGTGGAATTAATACCATGTTTAATACTGCAACTTTAGTTGGAGTAAGTGCAAACGTTTATGGAGGTGGTTTTCCTAGAAACTTTATTCCTTCCTATGCATGGGGTGGAGCAGATAAATGGATCACTTTTAGGACAAATAAAGCTTTTGAAGTTGCAGAAAAGATGATGGAACGCAGGAATGCGCCGTTTACCGAGATTGATAAAGCTATAATGGAGTACGTATTTGAAGAAACATCAAAATATAGAAACTTTTAAAGCCAATTCAGTATTTAATTGTAGCATAAAATTAAATACAATTTCTGTAAAAGCTAGAATTATTAATTGCAGAGCGATTAACTAATGAGCTTATCAGGTAAGAAGTGAACGACATTTTATAACAATTGCTACAATATGAATTCGGATATAATTTAGCTGTAGATATGTCTAAAAAAAATAATGCCCATCTCGAGAATCGAGATGGGCATTATTTTACATAAAAGTTATATTTACTCTGCAGTTTCTGTTGCTGCTTCTTCTACTTTCTCTTCTTTGATTGTATTTGGATTAGGGCTTAACTCTCTAATGATGTTCATCTCATCAATTAAATGTTTTGCACCTGCATACTTATCAATAATAAACAGGGTGTAACGGATATCTACAGAAATTGTACGTTGTAATTCTGTTTCAAATGCGATATCACCACTCATTGCTTCCCAGTTACCATCAAAAGCAGTTCCGATTAATTCACCTCTTCCGTTGATTACAGGAGATCCTGAGTTTCCACCTGTAATGTCATTGTTAGAAATAAAGTTTACAATCATTTCACCTTTGCTATTAGCATACTGTCCATAGTCTTTTGCTTTATATAGTTCCTTTAATTTTGCAGGTACTAAGAATTCAGGGTTTTTTGGATCTTCTTTTTCCATTATACCTTCAATTGTAGTATAGTAGTTATAGTAAACTGCATCACGTGGGAAATAATCCTTAACTGATCCGTAAGTTACTCTCATCGTACTATTTGCATCAGGAGCATATGCTTTTGTAGGATTCATTTCTCGAATACCTTTCAAATATAAACGTCCTGCGTTGTCTAGTTTCTCATTGATTGCTCTTTTTTGTGTACCTAAGTTTTGCACGTAGTCTTCAAGAATAATCGTTTTTGCAATTTGGTATAGATAATCTTTTTCAATTGATGAAGCTTTTGGCTTTTCTAAGAAATCCATCATTCTTTCAGATGAAGTGAAGATTGAATTACTGTAAATTTTATCAGCCATCTTATTAAAGTCACCTTTAAATTTGTTCACCAATTGCTTGAACATTTCAGGTTTCTGCTCTTTTGGAATATCCATAGAATAAGCCTTCACCATTGCTGCGAATACTTGCTTGTCAATAGTGTATGAAAATTCCTTAAAATGCTTTTGAGCAGAAGCTTTAGCAGATTCAATTGCCTTTGCTTGTTTCTCTTCATCGTCTGTGTTTAAAGCTGCCAATAGACCTCTACTTCTCCAAGCTAATGAAACTGATTCTATTCTGTAAATAGCTTCAATGTCATAAGTACTTTTTAAAATAATTTTAGAAAGTTCTTGATAACCTTCATCATAATTTGAGATTACATTTTTGTATTCTTCGGCTCTGTCATTTTCTTTTGCTATCCAAGCTTCAAAAGCATCTTCTTCTGCTTTCTTTTTGTCATAGATTTTTAATCGCTTAAGACCTGCAGTTTGACCTTTAAAATATTTCCAGTAGTTAGCAACAGAGGCTTGCTTATCAGCATAGTTGATGTAAGTTTGCTCATCTTTTGCCATTTCTGCTTCATAGATGTCTAATACTTGTCTTCTAAGTTTTACAATTGCAGGTTGTGAAATATTAACTGCCATTTCTACACCATAAGAACTAAGGTATCGGTCAGTTGAACCTGGGTATCCAAAAATCATTGAATAGTCTCCTGCTTTTCTGTCAGCAATGTTTACTGGTAAAGAATGTTTTGGAGTGTAAGGTTTGTTGTCCTCGCTATATTCTTTTGTAGGTTTATTATCTGCATCTGCATAAACTCTGAATAAAGTGAAGTCACCTGTATGGCGAGGCCACATCCAGTTGTCAGTATCACCACCATATTTTCCAATAGACGATGGAGGTGCACCTACAAATCGAACATCACCAAATGTTTCGTAGATAAATATGTAGTATTCGTTACCATTATAAAAGCTTTTTATTTGTACATCGTAATCATTATCAGTGCTAGCAGTTTCTTCTATTGCTTTGATTAATGAATCTGCCTTTGCAGCTCGCTGACCTTCTGTAAGCTCAACTCCTAATAATGGCAAAATGTCTTTTGTAACATCTTCCATTTTTACTAAAAAAGAAACGCTAAATCCTGCAGGAATTTCTTCTTCATTATTCATCGCCCAAAATCCATCTCTTAGGTAGTTATTTTCTTTAGTACTATTTTCTTGTATAACATTAAATCCACAGTGGTGGTTAGTTAGCATTAATCCTTGGTCAGATATAATTTCACCTGTACAAAATCCACCTCCCAAACGCACAATCGCATCTTTAAGACTGGAGTTATTAACACTGTATATTTCTTCAGGTGTTAATTGTAATCCTTGTTTTTGCATATCAACATAGTTGAGACGCTTTACAAACATTGGTAGCCACATTCCTTCATCAGCTTTTGCTGATGGTGTGCTTAATAAAAATAATGCTGCAATAAATGCTAGTGCAATCTGTCTCATTTCTGCTTTTATTTATAAATAACTAATTTTTTCGAACGACCAAATTAAGCGCATAATTCGATTAAAAAAACCTAAATAACTTAAAAGGTTTATTTGATTGATTAATGGCTCTAAATTAATTTAATCCATTACCACTTTTAAAATTTCTTGCTTGTTATTGGAAGTTACCTTAATCAAATATAGACCACTGCCTTGTTCCGATAAATCATATCTCCATTTTCCACTTTTTTCCGTAGTGTTTTGGATTTTAATTAATTTACCTTGACTATTAAATAATTCTATTGTAGGATTTTCAGCATACTCATCCCAAGCTACTGTTACATTACCTTTAGTCGGGTTTGGAAAGACATTTAATTCTTGATTAAAAGTGCCGTTTGATTCAATACCAACAGGAACTTGTTCAAACCTAATATTATCAATATATAATGAATTGCCATATCCTGAAACATTTTCTAAGTAAATAGTTACTATTGAATTGTTAGCAGCTGCTGTAAGTGGCGCATTTAGTGTTCTAAAATCAGATTTGCCTGCTGGTGCATATTCAACTGACGTTGGTGGCACTGATCTTAATTGTCCACCAAAAAATGTAGCAAATTTAGTTCTAGTATTGCCACAGTCTATACTAAAGTATGCATTAATTGTATCTGTGTTATTTAATGAGCTGCTGCTATAGGCAACATCAAAAAATAGATGAGGGAATGCTACTGTATCAAAGTTGATTGGTGGAAATACGAGTACATCGCTATTTCCTGAATTTAAGGTAGAATAATTATCAATTTTTAGCACATATGTAAGTGCTGGAATTGAAAATAAATGTTCCCAAGTATTATCTCCATCAAAATTTTCAATACTAAATTTAGCTACCGGACTTCGAGGAAAGGTAGGGAGTTCAAAATTTTCAGTGAATGGCATAACCTCAAGACTTGGGGTTTGCACATCTAAATAATTGATTAATGTAATTGAATCTGTGTTGATACCATCTGAAACAATCAATGTTACATCATACTGTCCTGTATTGTTATATGTAACCGATGGATTTGTGGCGGCAGATTGGGCAGGACTACCTCCAGGAAAAAACCACTGGTAAGAAGTAATGTTGTTTAAAGATTGGTTGTTGAATTGTACTGGAATCCCCGGACATACAATGTTTCCTGATGAATTAAATCTAGCAACAGGCATATTTGAGGGATAAGTGAATGGATCCGATTCCCAAATGCCTCTACCATATGTTGCTGCCCTAAGTTTATTGGTAGAATAGTTCATCTCTAATTCGTTAACGATTACATTCGGCAAACCGTTAAAGTATGGAAGCCACTCAAACGTAAATGGTTTCTTATAATAAAGTCCAATATCTGTGCCTACATATAGAACTCCGTTTCTTTCATCTCTTTCAATGCAGTTGACAGGAAGGTTCGGTAAGTTATAACTAATATTATTCCAGCTACTCCCGCCCGTAGTAGAATGGAATACTTTCAAACCATTATTAAATCCTGAAAGGGTTACCCATATTTCATTTTCATTTTGATGATTAATTTCTATGTATGTTTTTGAAAGTCCAGGTAAATTCGAAGTAATATCAACCCAGTTCAAACCTAAATTGTTCGTTTTAAATATACTTGATTGTGTTCCTGCATATATTGTATTAGAGTTAGACGGTGCAATTTCTAAAGTTCTAAAGGTTGGGCCGCCAGGAAAGTTTGAAATTTTAGACCAATTATTTCCTAGATCATTAGACATCCAAATATTCTCAAAACCTGCAACTATTCTATCCGGATTATTATCATCTAATGTGTAAGGTGTAACCCACGCTCCATTCTCAATATTTCTGATTGATCCGGCAATACTTCTTGATGTTGCTCCATTGTTGTCCGACCTTCTTAGACCTCCGTTTTGTGAAGATGTAAAAATTATATTTGTGTCGGTGGAATGTATTGCACATTCCATCCCATCTGCTCCAAATATCTGTGTCCACTGTTTATTACCGACATAGCCTCTCATGCACCCATTATCTTGAAGGCCACCTACAATTTTGCTTGGTGCTAGTTCAGAACCTGCAATTTTATAGAATTGTGATATCTCTAGGGTATTTGATAAGTTAATGTAGTTATCGCCTCTATCGTCAGATCTAAAGAAACCGCCATCAGAACCGCAGAACAATTTATCGTTAAAAAATTCTAGTGTGTGAATATCAGCATGTGTGTAACCAATAGTGTTTGGCCATACCCAATGAGCTGAGATATTCCAGCTTGTACCGGAATTAGTTGACTTCCATACATTCACACCGCCAATAAAAACCTCATTTTCATCATCAGGAGAAATAGCAATGGCTAAATCATACCAACTTTGGCCGCCTGAGCCCGAGCCTGTATTGGAACTACTCAATATATTTGGAGAGTTACTCATTTGCACCCATGTATTTCCGGTATCTATAGATCTATAAAGACCATAAAAAGATGCATCTGAAGAGGCTCCGTATAAACCATAAACCACAGAAGGATTATCAGGAGTAACCCCAATTACCATTCTGTTAACGGCAAAACGGGAAGGCAACCCTGTATTGACAACATTGAATGATAACCCACCATTTGTTGATTTATGAAATTCAGTGCTACTAGCGTAAATTATATTGGTGTCTGTAGGATGCATTTCTATATCCCAAACAAAACCAGTTTGAGTTCTATTGTATGAGGCTCCTGCGTTATTAGTCATGTATATGCCTGTACTTGTGCTAACCCAGTGTTTGTTTGAATTAGTTGGGTGCATCAATATTTTAGTTGGACGAATACTTTGAGCAATTGTGAATGATAGGCCCGTTGGTGCAAATGAAGTTCCTCCATCTATTGATTTTAGTACGCCAACGCTATAGGTATCGCTTCCAAAACCATCGCCTGTCGCAATGTAAATAGTATTTGAATTGTTTGGGTCAATACCTATCCCTATGACTCCTAATACAGGAAGATTGTCTGTTAACACATTCCATGTAAGTCCTCCGTTAATACTTTTCCATAAACCGCCTGCAGGGGCTCCAAGGTAAATAGTGTTGGTATCATTTGGATCCATCGCAATTACATTTACTCGACCTTGACCAGGGCTGTAACTAACAGAATTCCAGTCGTTGGGTCCTAGGGAGATCCAGTTCGATGATTTGTCTGAATTAAAATCACTTCTGTGTGATTTTTTGTAATCCATGAAATTATTCCATGCTAAATTTGAAGCAAATCTTTCACCTGAAGGGAATACTCTCTGGTCAGTAAACCACTCCCAACGCTTAAATTGTTTGAAGCCTTTTCCTTTTTCATAAGGCTTTCCCGCGTAATATTCGTTGAATGATTTTTGAACTTCATAAAAGTTAACACTTTCATTAGCCATTTTTTCAACGAATTCTTGTCCGCTAACAAAAGAAGAGTTGAGCGCGAAAAGTATACAGCCTAATAATTTTTTTAACATGCTTTTTAATTAAAGATTAAAACTACAGCAATATAAAATTAACCTTTTTTCTACTAAAAAGTTTGTCATCTGCCTGTCAATAAATAAATCAATAAACTTTAACACCTTTTGTTAACCAAATGCCCCAGGTTTTGCTGTACGCATGGATATTAGGAGTTTTCTCTCCCTTTTTATTAACAATTGTATTCCCGTGGTTTACCCATTCAAAAATTCCTCCATATAAGTTAGAAACATTTGTAAAACCTGCTTCAATTAATTTTTCACCTATTTTTTCGCTTCTGTAGCCTACTGAACAATAGATTACAATTGGATCTGTTTTATTTTGTTTCGATACTTTTTCTAAATTAAATTCTTCATAACCAACCCAAGTTGCACCCCTGATATGTGACACTTGGTATTCGTTTTCCGCTCTAGCATCCAAAAAATAGAATTCCTTATTGGATGCTTCTTCAACTGAAATTTGCTTTACAGAATTACTTAATAACGTTTTAAGCATTATGCTATATGCGGTGCTGCCTACTTGAGAAAATGAGCTGAAAAATGACATAAGAGATATTGATAATAGTGATGCTTTATTCATTGTAATAATTATTAAGACTTAACGTCCAGTCGTATGTGGTGAAGTTTAGATCTGGGGTGCTCGATGTGGGAATCTGATCATATTGCTGTAAAAACTGAATTATTCCTTGTTTGCCACCAAAATCGCCTCTAAACCAACTAAATAGTGAAGTTGCGGCTACGGTATTTTTTTCTTGATTAAAAGAGGTTGTTTTTATTAGGAAATCTGCTGCTACTGCATCTATTTTAGAATCAAAATTTTCAACTCGATAAACAGCCACTAGAGGACAGCTTTTGGCTCCACAGTTTAGTGCAAAATGAATTCTAGGATCTGTGTTTTTCGTTCTAAATGTACGTTCATATTTCCCTACAAATGGATTTCGAAGTAACCCCAATGATAATTTTATTTTTGAACTTCTGATGATACCATGCTCTATTTTATCAAAACTTAGAGCCTCTCCGGCTATGGTAATTCGATTTTTTTTAAAGAATTCGCCCCGGTCTTCATAAAGTTCAGGATGCTCATTTAGTAATAGTTGAATGTAGGCGTTGTAAATGTTAATCCAAAACACTTTCTTCTTAATGTCTGTTGTTAGTTGGTTAGATAAAGTCTTTATTGATACGGTCTCTAATTTATTTTGTATTTCCTTGCTTGGCTTATCATTGATAATAGATTCTAAAAACTCTGCGGATAATTCTATGTAATTTTCTGATGAATTTTCTTTTGCTATTTCCAAATTGGGCTTTACTTTAGCCTGACAATTAGTGAATGCTAAAAGTATCGTAATACAAATTAAAAGAGGAATTTTCATATCGGTGATTATTTTTACTTTCTACATGTTTACTATGTAGCTGAAGCGTAAAAAGTAAAATATATTTATACAAATGTATCAAAATAGAGAATTCGAAAATCTTTCGTTGAGAGTTAGTATCATTATTCCTACAATAAATGAGTCTGCTCAAATTGTGGAATGTATTAATTGGCTGAACGTCAATGATAGTCGATTGCTCGAAATTATTGTTGTTGATGGCGGAAGTGAAGATGATACAATTCAGTTAATAAGTCAATTAGGTATTGCTGTTTTTTCAACAGAACCTTCTCGTGCCATTCAGATGAACGAAGGCGCTCGGAATGCTAAAGGTAATGTGTTGTATTTTGTTCATGCAGACACCAGACCTCCAAAGTCTTACTTATACGATATAGAAAATTCAATAAAGCAAGGTTATGTTCATGGTTGCTACAGAAGTAAGTTTGATACCTCAAGTCTTAGAATGAAGTTTAATGCGTTTTTTACTCGATATAGATTTTTGATGTTTAGAGGTGGAGATCAGAGTTTATTTGTATTGAAATCATTTTTTGAAACCACAGGTGGATTTGATGCCTCACAAGCAATGATGGAAGAGTCTGCCTGGCTGAGAATTGCTAGAAAGCAACATCGGCTGCGAATAATTCCTAAAGGATGCCTAATTTCTACAAGGAAATATGATAAAAACAGTTACTTTCGCATCAATTTGATAAATCTTTACGTGTTTCTGCTATTTTACCTGAATTATCCTTCAGATAAGATTGCATCCATTTATAAAAGGATGTTAAATTAATACTACAAATCGGATTAAAATAATGGCTTCAACTTTCTATAAAAATAAGTGGGTCTGGATTACCGGAGCTTCTTCAGGTATCGGCCGAGCTTTGGCAGAAGAGCTTTCAAAGCAAGGTGCTTTCTTAATTCTTTCTGCTAGAAATGAAGCCTCTTTAAAAATGGTGGCCGAAAATTGTAAATTGGCTAAAGAGGTAATAATTTTACCACTTGATTTGGCCAACTCTAATCAATTAAATACTGCATACGATCAAATTAAAATAAAACAAATAGCTGTTGATATACTCATCAATAATGGTGGAATGAGTCAACGTGGACTGGTTCGTAATACCGGTATTGATATTCATCGTAGATTACTCGAAGTAAATTACTTTGGGAGTGTTGAACTTACTACTTTGGTTTTGCCTGGTATGATTGAACGTAAAAAAGGTCACATTGTTGGAGTTAGCAGTATTGTAGGGCAGTTTGGATTTCCTCTAAGGTCATCTTATTCGGCATCCAAGCATGCGTTAAAGGGCTTTTTGGAAACACTGTACTTAGAAGAAAGTAAAAATGGAATCGACGTAAGTATAGTATATCCCGGTAGGATAAACACCGAGATTTCAAAGCATGCTTTAGACGAAAATGGCAACCCAACGGCCAAAATGGACGAAGGATTAGCAAATGGAATGGATGTGAATGAGTGTGCAAAAAAAATTATCAAAGGAATTGAAAAAAAGAAGGTAGAAATTTTTGTCGGAAAGCGAGAACTATTACTTTTATTCATTCGAAGATTTACCCCGTCTATTTTTTTTAAAATAGCAAAGAATATAAAACCTGTTTAATAGATTTAACTTTGGAAAAGCAGAAAAAAATAATCAGCGGAATTCAGCAAGTTGGAATTGGAGTACCCAATGTAAAAGAGGCTTGGGCTTGGTATAGAGTGAATTTTGGGATGGATGTGCCAATTTTTCAGGAAGAGGCTGAAGCAAAACTAATGGTTAATTATACAGGTAATGAAGTACATGCCAGAAATGCTGTATTAGCCATCAATATGAAAGGTGGTGGAGGTTTTGAAATTTGGCAATTTACTTCTAGAACTCCCCAGCCTGCAAGTTTTGACTTGAAGATGGGGGACCATGGAATTTTTGCTGCAAAAATGAAGGTGGATAATGTAAACCAACTTTATAACACTTACAAAGCAAAAGGTCTTCATTTAGTATCAGAGGTAGAGGTGGATCCTGAAGGTAAAAAGCATTTTTTTGTTAAAGATTTGTACGGAAATTTATTCCAAATGGAAGAAGGTTCTGTTTGGTTTGATAAGAACGATTATCCCACAGGAGGTCCAAGTGGTGCAATTATCGGTGTTTCAGATATTGACGATGCATTAAAAGTTTACCGAGGTATACTTGAGTATGATGCAGTAGAATATGATGAAACAGGTAAGTTTTCAGACTTTAGCGCTGTAAATGGTGGTGATCGCTCTTTTAGAAGGGTAAAGTTGAAGCATAAGTCCCTAAGGAAAGGAAGTTTTAGTCAATTATTAGGACCGAGTACTATAGAATTAGTTCAGCTTACTGAAGATAAGGGGAATAAAATATACCGTGATCGCTTTTGGGGAGATTTGGGTTTTATCCATTTATGTTTTGATATAAAGCACATGGATTCTCTTCGGGATGAATGTAAACAAAAAGGCTTTCCTTTTACAGTAGATAGCCAGAATAGCTTTGATATGGGCGAGGCGGCAGGCCACTTTTCATACATTGCCGATCCCGACGGAACCTTAATTGAGTTTGTAGAAACCCATAAAATTCCAATTATGAAAAAAGTGGGATGGTATCTTAATTTAAAAAATCGAAATCCCGAGAAAAGTCTACCAACATGGATGGTAAAAGCACTTCGATTTAATCGTGTGAAAGACTAACTGTAGGCAGCAACAATACTTTTACGAATTGAAATTAATTCTTCACCATTTTTATGGCTGAAGAATTTTTTTGCTCCAATAATTGATCGAAATTGATCCCGTACTTTTAAATATAAGCTGCCTAATAGTATAATTAGGATGGATATAACTAGGAAATTTATTTCCAGAACTGATCCCAGAATAAAACTAATAATCGGTAAGTATATAATGTATAAGACTACCGAAAGGCACAGCCTTACTGAGGCATAAAATTCAATTAGTTTTACCGTTTTCTCCGTTATCTTTTTGGCTGCAATAAATGGAATTGCGTTTGGTAAATATCCGAACAACCAAAAAATATAAAAGACGATGTTAGTAAGCAGTTGTTTGAAAAACGAAACGGTCCCACTTTTTATTTCCTTTTCTATTAGCTTGCTTTGGTGAATAGGATAGTTAGCAGCCATATTCACAATTTTATCTTGAGTTGATTTTACGACCCACTCTTGTTCTTTCGAGAGTCTATTTTTGTGATTCTTCAACTCAGCCCTCAATATAGGAGCTACTACTTCGTAAGTTTTCCCTGCTTCAGTTTTTTCTTCAACTATTATTGTAGCATTTTTAATTCCTTCAAATAGCTCCTGATTGAATTGCCTGATGGCTTTCATCTCTGACTCTTCATAAATTTCTTGATATTTCTTTACAGCAATTGGTTCTTTTATGCCTACAATTACCTCCGACCTAAAAAGAGTCGGGTGAGTATAGTTTAAACTCATCGGAATAATCTGTAGGTCTAATTTGAAATCGTTGAAAGATTCAGCACCGAACGCGATTCTTGCAGTACCTTTTTTTAATGGTCGAACAAGTTTATCTGTAACACTAATACCTTCAGAGAAGATAAGAATAGAGCCTCCTTTTTTCATTATTTCGAAACTTCTAGAAAAAGTTTCTTCATTTTTATGAAGATTTTCAGCTCCTTCTTGCAATCTGTAAATTGGAATTAGATTCATTCTACTAAGCAACCACATTTTGAATGGTGTATTAAATACATCAGACCGCGCAAGGAAGTAGAGTTTTCGTGGACTATAAGCACCGATTATTATGGCATCTAAAAAAGAATTAGGATGGGTGCAGGCAAATATGCTTGGTTTGTCATTTGGAATATTCTTTAAGTCATCTACGATGATGTTTTTGTAGAATATGTATAGCGCAAAGCGCATGATGTATTTTAGAAAATAGTAAACCAATGGTGCTGTTATTTTAAATAGTATTGACTGTCTGAGTATGCAAAGAAAGAAACATCGTCAATTAAGAAAGTCTCTTTTTCTCGATTCCAAACATACGCTTTTATCTTATCGTTAGCTCCTATTCCTTCGGGCAGATAGAGTGAAACTAATGTCATGTTCCATTCATTTATTGAATAAAACGGAGCTAAGTCAGTTCCTCTCCACTTCACATTTCCATCATCATTATCGATAGAGATTGCAATAATTGCATTTGGAGGAATTTCCGATTTAAAGTGAATCATAAAAGTGACAATGTTAGCACTGTCAATAGGTAAATCTTTACCTAGGATATCTTTAACTACAAGGGGATATTCATTCTCTGCCGGAACCTGAAAATATGAATTAGCGGTTGTAGAATCGGTAACAACAGAGCCTGAAGGATAGCCAAATTTATTTATTAAACTATCAAAGCCTAATTGGTAGTTAAATACAGTTGGGCTTTTGTTTCCTTTTTTATAGATAATTACCTCCGCATTGTTGAGTCGTTTACTTTTCTCTATTTTAGGGTAGTAATATCGAATTAATTCTTTTAATTCAAACGGATTATTAGTGTTAGCCCATGTAAATGCTAATTGCTCTTTGTCGTTAGTTTTTAAATAGTTCTTTAGCACTGCCAAGTCAGGGGTTGTTGTTATTGAGCTCATTAGGAATGTATCATTCCAGTTTTGCTGCTTTAAATAGTAATTGTAATAAAAAGGATCTACCATGTTTCCAATTACATCATAATCAACGTTTATCTCGGTTGTCCAATCAGCTAGTGTCTTTGCAGTTTGCTTAAATTCTCCGAATGATGATTCGTGATAATAGCGCCAGTTAATCGCAGTAGTCAAAATCATGGCGAAACTGAATAAAATGATTAGTTTGATAGTCTTTTTCTTAAATTCAAGAGTTTCAGTCGTTGATAAAATAAAACCTAAAAGGAAAGGGAATGAAAAGACAAGAGTGGAGAATTGTAGAACAGGGTTAAAATACTTTGAGTAAAAAAAACCGATTAAAAACGGAGTGAGTCCCCAAACAAGTAAAATCCAATTGCGTTTAGAGAAGACGACTTTTTCTTTTATCCCAATTAAACAAGTAACTAATAGTATGAGAGGAATTAGAAAGTTATTATTGAAGGCATAAAGTAGGTAGTTTAAGTAGAAGGTATTATCAGGTGACGGTAGCCACCCACCAACACCACCAATGCTAAATTGCGATAAAAAGTACTTGAGAAAAGGGATGAAAGATAATCCTATTAGTAGGTTGATTAACAGGTAAGATTTAATTCGATGTTTTTTAGTCATGAACAGGCCTGTTATTATAATGATCAGCACTGTAAGTGATAAAAAATAGTGAATATAAATGGCTGAAATTCCTGTTATTACATATAAAAGATAAGTTTTAAAAGTATATCTTTTAGAAATAATTAGCTTAGTCCAATAGTAAGTGAATAAAAGTCCAAAAAATAGGCCTATCCCGTATGGTCGAGCTAATTGAGTATAAACTATCGTGTAGTTTGAAAATGCAACAAATGATGCAATGAAAACTCCTGTAGTAGGAGAAAACCACCGATTAAATAGGCGGTAGCTAAGTGGTATGCATAGAATCCCCATAAGTACGAATGGGAGTCGCACCATGAATGGAGAACTCCCAAAAAGCTTAGTCCAATTGTAAATAAAAAACTGAGCGAGAGGTGGATGTGTGTCGGGAATAGAGGCGTAGGATTTCCAAAGTGCAAAGTTAGAATCGTGTTGAGTTCTATTTAATGCACTTAATTCATCATTAGTTAAGCTCCAATCGCCTAAATTATAAAAGCGTAAAAGTGCTCCTATGATGATAAAAGACCATAGAAAAAGGCTGGTTTTATTTTTATCAGTCAAATGCATAAATCTCTCTTTCTCAGAGCTTCAAAAAGTATTATTCCTGCAGCCACTGATACGTTTAAGGAGCCTATTTCTCCTTTCAACGGAATCTTTAATCGTTCATCAGATAAGGCTAAAAGCGTAGAGGATATTCCTACTTCTTCGTTTCCTACAATCACTGCAAGAGGCCCCTTTAAGTTTGAACCATGCATGAGTGTTTCTGTTTTTTCAGTGCAACTGATTAATTTTACACCCGATTCTTTTAAGTTTTCGGCAAGAGCTGGTAAGCTTTTGACACGACAAACTGGAATTCTCATCAGTGCACCAGCTGATGTTTTTACAGCGTCCGCTGTAATTTCTGCAGAGCCCTTTGCAGGAATGATTATGGCATGAACTCCTGCGCACTCTGCTGATCGACAAATTGCACCAAAATTTCTAACGTCACTAACTCGGTCACAGATTAGTAAAAAGGGATCTTCTCCTTTCTCATAAATTGACGGCAATAGATCTTCAATGTCTTGAAACTCGATAGGGGATAAATAGGCAATAACACCTTGATGATTACCCTCAATGAATTTTAATCTTTTCTCAGGCACATTTTGACTAGGGACTGCATATTGTTTAATTGTTTTTCTTAATTCAGTCACCAAAGGACCTCTCAAGTCTTGTTGAACAAGCACTTTTTCAATTTCTTTCCCTGCTCTAATAGCTTCTATTACTGCACGTGTTCCAAAAAACAAATCGGAAGGCTTTCTATTTTCTCTTTCTTTCATAGTATTAATATACTCTACCTTGTCTCCAATTATCAACGGCTTTGTACCAGCTGCTTTTGTAGGTAGGGTTGCGTTCTAAAATATAAGTATTTGTTGAAGTCGGTGTTTCAATTCGTTTAAAGCTAAAACTAATGGTCAACATATTTGATTCTTCACCATAAATCCATTTTTCATTGTTATACCCTTTAAAAATAGTCGATGGTGCGCCAAAAATAAGGTAAATTAGTCCTCTGTCAGTCTGCCAACCTTCTTGAACATCGGTAAAAAAACGATTAGAAGATTCTACTCTACCATAGTAGGTTCCTAAAACTTGTTTTGCTCTTTTAAAATCGTTTGTAATCGAAAGCCAAAACTCATCAATACCTTCTTTGCTGTTAGTATAAGATGTAAGTTTATCGTACTCTTTTTGAGTAGATATAAATCGTGTAGGAGCAATAAACTGCTCAATGTTATCTAGTTTGGGGTAGTTTGGAGACACGGCTAAAAAACAAAAGCCTCGATCAGTGGAGTCGGAAATAAAATGATACAAGCCTTTTTCTTTAACAGTCAACGTTGTAGTGTCTGTAAAAAGTATTACTTGGTCTGTTTTGGTCTGTTTTGGTAATTCATAATTAATACCAACCTCTGAGAATGGGGGAGGGGCTAGTCCAAATGTATTGGTTCCGTGGTGGTTTAATTTAAAGTTATCTTTATCTACCCAGGGACTTCTTACGACTTTGAAATTTTTATTTACATGCACTTGGCTCTCAAGTATTGGAAAGTTGGAGGAGTCGAGAAGTATAAAATGGCCATCGGATATTGATTCTGATTTCGTAAAATTAAAAAACTCGACTATATTAAGATCTCTATTTATATCTCTGATCCTAATCTCTACAAAGTATTTTTGACTGTTCAAAGCGCTTAACGTGAATCCTCCAAATAACTTCTTATCAAAATTACCCTCAGAGGTAGTATCATTCATTTGATAAGTAGCGCTGTCTAATATGGTTTTTATGTCATCTTGATAAAATAGCTTATACCTTATTTTTAAGTGTGATACGTAGTTTGTGTCGTTGAAAATTTTAGTGTAAAGTACATCTTTGGAATGTATGCTAAAATATAAATTAGATTTGTTTTCAGAGAGGTGAAAAATTTTAAATGACGGTCTAATTATAGACGGTTCGGGGTCATATTTATATGCAAAGTTTAAATTCGAAGTGTTATTAGAGCTATTACAACCAAATAGGAGAAGGGCAAAGAAGAACAAATAAAAGTAATGTTGGGGTGATTTCATTTTCTACTTCAATTATTGAATTTTATAAATGGTCACTTTGCAATGGCATCTGCTCAGAAACGTCAAAAATACGAATTATCATCCTATGAAAATTCTTGCTATTTAATGAACTGTTTAGAAGTTTAAAATCAAAACGGGTGTGTTAATTTGCACACTATTATAAAGCCTTATGACATCCTCATTGAACATTCTAATACAACCATGGCTAACAGGTTGCCCAATTAATCCCTCCTCAGGAGTTCCGTGTATATAAATATAACGATGATAAGAGTCTACATTTCCACCTCTGTTGTATCCTTCCTCTTGTCCATTTAACCAAAGTATTCTGCTTGTAATCTCGTCTTTTTCTAAGTTAGTGCTATCTTGATAAATAGAAGCAATCTTTCCGTCAAATACCCGCTCGTTAAGAACTGCGCCATTGGGCAAATTACTTCCTACTTTTTTTTCTATAACATGCAGGCCAGTTGGCGTTTTACCACTATTCATTTCGTTGCCTGCGCCGTTTTTTGCTGTTGAAATGGGATAAGATTCAGATATAGACCCATCAATTATATGAAATAGCTTCTGCTGCCTGATAGAGATAAATAAATAGTTTTTATAAGACCGATTGTACTTAATACTCAAGTATTCATCGATAAATACGGAAAGGTCTTTTTTATTAGCATTGGCTGTAAAGCAGAGAGAATAGAGGATGGTCAATAATAAAATAGAGTTTTTCAAGCGTATTGTTTTTTTCCGAAATTACAACTTTTAAAAAAAACTGATGAAACCAAAATGGATTTTCGCTGCTCTAAAATCAATCGGATTGTTAAACTGTTTTCCTATTGCATAGTTAATCGAAAATATACCAGCACCTGTTTGAAAATTTATTCCTCCACCAAAACCAAATGGAGTATCAGTAAGCAATGTGTTGTCTAATTCTCTTTCGTAGTAAGCTATATCCGAAAACAAGAATAAATTAGAGTTTTTCTCTAATATAAATCGATATTCTATGGTTCCAATTGATAAAAGGTTCGCGAAAATTGATTCTTCATCGAATCCTCTTAATGTTTTAATGCCACCAATTCTAATTAATTCATTTTCAAAAATAGCGCTATTGTATATTGCTGAGGTTTGGTTTCTAACTTTTATTGTACTTCTACTTCCTATTGGAATAAATAGACTGGCATCTACATTAGCGGTGAATAAAGTACTTTTTAAAGGTATGTTTTCGTAAGCATTTCGGTTTGTTTCTAGTAAGCTACTAATTGTCGCTATTTTCTTTGTTCCGACTGAGGTTTCTCCCAATATTTGATATCCTTTTCTTGGATTGAATCGGTAATTTAACTTTTCTTTATAATAACTAATTCCATACATGATAGATGTATAATCAGCAAATGGAGGTAATGAACTTATTGAGGTTGTTAGTCCGTCTCCCAATCGACGTGAACTATTTCGAGCTAAGTTTATTTGTATAAAATCATATCCTTTCAATACATATTGTAGTCCTAGTCTATTTTGAATATCTAGAAAAAGAGTGTCTCTTTTATAGAGAGAGAATTTAGCATCTAATCCAAAAGGAGTTTTTAATAGAAATGGTAAGTTGAAATGCACATCTAAGTTCTGCGTAGGCCCAATAAGTTTTCTCCATTTTAAGTCGAACTTTTCCCCCTTGCCGATGACATTTAAAAGATTTAATTCTAAGTTTCCTGTAAATTCAATTTCGCCGGTTTCCTCATTAGTAAGTAGGCCAATAATTCCATCAAATCTAGAAGCGTTTTTTTTATCTAAATATAATATGAGTTTTGATTTTTCTTGGAAGAATTGAACTTCATAAGGTCTTGTTTTTTCTATGAATGGTATTTCACTTAATCGATCGCTAACTTGATTAATTAGACGATAGTTGAATATGTCTCCGGGTTTAATTCCTAAGTAGTTGTACAGATATTGATCTCCAATTGAGGCAGTTCCTTTCACTATAACGCTGTCTATTAAATATTTGGGTCCTTTAGTTATACTTATGGCAGCACTTATGGAGTCTTCTTTAATTGTTGTATTGATTAACCGAATGTTGCAGAATGGATAACCATTGTTTTCATAATAATTGATTAGTTCGTTTAATAGGTTGTTGGTCTCTTTTGCACTAAACGGTTTATTGAAAAACATTTTTTCGGCAAAGTTGGATTTACTTAAAGCTTCATCAGAAATATTTCCACTATTTAAATTGCTCCATTTGAAAGTTTTTCCTAGATAAAGGTTTACGAACGCCGTATCTTTTCTAATTATAATATGGTCTATCGAGGCGGTAAGGTAGGCTGCCTCTCTTAGGTCGTTAACGATACCTTTTAGTGAAGTAATTAAGGCAATAGAATCTTTAATTTTAGTAGGTAGATTTATTCCTTTAGGAATTGCAGCATCTATACCGTAAACGACGTTTAATGATTGACTTTTAAGACTAATTGATACAATAATAAACAGTGTGACAAGAAAAGAGTTTCTCATTTTATGTTTGCCAATTAATAGGTGGTTTATGTACTTTCTCTAGTAGTAAATTAACTTTTGAAAAATGTTTACAACCATAAAATCCTCTGTAAACAGACAGTGGCGAAGGATGAGGTGCGCTTAAGATTAGATGATCTTTTCCATCAATTAACTTTTTTTTAAGAATTGCTTTGTTTCCCCACAATAAAAAAATAACTCCCTTTAAATCATTGCTAATTGTTTTGATAATATGATCTGTAAATGTTTCCCACCCTTTGTTAGCATGTGAAAGAGGTATTCCTTTTTCTACAGTGAGAGTAGTATTTAATAGTAAAACTCCTTGTTTTGACCACGGGCTTAGGTCGCCGGAGCTATTAATTATCCCTAAATCGGATTCAATTTCTTTGAAAATATTTTTTAAACTAGGTGGGAGTGTTTGGTTCTTTTGAACACTAAATGCAAGGCCGTTTGCCTGATTTTCTCCATGGTATGGGTCTTGACCAATAATGACAACCTTTGTTTTTTCGAAGTCAAAGTGATTTAAGCAATTTAGAATTAATTCCTTTTTTGGATATACAATTGCCGATTTATATCTCTGATCTATATATGAAATAAGGGATTTGAAATAAGGTAGATTTAATTCATTACCTAATTTAGAGTTCCAAGATTTATTCGTTATCTGCATTTGGTAAATTTATACTTTATTAAAGGTGTGTTGTTCATATTTTAAATAATAATGAAACGTTATACTTTTCTTATCAGTACATTTGTAGTCTAAATATTTCAAAATAAATTAAAATGAAAAAAATAGCCTTAATATTTTCTCTACTATTTATGACTGCAATTTTATTTTCATGCAAGTCAAGTCATAAATGCGCTGCCTATAGCAATGCAAACCAACTTAAAGTTAATACTCCTTCTTAATTAGATGATCTGGGAGCCACTTACATCTATAGAACAGTTTGACCAAATTTGTTCTGATTCTTCTGAAAGAGTCTACTTAATTTTTAAGCACAGTACTCGATGCTCTATAAGTAGTATGGCAAAAAATCGATTGGAGAAAAAATGGCGTGAGAATATTCCTGTTTACAAGTTATTGTATTTAGATCTGATTTCTTTTAGAGAGTTGTCTTCCTATATTGCCGAAAAGCTCGCAGTTCATCACGAAAGTCCTCAAATAATAATTATAAGCAATCAGAAGGCAATTTACCATGCATCTCACAACTCTATCTCTGTAGATCAAATTGTTGCTCAATTAGGGTAAACGAAATCAATTTTTTGATTGATTGACTCATGGAGGCTTATTGCAACAGGACAAGTCTTTGCTGCTCTTTCGATAATTCTTTTTTGAAGGTCTGTAAAATTAGAATTGAAGTTAATTTCAACTCTGATTTCTTTCACTTTTCTAGGGTCGATTTGCATAATTTTGTCAATTGTGAATGTCGGAGAGCCTAAATCAAAATTATTTTCCGCTGCACGAATAGCTGCAACAGTTAGTATACAACCTACTAGAGCGCTCGCTATTAAGTCCGTTGGAGAGAAAGATTCTCCTTTTCCATTGTTGTCTGTTGGTGCGTCAGTAACTATGGTGACATTTGACTTGTTGTGTGTTAGTGATGTTCTTAATCCACCTTGGTAATTTCCATTAATTGTATGTTGTTGAACAGCGTTGCTCATTTTATTGTTATTTTTGTTAGGCATGAATAAAAAAGCAATTTTACCTATTTTTTTACTTTTCATCATTTCTGGGTCATACGCACAGCAAACAATTTTTGAAGAAACTGTTGTCAAGTATGATACTGAAATAGCAGGAGGCGTATTGATACATACGAACGGGTTTGGAGCTAACTTCAGATATGGCCGGTTTTTAACAGGGTTTAAACAAAGGATGTATCAGTTAGAAATTACCAACTGGAAGTCGAGTCGAGAAATTAAAACATTTAATACATTTTATGAAGATGTAAAAGGTTATGTATATGGGAAGTTAAATACTGCCACTATGGTGCGGCCTTCCATAGGAATTCATAAAGCAATATTTAGTAAGCAAAGTTTAAGTGGAGTTTCCGTTAATTATACTGCACTAGTTGGTCCAACATTTGCCGCTCTTAAGCCTGTTTACCTTGAGATCGGAAGTCGTTCAGATGGTATGTTGATACCGCCTTATAATACAATAAGTACTGAGAGGTATGACCCTGAAAGACATCAGTTTTCTAATATATATGGCAGGGCGCCTTTTTTAAAAGGAATTGGAGAGATGAATGTCTACCCAGGTATTCATACCAAGTTGGGTCTTAATTTTGAATATGCAAATACCAACGATATTCTCAAAGCAGTTGAAGTAAACTTCACAGCCGATGCGTTTTTAAAAGAGCTTCCGGTTATGGCCTTTTCAGAAAATCAACAGTTTTTCTTCACACTTTCGGTTAATTTACTTTATGGTGTAAAAGAATAGAACCAAAGTAGGCAACATTTGTTACTGGTATGTTGTCTTACAATTTATAAATGAAAATAGGTTGCAGAGTAATTCTTTATTCTAAAATTGCTTATCTTGTGGGCTATTTTCTGTAGTTTTTATTTAAAATTAATTAATAATATGAAAGTCAAAAAGTTTACTATTGGATTAGTTGTAGTTGGAGGGATCTTATTTGGTACTTCTGCGTTATTAACTGATCATGAACAGGCTTATTATCCACAAAACACAAACCTTCAAGTTGAGGCTCCTTTAGCTCAAGGTATGGCGGAATATTACAAAATGTTGCGTCAAGATCAGCAAACAGGTGAAATCCCTGTTGAAGCTGTATTAAACGCTAGGAAATCGGTAGCATCTATACCAACATCTAAAGCAGCTAATATTAATTGGGTAGAAATGGGTCCTGATAATGAAGGTGGAAGAACCAGAGCTCTTATTGTCGATAACCAAAACCCAAATAGATACATAGCGGGTTCAGTATCAGGTGGATTATGGATTTCGGAGAATAGAGGTATTTCTTGGTCTGCTTATAATAATCAATTGGAAAATTTGGCTATCTCTGACTTAGCTCAAGCTCCTGATGGAACGATCTATTTTGGAACAGGTCCATTATTCGATGGCTCTGCTAATAATAAAGGTTTGAGTTCAGAAATGATCGGTGCAGGGTTTTTCAAAATGACCGGAAATGGCCAGGTAGAAAAAATAGTTGGACCCTCTATTGATAATGCAAGAGGCAATGGTGTTACTTGGTCCGGGATTAATCATATTGCAATTGATCAAACAAATCCTTTGAAAATGTATGTAGCACAAGTCAATGGATTGATGGCTACTAATAATGGTGGAGTTTCTTGGTTTAATCCTATTCCCGCAATTACTAGCACTTGTCAAGATGTTGATGTAACAGTTACAGGTAAAGTAATTGCTTCATTTGGAACGAACGTTTATTTATCCAATGATGGTAGTTTGAATTCTTTTACAAACTCACCATTACCAAGAAATGTTGGTAGAACAGAAATTACTGTATCTCCATCTAATGAAAATGTAGTATATGCATCAGCAACCGTAGGTACATTAGCAGGTATTTACAAGTCAATAGATGGTGGTCAAAACTGGACAGTTATTGGGCCTGGAGGAAGTTCTTCTTTTGACCCCTTCTGTAGTTCTTTATCTTGTCAAGGATTTTATGATAATGCAATTGCTGTTTCTCCTACGGATCCAGGCTTAATTTACGTTGGTGGTGTAACACTTTGGAGATGGAAGCAAGGTAGTTCAGATTTTCAAGGTTCTTGGGAGCAGGTTGCTTATAATTTTGAATTTCCTGGTAATTTTAGTTTCGTTCATTCAGATGTTCATAGAATATTGTTTGTCAGTGGTACCGAATTATTAGTAGGTAGTGATGGAGGTGTTCACAGGACCGAAAATGCTGCAGTCGCAACCCCAACTTTTACAACATTAAATTCAGGTTATAACGTTACCCAATTTTATGATATAGGTGTAGGCCCATCTGGTAAAGTTATGGGTGGAACTCAGGATAACGGAACAATTATAGTTGGATATAAGTTTAATAGAAATGTGTCAGGTATCGACGTAAGAGGTGGAGATGGATTCGATACAGAGTTGTCAGCTCTAGTTCCAACGGTAGGTTTTGCATCACTTTATTACGGTAATGTTTCTAAAGTTACCGGTTTAGCTGAGAGTGCTGCGGATTTAAATGTGGATCAAGGAAGTTTTTACAATCAAGATTTGTCTAGCAGATGTTTAATTCCTGAAAGAGGTTGTGGTCCTTTCTATACCTCATTTAAATTATGGGAAACGTTTAATGATGTTAACTCTAGGGATACGCTAGAATTAACTGTTGTTTTAGATAAGGATTACTCAAAAGGGGATACTATATTGTTGCCAAGTAGAACTCAGGGTCGCTTTATTAAACATGCAGTTTCAGTTGTAAATGATTCTATTATTCCTGATACTTCATTTTGGCCAAGTGGCACAATAGCTACTTTTAAAGGTATTGTTGATCCATTTCAATCTATTTCAGCTCTTGCGAATGCAATACCTCCAAGTCAAACTTCTCAAGCAACAAGTATTCATATTACTAGAGATGCTTTAAAGAATATAGCAAGTACCGAGATTAAATGGTACAGAATTACTGGTCCGGGGTCAAATCCTGAAGTTCTAAATGGAACCATAATTTCAATGGCGTTTACAAGAGATGGAGATATTATTTACGCAGGAACATCAAGTGGAGAAGTTTTTAGGGTATCTGGTTTAAATGCTGCTTGGCAAAATGATGACTATTCATTCTCTACAGGTGCTTCTTTTATTAAGTGTAAGAGAATTGGAACATTTGGTGGTAGATCAATTACAGGTATTGCTGTTGATCCTAATAATCCTGATAATGTTGTTGTTACGTGTGGTAACTATAACAACAATACTTATGTTTATAGAACCGACTTTGCAACAACTGCAGGAGACCCGTTCAATACATTCGAGCCTATTCAAGGAACAGGTTTAGGAGCATTTCCGGTATATTCTGCAGTTATAGATAAAAATAATAGCGATAATATTGTAATTGGTACTGAATTTGGGGTGTATGCAACTGAAAATGGTTTCGCACCAAATGGTTCTGATGTTGTTTGGACTGAAGAAAATGGCGGACTTGCAAGAGTGCCTGTTTATGAGGTACAACAACAAGTTTTCAACTATAAGTATGCTTCTAATGATGGAATGATCTATGCCGGTACTCATGGTAGAGGTATTTTTAGATCAGATAAGTTTGTCGGAATTAGGGATCTTGGAAGAGGTAATAGTTCATCAAACAATGTATTTGAATCCAAAATTAAATTGTACCCAAATCCTGTAGTTAATAATGCTACTATAGAGTTTAACCTAAAGTCTGACGAAAATATTCAGCTTTCTGTTTATTCTATTACAGGAAGATTAATTTATTCTGAAGACCTTGGTAGTTTACAGAAAGGTGAACGTAAAGTAAATGTTCAAATCAATAATTTAAGCGGTGGTACATACATTATGACACTGCAAGGATCTAGAGAAATAAAGTCAACTAAATTTATAGTTGCACAATAATTGAAAGTTTTAATAAAAAGCGGAGCCATACAGCTCCGCTTTTTTTATGTTCTGATGTTAATAATTACTCAAGGATAATTTATCTATAATCCTTAATTTTGCAAACCAGTTAATCAACTTATTCAAGAAAAAATACAGGATAATGCCAAAGGATAAAAGTATAAAGCATGTTTTAATTATAGGCAGTGGCCCAATTGTGATTGGTCAAGCTTGCGAATTTGATTATTCGGGTTCTCAAGCTTCAAGATCTTTAAGAGAAGAAGGGATTGAAGTAACGTTGATTAACTCTAACCCCGCGACCATAATGACGGATAAGGTTGTTGCCGACAATATTTATCTGCAACCCTTGGAGCCGGAGTCAATAGAGGATATTTTGGTTAAACATCCTGATATAGATGCGGTACTTCCAACTATGGGCGGGCAAACAGCATTAAATCTTGCCATAAAATGCGATGAGATTGGAATCTGGGAGAAGTATAATATTAGAATGATTGGTGTTGACATTGCTGCGATCAATGTCACTGAAGATCGAGATCAATTTAAATCATTGATGGAGAAAATCGGTATTCCTTGTGCTCCATCTAAAATTGCAAATTCTTTCTTGGAAGGTAAAAACTTTGCACAGGAAATTGGATTTCCATTAGTAATAAGACCTTCATTTACATTAGGCGGAAGTGGAGCTTCTTTTGTACATAACGCAGAGGAGTTTGACAAGTTATTAACGAGAGGGTTACATGCTTCTCCGATTCATGAGGTTTTAATAGATAAAGCTGTTCTGGGTTGGAAAGAATATGAATTAGAACTACTAAGAGATAAGAATGATAATGTGATCATTATCTGCTCAGTTGAAAATATGGATCCTATGGGTATTCATACTGGGGATTCTATAACAGTAGCTCCGGCCATGACTTTATCGGATACTACATTCCAAAAGATGCGTAATATGGCTATTCATATGATGCGTTCAATTGGGGACTTTGCTGGTGGTTGTAATGTTCAGTTTGCCGTGAGTAATGATGAGAAAGAAGATATAATTGCGATTGAGATAAATCCAAGAGTATCTAGATCATCGGCATTAGCTTCTAAAGCTACAGGTTACCCCATTGCTAAGGTCGCGGCAAAATTGGCGATTGGTTATCATTTAGATGAATTGAGTAATCAAATAACAGGAACTACTTCGGCTTTATTTGAGCCTACTTTAGATTATGTTATTGTAAAAATACCGAGATGGAACTTTGATAAATTTGATAGTCCTGAAAAAACATTAGGTCTTCAAATGAAATCCGTTGGAGAAGTAATGGGAATTGGTCGATCTTTTCAAGAAGCACTTCAAAAAGCATGTCAGTCTCTTGAAATTAAGAGAAATGGATTGGGAGCAGATGGTAAAGAACTAAGAGACCAAGAAACGATAATTCATAGCTTAAAAAATCCAAGTTGGAATAGGTTATTCCATATTTATGATGCAATTAAGTTGGGTATACCTTTATCTAGAGTATATAGTGCTACTTTAATTGATAAGTGGTTTTTATCTCAGATTGAGGAAATGATAGCTCTAGAGAATGAAATCGAGCGCTTTTCTCTCGATACTCTTCCAAAAGAGTTACTGTTAGAGGTAAAGCAAAAAGGTTACGCTGATCGCCAGGTTGCTCATTTATTAAAATGTTTAGAAAGTGAAGTTTTTAGTAAGCGTCATGACTTAGGAATTAACCGTGTGTACAAATTAGTAGATACTTGTGCTGCAGAGTTCGAAGCAAAAACACCTTATTATTACAGTACTTTCGAAGAAGAGAACGAGTCTCCGGTTTCCGATAAAAAGAAAATTATAGTTTTAGGGAGTGGACCAAACCGAATTGGTCAAGGAATCGAGTTTGATTATTGTTGTGTGCATGGTGTGTTATCCGCCAAAGAATGTGGTTATGAAACTATCATGATTAACTGCAATCCCGAGACAGTTTCAACCGATTTTGATACAGCTGATAAATTATATTTTGAACCTGTATTTTGGGAGCATATTTATGATATTATCCTACACGAAAAACCTGAAGGTGTAATTGTACAACTTGGTGGTCAAACAGCATTAAAGTTAGCCGAAAAGTTAGATAGATATGGGATTAAAATAATTGGAACGAGTTATGATGCATTAGATTTAGCTGAGGATCGTGGTCGGTTTTCTGATTTGTTAAAAGCCAATGATATACCTTACCCTAAATACGGTTCTATAGAGACTGCAGATGAAGCAGTTACTTTAAGTAAAACGATAGGATTTCCATTGCTAGTTAGACCTTCTTATGTATTAGGTGGTCAAGGGATGAAGATAGTTATCAACGAAGAAGAGCTAGAGCAGCACGTGGTAGAGATTTTAAAAGATTTACCTGGAAATAAAATATTGTTAGATCACTTTTTATCAGGAGCCATAGAAGCTGAGGCTGATGCGATTTGCGATGGAGAAAATGTTTATATTATCGGAGTAATGGAACATATAGAACCTGCAGGTATCCATAGTGGTGATTCTTATGCAGTTTTACCTTCGTTTGATTTAAGCGAAAGTGTGCTGAAGCAAATTGATGCCCATACCCGAAAAATTGCTGTTGCTTTAGAAACGAAGGGTTTAATCAATATCCAATTTGCGATTAAGGATGAGGTAGTTTATATTATTGAGGCAAACCCAAGAGCATCTAGAACAGTTCCATTTATATCCAAGGCTTATGATGAGCCTTATGTAAATTACGCAACAAAGGTAATGTTAGGTGAAAATAAAGTTACTGACTTTAATTTTTCTCCAAAATTGTCAGGATATGCTATAAAAATCCCGGTTTTTTCTTTCGATAAATTTCCAAATGTAAACAAGGAATTAGGGCCTGAAATGAAATCAACCGGTGAAGCCATTCGATTTATTCCTGACCTTAAGGATAAATTTTTTAGAGAAATCTATTCTGAACGAAATTTATATTTAAGTAAATAATGATTCAAGAGGCGGGCTTAGTAAATTTAGTTAGGACTATCGCTATAGTTCTAGCTGTATATTACAGTATAAAACTTATCGGAAGATATGTTTTGCCTTGGCTTTTGAAGCGTTTTATCAATAAGCAACAAGAAAAGTTTAATCAGCAACATTCCAATAATTTCTCAAGTCGTTCAAGAAATGAGGGAGAAGTGGAAATAACAGCCTCTCCCAATAAATCAACTAAACATGATGATTTTGGCGAGTTTGTAGATTATGAGGAAATAACGGAAGATAAATAGGATAAATTATGGCATTTGATTTTAAGAAAGCATTACCGCATATCGTAGCAATTGTTTTATTTTGGTCTCTTGCTGCTATTTATTATTATCCTGCATTGCAAGGTTATAGGGTAGTTCAAAGTGATATTTCTCAGCACAAAGGAATGTCTAGTGAGTTGCGAGCACATAAGGATATTTTTAACGAAGATCCTTTATGGCAGGGGAATATGTTTGCGGGAATGCCAACCTTTCAAACTTCTAGAGTGGATTATGACGGGAGCATATTTGCTCATTTTCATTCTCTAACGAATGATATAATGCCAATGCCAATTAGCATGACATTTTTCTATATGCTTGGCTTTTATCTTTTAATGCTTTGCATCGGACTCAACCCTTGGCTTTCAGTCTTTGGTGCCATTGCTTTTGGATTTTCCTCCTACTTTTATATTATCATAGAAGCAGGTCATAACTCAAAAGCATTCGCAATAGGTTTTATGGCTCCTGTAGTTGGTGGTGTGCTATTAGCTTACCGAAAGAATGCTTTATTGGGAATGTTACTCATAGCAGTCTCTATGTCGATGGAGATATTTGTTAATCATCTCCAAGTAACTTACTATCTTGGCTTCTTAGTGTTTGCTGTTGGTATTTATTACTTTATTAGTTTCTTTAAAAGGCATTTATTATCAGAATTCTTTAAGAAATCAGGCCTTATATTGATCGGGTTTACTATTGCGATTTTAGCCAATATAGGTAATTTGTTAACTACGTATGAGTACTCAAAAGATTCTACTAGAGGGAAGTCTGACTTAACTATTAAACCACCAAATCAGCAGGATGATCGAATTGCTAAAGAAGGCCTTGATCGAGATTACATTACACGATGGAGCTACGGAAAGCAAGAAACTTTTTCATTACTAATTGCAGATGCAAAAGGAGTAGGGTCTGGCGCTATAATTGGAGATCAGAAAGAAGTAGAAAGGTTGAGAAGAGAAAACCCTACTTTTTTCAATTATTTAGTGGAGGAATACCAAAAAAAAGGAAACATTGTTAATACCTATTGGGGAGATCAGCCAATAACCTCGGGAAATGTTTATGTAGGTGCAATTGTTTTCTTACTTGCTTTTCTAGCAATGTTTTTTGTTAAAGATAGAATCAAATGGCCATTTTTTATCATATTAATATTATCCATCTTTTTGGCTTGGGGTAAAAATATGATGTGGTTCACAGACTTATTTATTGATTATTTCCCAATGTACAATAAGTTTAGAGCTGTCACTATTATCATGGTAGTTGTAGAGTTAATCTTTCCATTTTTAGCTGCTTTATTTTTAAAAGAGTTAATTGATCGGAGAAATGATTTTGCAGCGAATCTTAAAGGATTTTATAAAGTTGTTGGAGGTTTTTTAATTGTATTATCCATTGTTACTTTTTTACCTGAGACCTTTTTTGATTTCGTTTCAGTTAATGAAGATGCTCAATTTTCTCAACAGATTAGTCAAGCTAATTTACAAGCACTTCAGCATCGAGAAGCGCTTGTGGATTATAGAGTACAGATTTTTCAAGCTAGCGCATTTAAGTCGTTAGGATATATAGTTTTATCTATTCTATTATTAGTGTTATTCCTTAAGGATAAAATTAATTGGAAGATCTTAATTGGTGGGTTAACTGTTTTAACTCTTGTTGACTTAAGCGTAAATAACAAGCGTTTTATCAATAATGAAAAGTCACCTAATGGCAGCGGCTACGTTATGTGGGATAAAAAAGACAAGGTAGTTACACCTTATGCTGCAGGCGTCGTAGATAAAGAAATTCTTAAAAGAGAAATTCAGAAAAGACCTTCTATTCGTGAAGAAATCGAACGTATTAAACAGGTAAGACAACAAAAAGATGGACGATTACTTCTAGGTGATATTGAACATATTGAGTTTACCACATTGATGAGAGAAACTCATTACCGTGTATTGAATACTACCGCACGACTAGATGGAGATGCAAAAACGGCTTATTTCCATAAAACATTAGGTGGGTATCACGGGGCTAAGATGAAAAAATTCCAAGAGGTAGTTGACTTTCATTTAGGTAGAGAGCAATATGCCCTACAGCAAGCGTTGTCTCAGGGAGGTCAACAGATGGCCGAGAGCTATTTGCCACAATTGAATGTAACTAATATGCTAAATGCGAAGTATATTATCGGTGTGGCTAATACATCTCAAGGGCAGGGTCAAGTTCTTATTGAGAATAAATATGTGATGGGTAATGCATGGTTTGTTTCGGAATTAAAAGAAGTGGAAAATGCAGATTCAGCAATATTAAATTTAAGCAAGACCAATTTACGTCAAGTAGCTTTGTTTGAAGGACAAGTGGATTTAGAAAGCAAAAAGTATAACATATCTGCTGCTGATCAAATCAAGTTAGTTGACTATTTACCGAATAAAATGACCTATCAATATTCAACTTCCAACAATGAGTTTGCAGTGTTTTCTGAAATCTTCTATGATAAGGGATGGCACGCATACATCAATGAAGAAGAGGTTGATATCTATGAAGTTAATTTCTTGTTGAGAGGGGTAGAGATTCCGAAAGGATCAGGCGAATTGGTTATGGTGTTTGAGCCTTCATCCTATAAAATAGGTTCTGTAATTGCTTACATTACTTCACTTATTATTATTGGATTAATTATTCTAGTAATTTTAATAAATAAAAGAAAGAATAGTCTCAATTAACGACTATATTTCGGTGATATATAATGGGATATCTTTCTAAAATATTAAATTTACCAACTGAGAAACCTGCTAAAGAGTTTAAAGATCCAATTTTTCTAATTGGATTAATGAGAAGTGGTACAACTCTATTGATGCATGCATTAAGTGAACACCCACAACTACTAAAAGTAGGTTTTGAATTAAATGCAATGTGGAGAGAAATTGGTGGGCTTAAAGGCGATAAATACTCTTGCCCTCGACTTACAGAAGATGATTTTCATCAACGTTACCTTAAAAATGTTGTTCATTATTTTTCTGACTACTTGGCTGAGTCAAAAACTATATTACGTCATTTATCTAGATATGATCAACGAAGGGTGCATGGGTCAGGAGGTGTTTTTTATGATTGGGATAATGTTATTCCATTAAATAAATCACCACATTTATCGAATAAGGTGAGGTATTTAGCCAAGCTGTTTCCACGTGCAAAGTTTGTTGTATTAGTAAGACCTATAGAAAGTCAATGTGCTAGTTTGAAAAAACATTTTCAAAATACTGAGATTCAAAAGGGAAAGGAGTATTTCTTACCTGATGAAGATGGGTCTTGTTGGACTAAGTTAGATTCCGAAAATAAGAATATTGCAAGAAAAACAGCGAATGAGGACTTTTCATCAATTGTTAAGAGTTGGATAAGTCTAAATCATACTATGCTCGCTGATTTAGACCAAGTAGATAATGGAAATATTATAGTTGATTACAATGATTTAGTGATAAATCAGGCAGAAACAATGGAAAGGATATTTCAATTTTTATCATTAGATCCCAAGCACAAGTTAAAGGAAATAAAGATAGTTAACAAGAAAAGGAAAATTCACAATACGACAACTAAAGGTGATCCTTTAACAAAATGGAAAAAGAATCTTTCAGAAGTAGAAAAAGTAGTGATTACAGATTTGGTGACCAGTAATAAAGAAAAATACGATTATATTAATAAAAGGGTGAGTGATGCTAAGCCGAAATCTTAAGTTAATTAAGAAGAAAATATTGTTGAAGGGGAAGGAGTTAATGTATTATTTTCCTGATTTTTTCCGATTATTAATAAGTAAAGGGAGTAATGATGAAAAGCAAAGAATTGTGTTTGTTGGAACCCTTATCCATGGACGAATTGCTCGAATTGCTAAATGGTTAAAACGATCTGCGTCTTATGAGCTGGTGTTTATTTGTAACTACAATGGTTATACAGATAAGCTAAATAATTCTTCTTTTGACCAAGTTCTAACTTATAAAACGGTTTATGGTTTACGGGCATTGTTAAAACAATTTGATTCCCCTTCTACTATTTTTCACACATTTGGCCCTCCATACGAAGCCGCTGAAACGGTAGTACGCCACTGTGAAAGAGGAAAGAAGATTTTTGATTATCAAGATCTTTTGGTTACTAATTTTGGGCTAAATCCTCCTTTTTCTTACATGAAAAAGGATATGGTAAAAGAAAAGTATGTACTTAAAAATGTAGATGGGATAGTCAGTCATAGTTTAGAATTGCAAACTGCAAAAAAATATTATGGTGAGATACTAGCCAAAAAACTATTTTTTCCTAATTACACTGATAATGATTATTTTTATTCTCCAACTAAAGTAAAAGTTAATGATGAATTAAGCATTGTTTATATTGGCTCCATAATGTCGGACTATAGGAATAAGGACTATTTTGGCGGGCAAATGCTTCATTGGTTAATACATAAAATGGAGCAACAAAAGATACACTTTCATATTTATCCTTCTCCAACTTTATTAGCAGAACATATCATTGATTACGTTGAATTAGATAAAAATTATGATTACTTCCATCTACACCTTTCAGTTCCTCAAGACCAACTCACTCAAGAGCTAAAACAATATGATTTTGGGGTTATCCCATTTTTCCATCGGACAAATAAGAAATTGGATGACAAAAGATGGTTTTCTACTACATTAAAGATGTTTAACTTCTTTGAGGCAGGTTTGCCGATATTGTTTGGTGAAGATTTATGGTTCCAAAGATTTATGGGGTCTAAATTTAATGGTTCTATTGCTGTTTCATGGGAGGAATTTGATAATTTAAGTTCAAAAATAGGACAAGTAGATTATGAAAAAATGGTAGTATCGATCTGTGAAAAAAGGGAAGAATATTCTTTAAAAGTTCAGATAAATAGACTACTTTTATTTTATAACAACTTATAATGTTGAAAACTTGAATTAACTAAAATAATAAGGTTTAAACTTGACAGTAGTGAAAAAAAATAAAATAGGTTCTAATACAAAAATTCATCCTTTAGCTTACGTTGAAGATGGGGTAATTATAGGAGATAATACTTCGATAGGTCCTTTTTGCATAGTAAGGACCGGCGCAAAAATTGGTTCTAATTGCAAATTTACTGCCTATTGTGAAATTAGGGAAAATGTAATAATAGGAGATAATACTTCTTTTGGTAGTCGTTGTACTATTTCTGCTAATGCAATTGTTGGTAATAATGTTACAATAAAATATAGCTTCGTACTAACTGATACTCCAAATCTTGAAGATGGAAATGTGAAGTCTGTTGGAAATATAGGAGATGGAACATTGATAGGTGCTAATGTAACTTTAATGCCGGGATTTAGTATTGGTGAAAATGCAATCATTGGAGCATGCTCCCAAGTTAGATCAAATGTAGGAGATAATGAAATTTGGTATGGGAATCCTGCCAAACTTTTTAAGAACAAGTAGCAATATGAAATTGTCCGTTATCGAATCTTGGCTAAAAAAAAACAAGATATCATATCAACTGTATAATCCTAATTATGATTTAGAAGTTTCACCCGGTAGTTTTAAGAATAAAATCAACTTTGGGTTTTATCACATCTCTAAAGGTTTTAATAGTGATATTTCTGACATTAATAATAGTATCTTCTTTTGCGAAGAAAATATAGAGACAACTTGTACTAAGATTATTTTAAAGAATGCTCAGTTGGTTCAATATAAACTGTTATCTGATTTTTACATTGAGCCTTCGCATGAAATTCATGCTACGGCAATTATACACTCTGAGGCTCTCATAGGCAAAAATGTTAATGTAGGTCCATACTCAGTTATTGGAAAGTGTGAAATTGCTGATAATGTGAACATACAATCTCATGTTGTTATTTATGATAAGACAAAAATAGAGTCTGGAGTATTTATCGATAGTAACTCGAATATTGGACCTGCTGGTTTAGTTTGGGTTTGGGATGAAGAAGGAAATAGAGTTAATCAACCTCAAACAGGTGGAGTTCATATCTACAAAAACTGTCATATAGGAACTGATATTACTATTGTAAGAGGTTCTTTTTCTGAAGATACTATTGTTGGAGAAGGCACAGTTATGGCTCATGGAACCAAAATTGGTCATAGTTCTATCATAGGAAGGTTTGTTCATATGGCAAACAATGTGAGTATTGCTGGTAATACTACATTGGGCGACCGCTCTTTTTTTGGAAGTGGGGCTGTAGTTCCTCCTAATATAAGAATACCTAAGAATACTATTGTTGGAGCCGGTGCTGTTGTGAATAAAAATTTTAATGAGGAGCATTTAACATTAGTTGGTGTCCCTGCTAAAATTCTTTATACAGAAAATTATAAAATTAAATCCAATGGAACACCTCTGCCATTTAAGTAGTAATGGATATTATCAAATAAAGTATTAAACATAAATTTCAGAATGAAAAATATATTAATTACAGGAGGAGCAGGTTATGTAGGAGCAGTTTTGGTTCCTAAATTGTTAAACCTAGGTCACAAAATTACCGTAATCGATTTAATGATTTACGGAGAACAAGTATTACCAAATCACAATAATTTGACTAAAGTTGAAGGTGATATTCGTGATCAAGAACTATTAAGAAAATACTTAGCTAATCAAGATGTTGTAATTCATTTGGCTTGTATTTCTAATGATCCAAGTTTTGAATTGAACCCTGAATTAGGCAAGTCTATTAACTTAGATCCTTTTGAGCCTTTAGTAAAGATATCTAAGGAAAGTGGTGTAAACCAGTTTATTTATGCTTCTTCGGCTTCGGTTTATGGTATTAAAGATACTCCTGAAGTTACTGAAGATATGGAACTAGAGCCATTAACCGATTACTCAATCTTCAAGGCAGAGTGTGAGAAAATTTTAGCCAAGTATCCTTCAGACTCATTTACGTGTACTACTGTTCGTCCTGCTACAGTTTGCGGATATTCTCCTCGTTTACGCTTGGACTTAACAGTGAATATCCTAACTAATTTTGCAATTAATAAAGGATTTATTAAAGTTTTTGGTGGTAATCAAAAAAGACCTAATCTTCATGTAGAAGATATGACTGACTTATATTGCCAGCTTTTAGAATTACCTAAGGATAAAATAAATGGTAAAATTTTTAATGCAGGTTATGAAAATTTCACTGTATTAGAAATTGCTAATATGGTAAAGAATGTTGTCGGTGATGTTGATATCAAGATAGAACCTACTAATGATAACAGATCTTATCATATATCTTCGGAATATATTAAGAACGAAATTGGTTTTGTTCCAAAACATTCAATTGAGGACGCTGTTAGAGACCTTAAAAAAGCTTTTGAAGCAGGTCTTATTCCTGATTCCTTTGAGGATGAAAAATATTTCAATGTGAAATTAATGCAAAATATAGAGCTTAAATAAACGATGAGAGTACCTTATGTCAATCTTGGTTTACAGCACGAAAAAGATCGGGCTGAGTTATTAGAAAAAGTCGGTGAATTATTAGACAGTGGCATGTTTATTTTAGGTCAGGAGGTTTATCAGTTTGAGGAAACTTTTGCTAAAATTGCAGGCACAAAGTACGCTGTTGGAGTGGCAAATGGTACTGACTCATTAATGCTATCAATGCAAGCCCTAGGAATTTGTGTTGGAGATGAAGTAATTACTGTTTCACATTCTTATTTAGCTTCAGCCTCAAGTGTTGCACTTATTGGTGCAAATCCTGTACTAATAGATGTTGACGATAATTTCAATATGGATGCATCGAAATTAGAAGATGCAATTACAGCAAAAACTAAAGCAATTATAGTCGTTCACCTTACAGGAAGGCCTGCTGATATGGACTCTATAATGTCAATAGCAAATAAGCACAATATTCCTGTAATAGAAGATGCTGCTCAAGCAGTAGGAGCTACTTATAAAGGAAAGCCCGTGGGTGGATTTGGAGTGTTTGGTTCTTTTAGTTTACATCCATTAAAAAACCTTGCAGCGGCTGGTGACGCAGGTGTTATCACTACCGATAGTGAAAAGCATTATAATTGGTTATTGAAAGCAAGAAACCATGGCTTAAAAAGCCGAGATGAATTAGAATTTTTCAGTATTAATTCAAGGCTAGATGCGCTTCAAGCCGCTATCTTAAATATAAAGGTGAGGCGCCTTGATGAGTGGAATGAAAGAAGGAGAGAAATTGCTGATCGATATATTAATGAATTATCCTCGGTTGTAAGAGTCCCTGCTTATTCAATGGATTTTAGTCCAGTATTTCATGCATTTGTAATTCAGACGGATAAGAGAGATGAGTTAGCCAGTTATTTAGCTGAACATGAAATCGATTCAAAAGTTCATTACCCAATAGCTATACATCAACAAGAAGGTGCTTCTAGGTCAATAATGCATGACCTGACGAATACGGAGTATATCGTCAAAACTATTTTAAGTATTCCTGTTTATCCAGAATTGACAGATAGTCAAGTTGATTTTATTATTAAAACCATCAAAACTTTTTTTAATGACAAGTAGAGCTAAGGTAAAAAGTAAGGAAGAGCTTGCTGACGTAATAAAAAAATTGAAAGAATCGGGTAAAACAGTTGTTCAATGTCATGGCTGTTTCGATATTATACATCCTGGCCATGTCAGATATTTAGAGCAGTCAAAGAAGTTTGGTGATGTTTTAGTAGTTTCGCTAACACCTGATAAATATATACTTAAAGGCGATGATCGTCCTTATATGCCTCAAGAGTTAAGAGTTAATTCTATGGCAGCGCTAGAAATTGTAGACTATGTCTGTTTAGATTCTGATAGTTGGGCTGGTCCTTTACTTGATATGGTACAGCCGAATATTTACGTAAAAGGAAAGGAATACGAAAATACGCATGATGGAGTTTTTGGCCAAGAGCGAAAGATTGTGGAGGCATACGGAGGTCAAGTTTATTTTACTTCTGGCGATGTGGTATTTTCTTCCTCAAGGTTGATTGAGGATTTTAAAAAGAAGTTTGCTTTAGATTACGAAGTTTTTAATGTCTATTGTAAGCGGAACAACATTACTTTGAACAATTTATTAAGTAGACTAGATTCGTTTAATGATAAGAAGGTTGTTGTAATTGGGGAGGTAATTTTAGATGAATACGTGCATACAGAAGTACTTGACTTGGCAGCTGAAGCCCCTATTTTAACACTTCGTCCGGTAGAGACTAAAACTTATGTAGGTGCAGCAGGAATTGTATCCAAGCATTTAAAGAATTTGGGTGCAAATTCAAGCCTAGTATCCATCGTAAATAATACTTCGCCAGATACGTTGTATATAGAAAAAGACTTAACAGATACAGGTGTTTCATATGATTTCATCAGACGCGAAAAGACACCAACCATTAAGAAAACTAGGTTTATTGCAGATGTTCAGAAACTTTTAAAAATTGACTACTCAGAACCCATAACCATGACGGGTGAAGAAGAAACTCAAGTAGTAGAATTAATTAAGAAAAAGCACGCTGATGCAGATGCAATTATATTTTCTGACTTTGCTTACGGGTTTGTTTCAGATCGTATTCGAGAGGAGGTTACGGCATGGGCAAATGATAATGAGATTAAGGTTATCGCGGATGTAAGTAGCACATTAGGAGGGAATATATCTAAGTATAAAAACACATTCTTAATTACACCTACAGAGAAAGAAGCCAGAATGGTTTTTGATGATAAAAAAAGCGGATTGTCTAATATAGCGCATCGTCTTATTTCCTTAACTAAGAGTAAAAATATTATTATAACTCTTGGCGCAAATGGAGTTTTGGCATTTAAAAATCAGCCATTTAAAGTGTACGGGAAAGATGAGAATTATCTAGAGAATGAATTTATTCCTGCTTTGGAGAAAAATGCAATAGATCCTATGGGAGCAGGTGATGCAATGCTCAGTATGTCTACTTTGGTTACCGTTTCAGGCGGTTCTATAGCCGAGGCAGTTTATCTGGGAAATATTGCTTCATACATAGAGGTAAACAAGATTGGAAATATTCCAATAAAGTTATCAGAGGTTAAAGATTTTTTAATGCAACGTTCAGAATTAACGGATCAGTTAAATGATTGATATTGCTCATAAAAATATACTTTTAGATGTAGGTGATACGCTGGTTAAAATTACAGAACCCTTTGAAATTTATACCAATCGAGCTATAGAGCAGTTGTTCTATTATTTAACTGATAATAATAACTTATCAATTACAGCGTTTACTGCTAGTTCAATGAAAATTAGGAATGAGATAAGGGCGGAAGCACATAAAACTCTTGAAGAGTTTAGCTTTTCTTATTTCCTAAGGAGAATAGAAGAAAAGTTGTTAGTTTCTTTCCTAGACGATTTTGAAAAAGTTGAGGCGGCTTATGTCTCAGAGGAATTGAAAATTACATCTCTGATTAATGGAACTATACCTTTTTTAGAATCCGCAAAGAGCGCAAATAAAAAATTATACATAGCAACCAATAATTTTTCCGCAATTCACGTTATATTACTGTTAGAGCAATTTGATTTGTTAAGATTTGTAGATGGTATATTTATTTCAGGAGAGATGGGTGTTAGAAAGCCATCAGCTGGCTTCATTGATTCAATTTGTAAATCAGCTGATCTTGATAAAACGGAAACTATTATTATTGGAGATAAGCCTACTATGGATTTACAAGCAGCACTGAATTCGGGTATTGATTCTATTTGGTATAATCCATCTAGTAAGGAGAATCCTGATAGCGTTTTGTTCACCTATCAAGTTCAACACCACCATCAATTAAATTTTGTCTAATTGGGCGTCGTATCTAAGCAAGCTAGTTGGTCTACATTTTTAAACTACTTCGGTGTTGGTATCGGGTTTTTGAATGTGGCCTATTTTATGAATAATTGGTTTTCTCCCGAACAGTTGGGATTAAGAAACTTTATTTTAGATGTGGCAATAGTAATTTCTCAATTTGCCCACTTGGGTACATTTAGAAGTCTGATTAAGTTTTTCCCATTTTTTCAAAAGAACACAGAGGGTAAATACGATAATGGACTATTATCAATCGGCTTATTAGTTCCTCTAGTTGGTTTTACATTTTTTACGTCGCTATTAATTATCTTTAAAACGGAAGTAATAGCCAGTTTCGATGGCCCAACAAACCTGTTTCAACAGTTTTATTGGGCTATTTTTCCAATGACTTTTCTCTTATTGTACAATTCACTATTCGAAAGTTATGCCCAGGCTCGGTCTTCAACAATATTCTCAGCATTTTTAAAAAATGTATTCAATCGAGTTGTTGTAACGCTGCTGTTAGTCCTCTTTTACTTTTCGATAATTGATTTCTTCTGGTTTATGGTCTGTTTCATGCTTAGTTATGCATTGAATATATCTATTTTTATTACTTATTTATACAGAAGAGGCGAGTTTTCATTAAAACTTAATAAGCCCTTTTTTGCAAAAAGAGTCAGAAGTGTTTATTTTTCATACAGTGCCTTCTCAATTCTAGCAGGTATCTCTTCAGCCCTAATTAATAAAGTTGATGCCATTATGATCGGATTTTATTTGGGTTTAGCCTCTACTGCCGTTTACACGAATGCATTTTACATAAGTAGTTTAATTTACATGCCTGCGGATGCAATCAGCAAAATTTCATTACCCCTTCTGTCAGGATACTGGAAAGAAAAGAAAATGGATAAAATTGATGAGCTGTATAAAAAGTCAGCTTTGAGTCAATTGCTGATTGGCGGTACTTTTTTTATATTACTCTGGTCAAGTGTTGACAACTTTTATTTAATACAAAAAGAAATTTACGCAACGGGTAAAATGGTTTTACTGCTGCTTGGTTTGTCCAAAGTAATTAACATGTCCTTTGGCTTAAATTCACAAATATTGAATATTTCTAAGTACTATAGATTTGATACGGTTACAAGTATACTTTTAGCTCTTTTAACGGTGCTTACCAATTGGTTATTAATTCCTCATTTCGGAATTCATGGAGCGGCTTTCGCAACCTTAGTATCCATTATTGGCTTTAATTTGATCCGGTTCTTTTATGTTTGGAATAAACTGAAAATACAGCCTTTCTCTATTCAGACTTTAAAAGCATTTGCCATATTAATACTAGGTTTTTTTGCAGGTCAGTTGCTACCTAGTCTAGAACATTCATTCTTGGATATGATTTACCGAAGTGCAGTTGTTGGGTTGATAATTGGCGTGCCAACTATTTATTTTAGTATATCGGAAGATCTCAACAGCTTTTATAAAAAAGGTCTAAAGCGCTTGAAAAAATAGAATTAATTGACTGAAGCCACCCTCTTATCCTCAAAAGTCTCTTTCACTTTGTGAATGGACCCTGCTTGCTGTATAGAAGCATTAAGCTCAAAACCTATTAGCAACACTAATGAGTTGAAGTATATCCATAACATTACTACGATCAATGTTCCAATCGAGCCATAAATTTTGTTGTAATTGGCAAAATTATCGACGTAAAAAGCAAAGCCTACTGAAACAATGATTACTAGAAACGTAGCCAACGTAGAGCCTGCACTAAAAAAACGCCATTTCATAGATCTATTTCCACCTAAGTAATACATAAATGATATCGCAAAGAAACAAAGAAGCATAATGATCAACCACTTTCCTAGTATTAACAAAATGGCCCCTATTGTATCTGTTTCTTCAAGGAAATAATAAATGATTACCTCTGAACTTACAATAGCAGCAATTGCTATAACTATTAGAATTGTGAGGATGAATAGAAGCGCTACACTTAGCATTTTTTGTTGTACGGCACTTCGAGTGAACGTAGTGTTATAACTATCTTTAAATGCAGTTAATAATCCATCTAGCCCATTTGTAGCTAAATAGATAGCGAAGACGAAACCAAAAGAAAGTAATCCTTGATTCGGTTGTACAATTATTTCAATTAGAGTTTCTTCAGCGAAGTTATAAGCCGATGTCGGTAATAAATCATTTAATATCGCCAAAAGCTCTAATTGAAAATTATTAATTGGAATCAGCGGAATTAATGTTACTATAAATATAATGGTTGGAAATATGGCCATGAAAAACTTAAAGGCTAAACTCGAAGCTTTTGTCGCTAAAAGCCCTTTTTGGATTCCATTCCAAAAGAATATACCTACATAGAAGATGGGCAATCCATCAAATCCGGGTAATACTAAGCGCTTAGATAGTTTAATGGTAGAAATGACCAATGGCAAGTTTAGTGCCCAATCTTTCAGCTTTTCTATCATCTAAACGGCTTTTAAACTTAGGTCTAAGCTATTTATCTGATGTGTCAGTGCCCCTACAGAAATATAATCTACACCACATTCTGCATATGCTCTTAGCGTCTCTTTTGTAATTCCTCCAGAGGCTTCAGTTTCTGCTGCTCCATTAATTAACTTTACAGCATCCCTAAGATCAGCATAGTTAAAATTGTCAAGCATAATTCGATCAACAGGCCCTGCGGCTAAAATTTGCTCAACCTCATTTAAGTCTCTCGCTTCTACTTCTATCTTTAACGATTTATTTTTATCGTTTAAATAGGCTTTTGTTTTACTTATCGCTGAAGCAATTCCACCTGCATAGTCAATGTGATTATCTTTAATCATCACCATATCGTATAATCCAAAACGATGATTATGACCGCCACCGATCTTTACGGCTAGTTTTTCTATTTGGCGCAAGCTGGGCGTAGTTTTACGAGTATCTAATAATTTACAAGGCAATTCACCCACTATATTCACCAACTCTCTTGTGTGAGTTGCAATCCCACTCATGCGTTGCATAAAGTTCAAAGCCAATCTTTCAGCCATTAATATACTCTGAGAAGAGCCCGTAACATAAAATGCAACGTCACCAAATTTTACTGGGGTACCATCCTTTAATAGAAGCTCAATTTGCAAGTTAGGATCAACTGCTTTAAATACTTGCACAGCAATATCTACTCCGGCTAAAATACCACCTTGTTTAACCAATAATTCGGCTTTACCGATTGCTTCTTTTGGAATACACGAAAGTGCTGTGTGGTCGCCATCTCCGATATCCTCCTTTAAAGCGATATCAATTAATTCATCTATATTCATGAAGTTTTATTCATCTATTTCTACATTAAACTCAAGGATTTGGTGCTTTTCACCATTTTTCTTTAATAAAATGTATGTTCTGTAAAGTTGTTTTTCTCTCGTTAATGAACCGATGAGGTAAAACGATTCATTCTTTGATTTTCCTTGATGTTTTAGCTCGTAGTTCGCTATGGTGCCTTCTTCAAAAAAAGATTTGAGGATTAACTCCGCTTGTTGTTTGCTAAAAACTCCATCGGTGCCTGGTATTTTTAAATCTACATTATCGCTAAAATGTATTGCTATACTTTTAGCATCTCCTTGCTGAATAGCTTTGGATATTCCACTAATGTCTTGAGCGCTTAATGAAAACGAGAATGCTGAAAGTAAAAATAAGAGTATGGTAGTTGCTTTAAATTTCATCAGTTATCTTTGGCAAATATTACGCCATTTTTTATAGATTTATTTGAGTAGTTAAAGGTACTCAAAATACTTTTTCAGATATGAAGTTTACGTTATTACTAATTAATAAATCAAAAGAAGACTATTTAAATATAGGATTTAAGGAATATGAAAGTCGTTTAAAGCATTACGCAAAGTTTGAAACGGTTGTTTTCGAGTTGCCTAAGAAATTAAAATTTCCTTCGCAATATGCTCAGAAAGTAGAGGAGGGGAAACTGCTTTTAAATCAATTATCTTCCTGTGATTTTTTAGTTTTGCTCGATGAAAGAGGATCTTACTTGTCATCTGAAAAGTTTGCTAATCAAGTTCAAAAGTGGCAGAATGCAGGAATGTCTAATATCATTTTTGTAATTGGCGGTCCATTTGGATTTAGCGAAGAAGTTTATAAAAGAGCCAATTATCAATTAGGGCTTTCAAAAATGACCTTAACTCATCAAATGGTACGCCTTTTTTTCTTGGAACAATTATATAGAGCCCATACGATTATAAAAGGCGAAAAGTATCACCATTAGTTGTTCTCAGCTAAATGCAATTGCCATTTCCAAGCACTCTTCATCATTTCTTCTAAGCCATATTTAGGATACCATCCAAGTAGCTTTATTGCTTTACTATTATTGGCATAAACAGCCTCTACATCACCATCTCTTCTGTCTACAATCGCATAGTTCAATGAGAGATTATTGACCTTTTCAAAACTCTTAACTACTTCTAAAACAGAAACTCCATTTCCTGTTCCTAAATTCAAAATGTCAATTTGCTTATCCATTTTACTTAAATAAGATAAAGCTAGTATATGAGCATCAGCAATATCACTAACGTGAATGTAATCTCTTATGCAGGTTCCATCTTTTGTGTTATAATTTCCACCAAAAATCTGAAGCTGCTCTTTTAAACCTGCGGCGGTTTGCGTAATGTAAGGCACTAAGTTATTTGGCGTTTCTGAAGCAGGTTCACCATTCAAGCCGGTTTTATGAGCTCCTACTGGATTGAAATATCTAAGGATAATCACTCTTAAATTTGAATAGGCTTTAACTGCATCCATTAAAATTTGCTCTCCAAAAAATTTAGTTTGAGCATAAGGCGACTCGGGTTTACTTAATACTGTTTCTTCAGTTACTGGTAATTCTTTTGAATTGCCATAAACAGAACAAGAGGAAGAGAATATTAGTTGATTGCAGCTGTATTCTCTGCAACAATCCAGAATGTTTACTAATGATCCCAAGTTATTGTGATAATAAGCCAAAGGGTTTTCTACTGATTCAGGGACAGATTTAAATGCTGCAAAATGAATAATACTCTCTATTTTCTCTTCTTCAAATAATCGAGTACAAGATTTTTTGTCTGTTAAGTCGATTGCATATTTTTTTACAGAAACTCCTGTTATTTCTTTTACCCGGGCGTAAGTAGATTCGTCGGAATTACTATAGTTATCTACTGAAATGATATTTTTATATCCCTGATTAATAAGTTCTATTAAGGTATGTGAACCAATATAACCTGCTCCTCCTGTAACTAATATACTCATGCTTTTCTTTACTTATGCCGCAAATATATGGTTTATCAATAGAGAAATATGTATATAAATCCATGATTTATTGTATTTTCGTGAATTCAAAATAAGTTATAAAATGATTGAGGGAAATGTAAATTTTGCCGTTGTAGGCGCAGGTAGAATTGGTCGGAGACATGCTACAATGGTGGTAAAACATGAGTCAGCGAAACTGATCGCTTTATCCGATATAGATACTTCAGTGCACGAAGAATTAAAGAACGAGTTTAACGTACCTGTTTACATGACTCATCAGGAAATGTTTAAAAACCATCCAGAGATTGACGTTGTAAATATCTGCTCTCCAAATGGGGAACATGCACAACAATCTATTGATGCACTCGATAATAATTTCAATGTAGTTTGCGAAAAACCAATGGCGTTGAACAAGCTAGATGCTGAATCTGTGATGTTTCATGCCTTAAAGCGAAATAAGTTAGTCTTTTGTGTGATGCAAAATAGATACAGTCCACCCGCAAAATGGCTAAAAGAAGTAGTAGAAAGTAAGACATTGGGTAAAATATTCTTGGTTCAAGTAAATTGCTACTGGAACAGAGATAATGATTACTACAAAGGAGGAGATCCTGCATATTGGAAAGGGAAACTTTCAAGTGATGGAGGAACCCTATTTACACAATTTAGTCACTTTATAGATACCATGTTTTGGTTATTTGGTGATATCAAGAATATAGGAGCTAAGTTCTATGATTTTAATCATCAGGAAACAACAGAGTTCGAAGATACAGGTATTGTGCATTTTGATTTTGTTAAAGAAGGCGCTGGAAGTATCAATTATTCTACTTCGGTTTGGAACTCTAACTTAGAAAGTAGCATTACCATAATAGGAGAGAAGGGAAGTATAAAAGTAGGCGGACAATATATGAATGAAGTAGAGGTGTGTAATATTGAGAACTACACCATGCCTACTTTAGAAGAAACATTACCTGCCAATGATTATGGAAAATATAAAGGGAGTGCGGCTAATCATCATTTTGTGATAGAGAATGTGGTCGAGACCTTAAAAGGCAGAAATTTTGTAAATACCAACTCTCTTGAAGGTTTGAAAGTAGTAGAGATTATCGAGAATATATATAAATTGAAAAATCAATAATAAAGGATTAATTAGTATTATTGCAAAGCATTTAATCAAAACGATCTTGTTTTGATTGTTTTTTATTAGCGCACTCGCGCTTATTGTTCTAAAGAAGAACTTCAATTTTTAAATTATTATTTCAACATTTTCACATTAATGTACGATATTCTTGAGTTAAATCAGAAAACGGTAATCGACCTAAAGGAGATTGCTAAAGAATTAGATATTAAAAAATTCAACAAGCTTAAAAAGGAAGAATTAGTTTATCAAATTCTTGATCAACAAGCTATTCAGCCTCTAAAAAAGGAGATTACTTCTAAGAAGGCTACTGAAAAATCTACTACCCCTAAGGCGACAAGGCCAAGAAAAGCAAGGCCTGTAGTCGAGAAAAAAGAAGCGCCTACTAAGCTAGATTTCCCTGAAGAGGAAAAGAATGAAGCACCAAAAGTAGAAGCGAAGAAAGAAACAAACGATGTGCCTGAACGAAAGGAAATTCGTTTTAAAAAGAAAGAAACTCCACCAGAACAGAAGCCACGAGCTGAAAAGCAACAAAAAGAGGCAGCTGCTCCTAAGGTAGAAGCAACGACTAAAGAGGAAGCGACTATAGATGGAGAGGACAAAACTCAGACTCCTAAGCCGGTTAGAAATAAACCAAATCCGCATCCATCAAGAAAGGCAGCTAATGCCACTGTAAATGGAACCGGGAATACTAACTCAAACGCAAATCCTAGGCTGAATAATAACCCCAATCAGAATCCAAATCAAAACAACAATCCGAACCAAAAGGGTAATCGCCAAAAGGCTGATTATGGATATAATTTTGATGGGATTATAGTAAGCGAAGGTGTATTAGAAATGATGCCTGATGGCTATGGTTTCTTAAGATCTTCCGATTATAATTATTTGAATTCACCTGATGATATTTATGTATCGGTTTCTCAAGTAAAGCTATTTGGATTAAAAACTGGTGACACGGTTAGGGGTAGCGTTCGTCCTCCGAAAGAAGGCGAAAAGTATTTTCCACTTATTAGAGTGGATGAAATAAACGGGAGAACACCAGATTTTGTTAGAGATCGTGTTCCATTTGACTACTTAACACCGTTGTTTCCTTATGAGAAATTCAACTTAACTGGTCATAACAAGTCAGGATTATCCACTCGAGTAATCGATTTATTTACACCAATAGGAAAAGGACAAAGAGGATTAATTGTAGCACAACCTAAAACAGGTAAAACTACTTTATTGAAAGAAGTTGCAAACGCAATTGCATCCAACCACCCTGAGGTTTATTTATTGATTTTATTGATTGATGAACGTCCGGAAGAGGTTACCGATATGGCAAGAAGCGTAAATGCGGAAGTGGTTTCTTCTACATTTGATGAGCCTGCTGAGCGTCATGTAAAAGTAGCCAACTTAGTGCTTGAGAAAGCTAAAAGAATGGTAGAGTGTGGTCATGATGTTGTGATTTTATTAGATTCTATTACTCGATTAGCTAGAGCCTACAACACAGTGTCTCCTTCATCTGGTAAGGTGTTATCTGGTGGTGTGGATGCAAATGCATTACACAAGCCAAAACGATTCTTTGGTGCTGCTCGTAAAATTGAGAATGGTGGTTCATTAACTATTCTAGCAACAGCATTGACAGAAACAGGCTCTAAAATGGATGAGGTAATCTTTGAAGAGTTTAAAGGAACTGGTAACATGGAACTTCAATTAGATCGTAAGATTTCTAATAGAAGAATTTACCCTGCTATCGACATTGTTTCTTCAAGCACTCGTAAAGAAGAATTGTTATTATCGAAAGATATTGTACAGCGCATGTGGATATTAAGAAATATCATCGCTGATATGAATCCTGTAGAAGCAATGGAATTCATGAAAGATAGAATAACGAAAACAAAAAATAACGAAGAGTTTTTAATTTCTATGAACGGCTAAATCGTAATAGAAAGTAAAAGAATACCATCATGACAAAGACTGTTTTTTCCACCGCTATTTGGTTTACCCTTTTCTCAATTATTCTGAAAATGGTTGTTTTTATAACGGGGCAGCAGTTTACCAACTTTGATTTGTATTTAGGTTTGGGTTATGTTTTTTTACTCATGACGGCTATTTTTATCACTATTCGGAACCATAAAATGAAAGTAGGAGGAACCTCCTCTTTCATAGATGATATAAAAGCAGGTATGAAGGTAGCCGCATTATATGCGATCTTTATGTCTGCTTTTTTATACGCTTATTACACCTTAATCGATCCTGATTACTTCTCCATTATGCTACAGCAAAAAGTAGCAGAAGCAGAAGCAAACGGAAATACCAATTTAGAAGAAGTGAAAAAAGCAGGAGAGTTTGTTTTATCTCCCTATTTTCAGTCTACCGTAACTTTGGTTATTTTTATGATTGTAGGAATTATATATTCCTCTATGATAACCTTTTTCGTTCGTAAAATGAAAGGATTCGGACATTAAATTAGTTTTAAAATCGTTTCACCGAATTCATTCAAATTTACCCCATCAAAATTTCCTGAAGTCATTAAAAGCAATACACTATTGTTCCAGTCCATTTTGAGCAAGTCTGCTTGTAATTGAATAGAGTCAGTGTAGATAGTTAAGTCATCTTGACTAAATGCTTCTTTTACATTTTCAATAGAAATTGGATCTAATTTCTTGTGAGCTATGGTTTTCGGATTGTAATAAACAATTGCATGATCGGCATCTTGCATACTTCCGCTGTATTGTGCTAAAAATTCACTGTTTAGGCTGCTAAACGTGTGCAATTCCATTAAAGCAACTACTTTCCGATTTTGATATTGATTCTTTACAGCTCCAACTGTTGCTCTTAACTTAGATGGTGAATGCGCAAAATCTTTGTAAACAGTTGTTTTTTCTTTGTTTCCAATTAATTCTAATCGTTTGGCTGCTCCTTTAAAGGTTTGTATGGCTTCATAGAAATCAGCTGTTGAAATTCCAATTTCTTGACACACTAATCGGGCGCCTTCTATGTTTTGTAAATTATGATTTCCAAATATTTGAAGCGGAATGTCTTGATTTTCTGCTGTTAGGTGTGTCTTTTCATCAGCGATATAATGCTCAGGAGTGTGATATGGGAGTTTATTGATTTCTTTTAAATTACCTGAAGTTATAGCGTTGAGGTAATTATCTCCCGAGAAGTACACGAGACTTCCACCCGGCATAATAGTTTCTGCAAATAATTGAAACTGCTTCTTGTACAATTCAAATGTTGGAAATACATTGATATGATCCCATGCTATGCCGCTTAATAAGGCAACATGCGGCTGATACCATAAAAATTTAGGCGTTAAATCAATAGGAGAGGAGAGGTATTCATCACCTTCTAAGATAATTAATGGAGCATCAGAAAGCTGAACCATTCGTTCAAAACCGTCTAGTTGTGCACCAACAAGATAATCAAAAGGTATTTTTTTATGATTCAATACATGCAGAATCATAGAGGTGATAGACGTTTTACCATGGCTTCCTCCGATTACAACACGTTTTTTATCTTTTGATTGCTCATAAATATATTCAGGATAGGAATATATTTTTAAACCTAATTCCTGTGCTTTTAATAGCTCAGGATTATCTTTTCGAGCGTGCATTCCTAAAATAATCGCTTCTAAATCAGGAGTAATATGTTCAGGAAACCATCCCATCTCTTTTGGAAGAATACCTACCTTTTCTAACCGGCTGAGTGAAGGCTCAAATATTTGATCATCTGATCCTGTAACTTGATATCCTTTGCTGTTTAAAGCCAATGCTAAATTGTGCATGGCACTGCCTCCAATTGCGATAAAATGTACCCTCATCTTCTTTTCTATTTTTTACAATTTTAATCCCAAAAAGTAGATTTACAGAAATTCATTTTAGAAGTTATTAACTGAAATGGATGGATAACCAACACTTTTTTGCCCATTTCGACTCCGCTCAATGCGACAAAAGAAGGTGTATTGTAGTTTAATGTGACAAAAAAAGAGTTAGAGCTTTTTTACTAAACATATATTTTTTTCACCTTAGTCGAATAATATACAGAAGTTTTGTCATCCTGAGCGAAGAAGTTTATGCTGAGCTGCGCCGAAGTGGATGATTTACGATTGTTTTTATCATCCTTAACGCTGAAGTTTATACTTTGCTAAAATAAATAAAAGATAATTCTTTTACCTCAATTTACTGTTATCACTCCCAAAACCATCCTACTTCGGATTAGAATATTTCTTTACATCGCTGCCTTCTATTTTACCATCACATAGAATTAATAACCGCTCTATTAAATTTCTTAGCTCCCGAATATTTCCAGTCCAGTTGATGGCTTGTAATTCTTTAATGGCAGAATCCGTTAATTCTTTTTGAGGCATTCCATTATCTTCACAAATTTTATCTAAAAAGTGATTTGCCAATATGGGAATATCATCTTTTCGGTCGTTTAACGATGGAACTTCAACCAAAATAACACTCAACCGATGGTATAAATCCTCTCTAAAATTAGCAGCCTTTATTTCTTCTAGCAGATTTTTGTTGGTAGCTGCTAAAATTCTGACGTTTACTTTTATTTCTTTTTCACCTCCAACCCGAGTAATTTTATTTTCCTGAAGTGCTCGCAAAACTTTCGCTTGAGCTGATGCACTCATATCCCCAATTTCATCTAAGAATAAAGTGCCACCTTCAGCTTGTTCGAATCTTCCTTTTCGTTGTTTGATAGCTGAGGTAAAAGCGCCTTTTTCATGACCGAAAAGTTCACTTTCTATCAATTCTGAAGGAATCGCAGCACAGTTTACCTCTACAAATGGTGCACTTTTTCTGTTGGAGTTTTGGTGGATGCTTCTCGCGACCAATTCTTTTCCGGTTCCATTACCACCTGTAATTAAAACGCGGGCATCAGTGGTAGCTACTTTGTTAATCATGGTTTTTACCTCCATAATCGCAGCGCTTTCACCCACTATGTCAGTTAGTTTACTCTTGTCTACTTTCTTTTTAAGTTGTTTTGTTTCTGCAACCAATACACTTCTGTCCAATGCGTTTCTAACCGTAATCAGTAATCTATTAAGGTCTAGAGGTTTTGCTATATAATCAAATGCTCCTTGTTTTATGGCATCTACTGCAGTTTCTATGGTTCCGTGGCCTGAAATCATTACAATGGGAACATCTATTCCTTCTTTTATAATGGCCGTCAATACTTCAATGCCATCTTTCTTAGGCATTTTAATATCGCATAAAACTAAATCGTATTTTCCAGCTTTAATTTTATCAAAGCCTATTTGTCCGTCCTCTGCTTCATCCACTTTGTAGTCTTCATACTCCAAAATATCACGCATGGCATTTCTAATCGGGCGCTCATCATCTATAATTAAAATCGTACTCATAGGATTAAATTTGTGCTATTAGTTCATCCATCATACCTTCTTTCATTGCAAAGTCAGAGAGGTGAACGGTTTGAATATTTAATTTTTTTAATATTAATTCGATAAAGATACACACCACCACCATCATGTCTACACGCAGTGGCAGCATTCCTTTCATTGCTAATCTATCCGCTACATTTCTTGATAGAATTTCTGGGAAAAGGTGGTGTAAATTTTCTAAATCAATTTCCAAAGATGTAAAAGGCGAATCAAATATACTCTGATCAGTTTTTTCGAATGAAATTATATCGGCTAACGTTTCAAATGAGCCTGAAGAACCAATTAATTTAGTAATTCCAAATTGCTTGACCTGTTCTTCTAATTCTGTGAACTGACCATTCAAATAGTTCTGAATGTTCTTAATCTCGCTTGGAAGAATAGGCTCTTCGTGTTTAAATTGATCCAAAAGTCGAGCTGCACCAATGGGGTAGCTCCTTTTCCAAAAAATCTCCGACTTGTTGCCAATAATAAATTCGGTACTTCCTCCGCCTACATCCATAATTAAGCAAGGGCTTTCAGATAATAGGTCGGTCTTTTTTACTCCTTTATAGATCAATTCTGCCTCTCTATTCCCATCAATAATTACTATTTCTAGGTTTAATTGTTGTTTTACTGTGGCTTTAAACTCATTTCCATTCTTAGCAGACCGCAATGCACTAGTACCGAAAGCAATCACTTTATCTACTTCAAATTGACTACTCGTATTCAAGTGTTGTTCTATGGCATCTAAACCTCTTTCAAAAGCAGCAGGTTGAATAATTCCTTGAATAATTCCTCCTTCTCCAAGTTTTACTGCAATTTTGTCCTTGTGTAGAATAGAAAAACCGTCTCCATCGATTTGATGAATCAATAAGTTAAAGGTATTAGTCCCTAAATCTAAAACAGCTATTTTCATTCTTAGCTTTTATAAAACAACCATTTACTAATTTCTTTGTACGTCACTTTTTTACCATACATTAAAATTCCTACTCGGTAAATTTTACCTGCAAACCATACCGTGCCGATGAAGGTAGCCACTAGAACTGTCATAGAAATAACCAATTCATACCATGGAACACCAAATGGTAATCGAACCATCATGATAATTGGTGAGGTAAATGGGATAATGGAGGTCCAAAAAGCCAATGTGCCATCAGGGTTGTCTATGACGGTTTGTGCAATCACGAAAGAAAATATCAGTGGAATGGTAACCGGCATCATGAATTGCTGTGTATCTGCTTCTTGATCTACCAAAGAACCAATAGCGGCAAAAAGCGCAGAGTACAAAAGGTAACCCCCCAAAAAGTAAAATAAGAAACAACCTAAAATTAACGGAAAGTTGATCATTTCTAAATTAGACTGCACTTTGGCAATAAAGTTCTCTTGTTGGTTCACATCTAATTTAGCAGCATCTGGATTGAACTGCTCTATGGTTGCTCTATTTTTTTCTGCCTTCGCAAATTCATCTTCAAAAACCTTAGAAACTCCCATGATCAATACACCTGATAAAATCACCCAAAGTAAAAATTGAGTTAATGCCACCAAAGCAATTCCGATAATTTTCCCCATCATTAATTGGAAAGGTTTTACCGAAGAGATAATTACTTCTATTATTCTGCTCGATTTTTCTTCAATTACGCCACGCATTACCTGAACTCCAAAAAGGAAGATAAAAAAGTAGATAAAAATTGCAGAGGCAAATGAAACAGCCATAGCCACGCCGCCACCTGATTGTTTTTCTTCTCCATCTTCATTCAATTTGCTGCTAACAATTCGTACAGGTGTTTTTATAGCTGAAATCTGATCCTTTGTAATTTGAAAAAAGTCCAAGAGCTTTTTATCTTCTATCGTATTGGATAGTTCCGTTTTCATATAGCTCATGGAAGAGGAGCTAGGCTTCTTTTTGTAAAAAAGTTGTATCGTATTGGGTGAAGTAATCGCCACATCAGGAATGAATAAAATTCCAGTAGTTTTTGAGGAATATAAATCAGCTTTTGCTTCCTCCAACGAGCTGTAAGAATATTGAAAACTTAGATTTTCTGTATTCTCTAGCTTTTTGATAAAAAGTGTAGTTTCATCAATCACCTCTATTATTTGATCATCTTCATCCTGATTAGCTAACCATGTAGGAACAATCATTAAAGCTGCAATTAAGAGCGGCCCCAATATACTCATGACGATAAATGACTTCTTTTTTACTCTTGTCAAGTATTCTCTTTGGATAATTAATACCGTCTTATTCATGATTATCCTCCTTTTTTACTTCTTGCACTTTTTTGATAAATATTTCGCCCATCGTTGGGATAACTTCTTGTAAACCTAATACTTCTACTTCCGGAAGTATAGCCTTTAGTAGATCATTCGGTTGTGTAGAATTGAGTAGTCTTACCGTTGCGTTGGTAATTCCGTCGGCTTCTTTAGAATCAAATAATTCAGCGCCTGTCCATAATGCATTGGTAAACGCTATTTTATTTCCTTTAAACTGAATGTTGAAAATACCTTCCTTAAAATCTTGTTGGATTTGCTTCACGCCACCGCTTAGCACTACATTCGATTTATTAATCAAGGCAATGTGCTCGCAAATTTCTTCTACCGATCCCATATTATGCGTAGAAAGTACGATAGTAGACCCTTTTTCTCTTAAACTAAGGATCTCTTGCTTGATTAGGTTGGCATTAATAGGATCAAAACCACTAAATGGTTCATCTAAAATCAATAGTTTAGGTTCATGCAATACCGTTACAATAAACTGTACTTTTTGCGCCATACCTTTGGAAAGTTCTTCAATTTTTTTATTCCACCAAGGCGCTATATCAAATTTTTCAAACCAGTATTTTAGCTTTTTCTTCGCCTCATACTTTTCCATTCCTTTTAGTTGGGCAAGGTACAGTGCCTGTTCCCCGACTTCCATCTTTTTATAAAGACCTCTTTCTTCAGGAAGGTAGCCAATTTGTTCGATGTGTTTCGCGGCCAATGGTTTTCCGTTGAATAGGATTTTTCCACTATCCGGTCCGGTTATTTGGTTGATAATTCGAATTAAAGAAGTTTTTCCTGCTCCATTTGGCCCTAATAAGCCAAAGATAGATTGTTCGGGAACTGAAATGCTCACATCATTTAAGGCCGTATGATTTTGATAGGTCTTGGTGATGTATTCAGCAACTAATAGGTTACTCATAGTTATATTAATTTGATAGGTCTAAACTAAACAAATCCGTATGCTATGCAAAACCGTTTGTAATAAATATTGAAGGATTTTAATTTTAATGTAGAAGAAAAGTTTGATATAAAGAATTGGATTAGCATTAACTAAATCACTGTTTTCGTAAAAAAAACTTGAATAATTATATTAATTAAAACTATTTTTCTGTTATTAATTGGATATATTTGATTTGCACGCAATGCAATCTCGCAGGAATGATACAACCTTATTAACTCCGAAGGACCAACTGTATTTGGCTTATATTGTAGGTGTGATAAGTTGATTTGACTATTAAAAAAGAGCTCCAATTACCTTGAAGCCCCTTTTTAATTAATCATATATAAAATTCTAATGTCTAAAGTCTAGCTGTGCAGCGTTCTCTATCTAAACTGATCTTTCATTCGTTCGAAAAACCCTTTATCTTTCTCTGTCGGTTGTGGGTGAAAATTCTTAGAATCTCTCAATTTTTCAATCACTTCTTTCTCATTTTTAGAAAGTTTTTGAGGTGTCCAAATATTTACATTCACTAATAAATCCCCTGTGCGGTATCCGTTTAATTCAGCAATACCTTTACCTTTTAATCGGAGTACCTTTCCGCCTTGAGTTCCTTCATCTATTTTTACCTTCACCTTTCCGCCTACAGTTGGTATCTCTGCAGATCCACCCAATACTGCATCGGTGAAGCTAATGTGTAAATCGTATAAAAGATTCAAGCCATCACGCTTTAATTCTGCATGTTCCTCTTCCTCTATAACGACAATAAGATCTCCGGCTATGCCACCTTTTGGTCCCATATTCCCTTTGCCGCTTACAGAAAGCTGCATTCCACCTTCTACTCCCGCAGGAATATTTATTTCAACTACCTCTTCACCTTTTTGTATTCCATCGCCATAGCAGGTATTACACTTATTGGTAATAATTTTCCCATCACCACTACAAGTAGGGCAGGTTGAAGTTGTTTGCATCTGACCCAAGAATGTATTGGTAACTCTGTTTACTTGGCCAGCACCTTTACAGGTATCACAAGTAGAAAATCCACTAGAACCTTCAGCTCCAGAGCCTGCACAAGGTTCGCACTTTACATATTTGTTCAGTTTTATTTTCTTCTTTACGCCTTTTACGATATCGCTCAATGAAAGAGTAACTTTTACGCGAAGGTTACTACCGCGATTTACGCGTCTGCCACCTCTTTGGCCACCGCCACCAAATCCGCCAAATCCACCTCCGCCGCCGCCAAAAGCACCGCCAAAAATGTCACCAAACTGTGAAAATATGTCATCCATATTCATGCCGCCACCGCCGAAGCCGCCGCCGCCTTGAGCACCTGCATGTCCAAATTGGTCATATCGCTGCTTCTTCTCTGCATTGCTTAAAACTTCATAAGCTTCTGCCGCTTCCTTAAATTTATCTTCAGCAGACTTATCGTCAGGGTTTTTATCCGGATGATACTTCAACGCCAACTTACGGTAAGCCTTTTTTATTTCACTTTCAGTAGCGCCTTTAGAAACGCCTAAAACTTCGTAATAATCTCTTTTTGCCATAATCTTATGTCAATCTTTTATTGCCCTACTACTACTTTAGCGTATCTAATTACTTTTTCTTTAAGCAGGTAACCTTTCTCTACTTCATCAATTACTTTTCCCTTCATATCATCGGATGGAGCAGGGATTTGAGTAATAGCCTCTTGTACGTCACTGTCGAACTTTTCACCTACAGATGATGGCATTTGCTGTAAACCTTTTGCGGTAAGGCTGCTTACTAATTTGTTATAAACCAAATCTACGCCTTCTTTAAGCGTTTTATAATCAGCTTTTTCATCCATTGATTTTTGAGCTCGCTCAAAATCATCTATAATAGGGAGTAATACCTTAAAAATATCCTCTCCACCTGTTTGGATGAGCTCTATACGTTCTTTTTGCGTTCTTTTTCTATAATTATCAAATTCAGAATATAATCTTAAGTATTTGTCATTAAGCTCTTTAATCTGAATTTCTTTTTCTTCTAATGGATCTAGCTCTACAATCGGCTCATTTCCTGATGTTTCTTCTCCTGCTTCTGTGTTTTCAATGTTATCGTTTTCTAACGATTCATCTTGTACATTATCTTCTGCTTTCATGTTCAATTTACCTTTATCATTTTTTGAGCTAGAGTCAACTTTTTTGCCAAATTTAAAATACCGACAAATTGACAGTTTTCTCATGGTGTATAATATAAAAAAGACAGATCACCGACCTGTCTTTTAATAATGTGTTTTATGTTTTTTTTACTTGATGTAAGAATTTAAAGTGTTGGTTAACCCTTGTCCCCTCAAACCTTGTCCTTTTCCAATGATGATTCCATCTCCATCAATTAAGTATGCTTGAGGAATAGACCTGATAGCATATTGCGCTGCAGCCTCAGAACTCCAATACTTTAAATCGCTTACGTGGTTTGGCCACAATAAACCGTCTTGCATAATTGCATTTTGCCATGCAGATTTTGTACGGTCTAATGATACACCATAAACAGTAAACCCCTTTCCATTTCTGAATTTCTGATCTTTAAATTTTTTGTAGGTAGCTACCACGTTTGGGTTTTCCATTCTACAAGGTCTGCACCAGCTTGCCCAAAAATCAATTAAAACTAACTGACCTTTTAAATCATTCAATTCTATTTTTTTCCCATTAGGATCATTCAGCGAAATATTTGGAGCCTTATTTCCAATTTTTAAGCCAACATTTTCACCCTGAAATATTGGCTCAGCAACAGTAGGAGTAAAACTGTAAATGGCACCTGCTAAGCAAACTACTGTAAGAATTGTCCATAAAATTTTCATCGTCTTTAATTTTAGTGTTCTTATATTCTTTTTATACTTGCGCCTAAAGCGTTTAATCGTGTATCTATATTTTGATACCCTCTATCAATTTGTTCAATGTTATGTATCGTACTCTTTCCCTTTGCAGACATGGCAGCAATCAATAAAGAAACTCCCGCTCTAATATCAGGTGAAGTCATTTGAATTCCTCTTAAAGGAGTCTTTTTGTCCATTCCTATAATCGTAGCTCTATGCGGATCACATAATATGATCTGAGCTCCCATATCTATCAATTTATCGACAAAGAACAATCTACTTTCAAACATCTTTTGGTGAACCAATACCGAACCTTTAGCTTGAGTGGCCACAACTAGAATAATACTCAATAAATCTGGTGTAAAGCCTGGCCATGGAGCATCTGAAATAGTTAAAATAGATCCATCAATAAATGGTTGTACTTCGTAGCTTTCTTGAGAAGGGATGTATATATCATCGCCTCTTCTTTCCAATTTTATACCTAAACTTTGAAACACGGAGGGAATTCGACCTAAATCGTCATAAGATACATCTTTAATCGTTATTTCTGATTGCGTCATTGCAGCTAAGCCAATAAAACTGCCGATTTCAATCATATCCGGCAAGATCTTATGCTCACAACCACCTAACTTATCAACACCTGAAATCTTAATTAAATTAGAACCTACACCTTCAATTTGTGCGCCCATACTGTTGAGCATTTTGCACAATTGCTGAATGTAAGGCTCACATGCAGCGTTATAGATAGTTGTCAATCCTTCTGCCATTACAGCAGCCATAATTATATTAGCAGTTCCTGTAACTGACGCTTCGTCAAGAAGCATGTAAGTTCCCTTTAGGTTTTTTGCATTTACTTTATAAAACTTGCTTTGCTCGTTGTAAATAAACTCTGCCCCCAACTGCTCAAATCCTAAAAAGTGAGTATCTAGTCGTCTTCTACCAATTTTATCTCCACCTGGTTTTGGAATGTATCCTTTACCAAATCGAGCTAATAGTGGGCCTAAAATCATTACAGATCCTCTCAAGCTAGATCCTTTCTTTTTAAAAGTTTCTGAATTCAGGTATTCAATGTTGATTTCATCGGCTTGGAATGCATATTTCTCTTCAGATAGTTGCTCTACTTTTACACCTAGATCAGCAAGTAAATCAATCAATTTATTTACATCAACTATATTTGGAACCTTATCAATGATTACTCGCTCCGGAGTCAAAAGCACTGCACACAAAACCTGCAATGCTTCATTTTTGGCTCCCTGAGGAATAAGTTCACCTTTTAATCGTTTACCACCTTCAATTTCAAAAGTTCCCATAGGTTGCTAGTATTTTTTCTTTTTGTAATTGTTATTTTCGTTATTGTTTGACTTTGGTCGCTTTTTCCCTTTCTTTTGAAAATTTGATTTAGGAGCGTTAATGCCTGCAGTTTTAATAATAGACTGCGTTGATTCTAGTTCAGTTCCCTCTTCTAGCGATAAATTCCCTTTTGATAAACGGTTTAAATCGTTTAAGATTAGTTTATCTTCCACAGAATCTCTGTTCCAAGACAAGTAGAACATCTTCATTAAGTTAGCGATAGACAAAGTAAGAGCATTTTTTTCATCTCCATCTTCTTTTTCTATAGCTGCTGCGATTAAATCTTCTACACCTCTTCCGTAGTGCTTAAATCGAATATTACTTTGTGGATAATCCATGTGTTTGGGCTTCTCTACCAACTCTTCTACTAACGGAAGTGGATAGGGAGAAGTTACCTTAAGTCTAAAGTCAGACATGATAAAAAGGTGATCCCATAGCTTGTGAGCAAAATCGGGTACATCTCTTAAATGAGGGTTCAATGTTCCCATTACATTTATAACAGCAACTGCTACTTTTTGTCGCTCTTCATCATCTTCGATGCCTACAGCATGATCAATCATTTTTTGAATATGTCTGCCATATTCAGGAATAATCAAATGGGGTCTTGAGGTATTATAATTCATTCTTTAATTTTGTAATATGAGTCAAAAGTAATGATAATGATTCCGTTTGGAAACACTTAAATTCACTTATTTAAGAATCATCAATTTTGCAAATTTTAATAAAAGCTGCTTTTCGCCAATTTCATCAAATTGGATTGTAGCCTTTTGATTTGGACTTTCGCCCTCAATTTTCGTTATTACTCCTTTTCCAAATCGGAGGTGTCTAACACGTATTCCTTCTACTAGGTTCTCCGCAACTACTGCATAGTTGGGATCACTAGGAACGCTGCTGTTTACTTGTTTTAAATTTTTTCTTGGTGGAATTACTTTGGTGGGCGCCGCTTCCGGCTTTTTGGTTTTGTATGTCATCTTTTTTGCAGCTGTATAAATAGGTTTATTTTCAATTCGTTCTATCGATGCGTTTTGCGCGGTTCTTATTGGGCTTTCTCCAATTGAAGGCACATCATAGTCGAGGTATTTCTCATCTATTTCCTCAATAAACCGACTGGGTTCGCAACTGATCAAATTTCCCCATTTATATCGAGAGGAGGCATAGCTTATAAAAACTTGTTTCTCAGCTCTGGTCACAGCTACGTAAAAAAGTCGTCTTTCTTCCTCTAAATCAGCCCTTGAATTAAGTGCCATTTGAGAAGGAAAAAGGTTCTCTTCTAGGCCTACAAGATACACATAAGGATATTCTAATCCTTTTGATGCATGTATTGTCATTAGACTAACCTTATTTCTACCCTCTTCTGTCTCTTTGTCGGCATCTGTTAGGAGCGCAATATCTTCCATGTATAACGATAAACCTCTGTGAGTTTCATCGCCTTCCGGCCTATCATCCACAAACTCCTTCATACCGTTCAATAGCTCTTGAATATTGTCATATCTAGCAATACCTTCAGGAGTTTTATCGGAAAAATGCTCTTTCAAAATTCCTGTTGATTGTGCGATATTACTTGCCAAATCATAGGCATTCAGAGTTTCTAATTGCGAAGCAAAGTTACGAATCATTATCGCAAAATCTGCTAACTTATTCTGTACGGCAGCACTAACGCCTGCATTAATAGTTTTAATATTTCGGATAACCTCCCAGAGGCTTAACTCATTTTCATTTGCTGTGAACATAATCCGGTCAAGGGTAGTTTTACCAATTCCTCTTGCGGGATAATTGATCACTCGTTTCAATGCCTCTTCGTCTGATGGATTGATCACCATTCGACAATAAGCTAAAATGTCTTTTATCTCTTTTCGTTGGTAAAATGAAAGTCCGCCATATATTTTATAAGGTATGTCTCTTTTCCTAAGTGCCTCCTCCATTGATCGAGACTGAGCATTCGTTCTATATAGTATCGCGAATGCATCATTTTGAGCGTGATTATTTAACTTAGTTTCAAAGATAGAGTTCGCAACCTGTCGGCCTTCTTCATTATCAGTTAAACTGTGGGTAACTTTTATCCGAGAGCCTTCCTCGTTAGAAGTCCATACATCTTTCTTAAGTTGCTCTTTGTTATTTTTTATAGCTGAGTTAGCTGCATTTACAATGTTTTGTGTCGAACGATAGTTTTGCTCCAGCTTAAATGTTTTCATATCCGGATAATCCTTCTCGAAGTTGAGAATGTTTTGGATATTTGCTCCACGGAAAGCATAAATACTCTGAGCATCATCACCCACTACACAGAGGTTTTCAGTAACTGCTGCTAGCTTTTTAACAATTAAATACTGCGAGTAGTTGGTATCTTGGTACTCATCTACTAAAATGTATTTAAAACGATGTTGGTATTTATGCAGAACATCAGGAAAATCTCTAAGAAGTACGTTGGTTTTAAACAATAAATCATCAAAATCCATTGCTCCGGCTCTAAAACAACGCTGTTCATATAGTTTGTAGATTTCACCAATCTTTGGTTTACCCATTTGCCGATCTTCCGACTGAATAGTTACATTATTCAGATAGGCTTGCGCCGACATCAAATTGTTCTTCGCAGAAGAAATTCGATTTAAAACAAGAGCAGGTTTGTAGGTTTTATCATCAACACCTACTTGCTTCATGATATCTTTAAGTAAGCTCTTGGCATCACTCGTGTCATAAATAGTGAAATTAGAAGGGTAGTGTAATTTCTCTGCTTCACTTCTTAAAATTCGAGCAAAAACGGAGTGAAAAGTTCCCATCCATAAATTTCTAGCTTCTCCAGGTCCGACAATTTTGGAAATACGCTCCTTCATTTCTTTTGCTGCCTTATTGGTAAAAGTTAGCGAAAGAATATTAAACGGGTCAACACCTTTTTGCATCATATGAGCTATTCTGTAGGTGAGTACTCTTGTTTTACCCGATCCCGCACCTGCAATAACCATTGTTGGTCCTTCTGTGTTAACTACTGCTTGTTTTTGCGCCTCATTTAAGCCTTCCAAATAATCCATGAGGGCAAAATTAAAGAAACTCAAAAAGTCTTTTGATACTTATAGAAAGAAATAATTAACAAGCAATGTAAAAATGTATGAAAAAGAATTACTTTTGCGGACCTTAAATAGGTTATAAGCCACGGCTTTTAGCGCACTTAGTTTCTCTCAACGGAAGAAACTATATAAATAATTCAAAAAAAATTAATTAGTGCGTTGCATTAAATAAAAAATCTTGTACATTTGCGTCCCCAAAAATTGGGGATAATTTGTGCATTTATATAAATAATAACGTATGCCAACGATTCAACAACTTGTAAGAAAAGGTAGAGTAAAGCTCGAAAAGAAGAGTAAATCTGCTGCTTTAGATTCTTGTCCTCAGAGAAGAGGTGTTTGTGTAAGAGTTTATACTACTACACCTAAGAAGCCAAACTCAGCGATGAGAAAAGTAGCAAGGGTAAGATTAACTAACCAGAAAGAAGTGAATGCTTACATTCCGGGAGAAGGTCATAACCTACAAGAGCACTCGATAGTATTAGTTCGAGGTGGTAGAGTTAAAGATTTACCAGGTGTTCGATACCATATTGTAAGAGGAGCTTTAGATACTGCTGGTGTTGCCGGTCGTACACAAAGAAGATCTAAGTATGGTGCTAAAAGACCAAAAAAATAAGATAATAGACGTTAAAGTTTATAAGTAAAGAGAAATCATGAGAAAAACTAGAGCTAAGAGTAGACCAATTCTACCAGATCCAAAATTTCATAGTGTAGATGTTACAAGATTTGTAAACAACTTAATGCTGGACGGTAAGAAGAGTATTGCATACGGTATTTTTTATTCAGCAATGGATATTGTACAAGACCGTTTGAAAGAAGAGAACGCATTAGAGGTTTGGAAAAAAGCAGTAATAAACGTTACTCCACAAGTAGAGGTAAGAAGTAGAAGAGTAGGAGGGGCAACGTTCCAGATTCCACAACAGATTAGAGACGAAAGAAAAACGTCAATGGCTGTTAAAGCGATGATAGGATATGCAAGGAAGCGCAATGAGAAAACAATGGCTGATAAATTAGCGGGAGAAATCATTGCAGCATTCAAAGAAGAAGGTGCTTCTCACAAGAAAAAAGAAGATACCCACAGAATGGCAGAAGCTAACAAAGCATTCTCTCACTTTAGATTCTAATTTTTACAATAAGAAGAATAAAATACAATGGCAAAAAGAGATCTTAAGTATACTAGAAATATTGGTATTGCAGCACATATTGATGCTGGTAAAACTACTACCACTGAGCGTATATTGTTTTACTCAGGAGTAAGTCACAAAATTGGTGAGGTTCACGATGGTGGAGCTACTATGGACTGGATGGAGCAAGAGCAAGAAAGAGGTATTACAATTACTTCAGCTGCTACTACTGTATTCTGGCCTTATAAAGACCAGCAATATCACATAAACATAATTGATACTCCTGGACACGTAGATTTTACAGTAGAAGTAAATAGATCTCTTCGTGTATTAGATGGTCTAGTTTTTCTATTTAGCGCTGTTGATGGTGTAGAACCACAATCAGAAACTAACTGGAGATTAGCTAATAACTATAACGTTGCTCGTATTGGTTTCGTAAACAAAATGGACCGTCAAGGTGCTGAGTTTTTGAAAGTATGTAAGCAAGTTAAAGAAATGTTAGGAAGTACTGCTGTGCCATTGCAGTTGCCAATTGGTGCAGAAGAAACTTTTAGAGGAGTAGTTGATTTATTGAACTTCAAAGGAATTATCTGGAATGAGGATGATTTTGGTATGACGTATGAGACTATCGACGTTCCTGAGGATATGATTGAGGAAGCTACACATTATAGAGAATTATTATTGGAAGCTATTGCTGAATTTGATGATACTTTAATGGAGAAGTATTTTGAAGATCCTGCATCAATTACTGAAGTTGAAATTTTATCAGCGTTAAGAGCAGCTACTATTTCTATGAAAATTGTTCCTATGGTTTGTGGTTCATCTTTCAAGAATAAAGGTGTACAAACGATGTTGAACTATGTGATGGAATTATTGCCATCTCCTATGGATGTTGAAGCTATTGATGGGGTTAATCCTGATACTGAACAGCCTGCTAGCAGAAAGCCAAGTGTTGACGAGCCATTTGCAGCATTGGCATTTAAAATTGCAACTGACCCTTTCGTAGGACGTCTATGTTTTACTAGAGCTTACTCAGGTGTTTTAGAAGCAGGTTCATATATCTTAAATACAAGAACAGGTAAGAAAGAGCGTATTTCTCGTATCTTCCAAATGCACGCTAATAAGCAAAACCAAATTGAAAGACTTCAAGCAGGAGATATTGCTGCTTTAGTTGGGTTTAAGGATATTAAAACTGGTGACACTCTTTGTAATGAAGCGCATCCAATCGTATTGGAATCAATGGACTTTCCTGATCCTGTAATTGGTATTGCAATTGAGCCTAAGACTCAAGCTGATGTTGATAAATTGGGTATGGCTTTAGCTAAATTATCAGAAGAGGATCCTACATTAACTATCCATACGGATGAGGAGTCAGGTCAAACGGTATTAAGTGGTATGGGTGAGCTTCACTTAGATATCATCTTAGATCGTTTAAAAAGAGAATTTAAAGTTGAGTGTAACCAAGGTGCACCTCAAGTTAATTATAAAGAAACAATCACCGGTTCTATCCAGCACAGAGAGGTGTATAAGAAGCAGTCCGGTGGTCGTGGTAAGTTTGCAGATATTCAAGTTACTATTGAAGCTGTGGATGATGTGGAAAAAGAAGGTTTAGAATTTATCAACCTTGTAAAAGGTGGTAATGTTCCTAAAGAATTTATCCCATCAGTAGAGAAAGGTTTTAAGGAAGCTATGAAGAACGGTGTTCTTGCAGGTTATTCTGTAGATAGCTTAAAAGTAACTATTCATGATGGATCTTTCCACCCGGTGGATTCTGATCAATTATCATTTGAATTAGCTGCTAAAATGGCTTACAGAGCTGCAATGCCTAAAGCTAATCCAGTTATTCTTGAGCCAATCATGAAGATGGAAGCTGTAACTCCTGAGGAGTATATGGGTGACATCGTAGGTGATTTGAACAGAAGAAGAGGACAAGTTGATGGTATGGATGATAGAAATGGAGCTAAGGTTATTAAAGCTAAGGTGCCATTGTCAGAAATGTTTGGATATGTAACGTCATTAAGAACGATGTCTTCAGGTAGAGCAACTTCATCAATGGAATTTTCACATTATGATGTATTGCCTCAAAACCTTGCTAAAGTAGTTATTGATAAGGCTCACGGAAAAGTAGAAGCTTAATATTTAAGATAAACAGAATGAATCAGAAAATTCGCATAAAATTAAAGTCTTACGATTTCAACTTAGTTGATAAGTCAGCAGAGAAAATTGTAAAGACTGTAAAGTCTACAGGTGCAGTTGTTAGTGGTCCAATTCCATTACCAACACATAAAAGAATTTATACTGTATTGAAGTCTCCACACGTAAGTAAGAAGGCGAGAGAGCAGTTTCAATTAAGTTCTTACAAAAGGTTGTTAGATATTTACAGTTCTACTTCTAAAACGGTAGATGCGTTAATGAAGCTTGAATTGCCAAGTGGAGTTGATGTAGAAATTAAAGTATAAGAATAATAAATTTAATCATATAAGATGCCAGGTTTAATAGGTAAAAAAATAGGTATGACTAGTGTTTTTAGTGCCGAGGGGAAAAATATCCCATGCACAGTAATAGAAGCTGGTCCTTGTGTTGTAACACAAGTAAAGTCAACTGAGATTGATGGCTACGTAGCTACTCAGTTAGCATATGGCGAAAAGAAAGAGAAGAATACTCCTTCTGCTATGCTAGGACATTTCAAAAAGGCAGGAACTACTCCTAAATTTAAGTTAGTTGAGTTTTCTGGTTTTGATGATAAGAAGGTAGGTGACGTTGTTGACGCTTCTTTATTTCAAGAAGGAGAATTTGTTGATGTGTCAGGTACATCTAAAGGAAAAGGTTTCCAAGGGGTTGTTAAAAGACATGGCTTTGCCGGTGTTGGTGGAGCAACTCACGGTCAGCACAACAGATTAAGAGCTCCTGGTTCTATTGGTGCTGCTTCTACACCTTCTAGAGTAATGAAAGGTATGAGAATGGCCGGTCAAATGGGTAACGTTAGAGTAACTACTGAGAACTTAGAAGTTATTAAGGTATACTCTGATAAGAATCTTATTGTAATTAAAGGATCTATTCCTGGTGCTAAGGGTTCAATCGTAACTATTAACAAGTAAAATCCGAAGGAAATAACGTTATGGAATTAACTGTAAAAAACATCAAGGGTAATGATACCAAGAAGAAGGTAACTCTTTCTGCAACAATCTTCGGTATTGAACCTAATGATCACGCAATATATTTAGATGTTAAACAATATCTAGCAAATCAAAGACAAGGTACTCACAAGGCTAAAGAAAGAGCTGAAGTAACAGGTAGTACTAGAAAGATTAAGAAACAAAAAGGAACAGGTACTGCTCGTGCGGGTAGTATTAAGTCACCTGTTTTTAAAGGTGGTGGTACTATATTTGGACCTAGACCAAGAAACTATAGCTTTAAATTGAACAAAAAATTGAAAGCTTTAGCTCGTAAGTCTGCTTTATCCTATAAGGCTCAAGGCGGAAATATTATGGTTGTAGAAGACTTTAATTTTGACACTCCTAAGACAAAGGAATTCAAAGCTTTATTAGATAATTTGAAAGTAAATGATAAAAAATCATTAATAGTGCTTTCAGATTTAAATAAAAACATATATTTGTCATCCCGAAATTTGAAGAACACTAAAGTTACAACAGCTTCAGGATTAAGTACTTATGATTTGATAAACGCTTCAAACATAATGCTTTGTGAAGGTTCTTTAGAGTCTATTCAAACAATTTTAAGCTAAAAAGCCATGAGTATTATAGTAAAGCCAGTAATCACAGAGAAAATGACTAACCTAACTGAGAGTTTGGGCAGGTATGGTTTTATAGTAGATAAAACTGCTAATAAGATCCAGATCAAAGAAGCTGTAGAGAAGGCATACGGTGTTGCTGTTAAAGAAGTAAACACAATGAATATTTTCGGAAAGAAAAAGACAAAATATACCCGAACAGGATGGGTAGAAGGACGAACTAATAGTACTAAGAAAGCTATTGTTACACTTGAATCAGGTGATACAATTGATTTTTACAGTAATATTTAAAGAGATTTAAGATGGCAGTTAAGAAATTAAGACCAACCACACCGGGGCAAAGATTTAAGTTTGCTTCTACTTTTGAAGAGATTACTACTTCAACTCCAGAGAAAAGTCTTTTGGCTCCTAAGTCAAAGTCTGGTGGTAGAAATAATAGCGGTAAAATGACTATGCGTTATATTGGTGGTGGTCACAAGCAAAAATATAGAATAATTGATTTCAAGAGAGAGAAGTCTGGCATTCCTGCTAGAGTTGCTTCAATTGAATACGATCCAAATAGATCTGCTCGAATTGCTTTATTAGTTTATGCTGATGGAGAAAAGAGATATATAATTGCACCAAACGGTTTGGCAGTCGATCAAACAGTTGTTTCAGGTGCAGGTGTGGAACCTGAGGTTGGTAATGCGATGTTATTATCAGAAATTCCTTTAGGTACTATTATTCACAACATTGAGTTGCGTCCTGGTCAGGGTGGTAAAATGGCAAGAAGTGCTGGTTCTTACGCTCAGTTAGTAGCAAGAGAAGAAAAGTATGTTGTTATTAAACTTCCTTCAGGTGAAACAAGGATGATTCTTATTACATGTATGGCTACTATTGGAGCTGTTTCTAACTCTGATCACATGTTGGAGCGTTCAGGAAAAGCTGGTAAGTCAAGATGGTTAGGGCGTCGTCCAAGAGTTAGAGGTGTTGTGATGAACCCAGTTGATCACCCAATGGGTGGTGGTGAAGGTCGTTCATCAGGTGGACACCCAAGGTCAAGAAAAGGATTACCTTCTAAAGGATATAAGACAAGATCTCCTAAGAAGCAATCAAGTAAGTATATAATCGAGAGAAGAAAGAAATAATAACTGCTAGAGTATGAGTCGTTCATTAAAGAAACCACCTTTTGTACATTACAAATTATCTCAAAGAGTAGATGATGCGAAAGCGAATGGTAAGAAAACAGTAATTAAAACATGGTCTAGAGCCTCAGTAATTACTCCTGATTTTGTAGGATTAACTATAGCAGTCCATAACGGTAATAAGTTTATACCTGTTTACGCTACTGAGAATATGGTTGGTCACAAGCTTGGAGAGTTTGCTCCAACTAGAACATACCGTGGTCATGGTGGTAATAAAAAGGATAAAGGAAGAAAGTAAAAATTTGAACTATGGGTGCTAGAAAAAGATTAAAAGCAATCGAAAGAAAAGAAGCTAACAAGACTGTTAGTTTTGCAAGCCTTAAGAATTGCCCTACCTCACCAAGAAAAATGAGGTTAGTTGCTGATATGATCAGAGGTGAAGAGGTTACTAAAGCTTTATATATGCTACAGTTTAGTTCAAAGGAAGCTGCTTTGCGTATGGAAAAATTACTCCGGTCTGCTATTGCTAACTGGGAAGCTAAAAATGAGGGTCAACGTGCCGAAGACCAAAAGTTGGTTGTAAGTATGGTTAAAGTTGATAGTGCAAGAATGCTTAAGAGATTAAGACCTGCTCCCCAGGGACGTGGTCACAGAATTAGAAAAAGATCAAATCATGTTACTATCATAGTAGATAGTTTGAAATAATATTAGTTACGAAGATTATTAGTATATAATGGGACAAAAAGTTAATCCAATAGCCAATCGTTTAGGTATCATCAAGGGGTGGGATTCTAATTGGTATGGCGGTAGAAATTACGGTGATAAATTAGCAGAAGACGATCAAATTAGAAAATATTTGATGGCACGTCTTACAAAGGCAAGTATTTCTAAAATTATCATAGAAAGAACCCTTAAGTTAATTACTGTTACCATTAATACTTCTAGACCTGGTATTATCATCGGTAAAGGTGGTAAAGAGGTTGATAAGCTTCGTGAAGAATTAAAGAAGTTAACGAAAAAAGACGTTCAGATTAATATCTTCGAGATTAAGAGACCTGAATTAGACGCTCAGTTAGTTGCTGACAGTGTTGCTCGTCAAATTGAAGGAAGAATTTCTTTCAGACGTGCTGCTAAGATGGCTGTTTCATCTACTATCAGAATGGGTGCTGAAGGGATAAAGATTTCTATCGGTGGACGACTAGGTGGTGCTGAAATGGCAAGAACTGAATCTTACAAAGAGGGAAGAACTCCTTTGCATACTTTTAGAGCAGATATTGATTACGCTTTAGCTGAAGCGCATACTACTTATGGCCGTATTGGTATTAAAGTATGGATTTGCAAGGGTGAAGTATATGGTAAAAGAGATTTATCTCCAAATCTTGTATCTAATAAGCCTTCAAGAGGTGGTAGAGATAGAAGAGAATCTGGAGATCGCTTTAAAGGAAGAAAAAGAAAATAATATTTCGAAGATTTAAGTAACGATAGAATAAAGTAGAAAGAGATGTTACAACCGAAGAGAACGAAGTTTAGAAAAATGCAGAAAGGCAGAATGAAAGGTAACGCCGGAAGAGGTTCCGAGATTGCTTTTGGAAGTTTTGCGATTAAAACAATGGAATCTGCATGGATTACTGCTAGACAAATTGAAGCTGCGCGTATTGCAGTTACAAGATATATGAAGAGAGAAGGACAAATTTGGATTCGAATTTTTCCAGATAAGCCCGTAACCAAGAAGCCTGCTGAAGTTAGGATGGGAAAAGGTAAGGGTGCTCCTGAATTATGGGTTGCAACTATCAAGCCTGGAAGAATTCTTTTTGAAGCTGATGGTGTTCCTTTAGAAATTGCTCAAGAGGCAATGAGATTAGCCGCTCAAAAATTACCGGTTAAAACTAAATTTGTTGTAAGAAGAGATTATAAGGCATAATCGTAAAGTTAGAATAATGAAACAAGTTGATATAAAGAATCTTTCTACAGATGATCTACGTGAGCAACTAGCTGAAAGCTCAGAGCTTATTAGTAAGTTAAAAATGAGTCATGCGGTATCTCCTTTGGAAAACCCAAAGCAAATTACAGTAGCTAGAAAAACAATCGCAAGATTGAATACTGAAATTCGTAAAAGAGAGCTTCAAGAAGCTAAATAAGAAAATTACTTCGATGGAAAAGAGAAATTTAAGAAAAGAAAGAATTGGTGTTGTTCTTAGCAATAAGATGGAAAAATCTATCACTATTGCAGTTGAAAGTAAAGTTAAGCACCCTATTTACGGTAAGTTTATCAAGAAGACTTCCAAGTTCATGGCTCATGATGAGAAGAACGAGTGTAGCATTGGTGATACTGTAAAGATTATGGAGACTCGTCCTTTAAGTAAGAGCAAGAACTGGAGATTAGTAGAAATCATAGAGAAAGTTAAGTAAGATGATACAGCAAGAATCAAGATTAACAGTTGCTGATAACAGCGGTGCCAAAGAGGTATTATGTATCCGTGTTTTAGGTGGTACAGGAAAGCGTTACGCAAGAATTGGAGACAAAATTGTTGTTTCTGTTAAAAGTGCAATTCCTTCAGGTAACATCAAAAAAGGTACAGTATCTAAAGCGGTTGTTGTTAGAACAAGAAAAGAAATCAGACGTCCTGATGGATCTTACATCAGATTTGATAATAATGCAGTTGTACTTTTAGGCGCTACTGGCGAAATGAGAGGTACTCGTATTTTTGGACCTGTAGCTAGAGAACTAAGAGATAAGCAATTTATGAAGATTGTTTCTCTTGCACCTGAGGTATTATAAATTAATTGAAATCGAAGAAGATTATGTCTAAGTTACATATAAAGAAAGGCGATAAAGTAAAAGTACTTGCTGGTGAATCAAAAGGCAAAATTGGTACTATTATTAAAGTTTATCCCGATAGCAATAGAGCGCTTGTAGAAGGCGACGATATAAAAAAGATGAGTAAGCATACTAAACCAAATGCTGCAAATCCACAGGGTGGTATTGTACAAATGGATGCTCCTATTCATATTTCTAATCTTATGGTTGTTGATACTTCAGGTGTTGCAGGTCGTATAGGTAGAAAAGAAGAAGATAATAAAACTGTTAGGTTTAATAAAAAATCAGGGGAGGTAATTAAGTAATGAACTATTCACCTAGACTAAAAGAAGAATACAAAGAGACTATTAAAGACTCTTTAATGAAGCAATTTGATTACAAAAGTGTAATGCAAATTCCTAAGCTTACCAAAATCTGCCTTAACCAAGGTGTAGGTAAAGCTGTTTCTGATAAGAAACTTATAGATTCGGCAGTATCAGAAATGACTACTATTACTGGTCAAAAAGCGATTGCAACTTTTTCTAAAAAGGATATTTCTAACTTTAAGTTAAGAAAAGGTATGCCTGTTGGAGTTAAAGTTACTTTAAGAGGAGATAAAATGTACGAATTTTTAGATCGTCTTATTTCTGTTTCTTTGCCACGTACGAGAGATTTCAAGGGGATTAATAATAAAGGCTTTGATGGAAAAGGTAATTATACTTTAGGTATCAAAGAACAAATTATCTTTCCTGAGATCGATATTGATAAGATTAACAATATTGGTGGTATGGATATTACATTTGTTACCACTGCAGATACCAATGATGAGGCAAAAGCCTTATTGAAAGAATTTGGATTACCGTTTATGAAAACTAATAAAGAAGCATAGTTATGGCAAAAGAATCAATGAAAGCCAGAGAGCGTAAAAGACAAAGAATGGTTGAAAAGTATGCTGATAAAAGAGCTGCTTTAAAAGAAGCTGGAGATTGGGAAGGTTTACAGAAGTTACCTAAAAACTCATCAGCTGTTAGATTACACAACCGTTGTAAACTTACTGGTCGTCCTAAAGGGTATATGCGTCAGTTTGGTGTTTCTAGGGTTAAGTTCAGAGAAATGGCTTCATATGGTTTAATACCTGGTGTAACAAAAGCTAGTTGGTAATAAAGTAACAGATTAAGAGATATAAAGATGACAGATCCAATATCAGATTATTTAACAAGAGTAAGAAATGCAGTAGCTGCTAAGCATAGAGTTGTAGATGTTCCTGCTTCTAACCTTAAGAAAGAAATTACAAAGATTCTTCATTCAAAAGGATATATTTTGAATTATAAATTTGAAGACGGTGTTAATACACAAGGTAATATTAAAATTGCTTTGAAGTATCACCCTGTTTCAAAGGAATCAGCTATCAGAAGTTTAACTAGAGTTAGTAAACCTGGACTTCGTAAATATGCTCAAACAGATAACCTACCACGTGTAATTAATGGATTAGGTATTGCTATTTTATCTACATCTAAAGGTGTTATTACTGATAAAGAAGCAAAAACTCTGAAAGTGGGTGGTGAAGTTTTATGTTACGTATACTAAGAATAGAAATTAGAAAGTTATGTCACGAATAGGAAAAGCTCCAGTTAAGATTGCTAAAGGTGTTGAAGTAACAGTTTCAGAAAAAAACTTAGTTACCGTAAAAGGACCAAAAGGAACCTTAACTCAGCAAATGGATTCAGCTATTACTTTGGAAATAGTTGATGGACAAGTAGAGTTAAAAAGGCAAACAGAACAGAAGCCTCATAAAGCAATGCACGGTTTATATAGATCATTGATCAATAATATGATCATTGGTGTTTCTGAAGGATTTAAAACAGAGCAAGAATTAGTTGGTGTTGGTTATAGAGCAGCCAACACAGGTCAACGTCTTGAGCTATCTTTAGGATTTTCTCATAACATTGTATTTGAAATTCCTGAGGAAGTTACTGTTACTACAGCAAGTGAAAGAGGAAAGAATCCTTTAGTTGTTTTAGAGTCTTACGACAAACAATTAATTGGTCAGGTAGCTGCTAAGATCAGATCGTTAAGAAAGCCTGAGCCGTACAAAGGAAAAGGTATTAAGTTTAAAGGTGAACAATTAAGAAGAAAAGCTGGTAAATCGGCTTCTAAATAATATTAGATATGGCTTTAACAAAAATGGATAGAAGAATCCGTATTAAGAAACGGGTAAGAAAGATCGTTAAAGGATCTGCTGATAGACCTAGGATGTCAGTTTTTAGAAGCAACAAAGAGATTTATGTTCAGTTTATCGATGATGCTACAGGTGCAACTTTGTTAGCTGTTTCTTCAGCAGAAGCTGATATTGCTAAAGTAAAGGGTTCTAAGGTAGAAAAAGCTGCTGTAGTTGGTAAAACGGCTGCTGAGAGAGCAAAGAATGCTGGTATTGATACTGTAAGTTTCGATAGAAATGGTTACTTATACCACGGTAGAATTAAATCGTTAGCAGAAGGAGCAAGAGGAGCTGGCTTAAACTTTTAATAGCAATAAAGACTAGATTATGGCAAATTCAAATATAAAAAGAGTTAAATCAAGCGAGATCGAATTAAAAGATAAGCTTGTTGGTATTCAGCGTGTTACTAAGGTAACAAAAGGTGGACGTCACTTTAGTTTTTCTGCTATTGTTGTGGTAGGAGATGAGAACGGAGTAGTTGGTCACGGATTAGGTAAGGCAAATGAAGTAACTGAGGCGATTGCTAAAGGTATTGATGACGCTAAGAAAAACTTAATTAAAGTGCCTATCGTAAATGGATCTGTTCCTCACGAGCAATATGGTAAATATAGTGGAGCTTATATTTTCTTAAAGCCTGCTGCACATGGTACCGGAGTTATTGCTGGTGGTGCAATGCGCGCAGTTCTAGAGAGTGTTGGTATTACAGATGTACTTGCTAAGTCTAAAGGTTCATCTAACCCTCACAACGTAGTAAAGGCAACTATTGAAGCGTTAGCCTTAATGAGAGATGCTTATACAGTTGCAAAGCATAGAGGTGTTGATTTAAATACTGTTTTTAACGGATAATATTGATAGAGATGGGAATGATTAAAATCACACAGGTTAGAAGTAATATCGGAAGACCTGAGAGACAAAAGAGAACTCTTGTTGCTCTTGGATTAAGAAAAAATAATCAAACAGTAGAAGTTGAAGGTACTCCTCAAGTTTTAGGTATGGTTAATAAAGTAAAACACCTAGTCTCTGTTGAAGAGATTTAAAATTGATATAATGGATTTAAGTAATCTTACACCTGCAGAAGGTTCAAATAAAAGTGCGAAAGTTAGAATAGGTAGAGGTATTGGATCAGGAAAAGGTCGTACTGCTGCTAGAGGTCATAAAGGTGCGAAATCTAGATCGGGTTATTCAAAAAAGGTTGGATTTGAAGGTGGTCAAATGCCACTTCAGAGGCGTGTTCCTAAATTTGGATTTACAAATATCAATAGAAAGGAATATCTGGGTATCAATCTTGATACTATTCAAACTATTGCTGATAATAAAAAATTAACTAAAATTGATTTCGATACATTAATCGAAAGTGGTTTTGCTTCTAAAAATAGTTTAGTTAAGATTCTTGGACGTGGTGTATTAGAGGCTTCTGTAGAAGTTCATGCTCATGCATTTTCTAAAACGGCTAAGGAAGCGATTGAAAATAAAGGTGGTAAGGCAGAATTAATTTAATTCAACAATGAAGCGATTCCTAGAAACAATACAAAACATTTTTAAAATTGAAGACCTAAGGGTACGTATTCTTAATACCCTTGGTTTTTTATTGATATATAGATTGGGTTCATATATTGTTTTACCCGGTGTAGATTCTGAAGCTCTTCAAATTGCTAATAGCGGTTCCGGTGGTGGAATTGCTGGCTTGCTTGATTTATTTGCAGGTGGTGCATTTTCTAGGGCCTCTATATTTGCATTAGGTATTATGCCTTATATTAGTGCATCAATTGTGGTTCAGTTACTAGGTATTGCTATACCTTATTTCCAAAAGCTTCAAAAGGAAGGTGAAAGTGGAAGAAGAACGATTAATCAAATTACTCGCTTCCTAACTATTGCCATAGTTGGATTCCAGGCTCCTGGTTACATCGCTTCTCAGGTTCCTGAGTTTACAGGTGGCGGTGCTATGGTGCGTCCGGATACTTTCTTTTGGTGGTTCACAACAGTAGTTATATTAATTACAGGCACCATGTTTGTTATGTGGTTAGGTGAGAGAATTACGGAAAAAGGTATCGGTAACGGGATATCATTAATCATCATGATTGGTATTATTGCTAATCTTCCATTTGCTTTTGTTGCTGAATTTGCTTCTAGATTGAAAGATGGTGGTTTGGTTATTTTGTTAGTAGAAATTGTTCTTCTCTTGGTTATTATTGTTGGTACAATATTACTAGTTCAAGGTACAAGAAGAGTGCCTGTTCAGTATGCTAAGAGAATCGTTGGTAATAAGCAATATGGCGGTGTTCGTCAGTATCTTCCTCTTAAAGTGAATGCAGCTGGTGTTATGCCAATTATATTTGCTCAAGCGATAATGTTTATTCCAATCACTTTAGTAGGATTCTCTGATTCTGATAGTTTATCAGGTGTAGCTGCTGCATTAAGTGATTATACAGGGTTCTGGTATAACTTTATCTTTGCTCTTATGATTATTGCTTTTACTTATTTTTATACTGCGGTAACAGTAAATCCTAATCAAATGGCAGATGAAATGAAAAAGAATGGTGGTTTTATTCCTGGGGTAAAGCCTGGTAAAAAAACTGCTGAGTTCTTAGATAATGTTTTGTCTAGAATAACATTGCCTGGGTCTATATTTTTGGCTCTTGTGGCTATATTACCCGCATTTGCAGGAATATTTGGAGTTAATGGCCAATTTGCTCAATTTTTTGGTGGTACTTCACTATTAATTATGGTTGGGGTTATCTTAGATACCTTGCAGCAAATTGAAAGTCATTTGTTAATGCGCCATTACGATGGTTTGATGAAATCAGGTCGTATTAAAGGACGCTCTAGCATAAATATGGCAGGTTAACATGATTTATTTGAAAACGGAAGATCAGATTGATTTTCTGAGAGAAAGTTCTTTATTAGTATGTAAAACATTAGCTCTGATTGGTACATTAGTAAAACCTGGTGTAGTAACCTTTGAGCTTGATAAAATTGCAGAGGAGTTCATTAGAGATAATAAAGCTCTTCCTGGTTTTAAGGGATTATATGGTTGTCCTAGTACTTTATTGACTTCAGTTAATTCTGAAGTAGTGCATGGATTACCCAATAAGATTCCGCTGAAAGATGGTGATATTGTTTCTATCGATTGTGGTGTTTTAATGAATGAATTTTACGGTGATGTGGCTTACACTTTTCAGGTAGGCAATGTTAGCGAGGAAACTAAAAATCTATTAACTGTTACTAAGGAGTGTTTAAACCTTGGTATTCAAGCCGCAATAGCGGGTAATAGGGTTGGTGATATTGGTTTCGCCATTCAGCACCATGCTGAAAATCATGGCTACAGTGTAGTTCGTGAATTGGTAGGTCATGGGTTGGGTAAAAAACTTCATGAGGCCCCTGAGGTTCCCAATTATGGGAAGAGAGGTGGAGGAGTGTTATTGAAAGAAGGTTTAGTAATTGCTATTGAGCCTATGATTAATTTAAAGTCAAGATCTGTGAAGCAGCTTGATGATGGTTGGACAATTGCTACTGCAGACGGTATGCCTTCTGCACATTTTGAACATGATGTAGTCGTGAGAAAAGGAAAAGCAGAAGTATTATCTGATCATAGTATTATTGAAGAAGCATTAAATAAAAAATAGAAGACAATATTTATGGCTAAGCAAAAGTCGATAGAACAAGATGGTGTAATTGTAGAAGCATTGTCAAATGCAATGTTTCGTGTTGAGTTAGAGAATGGGCATGAGATAATTGCACATATTTCTGGTAAGATGAGAATGCACTATATAAAGTTGCTTCCTGGCGATAAAGTTAAGGTTGAAATGTCACCTTATGATTTATCTAAAGGAAGAATTAGCTATAGGTATAAATAATAAAATAAAAATCATAACTTTGCGCCCCTGAAAATTAGGAAAACATGAAAGTAAGAGCATCAATTAAGAAAAGAAGTGCGGAATGCAAAATTGTAAGAAGAAAGGGAAAACTTTACGTTATCAACAAAAAGAACCCTAAATTCAAACAAAGACAAGGATAATAATTAAGAAATAAATTAAGCATATATGGCTAGGATAGCAGGTATAGATTTACCGAAGAACAAAAGAGGTGAAATCGGTTTAACTTACATTTATGGGATTGGTAGAAAAACTGCCCAAAATATATTAACAGAAGCTAAAGTTGATTTTAATACAAAAGTTCAAGATTGGAATGATGATGAACTTTCTGCAATTAGAAAAGTGATTGGCGATTCGTTAAAAGTTGAAGGTGCCCTTAGATCAGAAACTCAATTAAACATTAAGCGTTTAATGGATATCGGTTGTTATCGTGGTGTTAGGCACAGAGTTGGTTTACCATTGAGAGGTCAAAAAACGAAGAACAATGCTCGTACTCGAAAAGGTAAGAAAAAGACTGTTGCAAACAAAAAGAAAGCTACTAAATAGTAAATAAGTATAAGATGGCAAAATCAACTGCGAAGAAAAAAAGAATTGTAAAAGTTGAAGCTGTAGGTCAAGCGCACATACATGCTACATTTAATAATATAATTATTTCTCTTACTAATTCTACAGGGCAAGTAATTTCTTGGGCTTCATCTGGAAAGATGGGTTTTAAAGGCTCTAAGAAGAATACGCCTTACGCGGCTCAAATGGCTGCTCAAGATTGTGCTAAAGTTGCACATGAGTCAGGTTTAAGAAAGGTTAAAGTATACGTTAAGGGTCCTGGAGCAGGTAGAGAATCTGCTATAAGAACAATCCATAATGCAGGTATTGAAGTTACAGAAATTATTGATGTTACTCCTGTTCCACATAATGGTTGTCGTCCGCCTAAACGCAGACGTGTTTAATTTACACTTTAGATAGTTTATTAAAAAAAATAATTATTAGAAATGGCAAGATATAGAGGTCCAAAATCTAAAATCGCACGTAAGTTCAGAGAGCCTATTTTTGGCGCTGACAAAGCTTTAGAAAAAAAGAATTATCCTCCTGGACAACATGGTCCAAATAAAAGAAGAGGTAAGCAATCAGAATATTCAATCCAGTTAATGGAAAAGCAGAAAGCTAAATATACTTATGGTATTCTAGAGCGCCAGTTTTCTAATTTGTTTGAGAAAGCAAGTAGAACAAAAGGTATTACTGGTGAAAATCTTTTAAGGTTGTGTGAGTCTAGATTGGATAATGTTGTATACAGGTTAGGTATTGCTCCAACAAGAAGAGGCGCAAGACAGTTAGTAGGTCATAGACATATCGTTGTGAATGGTGACGTAGTAAATGTACCTTCATACAATGTTAAAGATGGTGATGTTATTGAAGTGAGAGAGAAATCTAAATCACTTGAATCTATTACAGCTTCTCTAGCTAATAGAAACAATAATTATGATTGGTTAGAGTGGAATACTGCTTCAATGAGGGGTACTTTTATTACAAGTCCTGAGAGAGTTCAGATTCCTGAAAATATTAAAGAGCAACTTATCGTTGAACTTTACTCTAAATAATTTATTTTATTCATTAGAAAAAATTAACATGGCAATATTAGATTTTCAGAAACCTGATAAGGTAATAATGATCGAGTCAAATGACTTTGAAGGACAATTTGAGTTTCGTCCATTAGAACCTGGTTATGGAATTACTGTAGGTAATGCTATACGTAGAATATTACTTTCTTCACTTGAAGGCTTTGCTATCACTTCATTAAAAATTCAAGGTGTTGATCATGAGTTCGCAACTATTGAAGGTGTAGTAGAAGATGTTACTTCAATCATTCTAAACCTTAAGCAAGTTCGTTTCAAACAACAAATTGAAGGTACAGATTCAGAGAAAGTTGTTATTACTGTTGGAAATCAAGTTGCTTTTTCAGCTGGTGATATTGGTAAATTTACTTCCGCTTTTCAAGTATTAAATCCTGATCTTGTTATCTGCAACATGGAAACTTCTGTTAAGTTGACATTAGAGATAACTATTAACAAAGGTCGTGGATATGTGCCTTCAGAGGAAAATGCACCTGTTGAGTCTGTTGTTGGATTAATTCCTATTGATTCTATATACACTCCCATAAAGAATGTAAAGTATAACATTGAGAATTACAGAGTAGAACAAAAGACTGATTATGAAAAATTGGTTTTGACTATACAGACAGATGGTTCTATTCACCCTAAAGAAGCGTTGAAAGAGTCTGCAAAGATTTTGATACAACATTTTATGTTATTTTCTGATGAAAAAATAACTATTGATAGTGAAGAAAAATCTGCAGTTGAGGAATTTGATGAAGATTCATTACACATGAGACAATTGTTGAAAAACAAATTAGTTGATATGGATCTTTCTGTTAGAGCTCTTAATTGTTTAAAAGCTGCTGACGTAGAAACTTTAGGAGAACTTGTTCAGTTTAATAAAAGTGATCTACTCAAGTTTAGAAATTTTGGAAAGAAATCATTAACCGAATTAGACGAACTAGTCGAGAAAAAAGGTCTTCATTTCGGTATGAACGTAGCGAAGTATAAATTAGATAAGGACTAAGAAAATGAGACACGGTAAAAAAGTAAACCACTTAAGTAGAAAAAGTGGTCATAGAAAATCAATGCTATCTAATATGGCTTGTTCTCTTATCGAACACAAGAGAATTAATACTACTGTTGCTAAAGCTAAAGCGCTTAGAGGATTTGTAGAGCCCTTGATTACAAAATCTAAGGATGATACAACTCACATGAGAAGAACGGTTTTTAGTTATTTAAAGAATAAAGAGTCTGTATCTGAATTATTCAGAGAAGTTGCTCCGAAAATAGCTGATCGTCCTGGTGGTTATACTCGTATTATTAAAACTGGAAACAGACTTGGTGATAATGCAGAGATGTGTATGATTGAATTAGTAGATTTTAATGATATTTACAATTCTAGTGATGAGAAAAAGTCTGCTAAACCAAAAAGAAGTAGAAGAGGTACTGCTAAAAAAGCTGTAGATACAGTTAATGAAACAGCTGCAGCTTCAACTAACGAGGAATCAACTGAAAAAAATGACTAATATTTTTAGTTAAATATAATAATTAAGAAAGATAAAACGGATGTTTTATCTTTTTTTTTGACTTATTTTAATTTATATTACACTATATATGAAATACTTGAATTCTACAAAAGGGATTGTGCTATTAGAGGATGGTACTGTTTTTTATGGTCGTTCTGCGGGTCTAATTGGTACATCAACAGGTGAAATTTGTTTTAATACTGGAATGACAGGTTATCAAGAAATTTATACTGATCCTTCTTATTTAGGTCAGATTATAACTTGTACCACTGCTCATATTGGTAACTATGGTGTTGATAATGATGAAATAGAATCTGATTCTGTTAAAATTAATGGATTAATTTGTAAAAAGTTTTCTCAGGTTTATTCTAGATTAATGGCTGATGATTCTTTACAAAATTATTTTGAAAAAAATAAAATTGTTGCCATTTCCGACATTGATACAAGGTCTCTAGTTCGGCATATCAGGAATAAGGGAGCTATGAATGTTGTAATCTCTTCTGAGGTATTTGATCTTGATAAACTTAAAGAGATATTATCAAATACACCTTCTATGGAGGGTCTAGAACTTAGCTCTAAGGTATCTACTAAATCTTCCTATGTTTTAGGCGATAAATCATCACCATTAAAAGTTGCTGTCCTAGATTATGGTACAAAGATCAATATTTTAAGATGTTTAACAGATCGAGATTGCTTTGTAAGGGTATTTCCAATGAATACTACTTTAGATGAAATAAATGATTGGGGTGCTGATGGTATAATGCTAAGTAATGGTCCTGGAGATCCTTCTTCTATGAAATCAAATATTGAAACTATTTCTACTTTTGTAAATTCGGGAATTCCTATTTTTGGGATTTGTTTGGGTCATCAATTACTAGGACTTTCTTACGGTTTGAAGACGACTAAAATGCATAATGGACACAGAGGAATTAATCATCCAGTTAAAAATTTATTAACGAGTAAAGGTGAAATTACTTCACAAAACCATGGTTTTGTTGTTGATATTGATTCCGCTAATGCACATGAAGATATTGAGGTAACGCACATTCATTTAAACGATAAATCTTTAGCTGGTATGAAACATAAATATAAGCCTGTATTTTCAGTACAATATCATCCTGAGTCTTCTCCCGGACCGCATGATTCTCGTTATTTATTTGATGATTTCGTAGAGTTAATAAAAAAATATAAAAACTAATTGTTATGAGTTATATTTCTAACGTTTATGCTAGACAAATTTTAGACTCTAGAGGTAACCCAACTATTGAAGTTGAAGTTACTGCTCAAAATGGTGCTGTTGGCCGGGCTGCTGTTCCTTCAGGAGCCTCTACAGGCATTCACGAGGCCATGGAGCTTAGAGATGGAGATAACAGTATATATATGGGCAAGGGGGTTTTACGCGCAGTCCAAAATGTAAATACTACTATTGCAAAGGAATTAAAAGGCGTTTCTGTGTTTGAACAAAGTGCTATTGATCACCATATGATTTCACTTGATGCGACTGAAAATAAATCTAATCTAGGTGCAAATGCAATGCTTGGAGTTTCATTAGCACTCGCTAGAGCAGCAGCTCTCTCATCTGGTCAATCTCTTCATAAATATATTGGCGGTGTAAATGCTAGAACTCTACCCATTCCTATGATGAATATTTTGAATGGTGGTTCTCATGCAGACAATAGTATCGATTTTCAAGAGTTTATGGTTATGCCTGTCGGTGCTGATTCTTTTAGCACAGCGCTAAGGATGGGTACGGAGATTTTTCATCATTTGAAAGCTGTATTGAAAAAGGGAAATTATTCTACTAATGTAGGTGATGAAGGTGGTTTTGCACCTAACCTTAAATCAAATGAAGAGGCAATTGAATTTGTATTAAAAGCGATTGAAGCTGCAGGTTACAAGCCTGGTGAAGATGTTTATATTGCTATGGATGCAGCTGCTTCAGAGTTTTACAATGCAGAAGAAAAATTATATCATTTTCATAAATCAACTGGTGATAAACTTACCTCCTCTGAATTGGCTACTTACTGGAAGGAATGGAGTAGAAAATACCCTATTATATCCATAGAGGATGGATTAGCTGAAGATGATTGGAATGGCTGGAAGGAATTAACAAACTATATAGGACGCGATGTTCAGTTAGTAGGAGATGATTTATTTGTTACTAATGTTAAACGACTAAAAAGAGGAATTGATGAAAACATTGCTAATGCAATTCTTGTTAAGGTAAATCAAATTGGTACTTTAACTGAAACAATTGATGCCGTAGATATGGCTAAAACAAATTCTTTTTTATCTGTAATGAGTCATCGTTCAGGTGAAACAGAGGATAGTATTATAGCTGATTTGTCGGTAGCGTTGAATACTGGACAGATTAAAACTGGGTCAGCTTCTCGTTCTGATAGAATGTCAAAGTATAACCAATTATTAAGGATTGAAGAGCAATTAGGGAGCGCTGCTTATTTTCCAGGAAAAAGCTTCAAATTTGTAAAATAACTACTTTGGAATTGAATGTTTGTTAAGTAAATTAGCAAGCTAAATCTTAATAGATTTAACACCTGAATTATTGAATTAAAAACAACATAAAGAATAGATGAAATGGCAGAAATAGTAGAAGTAAAAGTTGGTGATAAGGTTTATCAGCTGCCTGTTATAGAAGGTACCGAAGGAGAAAAAGCAATTGATATTGCAAAATTGCGCGCAGAGTCGGGTCTAGTAACCATTGACCCTGGTTTTAAAAATACAGGTTCTACTCAAAGTGCTATTACTTTTTTAGATGGTGAAAAAGGAATTCTAAGGTATAGAGGTTATTCAATTGAAGAACTTGCAGAAAAATCATCCTTTTTAGAGGTTTCTTATTTACTTATAAATGGAGAGTTACCTTCTTCTGATGAGCTGAAAAAATTTAAGTCAGACATCACTCATCACACCCTCATCCATGAGGATATTAAGAATATTTTAGAGGGATTTCCTTCTAACGCGCATCCAATGGGTGTTTTATCTTCATTAGTTTCTACACTTACTGCATTTTATCCTGAATCGTTAGATCCAAATAGATCTGCTGAAGGAGTAAATTTGAGTATATTAAGAATTTTAGCGAAGCTTCCAACAATGGCTGCTTGGGCATATAAAAATGAAGTTGGACATCCTGTAAACTATCCCGATAATAAATTAGCTTATTGTTCTAATTTTTTAAAAATGATGTTTTCATTACCAACTGATGATTTCGAAGTTGATCCTGTTGTTGCAGATGCTTTAGACAAATTATTAATCCTTCACGCTGATCACGAACAGAACTGTTCTACTTCAACTGTTCGATTAGTTGGTTCTTCTCATGCCAGTTTATATGCGTCAATATCCGGTGGTATAAATGCTTTGTGGGGGCCTCTTCATGGTGGTGCAAATCAGGCGGTAATAGAAATGCTTGAGGCAATTAAAGCTGATGGTGGGGACGTTAATAAATACATGGCAAAAGCTAAAGATAAAAATGATCCATTTAGATTAATGGGTTTTGGTCATCGTGTGTACAAGAATTTTGACCCAAGAGCCAAAATAATTAAGAAAGCAGCAGATGATGTTTTAGCCAAATTAGGGATAAACGATCCTATCCTAGAAATTGCTAAAGGGTTAGAAGAAGTAGCATTGAATGATCCTTACTTTGTCGAAAGAAAACTATATCCAAATGTAGATTTCTATTCAGGAATAATCTACAGAGCAATTGGTATTCCAACATCAATGTTTACAGTGATGTTTGCTATTGGCCGTTTACCTGGATGGATTGCACAATGGAAAGAAATGAGAGAAAATGGAGAACCAATTGGTCGTCCACGTCAAATATACACAGGAGCTAATTTGAGACCTTTTGTGCCAATGGAAAAGCGTTAAAATTTCGCTAACAATTAAAAAAAGACTTTATGTTAACTCATAAGGTCTTTTTTTTGTTTTTTAGTTGTATTTATTAAACCAGTTGAGTGCTTTAAGCGTTATAAAAAAAGATCTGAATTATTGGTTATGGGATATAGTAGTTTACAAGAATGTGTTGACGATTTAGAAAAAAACGGACATTTAATTCGTATTAAAGAAGAAGTAGACCCTCACTTAGAAATGGCTGCCATCCATTTGAGAGTCTTCGAGAAGAAAGGTCCTGCGATTTTATTTGAAAATATAAAAGGATGTGATTTTCCTGCTGTTTCTAACCTTTTTGGTTCCGTGGAGCGTTCGCGGTTTATGTTTCGGGATACGATTAAAAAAGTAGAGAAATTAATCGAAATAAAGGGTGATCCTATATCTGCTCTAAAACAGCCACTAAAAAATATTTCAGTTCCTTTTGTAGCCTTAACTGCTTTACCAAAGAAAACTAAAAAGAATCCTGTTTTAGCCAATGAAACTACCATCACTAAGCTTCCACAAATACAATGTTGGCCAATGGATGGTGGACCATTTGTGACTTTGCCGATTGTTTATTCTGAAGATATTGATAAGCCTGGGGTAATGAATTCAAATTTGGGAATGTATCGAATTCAGCTAGGAGGTAACGAGTATATTCCTAATAAAGAAATTGGATTACACTATCAATTGCATAGAGGAATTGGAGTGCACCAAACGAAAGCTAATGCCAAAGGTGAACCATTAAAGGTAAGTATTTTTGTAGGAGGACCTCCTTCCCATACATTTTCTGCCGTGATGCCACTGCCTGAAGGTATTTCAGAGCTTACCTTTGCAGGAGCACTTGGTGGAAGAAGGTTCAGATATACTTATGAAGATGGCTATGCAATTTCTTCAGATGCAGACTTTGTGATTACAGGAGAAGTTTACCCAGGAGAAAATAAACCTGAAGGCCCCTTTGGAGATCACTTGGGCTATTACAGCTTGAAGCATGACTTTCCATTAATGAAGGTACATAAAGTTTATCATAGGAAAGGTGCAATTTGGCCATTTACGGTAGTCGGAAGACCTCCTCAAGAAGATACTAGTTTTGGTGCATTGATTCACGATATGACAGGTGCAGCGATACCTCAAGAAATACCTGGTTTGCATTCTGTTCACGCTGTTGATGCAGCAGGGGTTCACCCCTTACTCTTTGCGATTGGTAGTGAGCGATATACTCCATATCTGAAAGAAAAAAGACCACAAGAGCTATTGACCATTGCCAATCATATTTTAGGTACGGGGCAATTGAGTTTGGCTAAGTATTTATTTATAGCTAATAAGGCCGATAATCCCTCTTTGGATATACATGATGAGGAAAAATTCTTAGCACATATAATGGAGCGAATAGATTTAACACGTGATTTACATTTTCATACCCAAACGAGTATCGATACACTTGATTATAGTGGAGATGGATTAAATACCGGATCTAAAATTGTCATCGCTGCGGCAGGTGATAAAATAAGAGATTTATCAAATGAGGTTCCTGCTTTCATAGATTTACCAGCAGGAATTTCTGAGCCCCGAGTGGTGATGCCGGGTATCTTAGCTTTTACAGCTACAGCTTTTAATGATTATGAATCTGCAAAAACTGAAATCAAAAAGTTAACCGACTATTTATCTACTCACAAAAGTGATTTAGATGGTTTTCCTATGATTCTAATTTCAGATGACAGCAAATTTGTTTCTGAAACGACAAGTAATTTTCTATGGGAGGCTTTTACTCGAAGTAATCCTTCTCATGATATTTATGGAGTAGATGAATTTATTTTAAATAAACATTGGGGAGTTAAAACAGCTTTTATTCTTGATACTCGAATGAAGCCACATAATGCTCCCTTTTTGATTAAAGATCCTGAGGTAGAGAAAAAGGTTGATAGGCTAGGGGAGAAGGGTGGTTCTTTGTATGGAATTATCTAGAGCTGTGGAATAATTTTGATTAAATAAAAAAGCCATCTTCCAATTAGGGAGATGGCTTTTTCTTGAGTCTTATTTTTATTAACCTTCTGCAGGAACTTCTCCTGGAGTAACATTTGCTTTAACTCTTAAAACGGTAGTTGCAGGTTCTGTATTTGCTGTAATACTAACTGTTTTGGTTTGCTGATTTACTTGCTTTCCTGGACTGTATACTACTTCTATTTCCCCCGTTTCTCCTGGAGCAATAGGATTTCTTGGATAATTAGGCACTGTACATCCACAAGATCCTTTAGCATCAGATATAATTAATGGTTCATTCCCTGTATTGGTAAAGGTAAATACTTTTGTATTTTTTGTGTCTTGATCAATAGAACCAAAATCGTGTTCCATATCAGTAAACTGAATACTTGTCTTTGGACCTACATTTTCTTCTACAACTGCTGGCATATTTCCAGAGTTTGAAGGAGTAGCTGCTAAATTGTTGGTTGGTGTAATTACTTCTGTTTGCTGGTAACTAACTCCGTTATCATTTGTGAAAATCATATACGTGTTAACTACAGTTAATAAGCCAATACCGGCTACGATTGCTAAAAGTGTATTGTTGTTCATTTTTTTGTTAGTTTAATTATTGAGTAAAATTATTAATTATTTGGATGAATTTTCAAGCATTCCTGTATAGTTTTTGTCTCCAAGTACTTTTAGAGCTTCTATGTAAGACTCATTTAATTCGTTTATAATTTCAAAGTAAGCAGAAACATTATATAAATTTCTTGCAATTAATGCTTTGAGCTGAACTTGTATTAATTTTTCAGACTTTTCTAAATCGCCAGTTTCAGGTTCTAAAGATTTTTTATTCTTGGCGTAGGCATAAAATTCATCTAAAAATTCCTGATCGATTAAAAAATCACTTTTAAAGGACTCAAAATTGTCGAATTGGTTGGCTAATTGCTTTCTATTTTTATCTAAAAAATTTAAAACGTAAGTGTTGTAAGATCCAGTTCTAATTAGTTTTGAATTAAACTCGCTATTCATGGACGTGTCAATTGGAATAAATAGATCTGGCATAATACCACCTCCACCATAAACAACTCTTTTATTTGGGGTAAAATATTTAAGTGAGTCTGGAAAGTTGATACTATCCGCAGAAAATAACTCTCCATGTTCGTACCTATTTACAATGTCTTTGTAATATGCTTCTTTTCCCTCTTTGTAAGACTTTTGAATAGACCGGCCTGTTGGTGTATAATACTTAGCTGTTGTTAACCTCACAGCAGACCCATCAGGTAGTGGGAATGGTTTTTGTACTAAACCCTTTCCAAACGATCTTCTTCCTATAATTAATCCTCTGTCCCAATCTTGAATTGCTCCTGAAACAATTTCACTAGCAGAAGCAGAACCTTCATCAATAAGAACAACTACATTTCCTTTTTCAAAGTGACCCCTTGAAGTTGCTTTATATTCCTCTCTTGGTTGAATTCTTCCTTCTGTATAAACAATCATTTTATTATCAGCTAAAAATTCATCAGCTAATGTGAATGCGGTGTTTAAATATCCTCCACCGTTGCCCCTTAAATCAAGAATTAAGTCTTGCAGACCTTTAGCTTTAAGTTGAGTTAATGCATCGTCAAATTCTTCTGTTGTATTTCTAGCAAACCGATTAACTTTTATATAACCTACTGTTGGAGAGGCCATGTAGGAGGCGTCGATACTATAAATTGGAATCTTGTCTCGTTCTATATCGTAGGAGATTAATTTTTTTTCACCTTGTCGCTTGATTTCAACATTTACTATTGTTCCCTTCTTTCCTCTCAATCGATCAGCAACACCACTATTGCTAATTTTTGTTCCTGCTACTAGTTCACCTTTTATATTTATTATTTTATCTCCAGATTGAATGCCTAGCTTTTCAGACGGACCTCCTGATATTGGAGATACAACTGAAATAGTATCATTTAAAATATTGAATTGAATTCCGATTCCTTCAAAGTTTCCTTCTAGTGGCTCGTTCATCTTTTTAAGTTCATCTTTTGGAATGTATACAGAATGTGGGTCTAAGTTTTTTAACACTGCTACAATGGCATCTTCTACCATGTTTCCATTATTCACAGAGTCTACATAAGCATAATTGACAATACTCAATAGGGTATTAAACTTTTGAATCCCTTCTTCTTGTTCTGAGGACATTACTTGTGCTTGAGTTGGCAGTAGGTTCAATAAAAGTATTGATATTGGTAGTAAGATTTTTTTTGTTGATTGTATCATAAAATAAATTAGAAGAAATCAAATTTAAATAATTTCATACTGAAAGTTAGTTAACAAAAGTTAAGTATAAACTGCACCTTAATTATTGTTTTATTGAAATGGTACAGTAAGTAGCAAGGTGATCAGAAATGCCGCCATAATAATTATTCCCGCCATAAGTTCTGCTTGGAGTAGTCGTACCATCCTCACTAGTATACATTACAAACGGAGATTGTAATATTTTGGCTTCATTGTTTAAAATAGACATTGAATTTTCTTTATTCGTTAAGGGTTTAGAAACGATTATTTGATCTAAAACATTCCAATTACCTTTATAGTTGTAAGTGCCTTGGTTTTTATCATGGAAAGGATAGCTTAAATTATTTAAATAACAATTATTCTCGAGAGGACATGCACCCAAAATCTCTCGAATACTCTTATTATTTGGCATATCATTAAAATCACCTAAAATAATGATTGCTGCATTTTCATCTGAAAACTTAATCTCTGCAATCGTTTCTGCAAGAAGTTTGGCAACTGAAAGCCTTTTAGGTTCCGATTTTTCTTGGCCTCCGCTTCGTGATGGGAAATGGTTAATAAAAAAGTGAAGTTCACTTTTCTGACTTTTTATTTGAGTTTTTACATAAAGAATATCTCTTGTTCTATCTTCGATACCATTAATAGATATTGAAGGTGTTATTGCTTTCGAACTAAGAATCTTTAACACATCTTTTCTATAAATAAATGCGTTATCTATACCTCTTTCATCTTGACTATCATAATGAACGATACCATAATTTTGAGTTTTTAGAGATTCTGTATTTACTAAATCTTCAACTACTTTTTTATTTTCCACTTCACAAAGGCCAAAAGCTATAGGAAGCCCATTTGTTGATAATGAATAGATTACTTCACTAATTTTTTCTAATTTTAGCTGATAGCGTTCATCGTTCCACTCTTTTTCTCCACTATCGGTAAATTCATCATCATTTATTAAAGGGTCATCTTCGGTATCAAATAAATTTTCAACATTATAAAATCCAACTGTATAATTTATAGACTTAGTGTTTGTGTTATGTTTATCAGAAGCATTCTTAAGTGGTGTGCACGCCAAAAGGAAAACGATTGATATAAATAATAGGTTCTTCATTATAATGATTAGTTAAGGGTTAATTCTGCTGCTGCTTTTCCAAGTTTGCTACCTAGGGCTATGCCTATTCCGCCAAGTTTCGCTGCGACAACTGTTCTTTCATTTACTCTTTTTAAAATTGGAAATTTATCATCCCCAAATGCCATAATTCCTGACCATTGAAGATCTATTTCAAATGGTGTAGATGGAAGTATTTTAGATTTCAATTCATCGATCAAATGAATCTGAATTTTATCATTTATTTTAATTTCTGTAGACTCTTCATTCTGGAAATCTTGATTTCTGCCTCCTCCAAATAGAATTCTGTTATCAATATTTCTAAAATAGTAATAACCTTCGTCATAATGAAAAATTCCCTTTATGTTTAAGTTTTTTATAGGTTTTGTTATACATACTTGTCCTCTGCCGGGTTTTAACAAGAGTTTTGGCAGTAGGCTTTTAGTGAATGCATTTGTGCAAATAAGTGTTTGATTTGATTTGAACTCAACTTCCCCTACAATAACCCCTTTTGGCGTGAGACTTTTTACTCTAGAGTTAGTATATATAGTAATTCCCATGCACGTTGCTTTATTTGCTAAGGCTTTCATCATTTTTCCGGTATGGATCTGGCCTTCGTAGGGATTATAAATAAGCTGTTTTACATACTTTTTATTAAAACCAAAGTTTTTCAGTTCGGATGTTGCATTCCTAAATACACTGGTATTAAATATGGTATTTAGTTTTTGATTCATTAATTGAGCATTTTCCTCAAAATTAATTGAATCAAATACTAATTCATACCCTCCAAGTTGAAAGAACTCTAAGTTATCATCACCCAATCTTTCTCTTAATATTCTTAAGCCTTCCCAACGATCTTGAACTAATTGAAGCATTTTGTCTGTTCCAAGAGATTTTTCATCACTCATTAACTCCGACAAACTTCCGAAACATGCAAATCCTGCATTTCTTGTGCTTGCGCCGCTAGGTAAAATTCCGGCCTCAAATATTGCAACGGATAGCTTTGGGTTCTTTTCTAAAATTGAAATAGCAGAAGACAGTCCCGTAATACCTGCTCCTATAATGATAATATCGTAGGTTATTAATGACTCTTTTTCCCAGAAACTAAGCATTTACTAATTACCAATTAATGGTGTTTGCTGTATTGCTTTAACTCCTACAGATTCTAAAGTTACTTTTTTACCACCTTTAAACGCAGTTACAAAAGCCCCGTCGAATCCATTTACGGACATTTTTACTTTATGTTCTGCAGCATCCTTAAAGTTGTCATAAGCGCCGGAGTAATATCTAAATAGTCCACCACTTTCAAGTACTATTAGGTTTGTGGTATTTTTAAAAAATCTAATATCAGGTTGTTTCTTAAATGCACCTAATTGCACCCTAAAAACTACTTTAGAATCACTAGTTATTTCACTAGAAGGAATTCCTAAAGGTTTCAATTCATTTACTCGTTTTCCTGCAGAAGTATATTGTTGATTATTATTAACCTCTTCAATAGTTGGAAGTAAACCCTGATTAGCTAATTCCGCTTTCCTTTTAACAACTTCTTTTAGTTCATTAGAACTTCCCACAGAATAAACAACCATAGAATCTTTAACTTCAGTTTTTAAGTCAGGTAAGTTTAAAAGACGCTCAATATCCCGGGGTTGCTCACCTACTTTAAACGCCCCAACATTTATTCTAAACCTACTTGGAATTGCTTTGCTTCCTGTAAAATTCGTAGAAATTACATCTGCAAACTCTCCCGAGGTATCTGAATATTTAAGATAAGACTCATAGATCATTTCATCAGTTAAATAAATTCCTTCAGAATTAATAGTTGTTCCCAATGAATTAATTTCTTTGTCTATATAATCAGCTAATCCATCTCCGTCAGAATCGATTGGGCAACCAAGTGTATCAACTTCTACATTTGGTGGAGTGTTTGGGCATTTATCCATAAAGTCAATTACACCATCTTCATCGTAATCACTTGGATCGTATGCATAAAAATCAATTACTTCATTTACGTAATCGGCTTCAGTATCTATTTTTCTAAAATTATATGTTAGTGAAATTGTACTCGCTAAAAAATAATCATAATTTGCATTAGCTCTATCTCCTCCAACTCTTTCTGTTGATTTGCGATCAACACCATCAATCATATCTGTAAATGTGAAGTGAAAGGTAGATGCAATTCTAAGATTAATTTGATTTGTTATTTTAACATTTCCTCCAATTCCAACAGGAATAGCTAATGACCTCTCAGGATATAAACCTTTTCCGTCAAATCTGGCTTCTCTTATATCAGTTTCGTAAACATAATCACGTTGTATTTCAACAGCAAATTCTGATCCCGGGCTATTTTCAGGCAAGTTTCTAATTGTTCCATCAGACCAATAGTTATATTTACTTCCTGATCCATTTAATAAGTCAGTTTTTGAATTAAATTCAATCATTTCAACACCTGCGGTAATAAACGGACTGAAACTTCGCTTTGGTTTTAAAAAGTTGTCGAAATTATATTCCAAACTTAATCCACTAACTCGAAGTTCAGATTCAAAATTTAGATTACGTTTTAATCTGCGTTCCTCTACTTTAACTGTACCAAACATATAGTATAGATTGAAGCTTAAGTAGTTTGTTACTGGCTGATGCAGGTATAGTTCATATACAGGGTTACTAACGAATGGATTACCATATTTGTAATCTCGTAAGTCTCCATAAAAGGAAATTAAACCTGCTCCGAGTCCAATAGTTGGTGGAGTAATGGTTAACGGTTTTTTTTGTTCAATCTTTTTAGTTGATGCTGAGTCGTTTTGTGCTTTAATAGCTGTATTACAGGTAATTAAAATACTAAAAAGTAACGTATAAAGGGATTGCTGTTTCATGAATTTGCTAGCTCTATTCAGGATTTAAATATACGTGCTTTTTTGCAAATATTAACTTTCTTTAAGTGATTGTTATTTTAACCACTGCTGATTGCTAATCATCAATGCTTCCTGTACAGTAATTCTATTCCCTTTGTTGTATGCTGTTACAAATGCATCTGATATTTTATTATCAGCTTCCCAAATGCTATTTCGTTTATCTCTAGCAGCTTTGTAAATTGGAAATCTACCGATTGTATATTTTCTCCAACCTTCGTGAAATTCTATATTAACCTCTTCATTTATTTGATGCTTAACTTTAAAGTAATCTTTCGTTACCTCTTTTTTCCCTGCAGCGATCTGTACTTTGTATGAAATACCTGTTTCGGGAGTAGGGACATTAGAAATTTTATTTGCTAGAACTTCTGAACTACTTGTTGAGCTCGTCTGTAAATCGTTTTCAATTGTAGGTTTTTCGTTGTTTGAAACATCTGTTTTCGCTATTTCTTCCATTGTATTAATTTTCTCTTCCTTAGAAGTTTCTTCTTCTTCCTTGATTGGCTCTTTTATAACTGCTGTGCTTACTTCTAATGTCTCTGTAGTTTCCTCAACAATTTCCTCACTAGGTTCTTCAAATTCAAGAGAAGGGATTGTCGACTTATTTATTTCAAATTCAAACGTTTCTTCATTTTTTAGATAGGAGAATTTGCCATTTATTTGATTAACTTCATCAGAGGTGTTGTTCCTCTCTATAATGTAAGAAATAGTTATTTCATCCCCAAAAGGGAAAGCCATCCAAAGTATTTTAACCACATTATCTTTGAATGAGAAAAACCCTTCACTTGAATTGCTCTCTATAGCGTTGTAGCCTAAAGGAATAAATTCTTCCACTTTACAAAAGCTATTAATCTCCTCCTTTTCAATGGTTAAGTCAACTTTAATTTGCTCCTTTCCTTGTATTTTAGATACTTTTCTGTAAATAATAAAATCATCTCCTTCTGCAACTAATTCTCTTCCCGGATTACTAATTCCTGTTTCTGCCTTTTTATTTTCAGTAATTCCTTTATTATTAGCTATTTGAGACGATGCTATAGCTATCTCAGTCGATTCAAAGTCTATGTTTTGACGCTCATTTTGTTCAATGTAGGAGAATTTCCCATTTAAAGTAAAAGCTTCTTGTTCAGTGGATACAGCAGTTATTAAGTATTTAACACTAAAAGTTTCTTCAGCGGGCAAGTTAATCCATATAATTTTCAATATATTATCCTTAAAAGAAAATGTTCCGCCCTTAGAATTAATTATTTCTGCAGTAATTCCTTTTGGCATTTCTTGTTGTAGTTTCGCAAAACCCGATAGCTCTCCTTTTGAAATTGAAACTGAAATAGTGTCACCAATGTTTAATTCTAGTGAAGATGGTACATTTTGCTTTACAGTTACATTCTCACCGTAGAACAATTCTAAAAAGATTAGTCCAGTAATGTTTAGTAAAAGGATAATAGACTTAGCCATAGCTCTTATTTGTTTGTTTAATAAAGTGTTTAAAACTATATCAAAGTATTTTATTCAATCTGATATTGTTGAATTTACATGACTCTATAGTTTTCAACAGCTGTTGAAAACCACTTTAACAAATCTATATAATAAGCTACTAAGGAAAAGAGATAGCCAAACTAAGTTATTAACTACATTCTGTTTAAAAGCGATGATTATTAGAAGTTTGGTTTTAATAGGTATTGCTGATAGAATTCATCAATATGCTTTACCGCCTCTTCTACAGTATCAGCAAGATAGAAAAGGTTGAGATCTTCTTTATTTATATTATTGTTTGTTTCAAGAAGTACTGTTTTCATCCATTCAATCAATCCATCCCAAAATGATTTACTCATTAATACGATTGGAAATTTTGCTATTTTATTTGTTTGAATTAGTGTAATTGCCTCAAAAAACTCATCTAAAGTACCGAATCCTCCGGGTAGTACTACAAATCCTTGGGCATATTTTACAAACATAACCTTACGTACAAAGAAGTAATCAAAATTTAGTCTTTTATCATCATCTACGTAAGGATTAAAATGCTGTTCAAAAGGTAATACTATATTCAATCCAACTGATTTACCTCCTGCAGAATGAGCGCCTTTATTTGCAGCTTCCATAATTCCCGGTCCACCTCCTGAGATTACGCCATAACCTTTTTTACATAGATTAAAAGCTAAATCTTCTGCTATTTTGTAGTATTTATGATCTTGTTTTGTTCTTGCAGAGCCAAAGATAGATACACATGGGCCAATTTTTGAAAGCTTTTCATATCCTTCCACAAATTCTGACATGATTTTAAAAATTGCCCAGGAGTCATTTGACTTTATTTCATTCCAATCTTTATTATCAAACTTATCTGAAATTCTTTGGTCTTTTTCGTTACTCATTATGATTGTATTAACTCCTCTTTTAAAAATGGGGCAGTTTTGCTCACTTTTGATTGGCTTACTTTTTTCGGTGTACCTTCTGCCACAACTGTTCCACCTTTCTCTCCGCCTTCAGGCCCAATGTCTATTATATAGTCTGCCACTTTTATAATGTCCAAATTGTGCTCAATTACCAAAATAGTATTGCCGGCATCGACTAATCGTTGTAAAACGTCTAATAGGATTCTAATATCTTCAAAATGTAGACCCGTAGATGGTTCATCAAGAATATAAAAAGTATTACCCGTATTTTTTTTAGATAATTCTCCTGCTAACTTTACACGCTGGGCTTCACCACCTGATAGAGTAGTGGATGCTTGTCCTAAGCGGATATATCCAAGACCTACATCCTGAAGAGTTTTAACCTTAGCCATTAAAGTAGGTATTTTTTCAAAGAAATCTACTGCTTCATCAATCGTAAGGTTGAGAACGTCTGCAATCGATTTGCTTTTATATCTAACTTCAAGTGTTTCTCGATTATATCGTTTACCATGGCATTCCTCACACTCTACATACACATCAGGTAAAAAGTTCATTTCTACCGTCTGGAGTCCTGCCCCTTTGCAGGTGTTACATCTGCCGCCCGCCACATTAAATGAAAATCGTCCCTGCTTATAACCTCTTATTTTTGCTTCAGGCAACTCTGCAAAAAGTGCTCTTATATCAGTAAATAGACCTGTGTAAGTTGCAGGATTTGATCTTGGAGTTCGCCCAATTGGTGATTGGTCAATTTCAATCACTTTATCTAAATGCTCCAGACCTTTTATACTTTTGTAGGGTAATGGGTTTTTATTGCTTTTATAAAAATGTTGATTTAAAATGGGGTAAAGGGTCTCATTTATTAAGGTAGATTTACCCGAACCTGAAACTCCTGATACACAAACAAAGGTTCCTAATGGTATTGATATATTTACATCCTTTAAATTATTACCGGTAGCACCTTTCAAGATTAATTTTTTGCCATTTCCTTTTCTAAGTATTTTTGGCACTTCTATGTTTATTTTTCCGTTAAGGTACTGAGCTGTAGTTGTCGGTAATTTTAGAAATTCCTCAGGGGTACCTTTACCAATGATATCTCCACCATGTACTCCGGCTTTTGGACCTATATCTATTAAGTAATCTGAGGACAGCATAATTTCTTTATCATGCTCAACGACTATGATTGAGTTTCCTAAATCTCTTAAATCTTTCAACGAGTTTATTAGTCGAACATTGTCACTCTGATGTAAGCCGATGCTTGGTTCATCAAGGATATACAATACACCAACAAGCTGAGATCCAATTTGTGTAGCTAGTCTAATTCGCTGTGCTTCACCACCTGATAATGTTTTGGAAGGTCTACTTAAACTTAAATAATCCAAACCTACATCGAGTAAAAATTGAACACGTGTTCTAATTTCTTTCAAAATTTCCTTACCAATTATCTGCTGATTTTTGGATAGTTTGCGTTCTATCTGACTAGCCCAAATACTTAAATTTTCAATACTCATATCAGAGATATCCGCAATGCTATTATCGAGTATTTTGAAGTAGTTTGCCTCTTTTTTTAAGCGAGATCCATGGCATTGAGGACAGTCTATTTTGTTCATAAACTTTACTGCCCAATTCGTAATTAATGCAGAAGGGTTGTCTTCATACTGTCGACCAATAAAATTAACAACGCCCTCAAAATCCAAAGAAAATGAGCTTTTTACACCTGCAACGTTATTTTCAATTTTTAAAGGCTCATTAGTGCCGTAAAGAATTACACTCATTGCTTCTTCACTAATATCGCTTACCGGTGTAGTAATTGTAAAGTTAAATCGCTTCCCAATTGCTTCTATTTGTCTAAAGATCCATTTGTCTGAATACTTTCCCAGTGGCTCAATAGCACCTTGCTTAATAGTTTTCTTACTGTCAGGAATTATTTTATCGATATCAACTTCGGAAATTTGACCTAAGCCACTGCAATGAGAACAAGCTCCATAAGGTGAATTAAATGAGAAGAAGTTAGGAGCCGGTTCATCATAAGAAATTCCTGTAGACGGACACATTAAATTTTTACTAAAGTGCCTGCTTGAATCTGTGTCTTTATCTAGTATTAAGATGGAATTCTTACCGTGTTTCAAGGCTGTTGTTAAAGATTCGTTTAGTCTGTTTTTCGAATCAGTATTCACCACTAATCGATCGATAACAATTTCTATATCATGAACTTTATAGCGATCAACTTGCATTGTAGAGGTGATTTCTTTTACCTCTCCATCTACCCGAACACGTAAAAATCCCATTTTTAAAATCTGCCTAAAGAGCTCTCTGTAATGGCCTTTTCTTCCTTTTACAACAGGAGCCAAAATAGAAATACTTTTATCCAGGTAATCAGATAATATTAAGTTTAGTATTTCCGATTGATTATATTTTACCATTTTTTCTCCTGTATTGTAGGAGTACGCATCTGCCACTTTCGAGTATAATAATCTTAGAAAATCGTAAACCTCTGTAATCGTGCCTACTGTAGAGCGTGGGTTTTTGCTCACTGTTTTTTGTTCAATAGCAACTACAGGACTCAATCCGGATATTTGTTCAACATCAGGTCGTTCTAGATTTCCTAGAAATTGCCTTGCATAAGCTGCAAAACTTTCGATATATCTTCTTTGTCCTTCTGCATAAATAGTATCAAATGCTAAGGAGGACTTTCCGCTACCGCTTAAACCTGTGATAACTACAAGCTTCTCACGAGGAATACTGATATCTATATTTTTTAAGTTGTGAACTCTAGCGCCTGTAACAATTAATGGTTCTACTGTTTCACTAGTTAATTTATCGGACATATTATCAAAAGAATCTAAGAATCAATTATCTATTAATATGGAGCTGTTAATTCTCCATCTTTAGGTAGTTGGATAACATACGTTTTACCTAATTTGTTTCTTAAATAGCTTTCTCTAAGCCAAGGATTAAAAAACTTTAATAGCTTATAGTTGATTTGCTTTTCTTTAGCATAGCTAGCGAAGCTTTCTATAGGTCCTGTAACGGTATCATTTTCTATAACGAAGTTTTTATATAGATCTTTCTTTCTGATATTGAACCCAAAATTTTCAGGATTTTCGAATATTATTTTTATTGCAGTCATTCTAAATACATACCGCTCAGTTTCGCTATTTAATAAAAGATCCCAATAGTTTGAGGCTTGCTGGCGGTCTAATTGAGAGGAAATTCTTCCCATTCCGGCATTGTAAGACGCAGCTACCAAACTCCAACTACCGAATTTATTATACGCATTTTGCAGGTACTTGCATGCTGCCTCAGTTGCTTTTTCTGCATGGTATCGTTCGTCTATTTCATCATTAATTTCTAAACCATATTCAATTCCTGTTGCTTTCATGAATTGCCAAAACCCTGTTGCACCTGCAGGTGAAACTACATTTTCGAATCCACTTTCTATAAGGGCTAGGTATTTGAAATCATCAGGAATATTATTTTTTGACAAGATGGGTTCTATTACTGGAAACCATCTGTTTGCTCTTTTAAAAAATAGAATAGTTTGAGAATGCCAATATGTATTTACATGAAGCTCTTTATCTAAACGTTCTCTAACCTCAAAATCAGATAAAGGAATAGCTTCTCCTGCAAAAGACACATCAGTAGGAATAGCTAATGAATAAATGTTGTATTCAGTATTAATTTTATCTTGATAGTTTTTCTCATCTAAATCCTTATCAAAGGCATAGCTAAATAAACTAAATATACCCACTCCGGCAAGGAATGTAATGATGTAACTTCCTGATTTTTTTAAACTTTCTGACATATATTGTGCTTCTTTTTTATGAGTTCTTTTTGTTATTAAAAATAACGATAAGAATACTATAAAAGCATAAGAAGTAATGATTATTGTTAACAGATTACTCCACATTTCTACTTTAGTCATAAAAAAGATGATGACTAAGCTGATAATGGAAACTAAACTGATTGTAATTACTACCATTCGGTCTGATAGGCCAAGGTAAGATAAGTGGTGCGTTGTATGATCCTTTCCTCCTATGAACGGAGATTGTCTTTTCGCAAGTCATTGATAACTAAAATTGTGGTATCACTTAAAGGAACTAAGAATGCTAGTATAACATATAAAAACTGTTTAGTAATGACAATTTCATTTATTGAATCTATAGGATTCCAAAGGAAATGAATGGTTAACCCTGCAAGAACAATTCCTAGAAACTGACTACCTGTGCCGCCCATATACATTTTAGATGGATTCCAGTTAAAATAAAGGAACCCAAAAAGAGCTGGAATCATTCCGTAAGACATCATGATAAACATCAGGCTTGATAATATAGTTCCATTTGAGACTGGTAACATGCCTAAAAATGCAGAAATAAGGGCAATTGTGCTCACAGCATCCATATTATCTAACATATTTATTGAGTTCATCACACCTACTACCTACAGGATGGTTATCGCATAATTTAAATAAATTGATTCGAATAGCTGAATGTAAGTGCCTGAAGAAATGAGAATAATCGCTCCTGCAAACTGCACAATAAATTTAAACGAAGGGTTAGTGTCATAAGCATCATCTGCTAATCCCATTAAAAAAGCTATTGTGCCTGCCGATAGTATGCCTAAAACATGCATATTTCTTATGGATGAAAAGTCTGAGAAAAGATTGGATAAGAAGAATAGGATAATAAAAAAACAATAAAAAAAGAGATTCCTCCAAAGGCTGGCTTTGTTACGCTAATCCACCTAACCGTATTTTCATTTTTTGCTCTTCCTCCAAAGTTTCTAGAAAAACTTAAAAATAATATATTGATAATAAATGAAAAGCAGAAGGCTGCAAAAACAAATATTAAATATTTTCCAGGATCAATGTTTCCCATTTAAAATGGCGTTTTAAAATTTTCAAAAGTGGTGTATTCAAGGTCTTTTTCGGATAATATAGGATTAGAAGTTCCCCAATTAATTCCTAGTTTAGGGTCATTCCACATTAATCCGCCCTCCGATTCTTTATCGTAAACATTTGTGCATTTATAGGAAAAGATGGTATCATCCGCTAATGTTATAAATCCATGTGCAAATCCTTCTGGAATATAAAATAATCGTTTGTTTTCTGAGTTTAATTCTATTGAAAAATGGTCACCATAAGTTGGTGAATCTTTTCTTAAGTCGACAGCAACATCTAAAACTGCTCCATTAAGTACTTGTACTAATTTGCCCTGACTGAATGGTCTTTTTTGAAAATGAAGTCCTCGCAATACTCCCTTTGAGGATTTAGAAAGGTTATCTTGAATGAAGACTTCTTCAAACCCAAGATTCATGAGCGTGTTTTTATTATAACTTTCAAAGAAATATCCTCTTTTGTCGTTAAAAACTTTAGGTTCTATAATTATTAAGTCCTTTATGGGTGTAGGAGTAATTATCATGCCTTATTTTTTTTTACTTGATCATTATTATTTAGAAATGTTGTATAATCTTCTAAAGTTATTTTTAATTCAAATTGTTTTAGTTTAACCCAAGAGTCGCCGGAAATCACTTTTGTTTGTTCTAATCCATCTGCACCGATAAAGTCTAAAACTGCTGTTTGTGAGTTAATGAAATCGATATAAAAAGACATGCCGATAATTGAAGAGTCAATTACTTTTAAATCAACTTTAAAAGGAGAGCTAGTGTATAAATCCTTTTCTAAAAACTGGCCTTTTGAATAATAACCAACTTGTAAAGGTAAGCTTTTAATGGTTCTTAAAATGAGATACTTAGAATTAAGTGGCTCGGTTTCACCAGAGATGTCGCTGGTTTCATAAAGCTCATTAACTTGAAGTAGTTGGTTCGCTCTATCATTTTTTTCAATTTGAAGAGTTGCTGAAACCTTATAGATTGGGACAGAAAAGCGAAGAGTAATAAATACACCGAAAATGGATAATACAACAATAAAAATTATCCAAATAAGATTTTTTCGTAGTATAAAAATGAATAATCCTAGATCAAATTCATTTGTATTTGAGCTATTTGTCGTTGATGCTAGATTGGAGTGCTCATCCATAGCTAAAGTTATTTTCGAATTAATTTAGGTTAGTAATTACAATATATAATGTAATCAAAGAAGAAATAACACTAACAATTGGAGATGCTTCAGAAATAATTTGTCGTGTGGTTATACCTATCGGTTCAACATAAATTATATCATTAGCTTGTAAAATTAAATCTGCTTTTCTTGCTCCTTCAATGGTAGATAAGTCTATAAGATAAACTTTAGGGTCTTTTAATGAACCCCTAATAAGTTTTATTTTGTATGCTTTACCTCTAGATGCTAAGCCCCCTGCTTGTGCAATTGCCTCTATCAAGGTAGTATTGTTGTTATTTAGTGTGATGACCTTTCCTGTTCCTTCACTACCTGGGAATATTGTCACTCTTCGATTAGTAATATCTAAAAGTACAAAGGGGTCAATATATAGTTCTGCATACTTATCTTCTAATAATAATTCAGCTTCTCTAATCGTCATATTCGAAAGAAGAATTCTTCCTAATATGGGTAAATTGCAATATCCATCATGCTCTACCAAGTATGAAAACATAGCATTGTTTTGCATCATTGCCTGGTTATTGTTGCTGCCTTCGGAGGATGTGGTAAAGTCAATTAATCTAAATCCATCATTGGTGTACAATCTAAAGCTTAAAATATCATTTGGAGCAATTCTATATTCTATATCAGAAATTTCCGGGGGAGTATCGTACACAAAATCTTTTGGGGTCTTGAGCATAATGCTTGGGTTTAGGGGTTTACATGAATAGAAACCAATAAGAATAAATAATGCTGATAGAAATAAGATTTTTTTCATGAAAAGATAGTTTAGCTTTAGTTGCAAAGCTATTAAAATATATCAATTAGTTGCACAACTATTGTTACAGCTCTGGATTTAAAAGACTGGTGTAAAGATTAGACATGTCCTTTGCTAACCGCTCATAATGAAATTTAGATTTAACATGAGCCCAGCCATTAGCTCCTAAACGATCTCTCAGTTCCTTACTTTCTATTAAGTCCATTAATTTATTAATATACTATTCTTTATTATTCATATTTACGAGAAGCGCCGTTTCATTTTGTAATACAGTGTTTTTTATTCCCCCAACTTTTGTTGAAATAATTGGTTTGTTTGATGCTTGTGCTTCAATTAAACTGACCGGTGTACCCTCATTAAAACTAGTTAACGCTATAATATCCATTCCTGAGTTGGCCCAATCTATATTTTTTATCCATGATGTAAAGTGCAAAGGAGCTGGATTATTACCCCTAAATTCTCCGTTGATATGCGCCAGTCCAATAGAATTAGCATATTGCTTCAAATTCTCTCTTTCTTCACCATCTCCAATAATAAATCCTCTTACTCTTTTATTTGTGCGTTTACGGACTTCGCAAATGGCGTCAATAAACAGTTGATGATTTTTAATTGGTACTAATCTACCTATTATTCCTATAGCTATCTCATCATCTTCTATGCAGTACTTTTTTCGGAACGATACCCGTTTTATGTCTTTATCAAGTTCGAATTTAATAATTCAAACCCTAAAGGAATCACCTCCACTTTATCCGCACTGCAAATTTGATATCGTTTAGTTAATTCCAATTTCTGTTGATCGCTAATTGCAACGATTTTATCTGTCTTAAGAGCTAAGGCTCTTTCAATGTTCTTGTATAAATTAGTTTTTATTTTACCAAAGTAAGAATGGAAAACATGATCATGAAAGGTGTGTACAACTTTTGCTTTACCGTAATTTATTGCAGCTAAACGACCTTATGCGCCTGCTTTAGATGCATGTGTATGAATGATATCAGGCCTGTAATCACTTATTAATTGCTTAATTTTTTATATGCTTCTCTATCTGAACTCATACTAACATCCTTTCTCATCTCTTTGATAATGATTGGGCTTAGGTTTATATCGTGCAGAATATGTTGTGAGCTTTCTTCTGATTCATCTTATTGCCCTCTAACTAACATAGTTTCAAAGTCAGTATGAATATACTTCGCTTAGTAGGCTGCGTTAAAAGTTGGAGCTCCTAGGTTAAACCGATTTATTATACGAAGTACTTTTGGCATATAATCTAATTTAAGGTAAATGTAAAATTCTTTAGTCGATTATATTCTATTATTCGTCGAGAAGTTATGATAAATGTTTTTTCCACCATTTGTTAAAGATAAGCAGTGAAAAAATGGTTGCAGGGCTATCTCCGGGGTTGGAGGAGTTTAAATTATTTTTTAGTTCTTGTATTTTTTTATAATTAAATAGGTTTTGAGACTTTATAAAATCTTCAGAGAGTAGACCTTTCTCTATTAAATCGGCTAAGTCCCTTCTAAACCATTTAATCAAAGGAACTTCAAATCCCTGTTTTGCCCTATCGTAAATTTCAGCAGGTAAAAGATGTCTCCCAGCATCTTGTAATATCTTCTTTTTCATTGAGCCATCTATCTTGTAGTGTGTCGGTAATGAAAAAGCAAATTCCACAACCCTATGATCTAGGTATGGAACTCTTACTTCTAGGCTATTGTGCATACTCATACTGTCTACTTTTTTAAGCATATCGCTTTTTAGCACCATTTTTACATCAGTGAGTAACACTTCATTGAAATCATCTGTTTTTAATGACGATAATAAGTTTTGTTTTCTACTATTGTATACATTGGTGGGAATATCTTTTATCAATAAATTCTTTGTATCTGCTTCACTTATTAGCGCTGCCCAAGTCCAATATCGTTCACTATCAGTTAATTTAACTCCATCACTAAATCGTTTCAGTTTTCTGAATAAATTACCCAACTTACTATTTCTTGATTGTGGTAGGTAATCTAAAAAGGGCCCTAATTTGCCTATTAAGTCATGGCTTATACCACCTTTTCTAGCTATAAATTCAGCCATATGCTTTCTGTACCCTGAAAAAATCTCATCTGCACCATCACCGGAAAGAGCTACTGTTACAAATTTTCTAGTTTCTCGGCTCAAAATATTCACAACCAACGCTGAAGAGTCTGCGAAAGGCTCATCAATGTGATCAAGAAAATCGAAAAAACTTACCAGTAAATCATCATTAGTTAATTTAAATGTGTGATGATTTGTTTGGTATCTATTTGCAACAGCTTCAGCATAATTTGTTTCGTCAAAAAGTGGCTCATCTTTATATCCTACTGAGAATGTATTGATGGATTTATTAGATAGGTTAGAAGCTAAGGCTGATATAATAGAGGAGTCAATACCTCCACTTAGAAATGTGCCTAATGGTACATCTGAAATCATTCTTTGCTCAACTGATTCGCCTAAAAGGTCTATTAATTTTGATTTAGCTTTTTCATAGCTGATATCAGCCTTTTTTTCTGTATTGATAGAATTGATGTTGTAGAAGCTATATATTTCTATTTTTCCTTTCTCGTCGACCTGTGCATAGTGCCCTGTATCTAGTTTTTTTACTGAATTTATAAAGCTGTGAGGTTGGGGTAGGTAATTGAGTTGAAGATACATGTATAGTGAGCTGTGATCTAACTCCTTAGAAAAATCAAAAGCCATCAAACTGGTAAGAGTTGAACTCCAGATAAATTGGTGTTTATCTTTGTAGTAGAGTAGGGGTTTTATACCAAATCGATCTCTAGCAAGAAAAGTGGATTTCGTTTTTCGATCGTAAATTGAAAAAGCAAAAAAGCCATTTACAAATTCACAACAGCGCTCCTTATAGTGGATATACATATAAAGTAAAACTTCAGTGTCGCTGTTTGTTTCAAATGATACCCCTTTATTTAGTAGTTTTCTTTTGAGTAAAGAATAGTTAAATATTTCTCCATTAAAAACGATTGTATATCTGCCTGATATATCTGTGAAGGGTTGGTTTGCATTGGCAGAAGTATCTATTATTGATAACCTTCTGTGGCCTAAGGCTATATTGTTAATATGAATTGTTCCTTCTGCATCTGGTCCTCTTTTTTCTAATAGACTTGTAGCTCGTTTTATTTGGGTCAAATTTAATTGCCCAACTTCATCAAAAGCTACAATACCGCAAATTCCGCACATAAACTACCTTCTATTATCAATCAAATGTATGAATTATGCCTTAATTTATTTTGGTTGTTTTAAAAACATCCATCCCATAAGTCCCCATGAGCAAATTAGTAATAAACCTCCTATTGGTGTTAATGGGCCTAATACAAAACCAATAGAAATTCCTGTAATAGAGCTAGTACTCAATAAATAAATTGAGAATGAAAATATAATAATCCCAATTATCAGAAGGTTAATAATTGATTTAAACAGCTTACTTTCTTCTATTTTACTAAGTCCAAGTACAAGTAATATGATGGCATGGTACATTTGATATCGCACTCCTGTTCCAAAGCTTTCTAATTGGGTTGGTGTTAGTAAGTCTTTTAGAGCGTGAGCTCCTAATGCTCCTAATGCTACAGCAAATAAGCCAAATATACTACCGAAAACTAAAGCCTGTTTTTTCATTTAGGTCATTTATTAATGTCTATTAAACTTGATATTGACAAAGGTAAAGCATTAATTTAGCCTTTAAATAAAAACTGAACATTTCATATGAAAAACATTTTGTTGATCGGCGCAGGAAGATCTACCATATCCCTAATTGATTATTTAATTGATAATTTAGAAAAAGAAGACTGGAATCTCACTGTCGCGGACCAGAATATAGATTTTACAAAATCTAAAATTGGAAGTAATTCAAGAACTTCTGCAATTCAATTCGATGTTAATAATGAAGAACAACGATCAAAGGAAATAGGAAATGCTGATATAATTATATCTATGCTTCCTGCTCATATGCATATTTCTGTTGCAAAAGACTGTATAAAGTTCAAAAAGAATATGGTTACCGCTTCTTATGTCTCGAAAGAAATGAGAGCACTAGAATCAGAGGCTATTCAAAATGGTGTAACAATCATCAATGAAATAGGCGTAGATCCCGGTATAGATCATCTTTCAGCAATGAAGGTAATTGACGAGATTAGAGCCGTTGGTGGAGAAATTCTAGAATTTGAAACCTTTACAGGAGGCTTGGTTGCTCCTGAAAGTGATGATAATCCTTGGAATTATAAATTTACTTGGAATCCGAGAAATGTAGTTTTAGCAGGACAAGGAGGTGCGGTAAAGTTTATACAAAGTGGCACGTATAAATACATCCCATATCATAAACTTTTTAGAAGAACTGAAATTATCGAAGTAGAAGGATATGGAAAATTTGAGGGGTATGCGAATAGAGATTCGCTTATGTATAGATCAGTTTACAATCTTGAGGATGTAAAAACAATGTATAGAGGCACACTTAGGAGACCCGGTTTTTCTAGAGCGTGGAATGTATTTGTGCAATTAGGAGCTACGGATGATTCTTATACCATAGCTAATTCAGATGAATTAACATTCAGGGATTTTATAAATTTATTTTTAGCATACAATCCTACCGACTCTGTAGAGCTAAAACTCAAGCATTATTTAAATATGCACCAAGATGATGTTGCATTATTTGAGAAGCTAGAGTGGTTAGGCATCTTTGAGACGACTAAAATTCCTTTAAAAAATGCTACTCCTGCGCAAATTCTTCAGTATATTCTAGAGCAGAAATGGTCGCTTAATAAAGATGATAAGGATATGATTGTAATGTGGCACAAGTTTATTTTTTCCTTAAATGGGGAAGAAAAGGAGCTCCATTCATCTATGGTAGTAAAAGGTGAAGATAGCATACGAACAGCTATGGCCAAAACAGTTGGGTATCCTGTAGCTATCGCTGCAAAAATGATTTTAAATGGAAAGATCAATACTCCGGGAGTTCATATTCCTATAATGAAAGAAATTTATGAACCGGTTTTAAAGGAGTTAAAAAATTTCGGTATTAATTTTTCAGAAAAGCAGATTCGATAATATCTATATTATCAATAATGCAAAAAGCGATCAATTTTGATCGCTTTTTGCATTATTTGATTTTTAAATCAAGTACTTTCTTATTCTCTATAAAACCTTCTAAGTGATCATTTATTTTTACTGGACCTACACCTTCTGGAGTACCTGTAAATATTAAATCTCCGATCTTTAAGGTTACAAATTGAGAAATATACTCAATGATTGTATCAATTGAAAAAACCATATCAGAGGTGTTACCAACTTGACGCTGTTCTCCGTTTATTAATAATTTAAAATTAACGTTATTAAGGTCTTTTACTTCACTAATTGGAATAAAAGATTGACCCACAGGTGCAGAACCATCAAAAGCCTTTGCTTTTTCCCAGGGAAGTCCTTTTTCTTTACAAGATTGCTGTATATCTCTTGCGGTGAAGTCGATACCCAATCCAATCTCATCATAGTATTTATGAGCAAACTTCTTTTGTATATTTTTACCTACTCTATTTATACGAACTACTATTTCCGCTTCGTAATGGATATCATCACTAAAGTTTGGTATAAAAAAGGGTTGTTTTTTTGGTAGTAAAGCTGTGTCGGGTTTAAAAAAGAAAACAGGCTCTTTTGGCAATGGGTTATTTAATTCCTTTGCATGTTTTGCGTAATTGCGTCCAATACATATAATTTTCATGATTCTATTTTCCGAAGTTTCGCATTTTTATTGCAGTTAAAACCTTCTTTGTATATAGTGGAAAGTCCCCTTTCATCATCCAGTCATAATAGCTTGGCTCTTCTGATAATATTTGCTCTACAGATTTTCCTTTATGTTTTCCAAAATTGAAAACTTCAATATTATTTTCATCAAAAACAATACGACCCATCAAGTCCGCATTATTGCCTCTTTTAGAAAAGTCAGATAGAAAGTTAACATCATTCCTTAATTCAGGGTACTTTTCGATTTGAGCCTCTAAAACTTCATAGGTTGCCAAATTGTCTGCTTCAGCTCCATGTGCTCCAATAAGTTCTTTATCACAGTAAAATTTATAGGCAGCGACCAAGGTTCTTTGCTCCATCATGTGGAAAATATTTTGCACATCAACAAGCTTTCTATTGTTAAGGTCAAAATCTATTCCCGCTCTAAGAAATTCTTCCATTAGCAGTGGAACATCAAATTTGTTGCTATTAAAACCCGCTAAATCTGAATTGCCAATAAAGGTTGCTAAACTC